>JBJOHX010000090.1:0-14192 GCA_046047415.1 Bacteroidota bacterium
CATCCGCGGTTTTGCGCAGCAAAAATCGCCTCAATTGACGAGTCCTTTTCTTTGCAACTTTCTTTTGGACTATCAAAAGAAAGTTGAGAAAAACGCGACTCACGATGCAATCGTGAGGAGCTAAATCCATGATAAATGGAAAAATCCCCCGCCGATAGACAAAATCAAAAACCCGTATCCAGGAAAAATATTAGAACTACTGAAAAGGGCAAGTCTTCAAGTCTAACCTAATCGTAATGAAAACGGCATTTCGCTATCAGTATCTCATCATCTTTTACCCTGTAAATGAGTCTGTGTTCGGAATCAATTCTGCGCGACCAAAAACCCTGATACTTGTGTTTTAGCGGCTCAGGTTTCCCTATTCCCTCAAATGGATGTCTTGCTATATCCTTTAGTAACTGGTTAACTCGCTTCAGCATTCTTTTATCCGTTTTCTGCCAATACAGATAATCTTCCCAAGATTCATCTACAAATACATATTTCATTCCTCCAGGAGTTCTTTAGTGAAGCCGGATCCTCCTTTGAGTTTACTGATTGCGGCGTCTAGGCGCTGTTCATTAAGCTTTGAAGACAACTCATGATGTGTAGCGTTTAAAGCATTGTACTCTTTCAATGACATAATTACAACACCATTATCCTTTCCGCGGTTAATGATCAAAGTCTCGAAATTCTGAGTCACCTTATCCAAATACTTTTTAATGTCCTTTCTGAAGTCTGAAATTGAGGTAGTCAACATGATATGTACTTAATATTGTACAAATATACGTACAAATTGAGATTAAGGCAAATTTTTGCATGCAAGGGAACAGCAGTCCTTCGCTTTAAATTACAACATTTAAAAAAATTGAATTAAAACAAATAACGTCCATTATATCACTATAAAACCGGGAAGACTTTATAAACATCCATTATACTTCATTTGCATAATTGTATCCAAGTGACTACATTTGACAGATTCTATATTGAAAAAACCAACGAATTCGATAAGTGGTTTAGAAAACTCAAGGATGTCAAAGCCAAGGCTATACTATTATTTCGGCTTCAACGAATTGAACATGGGAATTTAGGAGATATTACATCTGTCGGTGAGGGCCTTGAAGAATTGAGAATTCATTATGGTCCGGGCTATCGAATCTATTTCAAAAGGCATCACGCGGGAATCATGCTACTCTTAATAGGAGGGGATAAAGGTTCTCAAGAAAAGGACAATAAAAAGGCAAAAAAGCTTTGGGACAAATATAAAATAGCATGAAAGCTTCAAAATTTGATATAGCAGAATATCTGGATAATGAGCAAATCGTTCAAGAATATCTGAATCAAGTCCTGCAAGAAGGTGATTCCAATGAAATTATTACCGCTCTTGGACATGTCGCCAAAGCCATTGGAATGTCAAAAATAGCAGATCGAACAGGATTGAGTAGGCCAAGTCTGTACAAAGCACTTTCAGAAAATGCTAAACCACAATTTGATACCATTCTCAAGGTCTTAAGGGCGGTAGGTGAAAACTTTCAGTTGAAACCTAGCCTGTAATTAGGCGACAATACTACCGGCATTTGGCTGACGCCTTCGCGTTAACGCAAAACTTCGTTTTGCGTTAAAGCTCGCCCTACTGGCTCGCGTTAAAAGAAATGCCAGCGCATTTCCGTTGCTAGTTAAAGTTCTGCTTTCGGCTCTGCCGAAATAGTAGAATCAAAAAACCTCAATTGCAGCGATAGCGATGAAAAAGGCTTCGCCTTATGTTGATGTTCGGCTAGCGCCTCACGTTAAGGCAAAACTTCGTTTTGCGTTAAAGCTCGCCCTACTGGCTCGCGTTAAAAGAAATGCCAGCGCATTTCCGTTAATTGCTAAAGCCCTGCTTTCGGTTCTACCATTATGGTATAATCAAAAAACCAAATTCCGGCGGAGCCGGAAAGCCTCCCGAGGTGCCAGCGTAGGTCGGTTCAACCGTAAAGAAGGCGGGAAGCCTTGGACCTTTTTTAGTTAATGCTCGGCTAACGCCTCACGTTAATGTAAAACTTCGTTTTGCGTTAAAGCTCGCCCTTCGGGCTCGCGTTAAAAGAAATGCTAACGCATTTCCGTTAATTGCTAAAGCCCTGCTTTCGGTTCTACCATTATGGTATAATCAAAAAACCAAATTCCGGCGGAGCCGGAAAGCCTCCCGAGGTGCAAGCGTAAGGAGGAGCAACCGTTTAAAAAGTGGGAAGCCTTGGACCGCTTTTAGGTTGCTTCGAGTGGTTTTGCAGTGATAGCTGCAAAAACGCCTCAGCTCGGGCACCTTTTCTTTTGCCTACTTTTCTTTGGGTGAGCAAAGAAAAGTTAGGAAAAAAATCGCGACTCACGATGCAATCGTGAGGAGCAAAATCCATGATAAATGGAAAAATCCTCCGCCGAGAGGCAAAATCGAAACTAATTATCCGTGATATAGGTAAAGAACCTCCGCCACTAGGCATATAGGTAATCGAATTCCACGAATTTGAAAATATTAACCGCCCCCTGCAAGGAAACTGCTGCCTTCCGTGCTAAATTGCGAAATTTTAGATAGGCATTACAAGCCTTTTTCACATCCCGTATGAAACAAAAATTGTATTTTATTCAAGCTCATATTTTAATCAAACAGTCGTGTCAGAATTAAGACAACGTGTATTAGACTATATCCGGGATGCCGATATCCGCTTTTTGCGAATGATAGAGGCTTTAGCTGAATCGTATAATGCAGATGAAGAAATAGTAGCCTTCGATTCGGCTGGGAACCCGTTGTCTAAAACGGCTTATAATAAAGCACTCCAAGAGGCCGAAGCCGAGGTCGAACGGGGAGAAATTATTTCTACGGAAGAACTTGAAAAGGATTCCAAATCCTGGTAATTGTGCAATCCAAAACAATCTGGACTAAACAAGCAACGGTTCAGTTAAAACAAATTTACACGTATATTAAATACGTCCAAAAGTCTACAAGGGGCGAAAAACGTTCTAAACGATATCCTTAATTCAGGTAATAGCATAACCTTTCCCGAACAATTTCAAAAGGACGAAATAAATCCAAATTACAGGCGTGTCATAGTAAGAAACTTCAAGTTGCTATACAAAGTAGAAAATGGACATATATGCATTCTGCAAATATTTGCCACAGCTAGGGATCCAAAGCGAAGGTTTCCAACTCAGGAATAGTTTTCATTTTTAATTGGAAAAATCCATTTGGTGTTAAGGCTTGCCAAAAAGGCCGACGCCTCGCATTAAAGGCCGCCTGCGGTTCACATTAAAAGATGCATTTATACTTTTGGCAAAGCCGAAAAGATAAGATCAAAGAAAATGCTTTCCATCCCGCTAGGGGCGGCATGTCCAAAACCGGCATCAGTTTTAATCCGTAAAAAATCAAGACATAAGGCAAGAGCAAAAAACACTACTTTTAAAAAAACAATAACCTATTGACCTACTCCCGCGAAAATCTGGAATTTCTGCTGTTCGATGTGCTAAATGTATCGGAATTGACCGGGTTGCCCTATTTTGCGCAACACCAAGCAGACAGCTTGCGCATGGCACTCGATGCCGGACACGAATTGGCCCAGCGCATACAAGAGGCCCATGTTATAGCATCGGACCGGAATCCGCCCGAAATTCAGGGAGACCGTGTAGTGGTGCACCCTTCCATTCACGAATTTGTCAAAAATTTTGCGGAAGCCGGATTCATAGGAGCCACCTTGCCAGAAGACCTGGGTGGTTTTCAGTTGCCCAAAACCATTATAGCAGCGGTAGATTTTATTTTGTGTACCCGGTCCAACAGCTACATTATGTATACCGATCTGGCCAAGGGCGTAGCCAATATGTTGGCCACCTTTGGGACACCAAAGCAACAGCAACAATACCTGCCCCAATTGCAATCTGGCGCATTGTTGGGAACCATGTGCCTAACTGAGCCCGATGCCGGTAGCGCCCTCGGAAACATTACCACCAAGGCAACCCCACTTCCAAATGGAGCTTATGCCATATCCGGACAAAAGATTTTTATCTCTGCCGGAAGTCACAACATTACCGAGAACATTCTGCATTTGGTGCTGGCCCGTATAGCCGGGGCACCCCAAGGAACCCGTGGCATATCCCTGTTCTTGGTGCCCGCGGTGCGTGCCAACGGAGAAGATAATGATGTTCAGGCCATAGGCCTTTACCATAAAATGGGCCAAAAAGCCACGCCGGCCCTGCATTTGGGCTTTGGCAGTCAAAACCGCTGCGAGGGATATCTGTTGGGTACGGCCAATCAAGGACTCGCACACATGTTTCAGATGATGGATGGGGCACGCCTAAGTGTTGGGGCCATGGGAGCGGGTATGGCCTCTGCAGCCTATTATTACGCCCTAGACTACGCTCGGGTGCGTAAACAGGGTAAATCTCTGGGCAAGATGGAGCAAAATGTACCCATTGTGCAGCATCCGGATGTACAGCGCATGTTGCTGACCCAGAAAGCGTTTGTAGAGGGCATGTTGGGCTTTATTCTCCAATGCCATCTGTATCAGGACTTGCAAAAACACAGTAAAAGCGAAGCCGAAACAGATAAATATACCCGACTACTCAATTTACTAACCCCAGTTGCCAAAACCCATGGGGCCGAGCAGGGTGTACTTTCGGTACATCTGGCGCTTCAGGTTTTTGGAGGATACGGCTATACCGACGATTTTCCCATCGAAAAATTGGCGCGGGACGTACGCATCTTGCCCATATACGAGGGCACCTCCGGCATACACGCCCTGGGCGTATTGGGGAGACAGATTCTGAAAGATGGTGGTATAAGTTATACCCTTTGGGAGACAGAAGTGCTAGCCGTGGTGCAAGAAGGGCTGGGCCTAACGGCCTTAGCGCAACACGCCACCCGGTTGCAGCAGGAAATGACCCACTTCAGGGAGGTAACTCAATATTTTATGGACCTGTCAAAGCACGCCCCACCCGAAACCTACTTAGGCAATGCCAATAGTTACTTAGAAAGCTTAGGTATTTTGGCCCTGGCCTGGCAGTGGCTCAAACAGGGGATAGCTGCCATAACACGCCAAAAAACACTGGGCAATGCTGTTTTTGTACAGTCAAAACTACAGACCTTAGGCTTTTATTATAGTCATGAAGTGCCAAGGCTTAGCAGCCTTCGGGAAACCCTATTGCATATTCCAAAGGATTCAGAGAATCGCTTAGATTCCGATATTTTAATTTGATACTTTAAATATTAAACGGATATTAGTGTTCAAAGGACATTTAATTCCTAATTTGGGATTAAAAGGGTCGTAACCGAATAATAAAGACCAACGCATGACCATTGCAAACAAAACCTTTTTTATAACCGGAGGGGCTTCGGGGCTCGGAGAGGCTGTGGCCCGCATGCTGGTAGGGGCAAAAGGGCAGGTCATCTTATTGGACCTCAATGCCCAAAAGGGAGCGGCTTTGGCAGCCGATCTTGGTGCCTCTGCCTGTTTTTCGGTCGGGAATGTGTCGGAGGAAGCCGATGTAGTCCGGGCCATTGCCATGGGCCTGTCCCAATTTGGAAGCATTCACGGATGTATAAATTGTGCCGGTATAGGACCGCCACAACGCGTATTGGGCAAGGAAGGATTGCATACTTTGGAAGCCTTTAACCGGGTTATTCAGGTAAATCTCATAGGCACATTTAATGTATTGCGATTGGTAGCAAACCAGATGCAAAAAAACAGGCCCGGCCCCAGTGAAGAGCGAGGCGTAATTATCAATACGGCCTCTGTAGCTGCCTTCGACGGGCAAATTGGTCAGGCGGCTTACTCCGCTTCTAAGGGGGGTATTGTGGCCATGACCCTGCCCATAGCCCGTGAATTCGCAAGATTTGGAATACGGATAATGACGGTTGCCCCTGGAA
Organism: Bacteroidota bacterium; assembly: GCA_046047415.1. Taxonomy (GTDB): domain Bacteria; phylum Bacteroidota; class Bacteroidia; order Flavobacteriales; family Flavobacteriaceae; genus Robiginitalea. Next base: position 5,864 of record JBJOHX010000090.1, read on the forward strand.
TATTTGAAACCCCATTGTTGGCAGAATTGCCGGAAGAAGCAAAAACATCCTTGGGTGCTCAGGTTCCCTTTCCTGCCCGGTTGGGTCAACCTGAAGAATTTGCATCCTTGGTAAAACATATTATAGAAAATCAAATGCTAAATGGAGAGGTGATTCGCCTAGATGGTGCAATTCGCATGGCTCCAAAATAGTAGGCTTTATGACGGAATATACCTATTTAGCAATCGAGCAAAGCGACCAGGTGTTGTCGGTATTTTTAAATCGGGAATCCAAGCGCAACGCTATAAATACCGCCACCATACTGGAACTGGAGCAGGTGTTTAACAGATTGCCTCCCGAAATTAAATGCGTAATTCTTTCCGGTCATGGTGCGCACTTTTGCGCGGGGCTCGATCTCTCGGATCTCAAGGAATCCAACGCCGTAGAAGGATTAAAACATTCCCGACTTTGGCACCGGGCCTTGAATGCCATTCAGAACAGCCCAACACCTGTGATAATGGTACTTAAGGGTGCATGTGTGGGCGGGGGATTGGAGTTGGCGGCTACTGCCCATATTCGTATTGCCGAGGCTTCTACCTTTTATGCACTGCCCGAGGGGCAGCGAGGCATTTTTGTGGGTGGCGGGGGCTCCATTCGCATACCCAACCTAATTGGGGTGCCCCGTATGCAAGATATGATGCTCACCGGTCGGGTATATACCGCCGAAGAGGGTGATCGCGTTGGCTTTGCGCAATATCTGGTTCCCGATGGAACTGGATTGGAGAAGGCAATGGACCTTTCAAAAAAAATAAGTAAAAACGCCCCCATGACCAACTATGCCCTTACCAACGTTTTGCCGCGCATTGTGGAGGCAGGTACAGATGTAGGGCTAATGCTAGAGGCTATGACAGCCGCCATTGCCCAAGAAGCCCCAGAGGCCAAACAGCGTTTACGCGATTTTCTAGAAGGTCGGGCTAAAAAAGTAGGTGAAATCTAACGCATTACGAAGATAAAATGAAGTATTGGTTTAAAATTGTAAGTTTATTCGGAGGAGTCCTTATGGCAGCAAATAGTTACGCCCAATCCCGGGTACCGGAACCCACTTTGGAATTTTTATTCGAAGAAAATGTTTTACTGGAAGATGCCCAGGAACTAGGGGTTACTACCTATGGGAATCGCAGAATCATCAATATAATCGGAGGCACTTTTGAAGGACCTAAATTAAAAGGTGAAATTCTTCCTGGGGGTGCCGATTGGCAAACGGTGCGGGAAGACGGAACGGCCGATTTGGTGGCTCAATATACCCTAAAGACCCACGACGGAGCACTGATCTACATTGTAAATAAAGGAGTGCGGCACGCTTCGCCCGAAGTGCTGGCCCGCATGAAGGCAGGGGAGGCAGTAGACCCTAGTGAATATTATATGCGTACAGCCGCCACCTTCGAGACTTCCCACGAAAAGTACAAGTGGCTCAACAAGGTCATTGCTGTTGCCAGTGGTGCCCGATTGGCAGACGCGGTAATTATTCGCTTTTATCAGGTAAATTAGTAGTTATTGTGGCAACTTCTACGGCTTCCTTTTTAGAAATTCCCACCCTGCCTGTAGACATAGCGCAGCGCAAGGATCCGTCTGGATTCTTGTACCTGCAATCCAATATTCCTTTGGAAGCCGGCCCAGAAGTCACTACCGAGCGCTTGCAACATTGGGCCCGGGAAATCCCGAATACCGTATTTTTGGCACAACGCACCCCAGGCGGAATTTGGCAAACCCTTACCTACCAACAAACCTGGGAACAGGTACAGCATTTGGGGCAATTTTTATTGAATGCCGGGTTGTCCGAAGCCCGGCCCTTGGCCATCCTTTCCGGGAACAGTTTGGAGCACGGTGTGTTGGCCCTAGCCGCCATGCATGTTGGGATTCCGTATGCCCCAATCAGTCCGGCCTACTGTCTGCGGTCTGCAAAATTTGAAAAATTAACGCATTGTATAGACTTACTTACCCCGGGGCTGGTCTTTGCCGCCCACGGAAAATTTTTTGGTCCTGCATTGGCAACCTTACCTTCGGACATTGGCGTAATGACGCTAACACAGGTCCCAGAAGGGGCTTGTGCCTTCGAAAATGCGCTCCAAACCCCGGTAACTGATGCCGTGGCTAAGGCCCATGCCCAGCTGCATGCCGGCACAATAGCCAAAATTCTATTTACTTCCGGGTCTACCGGCTTGCCTAAGGGAGTAATCAACACTCACGGCAACATTACCACCAACTGGAAACAAATCACCCAAATATTCCCGTTCTTTAAAAATGGCGGGCTGCAGCTTATGGACTGGCTGCCATGGAACCATACCTTTGGGGGGAATCACAATTTTGGACTCACCTTGTTTAACGGGGGCACCCTCTATATCGATGCTGGCAATCCCACCGCAGAGGGCATTCAGACTACTGTAAATAATCTAAAGGATCTGGCACCTACGGTCTACTTTAATGTGCCCAAGGGATTTGAGGAACTCATCCCATATTTAAAAAAAGATGAGGCGTTTCGGACGCATTTCTTTTCGCGCCTAAAGATGTTTTTTTACGCCGGGGCAAACATGTCCCAAAAGGTGTGGGACGATTTGGAGGCCCTTGCAGTTCAGGCCACGGGTAAAAAACTGCTGATTTCTTCTGGTTTGGGTATGACCGAGGCAAGCCCCTCTGCCATGTTCAATACGCATTTGGGCAGTAAACCCGGAGCTCTAGGCGTTCCGGTACCGGGCATAACCCTAAAATTAGTTCCGGACGGCGACAAATTAGAAGCTCGGTTTAAGGGCAACAACCTTACCCCAGGATATTGGCGGAATCCGGAGGCTACCGCGGCAGCTTTTGACGAAGAAGGCTACTATAAAACAGGAGACGCCATACAGTTTTTGGACCCATCCAATCCCAATACGGGCATGTGGTTCGACGGCCGCATTGCGGAAGATTTTAAACTCAGTTCTGGAACCTGGGTCAATGTTGGGGTACTTCGGGCAAAATTAATCGCTCATGGCGATGGGGTGGTGCGAGATGCTGTAATTACCGGTCACGATCGGGATTATCTGGGGGCCATACTAATCCCCGAAATTAACCGCTGTCGGGAACTATTGTCAGGTACTCCTTCGGCCAATTTACCACTAGAAGAACTGGTACTTGCTCCGGAAATGCAAGATTTTCTGCAGCAACATCTCGATGCCTGGGCCCAAACGTCCACGGGGAGTTCCACCAAGATAAAGCGAGCCCTTTTTGCCGGATTTGAATTGAATATTGATCTAGGGGAAATTACCGACAAGGGATCTATTAATCAACGCATGTTTCTAGCCCATCGTAAAGCATGGGTAGATCGACTATACACCAACCCACTAACCTCCGGAATTCTGGAAACCAATCACTAAACCATGGCTTCACCGCTTTTTCAACGCCTCGATACCGCCTCCATGTCTGCCGTAAACTACGGCACACTGTTGGTATGCTTTTTAATGAACATCCTGGACGGGATGGATGTATTGGTGATCTCTTACTGTGCGCCAGCCATTGCAAAGTCCTGGGCTGTTGGGCCCGAGGCCTTGGGGATTGTGTTTAGTTCGGGATTGGCTGGTATGACCATGGGGGCCTTGCTTTTGGCACCCTATGCCGATCATATTGGCCGAAAAAAAATGATTTTGTTGAGTGCTTTGCTCATGGGAGTAAGTGTATTGCTTACTGCTTGGGCCGGTTCAGTAACCCAGCTTATTGCCTTGCGATTTATTAGTGGAATAGGTATTGGCAGTATGTTGGCCAGTACAGCCACACTTTCGGCAGAATACGCTCCAAGTAAAAGCCGCGATTTTTGGGTGAGTTTTGTAATCTCAGGCTATCCTGTAGGGGCCGTGCTTTCGGGTATGGTAGCGGCATGGGTAGTGCCTTCTTACGGTTGGCAGACCATGTTCGTGTTGGCAAGTATGGCCTCATTTATTACCCTGCCGCTTATTTATTTGTATTTGTCGGAATCCATAGAATTCTATCTAAACAAACAACCCCAAGGCGGATTGCAAAAGGCAAATCTGCTCTTGCAAAAAATGCATCTTGAGCCGTTGGCCGAGTACCCGCCCCAAACTACCCAAAATAGTGGTATTCCTGTAGGGAAACTCTTTGGTTCCGAATTGCGGGCAGCAACCCTAAAATTATGGTTGGCCTTGTTTATGGCCTTTGGTTGCTTGTATTTTCTTACCAGTTGGATTCCTAAAATGGCCGAATCAACTGGATTATCAATGGAATTGGCTATTTATGCCGGAACGGTTTTTAACGGGGGAGCCTGGTTGGGCATTATTAGCCAAGGCTATTTTTCTTCCCGGGTGGGACTTAAAAAAACCATTGCAGTGTATCTCATTTTAACCGGATTGCTCATGGTGGTGTTTCGCTGGTTTTTGGGAACCGATGCCTTGTTGTTTATTTTTGGATTGCTCGGATTTTTCTTGCAGGGTGGTTTTGTAGGTCTCTATGCCTTGGCGGCACGAACCTATCCCACCTTTTTTAGAGCCACAGGAATGGGTTGGTCTATTGGAATTGGGCGCCTGGGAGGAGTTATTGGCCCGGCGGCAGGGGGAATTTTAATTGGCATGGGGCTACTTATGGCTACCACCTTTACCATTTTTGCGGTACCGGCATTTCTTGCAGGCATTTTGACCCTGAGTATTTCCTCCAAAAGCGATTCCTAATTTTTGATAACACCCACAAGACCTTAATTGTATATAGTTTGATAGATATTGCCAACATAAAAGCCATAGACGTGCATACGCATGCCGAGCGTTCCTGCCGGCAGCCACACGACGAATACAGACCCGAGTTCGACGAAGCATTTGCGCGCTACTTTAAATCGGATGAGCGGCCCACCATTCAGGAAACGGCAGATTATTACCGAGGGCTAAACATGGCCTTTGTGATGTTTACGGTAGATTCCGAACACGCCGTGGGTAAAAAACGCATTCCCAACGAGGAAGTGGCAGAAGGCGCAATGGCCAATCCGGATGTAATGATTGCCTTTGCCAGTATAGATCCGCATAAAGGACGCATGGGGGCCCGAGAGGCGCGAAATCTCATTGAAAATTATGGGGTTAAGGGCTTTAAGTTTCATCCTACCGTTCAAGGATTTTATCCCTACGATCGTATGGCCTATCCGCTATACGAGGTAATTGCGGAGTACAAATTGCCCATGTTGTTTCATTCCGGACACTCCGGTTTTGGCTCTGGGGTACGAGGTGGGGGCGGATTGCGTTTGGAGTATTCCAATCCTATGCATCTGGATCGGGTAGCCATTGATTTTCCGGATGCACCCATCATTATAGCGCATCCCAGTTTTCCTTGGCAAGACGAGGCCTTGTCTGTGGCCTTGCATAAACCCAATATTTATATTGATCTGAGCGGTTGGTCGCCTAAGTATTTTCCGAAAAATCTGGTGCAATACGCCAATACGCTCCTAAAGAAACGCATGCTTTTCGGAACCGATTTTCCGCTCATTACCCCAGAGCGCTGGCTTAAAGACTTCGAGGAGGCTGGTTTTAAAGACGAGGTAAAACCACTTATTTTAAAGGAAAATGCTATTGAAGTATTAGGATTAAAACCATAACTCATGTTCACACGACATTTAATACTAACCCTTTGCCTGGCGGCCGTACTTGGTGTTCATGCACAAGTCAAAAAAATTTCCGGTGCTTTAGACGGCGTGGGGTATACGGTTCTAATGCCCGAGGCTTGGAACGGTTCCCTGATCATGTATGCCCACGGCTACGCTTTTATGGGATCGCCCCTGCAGAGCGAAAATCCAAATTTTGCAGATGGCATGCAGGTTTTTTTGGAGAAAGGCTACGCAATTGCCGCTTCCGATTACGCCTATCAAGGTTTTGCCCTGGCACAAGGGGTAGACGATACCGAATTGCTTCGCAAATATTTTATTTCTCAGTATGGAACTCCAAAGCAAACCCTGATGGTGGGCCATTCCATGGGCGGAGGAATTACCCTGGCCATGCTGGAGAATTTTGGGGAATTTTACGATGGAGGTTTGGCGCTTTGCCCGCTGTCTAGCCGTCCGTATCTACAGTGTCGGAAGGAATACGATATGTATGCCACATTCAACGGATTGTTTCCAGGGGTAATAACCTCGCTGCACGATATTTTTGACGTATCCAAACCCTTTAAGGCCCAGGATTCGCGTAAAATGATGCAAAAGGCGCAGGAAATTACGCAGCAAATCGTGGCTCAGGATTCTACCTTGGGTGTTGCCTTTGCCAAACGATTCGATCTTAAATTTCAGGACCTGCCGTTTTCCCTCTTTTTTAACGAGAACGTATTGCGGGATTTGGCCCAAAAGGCTGGGGGTAATCCGTTCGACAATACCCAAACCGTATATTCTGGATTTCCCAACGATTGGGAGGTAAACCAAAAAGCAGAACGCCTGCGGGCTACGGCAGATCCAGATCTGATTTTTAGTAAATACGACCGAACCGGAGGCATTCAAAAGCCGGTGGTGCTTGTGCATACCATTTACGATCAGCTTATACCCCCAACATACGGGGTATCTAATTTCGAAAATATGGTAATTGCTCAAGGAAATACGGACCTTCTTGCCGTACGCTATACCCAAGGCCAGGCCCATTGTCAATTTACCCCAGACCAGACCCGGGAAGCATTTGAAAGTTTATTATCTTGGTTAGGCACCGGCCAAAAAGCACCGTCTGGTCCGTTAGAATAACAAAACGATATGGCAGCACTCCAAGACACATTTACCATGAATGAATCCTTCCCGATGAATGCCTGGTACGCCGTGGCCTGGGATGTGGAATTAAAACAGGAGTTACTCGCGCGTACCGTCTGCAATAAAAAACTGGTGTGTTATCGCAAAAAAAACGGAACCCCAGTGGTATTGGAAGATGCGTGTTGGCACCGGCTGCTACCGCTTTCTAAGGGCCGGCTACGGGGAGACTCCTTGGTCTGCGGATACCACGGACTGGAGTATAATGCAGATGGCCGATGTACCTTTATGCCGTCCCAACATACCATCAATCCGTCGGCATGTGTTAAATCCTATCCGGCCGTTGAGAAATATCGTTTTATTTGGGTGTGGATGGGCAATCCGGTACTTGCAGACCCAGACGCGATTCCGGACATGCATTGGAACAACGACCCGTTGTGGGCAGGAGACGGTAAAATGATTGAGGTTAAATGTAATTACCGCCTTATAGTAGACAACCTCATGGATCTTACGCACGAGACCTTTGTGCACGCCGGAAGTATTGGAGATCAAAATGTAGCCGAAGCCCCGTTCGAGGTGCATCATAACCAAAACAACGCTACGGTTACTCGCTGGATGAAAGGCATAACGCCCCCGCCATTCTGGCAGGGTCAGCTCAATAAGGTAATGGACTACCATGGGCCGGTAGACCGTTGGCAAATCATTAATTTTGTGGCCCCGTGCACCGTGAATATCGATGTAGGGGTGGCCGTTGCAAACACTGGAGCTCCTCAAGGGGATCGCTCACAGGGAGTTAACGGCTACGTGCTCAATACCATGACCCCTTCTACCAATCAGTCTTGCTATTATTTTTGGGCCTTTGTACGCAATTACAATTTGGCCGATCAGCGCAATACTGTGGAACTCCGGGAAGGCGTTTCAAGGATTTTTGCTCAAGATGAAGCCATATTAGAAGCCCAGCAACAGGCCATAAACGACAATCCGGGTCGTGAATTTTACAATCTAAATATAGACGCTGGGGCCATGTGGGCCCGGCGGATTACGGATAGAATGGTGGCCAAAGAACAAGAGTAGCATGCGGTATATCGACACATGGCAATTTGCTCAAGTAGTTCAGGTACAGCAAATTACTCCCAATGTATTGGAGTTGCATTTGCTACCCGGTGCCGGAACACAACCCTTTTCGGTGGGAGCCCACTTAGCCTTGGAGGTTTATATAAACGATTTGCCAGAAATTCGGCATTATTCGCTTTTAGGGACCTACTCACCCCACAGCCCATATAAAATAGCCGTAAAACGCCTTCCCAACAGCCGGGGCGGGTCCCGATTTATGTGGACCCTGCAAGTGGGGAGTCGGGTGCGCATTTCACAACCTAAAACCAATTTTGAATTGAGTCGAAATGCAAGAGATTACGTGCTTCTGGCCGGGGGAATTGGAATTACCCCCTTGCTGGGTATGGCTCAAGCGTTGTCTCAAAAATCGGATATTTCGGTGCGCATGCTGTATCTCGGGACTTCAAGGCAAGAAATGCCCTTTGTAGATGTCTTGCAAGACGCGCTTGGAGATCGCTTGCAACTTCATTATAGCGATACCCAAGGCATGTGCTCGTC
>JBJOHX010000091.1:0-20332 GCA_046047415.1 Bacteroidota bacterium
GCGGTAATGGCAACGTTTCTGAGGCTGGGAACCTTAAAGGTGTAATTATCGGCTTCGCTCCCACTTACGAGTGCCCGTCCGGTATCATTCAACAAGGGGTTTGGCGGTAATCCGTTATTCCTGAAATTACCATCGGTAAATAAATCCGTGGCATGGCAGGTGGCACACTTTGCCTGAAAAACCGATAGACCGGCCGCCTCATCTGCGGTCAGGGTTACCCCTTCGCTGCGGATAAACCTATCGTATTTGGAATTGGCCGATATCATCATCACCATAAACTGCGACAAGGCCTTAAACATATTATCGGAGTTGACCAGTCCATTTTCGAAAGCAGCCGCAAAATCTTGTTGATAGTCCGGATCGGCCTGCAATTTTAGAACCACATTGGTAACGGTTTCATCCATTTCCGCCGGATTGGTTATCGGGATAATGGGAAACAGGTCCAGGTGTGCAGTAGCACCATCCCAGGCAAATTCCCGCATAAAACCCATGTTGGCGATAGACGGTGTATTGCGCTTACCTTCCCGGTCTTCTACCCCATGGCTAAACTGATGGCCGTGATGGGTAAAGGAAAATCGTTGTTCGTGGCAAAAACCGCAGGAAATAAATCCGTTGGCGGAGAGCTTACCGTCGTAAAAGAGTTTTTTGCCCAATTCAAATCCATTTTGGGTGGGCGGATTTCGGGAAATATCGTAGGCCATCGGCGGGAAGTTTTCGGGAATGGAAACTTCCAAAGGCACATCCGAGGCCAGGTTAATTTCGGATTCCTGATGCTGGGAACAGGACAACAGGACTCCTACAGTATATAGAGTAATTATAAATTTCATCTGTTCCAACAATTAAAAATCGGGGGCTAATCGGCAGGAAAAGCCCCCGATTGCTATTAATGAGAAGCTCCGTCTCCGTTGTGTACGTGATCTACGCTAAACATGCCGGATGCATTAACGGCAATTTTGGGTGATTTCTCGGCATTTACCATGATTACCGCACCTTCAGACAATGCAATTTTATTATTGCCGTCCAAAATGGCTCCACAATCGGTTACCACGTGAATAATTGGGTTTAGGGTAGAACTGACCAAGGCGTTTTCCGGTAGGGCCAGGGTAACTTCCTTGTAGTTGTCTAAACTGCTGCCATGACTTCCCATGTGGATCTGATAAATGGTGGGTTCGGCAACCGACGAAGAGGTAAAAGTACCTTCAAAATTCAGGAACTTATACCCGGCTTGCCAGGCCCACATCATGTTGTTTGCCTCGGCGGCAGCCAATAAATCACCCTGACCTTCGGCTCCCTGAAGGAATTTTTCCTGATCAACGCCAAGACCAAACGTTAAGGTTGTGTAGCGTCCGGCAGGAATATTTTCCAACACAATTTCCGTTGCCCCGGTCTCTTCGCTGGTGATAAAATATCCATTGGCTTTAGGATAGGTAAAAACGGTTCCATCTGCATCGGTAAGTCTAAAATTACTTACGATATAATTGAGTCGGGTCACCTTTAAAGTCTCGCCCTGAGAATTGGTGTAGGAAGCCGCCCCTAAAATGAGATCGTCTCCCGAAACGCTATTGTCAAATTCAAGTTTTACAATTCCTGCTCCGGTTAATTCGGCAGTTGAATCGTCTGTGCTGCAGCTTCCCAAATGGAAGGCAGCCACGGCGGCCAAGGCCAGCTGTGCTATATTTTTCATGATTGTATCGTAAAATTTAAGTTCTGCTAATCCATTCTTGGCAGCATGAACAAATCGGTTTAAAAATGTTTAACTAAAAATTACCCGAGTAAATGCGCCACAATGGTGCAAACCAGAAATCGTCAAATTCACGAATTTGACCTTTCAGAAAATCGAGTTGGGTAAACGAAGTCTAAACCGTACGATTGGGCGGATGAAAAATAGCAGCCTTAAAGGAGGCTATCTTCTCTGAAGGATGAGTCGTAAATTCTTGAACCGGAACCGGAACAAGAATAGCAGTAATCTCTAGAATATTGAAAAATCCAATCGGATATTCCTGTAAATTGATTGGCGGAACTTTGGAATTGTCTTGCTGCTGCTTTTCCTTGAGCGTTTTCATCAGATAACACTGACCGTTACAGCTCAGTTCGGGTTTATCTTTGTTGATACAGAAGACTTCCGCAATATAATCCCGATTCATAAGGTAGTCAAACACCGGCGCGACCGGGCGGTACATGGCTAACATGTACAAAACAGTAAACGCTAAGGCATAAAACGTCCTCATAGAACAAAGATACGGCAAAAGACCTGCATTACATTTTAAAGGGGTGTGTTTTCGAAGAACGGCAATTATTATTGTTCCGTATAATTCAACAGGAATAAATTAGAGAGCAGGGCATTGTGACTTACTAAAGGAATTAGTGCAGCTACGAAAATCCGCATTCCGATTCAATAATTAGGATTAACTCATCGTTATATTTAATAATCTAAGATTCCGAATGAATTTAACCCTACTTATTCAAGGTGGTGATTTTTGGATTCGATTTTTAATTACTCTTATTTTTGATTGTATGCATGGGGCCCTGACAATTTAATTAATTGATTACATTTATGCTGATTAACCTGGTGTCATTTCCAGTATCTCAAGAGCCCAGGATATAAATAAAACGTGATTGTACGTTATTTTTAAACCAGGGAACCGAAAACAACCTCAACATTAATCAACTGCTAGGCTGAGTAGCTTTAGATTTGAATCAGGGTAACGCCGAGGTTGATTTTTAGGAGATTTAAATCGAAATTTTGGCCTGGGTATCCAATATTTAGTCGTTTTGACGACAGAGCAATAATCGCTGTAAATCCCTCTATAATAGAAAGTACACATGAATTTTCTTCCAAAAAATTCCTTTTTTATATACCATATCCAATAAATAAACCTTTACATCGTTTCTAACTAATTAACTCCAAAATAAATTAGTTTTCTATAAATACCTTTCGATATGAATATATTAGCGCTAATTCTAGGTAGTAATCTCGGGTTACGATTCCTGATTACTATGTTCTTTGTTACATTACTTATTAGCACTTCTAAGAGAGTAGCAACCCCTCAGCACACCTACACCTATTTGGTGATTAGCGTAATGGTATTTTTCCTCTGTTTTACCTTGAACACCTTAGACATGAACTTAGGCATGGCCATGGGGTTGTTTGCAATTTTTGGTATTATCCGATACCGCACAGAAACGATTAGAACAGAAGACATGACCTATCTGTTTGCCTTCATTGGTCTCGCCGTAATTAATGCACTTACTCCCTTTAAAAACACCCTAGAAATAGTGCTAATCAATACCATAATAACCGCATGTATCGTTCTGGCACAATACGTCCTTTTAACTAAAAAAGAACCTTTAAAACAAGGTGCTCAAGCACAAAAAACGACCCTTTCGGTTCCTATGCAGGAAAATATTCAGGAATTAGAAGACAACTTGAAATCCAGATTCGAATCCCAATATCAAAAACCAGTAAAACGTATTGTCTTGGCTCGCATCGACGACCTTAAACAACAAATTACCTTTACCATACATCATTAATGCGAAGCCTATTATTATTACTGTTACTCGGAGTTCAACAAATACCTGCTCAATCACAAAGCGTTACCCGACAATGGTTGGGATTAAGTTATGAAGCCCTGGATACCGAGAATAGCAGGCTGAATGTAAGTCAATTTCTCCGGTGGAAGGACGGCTTATTCCAGGTTGCCATTTCCGAGGCCGATTTCAAAACCAAGGTATCTCGAACAATTAATGCAGGTCTAGAATTTCGATATATTATGGAGCAGGATCGGGCCGGTGCTATTCAAGGCAACCGTTCTGCCAGCCGACTTCGGTTCAATCTTTATCATAATTCGGAATTGGGCAGACTTGACCTGGAACAACGCGTTGGCATCCAGTATTACAGACGTTTCGACGACGGAGCAAATCGATTAACCTTTAGGTTTCGCCCACAGGTCACCCCGAGAATTAGGAATTTTAAATACGATCCAAGCTTAAGCGTTGAATATTTTAAACAACTGGAAGCTGGGAGTGCCTCTAGCCTTAGATACGGGATAGGTATTCCTCTCGAATTTGATCGTAATGAATTTGAGTTAGGATACTTTTACGAGCACTCTAAAGACCCATTGCAAGATAAGCAGCATATTTTTGCTCTCAAGTACAGTCGTAAGCGATAGATCCAATCCTCATTATCGTTGAGGCCATTTCTAATTTGATTTTTTGGATGGTCGCTAGGCTTTTGCAGTGCCAGCAGCTAAATTGAAATCGGGGTGGGGTAGATACCCCGGCTTTCAAAGACCGTTGTTTACTAAACCAAAACCTATAAATTCAGGTCCACGCGGGTGCCGGATTGTACCGCATTATATACAGCTTCAATAATTTTCATATCCCTTACTCCTTCTTCACCGTTTACGGGAATTTCGGGAATTTCTCCATCCAAAATTATGCCTGCCATGGCATCCATTTGCAACGTTTGATGGGTAACATGTGGAGCAGTTAATGGACCCCGATGTGTTCGACCTGCAATGGGTCCGTATCCTGTAGAGGGCTGCATTTCTGCAAAACCATCAGTACCCAACACATAAAAACGATCCAAATAATTCATATTATAGGTAGACAGGCAAGAGGCTATGGCTCCACTTGGAAAACCCAACTGAAATTGAATCGTTTCATCGATTCCCGCCTTAAACTTTGCCTGATCGGTTTTAGTTTCTTGAGCAGTAACCCAAACAGGTTCCTCTCCAATCATATAACGCGCACCATTTATTGAGTAAATTCCAATGTCCATCATGGCACCCCCGCCAGAAAGTACAGGGTCTAGGCGCCACTGCTTAGGATCGCCAATCCGAAATCCGGATTGCCCTTGAAAAAACATGATTTTGCCCAAAGTCCCTGCCTTTCTCATATGAACAACCTCTAGTGTTTTGGGTTCAAAGTGTAGCCGGTACCCCACCAACAGATGTACCCCTGCTGTTTTACATGCATCTACCATTTGCTGACCTTCTAAAGCATTTGCCGCCATAGGCTTTTCAACAATTACATGCTTTCCGGCAGCAGCTACCCGTTTGGCACCTTCGCAATGCAATGCATTGGGTGTAGTAATATAGACCGCATCAATCTCGGGGTTGTTAGCAATATCGTCATAGGTTTGGTAGTTGTAGCAATTTGCTTCGGGAATACCATACTTTTTTTGCCAAGTAAACAGCTTATCGGGAGTACCACTAATTGCTGCTACCAACTTAGCCCGTGAACAATCTTGCATGGCCTCGGCAACCCGATTGGCATAACTGCCTAGACCCATTAGGGCCACTCGCAATTTCTTGCCCTCACCGGCAGAATTCACAATTGCATCGGGGATGCTGAATGCGGGAAGCAAGGGAAGCCCCACTGCCGATACTGTTATTTTTTCAATAAAGTTCCTTCTTGACCTCATGATTTTATCGCTTTACTAAATATAGCACTTTTGCAGGAGTTGGTTGTTTTTAAGAGATCTGATTTACTTCAACTATCACTTTCAAAAATGGAGCCCGGAAATAGGGTTTAGGATGGCTTTGCAAGGATTTTGCAGAGTGGTCGCTTATCTTGAAGGTTGGGCGGGGTGGATACCCCAAATTTGAGACTTAAATGGATTACTGCAAAGCTGTGATCCAAAGTGGGCAGACGCAGCTGCAAATAGAAAACCCCACAACTTCGTTGCGGGGTTTTCTGCTTAATGTGGGCCCTACTGGGTTCGAACCAGTGACCCCCTGCTTGTAAGGCAGGTGCTCTGAACCAGCTGAGCTAAGAGCCCGTATTGGGTGTGCAAATATAGGATAGATTTCTTCTTTGCAAAAGAAAAAAGAAAAAAAGATTTAGTTATTTCTTGCCAATGATTTTTTCGTACCCCAAGCGCATCTGTTGGAGCTTATCGGGTACCTTATCGGCTAAATTTGTAGTCTCTCCAGGGTCGTCATTAAGGTTGAATAATTGATATTCCGTGTGATTGCCCAATTCAATCTGTACGTTGGGTTGTACCGCAGGACCATCATAGGGTGGAATCAATACCCAATCGCCCTCCCGAAATGCGGTTCGGCCCATGGCTTCTAAAACCAAATGCCTCCTACCACTTTTGGAGTTACCTAAAAATGTGCCTAGCAAGTTTTGGCTGTCTGTGTTTTTTACTGTGGTTCCGACCAGCTCACCCAATGAAGCCATTAAATCTATCTGACTCACAAGGGCATGCGAAACTCCAGGCGTAACTCTTCCCGGCCACGAAACAATGAAGGGCACACGAGTACCTGCCTGAAATAAACTGTATTTACCTCCGCGCAATGGGCCCCAAGGAGTATGTGCTCCGTTACGCTGAACTGCCTCATCTTCATAACCATCATTTAAAACGGGGCCGTTATCACTAGACAAAATTACCAAGGTGTTCTCTAATAGACCTTCCTCTTTTAAGGTTTCCATAAGGGCTCCAATACACCAATCCGCTTCGGCGATTGCGTCGCCACGAGGACCTAATTCCGTAGCACTTGCGAACCGGGAATGTGGTGTTCTAGGCACATGGGGTTGCTGAAGTGCATAATACAAGAAAAACGGGGTTGATTTGTGGTCTTTAACAAATTGTTTGGCCTCGTGTAAAAAAGTGTCTGCCATGTCCTGGTCGATCCAACGTGCCGCGGCACCTCCTTTCATAAAACCAATTCTTGGAATTCCATTTACTATGCTGTTGTTGTGTCCGTGATCCCAATTCAGCTTCAGCATTTCGGGATGGTCTAGTGCCGTGGGCTCTCCTGGAAAATTTTCCTGATAACTCACCGATATAGGATCCTTGGGATCTAAACCAACTACCTTTCCATTTTGAATATATACAGTTGGGACGCGATCTTGAGTTGCGGCAAGGATATAACTATAATCAAACCCTAATTCATTGGGACCCGGAGTAATGGGCTGATTCCAATCTACATTTCCATTTCCTAAACCCAAATGCCATTTTCCTACTATACCGGTGTAATAACCCTTTGTTTTTAAGAGGGCCGGAAGTGTATTTTGAGAAGTATCAATTAGCAGTGGGGCATTCCCGGGCAGAATCTTGGCGTTTTGCTCTCGCCAAGGATAAGAACCTGTAAGCAAGGCAAACCTACTGGGTGTACAGGTAGCCGAACTGGCATAGGCATCTGTAAATCGCAACCCTCCTGCCGCTAATGCGTCAATATTTGGTGTTTTCAAGGCTGTTGCACCGTAGGCACCCGTATCGCCATAACCCAAATCATCAGCGTAAATTATCAATATGTTTGGAGTTTGTTGTTTTACCTCTTCAATTGAATTTTTGGTGGCGGATTCACAAGCCAGAAGGCCAAAAACACTGACCATGGCCAAAATACCTCGGTTAATATAATTCATGGTGATTGCATTTGATGGGTTATCAGATACGGATACCTCAAGATACAAAAAGCCATCAAAAGAATGCCATACGGCAAAGTTAAACCACCTCGGCCACTGTAAAAGTACTTCCACCTACAAATACCAAATCCTGAGGAGCTGCAGCCGATAAAGCAGCATGATAAGCCTCAGGAACGCTGGCATAACTGGTAAAATCAAAGCCGTAGTTTCGGAAACCTTGTTCCAATAGCTCCAAGGGCATACCGCGCTGAATATTTGGGCGGGATAGGTAATATTTTGCCTCCTTTGGAAATAGGGGCAATAGCAAATCCAATTGCTTTTCCTTCACAAAACCCAAAACCAAATGTCGTTTAGCACATGGAATTTTCTGCCATTGACGCAATACCAAATCCAGACCCTCACGATTGTGTGCGGTATCGCAAATTACCTGAGGTTCGGCCAACAATTGTTGCCACCTACCCAATAATCCGGTATTTTCGACCACACGACTCAATCCAGCTTCTACATGCTTGTCCAAAATACGATACCCGCGCAACGCTTTCAAAACCGCCAATACTCCTTTTATGTTCCGAGCTTGATAATCCCCTAATAAGGAACATTTATACGGAGGATACACTGCCTGATCTGCAAAATTAATTGACGATCCACAAGCTGCAGCCCGCGCGTTAAACACCGATGCTGTTTCGGGATGAGACTCACTTATTACTACCGGAATACCTGGTTTTATAATACCGGCTTTCTCTGCTGCAATTTCGGGGAGCGAGCTTCCGAGAAATTCGGTATGGTCCAATCCTATATTGGTGATTAAACTTACTTCGGGCGTAATGATATTCGTGGAATCTAATCTACCGCCCATTCCCACCTCTATAACTGCAATGTCTACTTTTTCATCCGAAAAATATGATAGCGCCAAACCCACTGTCATCTCAAAAAAAGAAAGACCTGCCTCAGATAAATAAGATTTTTGCTGCGCTATAAAATCCACCACATAGTGTTCCGGTATAGGGATCCCATTTATACGAATACGCTCGCGAAAATCCCGAAGGTGTGGTGAGGTATACAATCCTACACGATACCCCGCTTCCTGAAGAATCGAGGCCAACATATGGCTGCTAGATCCTTTGCCATTGGTTCCGGCAATGTGAATGCTTTTAAAATTTTGCTCCGGATTCCCCAAATGGCCTACAAAGCGTAAAGTAGGCTCCAATTTTGCACTATAAGCTGCAGCCCCTCGGATTTGATACATGGGTAATTGGGCAAACATCCACGCCACCGTCTGTTGATAATCCATCTTATTGACCCAAAATAAAGTTAACTACCACAAAACCGACTTGTTCTTCCGGTGCATTTGCATCTGCATTCCAGCGGTGCAATACTGCTGTGGCACGTGCGGGTTCCAAAAGACATGGATTAGGGTTGGTGGTTCCTTTAACTCCAGGGGTAGCCTGAATTACCTTTCCGGAACGATCTACAACTATTCGAACCACTACCCTGCCTGCTTCGTTGCATTGTTGACGCTCCTGGCCTTTTCCCACTAGAGAACGCCCACCAAGTCCGTACCCGTTATTGCCGGATCCAGAGCCAGGGGCTCCATAATAAGAAGCAGCATAAGGATTGCCGTTAGGCTGCCCTTTATCTCCGGGTTTCGTGTCATTTCCCGCTCCACCTGATGTTTGACCGGAAGCAGCATTTACCCCACCCATCAGTGCGTCGAGTTTTCTCTTTTTTTCTTCTTGTTCCCGACGCTGTGCCTCAATGGCTGCTTGTTTTTCGCGCTCTAATCTTTCTTCTTCTTGTCGCGCGCGTACAGCCAATGCCTGTCGTTCTGCCTCTGCTATTTGTTTTGCCCGTTGTGCGGCCCGTTCGCGGTCTGTCTTCAGCTGCTGCAAACGAATAGACTCTTCTTGATTTTGAGTTAGCACCTTTTCTGCTTCGGGTTCAGTCAACGGATCCGCCTGGTCTACCTCGGATTTTTCTTCGGGAACATCAAATGGATCGGTTTCGGAAGGGGAAGATTCCATAAGTGGATCAGGAGTTTCGATTTTGACCGTTTCTTTGAGTTGGCCCAAACCCGAACCAACCTCCAAGGTTCCCAAATTCACCGTGATTCCTTCTTCTTTAGGAGGATCAAAATATGTTAAACCCACATAAAATAACAATAGGAGTATCAGGCTAAGCAGCAGAGTGGTTAGCGCTATTGATTTTCGCTTGTGTTTGGTGTCCAGTACTGGCATTAATTCGGACGCACGGCCAGAATTACCTTATAGTTATTCCTGTTTGCGATATCCATCACATTTACGGCTTCCTTGATAGCAACGCTCTCTTCGGCTCGTAGAATGATTGTCGGATTTTCCTGGCCTTCGAGTGCCTTTTTAAGTTCTATCTCAATATATTGGCCATTTATCTGCTCATTGTTCACAAAATACTCCAGGTTCTTGTTAATGGTCACTGAAACGTTTTGAGTATTGGTAGATTTTCCACGGGCCTTCGGTAATAATAAATCTAAGGCATTGGGTGAATTAGCGGTAAGCATAAAGAATATAAGTAGCAAAAAAACTACATCCGTCATGGACGACATGCTAAATTCAGGACTGACCTTATTTCTCCCTCTAATTTTCATTTTCTAGGTATTATACCGGTTCACTGAGCAAATCAAGGAAGTCAACGGCATTTGCCTCCATTTGATGCACCACCTTACTGGTGCGGTTCACTAAATGGTTGTAACCTACATATGATATGATTCCAACAATAAGACCCGCAACCGTCGTTGTCATTGCAGTGTATATCCCGGAAGCCAAGGCTCCCATCTCTGCTTGTCCTCCACTATTTGCCATTTGATGGAATGCAAGAATCATACCAATTACTGTACCTAAAAATCCAATCATTGGGGCTGCTCCGGCAACAGTAGCCAAAACACTAACGTTGCGTTCCAATTTGTACACCTCTAAATTTCCGGCATTCTCTATGGCCGTATTTATATCGTCTAGGGGTTTTCCGATTCTAGAAATACCCTTTTCCGTAAGACGAGCAACGGGGCTATCGGTTTGAGCACACAGAATACGAGCAGCTTCGAGTTTACCGCCCACAACGTGGTCTCGAATTTGATTCATAAAATTTTTGTCTATACGAGACGCTGCCTTAATTGCTAATAATCGTTCAAAGTAAATATAAAGGGCGACCGCAAGCATCAAAAACAATACCGAAATAATCACGATACTGCCCGTGCCCCCATTGAGAATAAGATCAATAACAGATAAGGTTTTCTCATCTACGGGCAACTCTGAAACCTGGGAATTCTCCCCGGTGTCCTGAATCCAATTCATAGCACATTTTACTTAGTGTTTCTAATTAAAGTAACGGGGGAATAATTTTTTAAGTATCTGAACTCAAAAATTAAGGGTTTAGCACAAAATCACGCAAGAGAATAAAGGCAACCGCACCGGAAAGAAATCCTGCAACCGCAAGCCAGGTAATTTTCTTGAGATACCAGAAAAAGTCAATCTTTTCCATTCCCATTGCTACAACCCCTGCAGCCGATCCGATAATGAGCATACTTCCCCCTGTTCCCGCAGAATAGGCAATAAAATGCCAAAGCGGAGTGTCTAATCCGGGTGCGAACATTCCAATACTCGCTGCCACCAAAGGAACATTGTCGATTACAGCAGATCCTATACCCAATAGCAATACCACTATATCGGTATTGGGTATGGTATTGTTTAAAGTTTCAGCAAAGTGAAACAAATAGCCTAAAGACTCCAAGGCTGCTACTGCCAACAGAATACCTAAAAAGAATAAAATACTTGGGAGCTCAATCTTGGTTAAGGATGAATGAACCGGACTGTGGTGGGCATGTTTTTCACTCTCGGCAACTTCAGAAGCATCTGCAGATGAAATACTGAATTTGCGATGACTGTAAATTTCTGCAAATGTGGCAACAACAGCTAGAGATAACATCATGCCCATATATGGAGGCAGGTGGGTTATGGATTTAAAGAAAGGCACAAAAACTATAGCACCTAATCCCAGATAAAGCATGGTTGCGCCAACACGACCTTCTCCATTCGATTTTTCGTCTAATTCAATGTCAAAGGTACCTTTAAATAAAGATTGTCTGCTAGCAATTAAGGTTGGAACCACCGTACAAATTACGGCCGGAATAAATACATGCTCCACTAGCTGAGCCGCAGACACCTTGTTAGCAATCCAAAGCATGGTCGTGGTAACGTCTCCTATAGGAGACCAAGCCCCACCGGCATTGGCATTGATAATAATTAGACCGGCAAACCAAAGTCGGGTATTCCGGTCCTTTATTACCTTCTGTAAAATGGTAATAAGAACAATGGTAGCTGTGAGGTTATCTATAATGGCAGATAAAACAAACGCCAATAACGAAAACAGCCAGAGTAACTTGCGTTTACTGCGAAAACGAATAAATTTCTTGATTGTGGCAAAACCGTCAAAATAATCAATGATTTCAACAATAGTCATGGCACCTAAGAGAAAAACTAAAATTTCGGCTGTTTTTCCAAGATGATGCAATAAAATCTCATCTAAATGCACAGGTTCCAGTTCGCGCAATTCTGCATTTACCTCAAAAACAGGTAAATGTGTTAGCGCCACAATGGCCCACAATAAAGCCATCATGGCCAAAGCCGGAATAAGTTTATCGATTTTAAGGTTGTGTTCCAGAGTAATGGCGAGATACCCGACAAAGAATACAATGATCACAAGAGTTTCCATACAAGAGTAGTAATTGGTTTGGTTTTCTAACGGATATTAATTCCAAGGCAAAGTACCTGGCACTAAAAATCCAAACAATAAAAAAGTTTTGTTTCGCCCTTAAAGATATTAAAATTGCGTATCCTAAAACCACCAAAAGCTGTTAAAACACAGATGTTCTGAAATTATGTTCCCTAAAACCTGTCCTCTCAAGAAAAAATTAGTGTTAAAATCACAGTTAATTAATTGCTAATGTACCACTTGCGTCACAACCGGTTGAATTGTAAGTTTTGAACGGTATCTTTACATTTCACCTTAGCTACATTTAAAAATGAATTTCAATTTATCCGAGGAACACCTCATGGTACAGGAAGCGGCACGAAATTTCGCAGAAAATGAATTATTGCCCGGGGTAATTGAACGGGATGAAAAAGGCGAATTTCCGGCAGATGCAATAAGGAAGATGGGACAACTGGGATTTCTTGGCATGATGGTTAAACCCGAGCTGGGCGGCAGTGGTATGGACACCCTTTCCTATGTCCTGATGTTGGAGGAGATTTCCAAAATTGACGCTTCGGCCGCGGTTATTGCTTCGGTAAACAATTCTCTTGTATGCTGGGGTTTAGAGGCTTATGCCAATTCGGACCAACAAGAAAAATACTTGCGTCCGTTGGCGTCTGGCCTAAAACTTGGAGCATTTTGCCTCTCGGAACCGGAAGCCGGGAGCGATGCTACCCATCAAAAAACAACCGCAACCGATTTGGGCGATACTTACCTACTCAACGGCACAAAAAACTGGATTACCAATGGCAGTACCGCAGATTACTATTTGGTAATTGCACAAACACATGCCGAACTAGGATCTAAAGGCATGAACGTCTTAATCGTTGAAAAAAATACTCCTGGTTTTGAGATTGGTCCGCGCGAGCGTAAAATGGGTATTCGAGCAAGCGACACCCATTCCTTGCTCTTCAATGATGTAAAAGTCCCCAAAACTCAGCGTATTGGCGCGGATGGATCTGGATTTCGCTTTGCCATGAAAACCCTGGCAGGAGGACGTATCGGAATTGCTGCCCAAGCTTTGGGGATTGCAGCTGGCGCCTATGAACGTGCATTAAAATACGCGAGAGAACGAAAAACCTTTGGGGTACCTATTTCAAATCATCAGGCCATAGCGTTTAAATTGGCAGAAATGCATACCCAAATTGAATCGGCTAGACTCCTTGTCTACAAAGCTGCCTTAGACAAGGATCAAGGTAAAGACTACAATCTTTCGGGAGCTATGGCCAAATTATACGCGTCAAAGGTAGCTATGGATACCACCATAGAAGCAGTGCAAATTTTAGGAGGCAATGGTTATGTGAAAGAGTATCACGTAGAGCGCATGATGCGCGATGCAAAAATCACGCAGATTTACGAAGGCACATCCGAAATTCAGAAAATTGTAATCTCCAGAAGCATCTTGAAGTAATTATTATAATTTGATAACCTGACCCTAAACCTAATGGGGGTAATGCTGTTTAATTTTATTTTTTAAGACTAAATTTTTATTTTTTAGCGGGGTTCGAAGTCGGAAAACTTACTTTATTATATCTCATACCCCAAAATTTACAATTCTATCCTTTCCGATTGTCCTAGATTTACAAATCCTCAAAATGTAAAGGTAAAATCTCATTATTTGAAAAATTTTTAAGGTTTAATTGCAAACGTTGAATAAATTTTCGAATTGTCGGATTTATGATAAAATAATCCTAATGATTGCTCTATTTTTGAAAGGATTATGCAAAATCAACCGGTTCCTCTTACAGGGATTTAGCATCTGCCCGGACATCTTTCGGATAATCCAATCCTAAAACAGCTCAGACATGGAACAACAAGGTTTATACCTTCCAGAATTTGAACACGACAATTGCGGCGCCGGCTTTATATGCAGCCTCAAAGGTGTGAAGTCCAATGACATCATTCATAAGGCTCTTGAAATACTCGACAAACTCGAACACCGGGGGGCAGTAAGCGCCGATGGTAAAACCGGAGACGGCGCAGGTATTCTAATCGATATCCCGCACCAGTACTTTAGTGAGATCTGTAATTTTGAACTGCCTGAACCTGGAAATTATGCCGCCGGAAATGTGTTTTTACCACAGCGGGAAAATCAACGCAACTATTGCGTTGGCCTGTTTGAAAAAAATCTCAAAAAACAAGGACTTGAACTAATAGGATGGCGCGATGTCCCTGTTAACAGGAGAGTTCCAGGAAGGATCGCTGCAGAGACTGAGCCGTTTGTAAAACAGGTTTTTGTAGGAAAATCTACCGCCAATCAAGATCCTTTTGAATTTGAACGCAAACTTTATGTAGCTCGTAAGGTAACGGAACACAGCATTCGGACTTCTGGACTTTCGGAAAGTGGTTACTTTTATTTTTCGAGCCTTTCGACCAAAATCATCATTTTCAAAGGGCTTTTGATGCCCAACGACATTAAATTATACTATACCGACCTGATGGATTCCCGTGTGGTAACCCGTCTGGCACTTGTACACCAACGCTTCTCAACCAACACCTTCCCCACCTGGGACTTGGCACAGCCTTTCCGCTATATGTGTCACAACGGTGAAATCAATACGCTACGTGGCAATGTTTCACGTATGAAATCACGTGAAGAATTACTCAAGAGCGATTGGTTTGGTGAAGAAATCCGTGAAATATTACCGGTTATCTTACCGCGTAAATCAGATTCAGCAACCATGGATATGGTGGTGGAATTGCTCTTAATGACCGGCAGATCCTTGCCTGAGGTAATGATGATGCTTGTTCCCGAGGCTTGGGAAAAAAATCCGGATATGTCTCCTGCCAAAAGGGCCTTCTACGAATTTAATTCCTGTTTAATGGAGCCTTGGGACGGCCCTGCTTCCATTCCATTTACCGATGGAAATTATATTGGAGCTGTTTTAGACCGAAATGGTCTTAGACCTTCCCGTTATTCCGTAACCAATGACGGTTATGTAGTTATGTCTTCGGAAACTGGAGTATTGGATTTGGAACCTGAAAACATTGCCCTACACGGACGACTGGAACCCGGGAAAATGTTTCTGGTAAACATGGAGGAAGGTCGTATTGTTAACGACGAAGAAATTAAAGAAGCAATTGCAAGCCGCCAACCATACGCAAAATGGTTGGATTCCAATTTGGTTCATCTAAGAGATATTCCATACAACGACTGCCCCTTGTTTTTAGGAGAATCCAGTCTGGAAAAGCGCAAATCTGCATTTGGGTATACCCTGGAAGATGTAAATACTATTATTCTTCCGATGGCTAAATCGGCCAAGGAACCAATCGGATCTATGGGATCCGACACTCCCATTGCAGTATTGTCTGAGCGCCCTCAGCTTATTTACAATTATTTTAAACAACTATTTGCGCAAGTCACAAACCCGCCTTTAGATGGAATTCGTGAGGAGTTGATTTGCGACATTAGCCTAACCCTTGGCGGGGATTATAACCTTTTCGAAATTGTTCCGGAACATTGCAGAAAGTTAAAGATTCAAAATCCGGTTATCTCCAAAGAGGATTTGGATAAGATTAAGAATTATGACCGCAGCGAAAACTTCAAGGTAGTATCTATACCAATCCTGTACGATATAGAACGGGGATTGAATGGTTTGGAGGATGCTTTGGAAGAAATCTTAATTCAGGCCATATCGGCTACAGAAGACGGAGCCAACATAATTATTCTTTCGGATCGCTACACATCGGCCAATAAAGCTCCTATTCCTGCTCTTTTGGCTTGTTCTTTTGTAAACAGTGGTCTACAGCTCAGTGGAAAAAGGTCTAAACTAAGTATAATCATTGAATCTGCGGAACCTCGGGAAGTGCATCATTTTGCACTTCTGTTTGGGTTTGGGGCAAGTGCAATAAACCCCTATCTGGTAAATGAAATTATCGCTGAACAGATCGAAGAACAAGACATTCAAGATGTCACCTTCGAAGATGCAATTGCCAATTACAACAAGGCCATTGGCAAAGGAATCTTAAAGGTCATAAATAAAATGGGAGTTTCTACCTTAAACTCCTATAGAGGATCACAACTCTTTGAATGTATCGGGCTTAATCGTGAAATGGTTGAAAAATACTTCCCAAATACTCCCACTCGTATCCAAGGTATTGGGTTATACGAGATGGAAAAGGAAATTGCTCAACGTCACTACATTGCTTTTGGACGAAAGGAAGTTGCTGCAAAATTAGATCTGGAAATAGGAGGAGAATACCGTTGGCGTCGGGATGGGGAAAAGCACCAGTTCAACCCATTAACTGTAGCTAAATTACAAAAGGCCGTACGTCAGAACGAACCTGAGACCTTTAAGGAATATGCCGATCTCATTAACCAACAATCCCGAAATCTAATGACCATTCGGGGCTTGTTCGATTTCACCAATTACGACCCAATACCCCTTGAAGAGGTAGAACCCTGGACCGAAATTGTTAAACGATTCAAGACAGGGGCCATGTCGTACGGTTCTATTAGTAAAGAAGCGCACGAAAACCTCGCTATTGCAATGAACCGAATTGGCGGGAAGAGCAATTCCGGCGAGGGAGGCGAAGACGCAGAACGTTTCTATCGCAGCCAGTCCGGAGATTGGAAAAACAGTGCCATAAAACAAGTAGCTTCAGGACGCTTTGGAGTTACTTCAAATTACCTTACCAATGCCCGCGAAATTCAAATTAAAATGGCTCAGGGGGCAAAACCAGGTGAGGGTGGGCAGTTACCAGGACCTAAGGTAAATCCCTCTATTGCAAAAACGCGAAACTCCACCCCTTATGTAGGTTTGATTTCGCCTCCACCACACCACGATATTTATTCGATTGAGGATCTCTCGCAATTAATTTACGACTTAAAATCTGCAAATAGAGAGGCGCGTATTAATGTGAAACTGGTCTCTGAAGTGGGTGTGGGTACGGTAGCTGCAGGGGTATCAAAAGCAAAAGCCGACGTTATACTGATTTCTGGACATGATGGCGGAACTGGAGCCTCTCCGCTTACGTCTTTAAAGCACGCTGGGCTCCCTTGGGAACTCGGTATATCAGAAGCACAACAAACACTGGTGCTGAATGATTTGCGGAATCGTGTAGTTTTAGAATGCGACGGTCAACTTAAGACTGGTCGGGATGTTGCAATAGCCTGTTTATTGGGTGCAGAAGAATTCGGATTTGCAACCGCACCGCTTGTAGCATCTGGCTGTGTCATGATGCGTGTATGCCATTTAAATACGTGTCCTGTAGGTATTGCTACGCAAAACCCGGAATTACGTAAAAAATTCCAGGGCAAACCAGAACACGTTGTCAATTATATGTACTTCGTAGCAGAGGAATTGCGTGAAATTATGGCAAAACTGGGCTTCCGCACTATTAACGAAATGGTTGGACAAGTTCAGAAACTGGATCGCAGCAAAGCCATTTCACATTACAAAGCTCGTGGTATTGACCTTAGCCCAATTATGTATCAGGTTCCTGTTCCTAAGGGTACCAAATTATATAATACGACCCAACAAAATCATCAAATTGTGCAATCTATTGAATTCGAAATCATAGAAAAAGCACATTTAGCTTTATTCCGAAAAGAGAAAACTAGTCTGGATTTCCCAATCCGAAATACAGATAGGGCTATTGGGGCAATAATTAGCAATGAAATTTCGAAAATTTATGGTGCAGAAGGACTTCCAGACAACACCTTAAAACTAAACTTTACAGGTTCTGCAGGTCAAAGTTTTGGGGCATTTGCCACAAAGGGCCTTACCTTGTTGGTAAACGGAAATACCAATGACTATCTTGGAAAAGGGCTCTCTGGGGCTCGTCTAATCGTAAAGGTGCCCGCCGGGACTACGTTCAAACCCGAAGAAAATATCATTGCCGGAAACGTATGCCTTTACGGTGCTACTGCGGGAGAAGCCTATATTAACGGTAAAGCCGGTGAACGCTTTTGCGTTCGTAACTCTGGAGCAAAAGCGGTAGTAGAAGGAATTGGGGATCATGGTTGCGAATACATGACTGGAGGGGTTGCCGTTATTTTAGGTGAAGTTGGTAGAAATTTCGGAGCTGGAATGAGCGGTGGTATTGCCTATGTTTTGGACGTAAATAAAACATTCGCCAGGAAATGCAACTTGGAAACACTAAATCTTTTACCGGTATCCGAAGTACAAGACGTAGAAGAATTAAAAGGCTTGTTGGAAAATCACTACAATACTACATTCAGCCCTTTGGCTCAAGAAATATTGGAACAGTGGGATGCGTATTTACCCAAATTCGTAAAAGTGTTCCCAGAAGAATACAGACAAGCTTTAATTCGATTGCAAAACGAACAATTAGAAACCACTTAAGATGGGAAAACCAACAGGATTTATGGAATTTGAGCGCAAAAACGAACCTTATAACGAGGTCGCTGAGCGCTTACAGCATTACAAGGAATTTACCATTCCTTTACCCGAAAAATCCCTACGCGAGCAAGGAGCCCGATGCATGGACTGCGGTATTCCATTTTGCCATAGTGGCTGCCCATTAGGGAATTTAATTCCCGATTTTAATGATGCGGTATACCGCGGTAAATGGGAGCACGCCACAGCAATATTACACGCCACCAATAACTTCCCGGAGTTTACGGGTAGACTATGTCCGGCACCTTGCGAAGAAGCTTGCGTCTTGGGTATTAATGAGGATCCCGTATCGATTGAAAACATTGAAAAAAACATTGTTGAAACCGCATTTTCTAAAGGCTGGATTACAGCAAATCCACCTAAATCCAGAACTGGAAAGCAAGTGGCTATTGTTGGATCCGGACCAGCAGGCTTGGCCGCAGCTCAACAACTAAACCGCGCTGGGCATTTGGTCACTGTTTTTGAGCGTGATGAAAGACCTGGAGGACTCTTAAGATTTGGTATTCCAGATTTCAAACTGGAAAAAACGGTAATAGACAGACGCCTTGCCATTTTGGAAGAAGAAGGCATCATTTTTAAATGCGGGATTCACGTCGGAGAAGATATAAGTGGGCAGGCCTTGCAAGAAGAGTTCGACGCTATCTTGCTTTGTGGAGGAGCCACCGTACGCAGGCCTTTACCCATACCGGGCGCCGATCTTAACGGGGTTGTTCAAGCCATGACCTTCTTGGGGCAAAATAACAGGAGGGTCTCCGGAATTACTTTTAGTAATGAAGAAATTCTAGCCACAGGAAAACATGTGATTGTTATCGGCGGAGGAGATACCGGGTCTGATTGTATTGGGACTTCTTTGCGTCAAGGTGCCGCCTCCGTATCTAATTTTGAAATTTTGGGCAAACCGTCTGTTAGTCGTCCTGAAAATCAACCTTGGCCATTTTGGCCTATGAGATTACGTACCAGCAGCTCTCATAAAGAAGGGGCCGAACGCTTTTTTAGCATTGCCACAAAGGCCTTTAAGGGAGATGCCAAAGGAAACCTTAAGAGTCTAGTCACGGTAGAAGTAGCTTGGGTTAAAACCCCTGATGGCCGCTCTAATTTAAAAGAGCTAGAAGGCACCGAAAAAGAATGGCCTTGTGAATTAGCACTTTTGGCTTTAGGTTTTACCGGAAGCGAAACCAATGTTGCAGATCAACTTGGGGTGCACTTAGATGCTAGAACTAACATATCGGCTTCTGAAACTGATTATAAAACCAACGTACCTGGAGTTTTTGCCGCTGGAGACCAGCGCCGCGGACAATCTCTGATTGTTTGGGCAATTTCTGAAGGCCGGCAAGCAGCACATAGTGTAGATACTTATTTGTCGGGAAGCTCAGAGCTTCCGTTGAAAGGGGAAGGCGACCTCCCCAGAGTTTGAGAATTAGCAATAGGTATCTAATAAAAGCCGCGTTACTGCGGCTTTTTTTATACCATCAACCCACTTATTGAAATCAACTTCAAGAAGAAACCAAAAACGCTTAATTAGTCTTCTCGATTCCAATTTATAGAATAGATTATTAAATTTAAAAGTGGGGTGCGGTTTAGACTCTCGAAAACTAGATTAGAGTTTGAACCATCCTATGTGCAGCGGAAAAACATATTTCAAGGGCTTTCACTATATCCAATTGCTTCTAATTTATGGATAAGGTAAGTTCTAAAAATAAAAAAACCCCGATGTTAGGAATAACATCGGGGTTAAAGGAGGCGGCGACCTACTCTCCCACCTAGTGGCAGTACCATCGGCGCTGACGGGCTTAACTTCCCTGTTCGGAATGGTAAGG
>JBJOHX010000092.1:0-31240 GCA_046047415.1 Bacteroidota bacterium
TTCGGAATGAAAAACAAGCATCGCCATCGGCGAGGCTTAGGGTTTTGATTCAGTCACCCCCCCTCCAGGATCACCGACCGCAGGGAGGTAATCCTGGGTCTTTTGGGTGCTTTCCAATTCCTCTCGGAATGAAAAACAAGCATCGCCATCGGCGAGGCTTAGGGTTTTGATTCAATCACACCCCTTCAGGATCACGCGAGGAACGAGCGTAATCGAGTTTTAAGGTGCCATAGTCTATTCTAGAACTTACGATTTTTAAGTTTACATTTGACTATATTGTCATTTCAAGGAACCCAACCAGAATGAAAAAGAGGACTACACAGGTTGCCATAATTGGAGCAGGACCGGCCGGACTCACCCTTTCCAAACAATTACACCTTTGGGGAATAGACAATATCGTATTGGAAAACCGCAGTCGAGAGTATGTCGAAAATCGATTGCGTGCCGGTTTGTTGGAGCAGGGAACGGTAGATTTACTCAAAGAACTTGGGGTTTCCGCCAATCTGGAAGCCAAAGGGCTTCCACATCATGGCGTACTTCTTAGCTTTAACGGGGATCGGGTGCGTATACCCTTTGAAGAACTCACCGGTGGGCGACGAATTACCATTTACGGCCAGCGATTTGTAGTGCGGGATCTCATTGCTAATCTCGTAGACGAACACCACAAAGAGATCTTGTTTGAGGCAGAGGCCCATCGCATAGAGCACATAGAAAGCAATCACCCTATAGTGCACTATCACTATCAGGGCCAGTCCCATGAATTGCACTGCGATTTTGTGGCCGCCTGCGACGGGTATCACGGGGTGGGTAGGCAAACATTGCCAAAGGGTTCTTACAACCGTTTCGACATAGAATACCCGTTTAGCTGGCTCGGTATTTTAGCAGAAACCCCACCGTCTTCAGACGAATTAATTTATGCCTTTCACAGGGAAGGATTTGCCCTGCTGAGTTATCGGTCGCCCTCTATTAGCCGTTTGTATTTGCAGGTCAATAACGATGATACCTTAGAAAACTGGAGTGATGATCGCATTTGGGAGGCATTGCACAAACGATTGGGGACTGACGGTTGGCAACTAAACCAGGGCCAAATTACGCAGAAGGGCATAACTCCAATGCGCAGTTATATGATAGATGCCATGCAACACGGGCGCATGTTTTTGGCCGGAGATGCGGCTCATATTGTTCCTCCTACCGGTGGGAAGGGATTAAACCTGGCTTTAGCCGACATTCGGCTTCTTTCACGGGCCTTAAAAACGTATTACGAATCCGGTAATGAATCCCTTTTAAATTCTTATACCCAAGATTGTCTACGCAGGGTGTGGCGTTACCAGCATTTCTCTAACTTTATGACCCAGCAGTTTCACAAATCGCATCCCAATGATTCTTTCGAGTATCATTTGCAGAAATCTCAGTTCGATTACATCAAAACCTCTGAGGCCATGCGTACTACTATTGCTGAAAATTATGTGGGTATAACCGATATCTAATGGCATTTTTACAATACAAAAATCGAACAATACACTACCAATGGTCAAATGGCCGGCATTCCGAGAATGTTGTGCTTATTAATTCCCTGGGAGCGACATTGGAAATCTGGAACGAGGTAGTCCCTGGTTTGGCCAAATTTTTTAATGTACTCACCTTCGATAAACGAGGACATGGGCTATCTACAACGGCACCGGGTAAGGTTAGTATAGATGACTATGCAGACGATATAATTGGCTTATTGGATGCCTTGAGTATTGAGAAAACGCATGTTTTAGGTCTATCTATTGGGGGCCAGATTACCTATAGTTTGGGAAGCCGTTATCCGGAGCGGGTACAAAAACTAATATTCAGTAATACGGGTGCTAAAATCGGTACCAAGCAAGGGTGGGATGAGCGAATCGCCGCCGTTAAGGAACACGGGTTGGCGGGGTTATCCGAAGGGATTATTACCCGATGGTTATCTCCCCAGTTCCAAAAGGCACATCCCGAGGTAATTGCAGGTTATGCCCTTATGGTGGCGCAAAATTCCGATTTGGGATATATACAGGCGTGCGAGGCCCTTCGCGAGGCCGATTATCATCCGGTTCTTTGCAAGATAACCCAGGAGGTTTTATTTATAGGAAGCACACACGATCTTAGTACACCTTCTGAATTTGTACAAGAAAATGCCAAAAAGTTAGGCTGTAATGAGGTTGCCTTAATAGCGGGTGTGGGACATTTGCCTTGCTTGGAGGTACCCGAAAAAACAACTGAAATTATCCTTGGGTTTTTACAGAAATCGGATCTCTCCTTGTATGATTTGGGAATGAAAACACGCCGTGAAGTGCTTGGAAATACTCATGTGGATAGGGCCGAGGCCAATAAAACCGATTTCGATACCGATTTCCAGAAGTATATCGTAAACAGTGCATGGGGAAGCATTTGGTCCAGACCTCATCTCACCAAACGGGAGCGCAGTCTGGTTACCATAGCCCTATTGGCAGCTCTAGGACACGAAGAGGAATTGGCTATGCATCTGCAGGCCACCAAAAATACTGGAGCCTCCCTGCAGGATATTAAAGAGGTCTTATTACATACAGGAATTTATGCCGGGGTGCCGGTTACCAATGGAGCCTTAAAAATTGCTAAGGAAGTTCTAAATCTAAATACCCAGTCCCATGAGTAAGCGTGATTGGTCGGTACATCCACCTTTAATTTATCCGGAATACAAATCCACTATTTTACGCGGGCCTACCAAACCGCTCATTAGTATCGATGAGGCACTTATGGATCCGGCATTACCGGTATACGGAGAAGGAGTATTGGGAGTATTTGACAATGACCTCACAAAAAATGCCCGAGTCAATGGTGAGCCTCTGGGAGAACGAATTGTTGTACACGGAACGGTTATGGACCAAAGTGGTAAACCCATTCCCAATACGTTGGTGGAAATTTGGCAAGCCAATGCCTGTGGTCGGTATGTGCATAAAGTAGATCAGCACAATGCCCCCTTGGATCCGAATTTTCTTGGAGCCGGTAGGTTTTTAACCGATAAGGACGGGAAATATCGGTTTTATACAATTAAGCCGGGTGCTTACCCTTGGGGTAACCATCACAATGCTTGGCGACCCAACCACATTCACTTTTCTTTGTTTGGGACTCATTTGGAAAGTCGGTTAGTTACGCAAATGTATTTTCCGGGTGATCCCTTATTGATGTATGATCCAATTTTTCAAGGGGTACCGGAAGCTGGTCGCAACCTATTAGTCTCAACTTTTAAGATGGAATTAACCGAACCCAATTTTGCCTTGGGCTACGAATTTAATATTGTATTATGCGGCCGCAATGCTACACCTTTCGAAGATCACAAACATGAGTAATGCTAATAAATTGACCCAAACTCCTTCCCAGACTATTGGTCCTTATTTTGCCTATAGTATTACGCCGGAGCAATACCATTACAATTTTAATTCCGTAGCAAACAGTATTTTGTACAAGGAAGGTGGTAAAGGCGAGCGTATTACCATTAGAGGCCAAATTCTCGATGGAGCAGGGGAACCCATAAATGATGCTCTAATTGAATTGCGGCAAGATAATACCTTGACAGGTTTTGGGCGTATGGGCACAGGAACCGAACCCGACAATGCTTTTGTTTTTAGTACTCTAAAGCCGGCAGCACCGGCCAATGCGGCACCATTTATCAATGTTGTGGTGTTAATGCGAGGCTTACTAAGCCATGTCTACACCCGACTCTATTTTGAGGACGAAGCAGAAGCCAATGCCCGGGATTCGGTCTTGTTACAGGTACCAGAAGCGCGCAGAAATACCTTGATTGCAAAACGGAGCGAGGCAAACGGGGAGGTTATTTATACGTTTAATATTCACATGCAGGGCATTCACGAAACCGTATTTTTTGATGCATAAACTATTTTCAAAATACCTATCCAATGCAACATATGCGGCATTGTGTTCGGATCATTCGTATTTGCAAAAAATGATAATTGTTGAGGTTGCGTTGGCACAGGCACAAGCAGCTGCAGGAATTATTCCAGAGGCCGCAGCAGAACAAATTTCAACTGAATTGCCCATGGTGGATTTTGACATGGATGAATTAGCTGCAGATACGGCAAAAAATGGGATTCCCACAATTGGATTCTTGAATCAGGCCAAACGTGCAATTCCAGAGGAGGCAGCCAATTTCCTGCATTGGGGCGTTACCTCTCAGGACATTACGGATACCGCCATGATATTGCTGCTCAAAGAGGTATCGGGAAAAGTAAAGTTAGAACTAGACCAGATAATTGGTGCATTTAGTAAACTAAAAACCAAACATGGCAGCACTCAACTGGCCTCGAGGACACGAAATCAGATGGCCGTAACCATGTCATTTGCATTAAAGGTAGACAGTTGGAAAAACCCGCTTGAGCGCCTTCTAACTCAATTGGACCGGCTGGAACCGGAAGTGTTCTGTTTGCAATTGGCTGGCGCCGATGGGCAACTGGGTATATTAGGGGAAAAGGCAGTTCAGGTGCGCGATGCTGTGGGCAATCATTTAAAACTTACATCTGTGCCGGGATGGCATAGTCAGCGCGAGGGTTTAACAGCATTTGCAGACCTGTTGGCCCGAATTGCTGCCGCCTTGGGAAAATTTGGACAAGACGTACTCACCTTGGCGCAATCTGAGGTAGGGGAGGTCCAAGAAATAGCGGCTGGTGGAGGTTCAAGTAGTATGCCGCATAAGAACAATCCGGTAGGTAGTGAGGCTATGGTGTCCCTTGCCGGAGTAATAATCGATTTCGCGGCTGGAATAAAACGCGCCCAAATTCACAAAAACGAACGCGATGGGATTGCCTTGGCTACAGAATGGATGCTATGGCCCAAATGTATTGAGGCCATGGGGGCCGTTTTACAGCATGGGCTACAGGTCGCCACCCATTTGGAAGTACATCCTGAAAAAATGAAATCTAATATAATGGGACAATCGGGGATGCTGGATTCGGAAAAAGCAACCTACCTTTTGGCACCCTACCTGGGACTTACGGCCGCTAAGAAAAAGGTTGCAGCTGCTTGCGAATTGGCACATCTCGAAAATTTACACTTGGCCCAGGCCTTATCACAATTAACCCCAGAACTCAATATTAACTGGAAGTCTGCATTGCAATAAAATACATGAAAGAAGCGTATATCGTAGATGGCATCAGAACTGCCATTGGGAGTTTTAGAGGCACCTTATCGCCCGTACGGGCCGACGATTTGGCGGCCATTCCTATTAAGGCTTTATTAGATCGTAATCCGGACTTGGATCCTGCTATTATAGATGAGGTTATTTTTGGCTGTGCCAATCAGGCCGGGGAGGATAACCGCAATGTGGCGCGTATGGCTCTTCTGTTGGCAGGATTACCCGTAACCGTACCTGGTGAAACTGTTAACCGCTTATGTTCGTCGGGAATGTCGGCGGTAATTCACGCCAATCGTGCCATTAAAGCCTCAGATGGGCATGTGTTTATTGCCGGAGGCGTAGAGCACATGACCAGGGGCCCTTGGGTGCTCTCCAAATCTGCTCAGGCCTTTGGAAATGATTCCAACATGTACGACAGCAGTTTTGGCTGGCGATTTATTAATCCTAAAATGGAGGAGCTTTACGGAACCGAAGCCATGGGAAACACAGCAGAAAACCTGGTTGCGTTGTACACTATTTCTCGTGAAGATCAAGATAAATTTGCCTTGGCCTCACAAATGAAGGCAGCTCAAGCACAGGCTTCTGGGCGTTTGGCAAAGGAAATTGTACCGGTAACCATTCCGTTGGGCAAAGAAAAATCGGTGGTTTTTCAGCACGATGAATTCATTAAGCCCACCACAACCTTAGAGGTTTTATCCAAGTTGCGAACGGCATTTAAGAAGGAAAATGGCACGGTAACTGCCGGGAATGCTTCTGGACTAAACGATGGGGCTGCAGCCATGCTCATTGCTTCTGGGGAGGCTTTAACAAAACACAGTTTTCGGCCAATGGCCCGCATAGTAAGTTCTGCCATTGTAGGGGTAGCTCCACGTATCATGGGAATAGGCCCGGTGGAAGCTTCCAAAAAGGCACTCCAAAAAGCAGGTTTAACCCTTGCAGATATGGATGTAATTGAGTTGAATGAGGCCTTTGCCGCACAAGCCTTGGCATGTACCCGGGCATTGGGATTGGCCGATAATGACCCCAGAATTAACCCCAATGGAGGGGCAATTGCATTAGGACATCCGCTGGGGGCCTCAGGCACAAGAATTGTCTATTCTGCTGCCTTTGAGTTGAAAGAAAAACAAAAAAAATACGCCCTGGTGACCATGTGTGTTGGGGTAGGGCAGGGATATGCCGTTATCTTGGAGCGCGTATAAATCATGAAGAAAAAAACAGTACTTACCGCCGCAGAGGCAGCCGCAAAGGTGAATTCAGGCGATATACTAATTTGCGGTGGATTTGGAATGACCGGTGCTCCGGTGCATTTACTTCACGCCTTGGCCGACACCCAAACCCATGGAATTACCTTTGTGGGGAATAATGTTGGTGAATCCAATTTGGGCGGAGGAAAAATGTTGCTCAATGGCCAAATTTCTAAAATGATTGGCTCTTATTTTACCAGCAATAAGGATGCTGTGGCTGCCGCTCAGGGCGGTAAGGTGGCATATGAAATTTTACCTCAGGGCACCCTGGCCGAAGCCATTCGTGCCGGAGGGGCGGGGCTCGGTGGATTTTATACCCCTACATCTTTTGGAACTTTGGTCGCCAAAGGCAAAGAAACCAAAAACATAGACGGCAAGGATTACGTTTTTGAGAAGGCCATAAGGGGAAATGTATCCTTTATTCGAGCTTATAAGGCCGATGAATTAGGCAATCTCGTATACCGCAGGACAGAACAGAATTTTAATAAGGCGGCAGCTACTGCTTCCGATTTGGTTATTGTAGAGGTAGAAGAAATTGTTCCTGCAGGTACCTTAGCCCCAGATGAAATTCACACCCAGGGCTGTTATGTAGATTATTTGGTGCAAGCCCATACCACACTAGAGGAATTGGGGTCGTCTGCCTCGGTAGATTCAAGCATTAAAAAGGTAGACGACGTACGGATGCGTATTGCTGAGCGCGTACTAAAGGAGTTACAACCCGGCAATGTGGTAAATCTAGGAATTGGTATTCCAACGCTTGTGGCCGATCTTATTACCCCCGAAGATTTAATCAACCTACATACCGAAAACGGTATGTTAGGGGTAGGACCTGCCCCTACCGATGGAGGAGGTGCAATGGATTATCCTGTCAATGCCGGAAAAATACCCGTAACGGCCCTACAGGGCAGTAGTTATTTTGATAGTGCAGATTCCTTTGCCATGATTCGAGGCGGTCAAATAGACGTAGCCGTAATGGGTGGATTGCAGGTAGACCAGTCCGGTAATCTTGCCAATTGGGCTGTTCCAGGTAAGCCCTTGTTGGGGGTAGGGGGCGCTATGGATTTGGCCTCTGGGGCAAAAAAGCTCATAATTACGATGACGCATTTAGATGCCAAAGGACAGCCCAAGATTGTTCCGAGCTGCACCTTGCCCTTAACTGCATTCGGAGTGGTAGATCTTGTGGTAACCGATATGGCCGTGTTTGAATTCATCTCTGGGGAACTCACCTTAATTGAGCTTATGCCTGGTATAACCTTAGAGGAGGTAAGCATAAAAACAACGGCATCTTTTAAAATTAACTTGAGGTAGGTTAATATCTCAATAGCATGGGTTATTTTACTTGGGCAGATCGATCTGGTGAGATTTTAAGTAAAAGTAAAACCGTATTAGAAATGGGCTAATAGAATTGTTTTTTGGCCAAACTAATCAATCCTCCAAGAAAACGGTCATTGCATAAATATCCTCCAGCATAGGAGCGGTAATGCCATTATTTCCTGAACCTGCCAATACGGAAGTAATAACCGCTTCCCCAATTATATTTCGGCCGGTGATGGTTCCATCGGGATGTTGGGTTAGGCCCTCAATCGGATAATCCTCCATAAATTGGGATAACCGGGAATTGGCATAAGTAGTTTTTAACCCCCAGGCTGCATGAAAAATTAGGGGTTCTCCATGTTCGTCTTTACCCACATACAGCATGTTGTGCCCTTTTTTACGAAGTATGGTTCTAAAGGGAATTCCTTGTTTTTTAATAACTTCCAATTTTTCTTCCAAGCTTCCCCTTAGTTCAAAGTACTTGCCAACATAGACCTGATCCCCAGAATCTCGGGGGAGCCAAACTTTAAACGGAGACATCAGATCCCGTATCATTGAGGAGCAGTCGCGGTTTTCTAAATTACCACCCCAGCCATAGGGTCTGCCCTCCAATTGGGTAATAAGCTGTTTTAAATTAGCGCCATCAAAGGCAAAACCATCCGTGGCAATTTGAGCTATTTCAATATTTGCTTTTAACAGATGTGCGTTTTGATTTTCATCTGCATTCGCATAATAAACAGTTACTAAATTTGGATTTTTGGTTGCTTCATAGGGCAATACCATCCCTATTTTTCCCCTAATGCCATAATTTGAATTTGGATCCGTAAGGGCAACCTGGTCCGATACCGGAATGGCATAATCGCTGTTGCACCACACCTTTATAAATGCATCAGAAACCAAAGCCAAATCGTGCATGGGCACCCACCCTTTGTAATATGGACTCAAAACGTAGCACCATTGTTTGTCTTTGGTAAGATGCAGTAATTGGACTGGCGTATTTGCCCACAGGTTGGTTTCCTGAAAATAATCGAAAGGAAATCCTTCGCCCGCCTTGGAGTAGGTGTCAAAACCGGGTCGATCCGACGGAATTCTTCTCAGGTTGGTGTGGGCAATTACAATACCCTTTTTAATGAAATTGGGAAAGGTGGTAGTGTCTACATTTTGTACGACTTCTTCGCGCAACAACCGTTTATGCGGTTTTTTGTTTTCTCCATACCAGCTATCATCATCTAGGTACTGCTGTAAAAAGGACAAATCCTTACCGGGTACAGTATCCAAAAGCGTCAACGCAATTTCGTTCTGAAAACGCCAAGGGAGGAAAAAGTTTTCAATAAATAGTGTACGAGCAGATGCCTTAATAATTGTCTCATGCCTTGGAAATTCCAATTCCCCAACGGCATACGTCTTAATGTGTATTGGATTGTTTGTTGTAAAGGGTTCCTCACAACCCAAAAGGTTTATGCCAGCAGCAATTCCTAGAAAAAATAAAACGATTCGGTTACGCATATACTGCCTTTTCTTCATTAGACTTTTTTCAAATTATCTATTTTTTTTTCGAATTTAGGTAAAATTAGGTGTATGAAATTTTAGCGGTTGTGATTATGCAAGGTTTATAGCTTCACAAACTCTAACATTCTAAAGTCAACTGCTGCTTTTCCAGGAATGTTTAAGGCCTTAAGGCTTAAATAACCTTGTCCTTTAATAAGGGTTAGGTTCCCAAATTTTATGCGTTTAAATACCTTAACATCAGATTCCATTCGTGGATAGATGTCTCTCCTACTTGCATTTATGGGGTGGCTAAAGGCCTCGTCGATGGTTTTGGAAACCTGTTGCCCGTTTACGCTAAGTTCTATTTTGGCACCGATATTTTCCTGATCGCAGGTGTAATGCAAAAAAACTTCAAAAGTTCCTGTATTTAGAATAGCTACAGGCCAGGTTATACTGTCTTGAAGGGTCTTCCAATTTGTAAAGTAGGAGTCATTGGGCCATCGATTGCTTCTTTGGATAGCCCCATGAGCTGTCCCATCTTGTGCTGGAAGGTAAGTAAAATTAGCCTCTTGAGCGCCCAAAGTAAAAGGGCGAGAATCTAATGATCCTGGAAAAGCGCGAACTAATTTTTCCCAATCGTTTTTTAAACGGACCAAGGAATCTCTGAGTTTGGGATATTTATCCGATAGGTCCTGGGTTTGGGAATGTTCATTCCGTAAATCATATAATCGATTTTCTGCATCCAATCTATAATCTTGAATGCGGACACTGGTTTTTCCGTTCCAATGATTGAAAAGAGCACGTCTATGTTGACTTTTCTTTGTGCCTAACATTTCCGCATGCAGCCCCAAACCGTCTATTTTTACAGCATCATTAAGTTTAATTCCCGCTAAACCTGCGAGCGTAGGAAGTATGTCAATCGACCCCATAATTTGTGTTAATTGGGTTCCAGCCTTTATTCTTTTTGGCCATTGTATAAAAAGTGGAGATTTAACTCCACCCTCATCGGTAGCCCCCTTTTTTCCTTTGAGTTCGCCATTCCAACGCCAACCGTTAGGTCCATTATCGGACATAAAAACTAGGATGGTGTTTTCCTCAAGACCTCGATCTTTGAGAAATTCACGCAATCGGCCTACATTGTAGTCTATATTTTCGACCATAGCCAGGGCCGCCCGGGTAAAAGCCTCGTCTTCCTGTTCGGGGCCAGCGTACCGATTTATTAACTCCTTGTCGCGGAATTTAGACCAAAAGATATCGGGGACCTGCATTGGACTGTGAGGCGTATTTACGGGTAAATAAACCAAGAATGGCTTATTGTTTTGCTTTTCAATAAATTCCATAGAGCGATCAAAGAGATCGTTTGCCAAAAAACCGTTACCCGTGGTAAAGGTCCCATTATGTTCAATCATGGGGCTAAAATAATTTCCCCAATGCCCAGAACAAAAACCATAAAACTCTTCAAATCCTCTGGAATTCGGATGGTAGGGTGGTTGGGCACCATTATGCCACTTGCCAAAAGCCCCAGTGGCATATCCATTGCTTTTAAATATATCGCCCAAGGTGGGAACCCCAATATCCATCCGTTCTCCACCGGCAGAGGTGTCGTAAACTCCAATTCTACTAAAGTATTGACCTGTAAGTATTTCTGCACGGGTAGGGGAACAAACCGGTTGCACATAAAAGTTAGACATAGAAAGTCCGTTAATGGCAATGGCATCTAAATTTGGTGTGGCTACATTTTGATTACCATGATAGCTTAAATCTCCCCAGCCCTGGTCGTCGGTTACAATTAATATTATGTTGGGAGAAATCTTTGTCTTGGTATCGGCAAAATTACAGCTCGTAAAGACCATTATAAAGGCCCATAAGAGACATGATATTTTCATTCCAAAGATTATTTGATTGCGCCTAAAGATACATCAAAGGCCAATTCCTATTTTAGAAACAACTCGTATATTAGAGAGGTTGAACCAATTTCCAATCACAGATGCGCCAACAGAAATCACCCATTTTTGCTGTAATTCGATTAGCAATGCTTGTTATTCTCAGTCTTATGAGTGCTTGTAAATCCGAAGTCGGAAATAGGGATTTAGTAACACCAGTAGAAGCTAAACAAAAAAATGTGCTATTTATATTGGTAGACGATTTAGGTTGGATGGATTTGGGATGCTACGGGAGTTCGTTTTACGAAACCCCCAATATAGATCGACTGGCTGCAAGAAGTACTAGATTCACCCAGGCATATACTCCAAATCCGGTGTGTTCACCCACTCGGGCAGCAATTTTAACCGGAAAATATCCTTCTAGGGTGGGCATTACAGATTGGATTCCGGGCGACGACCCTAAGGATAGAGCATTATTAGGGCCACAGGATCTAAATCAACTTCCTTTAGAAGAGGTTACTCTAGCAGAGGCATTAAAATCAGCGGGCTATAAAACCTTTTTTGCGGGTAAATGGCATTTGGGTAACGAGGGTTATTTTCCGGAAGATCAAGGGTTCGATATCAATAAGGGAGGTCACCACATGGGGCAGCCACCGGGTGGATATTATTCCCCTTACAATAATCCAAAACTCTCAGACGGACCCGAGGGTGAATACCTCACCGACCGTTTGGCCAATGAGTCTATTGCATTTTTGGAGGCCAACAAAGACAATCCGTTTCTGTTGTACCTTTCATTTTATACCGTACACACCCCCATTCAAGCCAGTAAAAGACACGTGGCTAAATTTCAGGAAAAGAAAAGGCAACTTACCGATTCCCTACCCAACCTAATGCAAGATGGAAATGGGTATACCGTTCAAAATCAATATAATGCAGATTACGCTTCTATGGTTTATGCCTTAGATGAGAACGTAGGTCGTGTATTAGATAAGCTCAATGCTTTGGGGCTAACAGATAATACTTTGATCGTTTTTACCTCTGACAATGGCGGCCTCACCACCCTGGAATATGAAAATTGGGTAGCGCCAACCAGTGTTAAACCCCTTAGAGCAGGCAAAGGCTGGATGTACGAAGGTGGCATTCGTGTGCCTTTGCTTATTAGTCGTCCTGGGCAGACCGCCGGGGTTATAGCGCAAGACCCGGTAATGAGTATCGATTTATTTCCAACATTGCTTCAAGAGCTACAAATCGAAAATACTAACGCGCAATCCATCGACGGCCAAAGTTTAACCTCGGTGTTGGATGGGGTTTCCAAAGGTTCAGAAAGAACTTTATTTTGGCATTACCCACATTACCACGCCAGCGGATGGCGGCCAGGTAGTGGAGTGCGTGTAGGCGACTGGAAACTCATATATTTTTACGAAGACGATGCGTACGAGCTCTATAATATTACCACAGATCCCGGAGAGCAGTACGATGTAAAATCCAAATATCCGGAAATTGTACAGAAGTTACAGGACAGGTTACAACATATGATTGCGGAAACTTCATCTGAGGTTCCCAAATTCAATGTCGGGATTTTAAAATAAAATTAATCCTGTGGTTTTTAACTTCAGGAAGGTATTCCCAAGGAGGCAATCTAAGACTACTTCCAGTAACCGTGATGTCGTTGTTTTTTGGTAGTTTTGACCCCAATTAGATGTATCCCTAGGAATTGAATATGAAACCGATAAGCTTAATTTTGGCCGTAGCACTTGCGTATTTGTTCACAGGTTGTGGTGGCAGAAATCTGGTGCAGGGGCAAATGCAGGTAGATGAAACGCAGAACCTCACCGTTTATTCATTGTCCTTTGAATTGAGCGAACCCCGTGAAATAACCGTGAGCCTTACCAACGTAGACTCGGGTGAACTGCAGTATATTCAAGGAACCGCTGCTCAGGCGTTGCAGCAGGTACTGCTCCCTGCATTAAAGCCCGGCACAACATACAGTGTTGAACTACTTTCGGAGCATGAGGTGGTTTCTGAAACGTATACCTTCCGAACTCGTCCTTTAAATAGCGCACTTTTCGCAAATGAAAAAAAAAGGGTAGACCCAAATGCGTTTGAAGGATACATACTAACGCAACGCAAAGGCACAGATGATGGTTATTTGTATATGTTAGATGCCGAAGGCGATATAGTTTGGTATCAGTACACCCCGGGGATTCCCAAATTGTCTCAGATAACTGAAAGCAAACAAATACTGGCGCTTTTAGGAAATCCGAAGCACGACAACAGTGCGGGAGACCGCATTGTTGGCTTGGAATTGGAGGGCAATGTAACCCTAGATATAGACCTTAAGAAACTCAATCTTGTGGCACATCACGAGGTGCTGGAACGCGAAGGAGACCTTTACACACTCGTTTATGACACCATTCCCAATGAAGTAAACGGTACTTTGGAGCGTGCAGTTTCCAGTGCAGTGGTGCGTTTGAATACAGCCGGGGAAATTCTTTGGAAATGGAGTACGTTCAACGTGGTGTTGCCCACCGGTATTCCGGAATCTGAAATGAGTGGGGATTGGGGACATGCCAATGCATTAGCATTTGATACAGATGGCAACCTTTTAATATCTTATAGAGATTGGAATCAAATCTGGAAAATAGATGTTGCTACGGGATCCCGGATGTGGATCTTGGGTGAAGGTGGAGATTTCAAAATCGAAGGTTTGCCATTTGATGCGCAACACGCCATTATTAAAGATCCTCAAGACAATTATTTGTTGTTCGACAATGGCAGGAACAAGCGACGTTCCCGAATTGTTTCCTACGTGTTGCAAAAAGATCTTGCCCGGGAGGCTTGGCGTATCGATTTACCTGAAGATTTATTCTCCGTGAAAATGGGGAATGCGGCGTTATTGCCCAATGGAAATATTTTGGCTTGCATATCAGGAAGTGAATCCGTTGTAGTGCTAGATGCCTCTGGAAATCTGCTATATCAAGTGACTACCGGTTTGCCTTCGCCCTACCGGGCTACCTATGTGCCGAGTTTTTACACCAAATCCAATTAAATTGAGCACCCAAACTAAGCCAATTACATTGGCCCAACTGTTCTGGAATTTCTTTCTTATTGGGAGTTTGTCCTTTGGAGGCCATATGGCACTTGTGGCTATGGTACGGAAGCAATTGGTGGATAAGTTAAGGGTTCTAGAAGATAACCAGGTATTGGAGGGTGCTTCATTGGCTGCCCTGCTTCCAGGACCGCTCGCTGTCAATTCTGTAGTGTATTACGGATATGTTTTAAAAGGAATTAAGGGTGCCTTCGTGAGCTTTTTTGGCGTGTTATTACCTACTTCCTTATTGGTCCTTTGTTTTGCTTGGTTTTATTTTGCCGTAGAAGCGCCTGAAAAATTCCATATTGATTACGTGATACCAGCTGTTGCAGCTATAATAGCAGGGGTTGGTATTGGCATGGGTAGAAAGCAAATTCGTCATAAATCCCAATTGCTTCTCGCAGGTATGGCATTGTTAGTATCTGTATTGGCTTCTCATGTTTTCTTTTTATTGGGAACTATCGTTATTGGCGGATTGGCAGGTTATTTTTTGTATGCTAACGCTGGGGCTTCAGGACAGAAACAATCTGCTGAAACCCAAAAAAAACCTTTTCGACCTCCTTTAAAAGCCTTGGTTGCCATACTAGGGATACTCATTATAGGATTAACCGTATTGGCCCTACTCACAGATACCACTAAAGCATCTTTTGCATTAGCCAGTGTTTTTTCTGGAATGAGTCTTACGCTGTTTGGTGGTGGTTATGTTATTATACCTATCATGAGGCAAGCCCTTGTTTCCGATTTAAATTGGGTAACCTTATCCGAATTTAATGCGGCTATCGGAATAAGTCAGGTAACACCGGGCCCAATATTGAGTAGTGTAACCTTTATAGGTTTTAAGTTAGCTGGAATTTCAGGTGCAATTACGGCCACCTTATCTATATTTTTACCCTCGGCGGTACTAATGCTTATGGTTGCCAATCTGCATGAGCGCATTAAGCATTTGCAAGAAATTGCTGCAGTAATGACCGGAATACGGGCAGTGGTCATTGGACTTATCCTGAGTGGCGCATATTCAATTGGCATAAAATCCTTTGGAGTTAATTACTATGCCTGGAGTATATTTTTAATTGCCCTTGGGCTTTCCGTGTTCACAAAAATACATCCTGCTTTACTCATTGGCATTACCTTGTTAATCAGTTTTTTATAATAGAATTCAATGCAAATTATTCCCATTCAAATTATTGGTACGCAACGCTCAGGATCTAACCTTTTAAGAACCATATTAAATCAAAGTCCTGAGATTTCGGCCCACCATCCGCCGCACATACTTTCGGTTTTTTATCCCATATTAGGACAATACGGCGATTTGAATGATTCGGGACATTTTAAAAAATTGATACACGATGTTTGCCGTTTAATTGAAACCAATCCAGTGGCGTGGCACCTGAAATTGGATCGGGATGCCATTGCACAGATCTGTTCCCAACGCACCGTGGTAGAGATCTTCAGGGTGGTTTACGAACTTATGGCCAAGCAAGATGGGGCGCGCTATTGGGTATGTAAAAGCATGGCCAACGTAAATTATTTTACAGATTTGGAAGCCAATGGCATGAAGCCTTATTACATACATTTAATTCGTGATGGAAGAGATGTTGCGGCATCTTTTAAAAAAACGATTGTGGGTGAAAAACACATATATCATTTGGCTCAGGTTTGGAAGAACAATTATTTAAAGGCCAAACGCGTAGAGGAAAC
This sequence comes from Bacteroidota bacterium, assembly GCA_046047415.1. Lineage (GTDB taxonomy): Bacteria > Bacteroidota > Bacteroidia > Flavobacteriales > Flavobacteriaceae > Robiginitalea. The sequence goes on from JBJOHX010000092.1 coordinate 15,865, forward strand.
CGTCGGACACGATCGATGTCTTACAGTGTATTACGAAAATTTAATATCTCATCCACATCAGGTGCTCGAGCAGCTCAACGCCTTTTTGGGTTCAAATATTGACGAAAGTGCCTTGGATTATTTTAATTCGGAAGAATCTAAAGCCACTGCTGCTGCTGGAACCATGTGGCAAAATCTCACCAAACCTATTTTAACTTCCAATTCTAAAAAATTCTTAACCGCTTTTTCATCTCAAGAACTCGAAATTTTTGAACGTGTAGCTGGAGATGCCCTTCAGGCATGCGGATACCAAAGGGTAAGTGAGGTGTCCCAAACACCGTTTTCGGAGGCAGAAATTATGGAATTTAACAAACAGAATGAGGCGTGGAAAGCCCATGCACAACAAGCCAGTGAATTGGAATTGGATCGGCAATTTCGTGTTAAAAGGAATGAACTCCTAACCGAACTTAAAGCGTTTTCCAAAGATTAGGATTGCTTCACTTCCCGATTCCCGGTGTGATCATAGCCCAGCTCGCGTTCTAGGGCAATCATAGCCTCAGGCCTGAAATTAAGAATCAAGCCGCGTCTGGAGCCTGTAGTACTATTTCCTTGGCTGTAATGTAAGGTATATCCATCGTGCAAGGTGCAACCTCCCATGGGTAAAGGAATGGCTACTGCACCTTGCTCTGGTGGGTCGCAGGAAAGTGCTGCACCCTTTTTGGGTTGCCTATGGGGAACAATGGCTTCGTCTTTTCGTGGTAAGAACCACATACAGCCGTTTTCTACAGTGGTTTGATCCAAGGCAATCCAAATACTTACCGCTCGCTTGTCCGGCATTTTAATCCAATAGGCAGCGTCTTGATGCCATGGGGTTTCCGCCAGACTATTTGCGGGTTTGTTAATCATCATGTCAAAATCCAGCGCCATATCAGAACCCAGATATTCTCGAGCAATGGCAGATGCCCGTGAATATGTTTCTGTTTGTAGAAGTTCTGGCATTAAACGGCTCGGGGTCATAATCTGAACAATGCGTTCTTGTTTGGTTTCCTGATTTATTCCGGAAAGGTCACTGCGCAAACCCTTAGTTCTTTCCGTGTCTTCCAATAGGGTATTGTAGATAAGATGAAGTAGTTCCATTTCCTGAAGAGGTACAAAATCATCAATAGCAGTAAAACCACGGTAGAGAAAATCTGATTTCATAATATAGGAATTATGTTTTTATGGAATTACCAAAGTGATCTATGGGAATTGAAAATGGATGTAAAAGCTCATCCGTAAGTATACTTACAGCTCTTCGGGTTAAAGGCTGATTGGGTTGTTTTAGGTCTAAGTTTGAGTGTTTTTTTACAATGTCTTCAATTCGCTCCAATGTAATATTTGTATTTATTATTTGCAGCATGGACAGAAACATTTCCATAGACATGGTTTTTCCTGATGCTGCATAATCTGCCAATTCCGGATACCACATTACCAAACCGCTTTTCAATTCGTATTCCGATACAAGCTGCTCCGGATAGAACCAAGTTTCGTTGGCCCATTTGTATGGAATACCCACTCCCTTTAAAATGCCACAAGATCCAATACGCTGCATGGCAGCAAAATCAGGATCTGATCTATTTACATCAATATAGGGCATTAGATAGGCATGGTGTTGCAGCAGTTCCTCTTGAACTTCCCTTACTTGAACCTGATCCGGCAAAATGCCATGACGTATACTTAAGGCTGCCAGCGCTCCCGCCGCCTGACCTATACCCAAAACAACAGGTTGCAAACGGGTAGTTCCGTTGGCAATATTGCTAACACTTATATTTTTTTCGGCCACTAGAAAATTAGAGGTTTGCTCTGGGAGTAAGGCTCCTAAGGGAATATTATAACTTGGAATTCGAATGGAAATAAAATCGATTTCGGGGGTATTCGAATTTTTATCGTGATGATGGTCAATAGGATAATCACCTACCGCAATTCCCGTGCGGTAAAATGTGTAGTCAAAAGGATTTTCCAGGTGATTTGCCGTTAAAAATACTTTTCCTTTCACCCTTCGTGATTCCCGGTCGTAGGGAATTAGTGCAAAACCATCTTTGGAAGGAAATTCATCGCTTAACCTTAAGTTCGTATACCCTAGTTCTTGTTGTATGTAGTAGATAAACCCCTGAGTATGCGATTTGGCTAGCGCTAACGCCTCCTGTTGTTGCTTCTTGCTCAGGTTTGGCCAATCCAAATAAAAATCATTACCACAGTTCGGCCAGTTTAGCATGTATTTATCACCAGGAAGTTTGGCGTAATTCAGCATCTGATCGCAATCGAGTACAGCTTCAAACATAGCGCCCTCTTCTCGTTTGCAGGCACATTCAAAATCTGAAGGATTATAATTTTTAGGTTTGGCAACAAGTCCGCGCCTTCCTTTGGAGGTTCCAACATCCTCTAAAAGAGCAACGTAGGTAACATCTTGAACGATATTAGAATACGATTCGGGTGCCCAAGACTCTCCGGTTTCGATTTGGCTGTCCATTCCCACCCTGTAGGGTATGTTTAAAAGCTCTAAAAGATCGCCACGCTCGGTGGCATCTATCACTATTTTAGCAGTAATATTAATTTTTTCTTGTCCTTTAGAAACCTCTGCATGCCAGTCCCCATTTTCTTGTGAAATGGAAAAGAGCTCCGAATTGAAATGGATTTGGATATTCGGAAGTTTAGCCAAATTCCGCAAAATATCTTGCCCTACAGCCGGTTCGAACAAGGTGTGACTCACCCAACCCGTAGCGACACTTTTGGGACCACCGTAACGTTGATATAAACTATCTCTAAACTCGCCCCAAATACCAGAAGGCATTTGATGATTGCCATCAATTGCAGCAACACCGGCGCTTGTAAGCATTCCACCCAACCAAGAAGTAGGTTCAATTACGGTAACCCCGACCCCGCTTCGGGCTGCTTGAATTGCAGCAGAAGTACCTCCGGCTCCTCCTCCTACAATAAGAACATCGGTGTATTCCTGAGCGGAAATAGCATGCGCTAATCCGAACACTACTGCAAGACATGTTAATGTTTTAAGTTTTATTCGGTCCATGTTGATTTGCATATTATTGATTTAAATCAAAAGATTACAATTTGATCTTCATTCAAAAATGTTGTAAGTACTGGGGGTAAAATCAAATCGATAACGGTTCAAGTGTCTTCCAAATTTCCATGAGCGCTCTTGGAACATGGAAACAACCTTTCCATTTCCCCCCTTTAAGCGGTAAATGTACCGCTCCTTGTCGGTTGAGATACCCGTACCATTCGCCTCCGTGTATCGGATCCCGAAAATGACTCCAGGTGTACTTATGTACTTTTTCAAACCATTGCAAGGCTTTGGGATTTCGGGAATGCGCATAGGTTTTGGATAAAGCCACCAAGGTTTCCAAATGCACCCACCAAAGTTTCTGGTCGTGCTCCAATTGTTGGGGCGGTGCACCTTTACAATCCATAAAATAAAAAATTCCCCCATATTCCTGATCCCATCCAAATTCCAGCTGTTTGAACATAATTTCTTCTGCCCGTTTAACCAAAGCCAGATCATTGGAATTAAGTCCAGCCTGAATCACAAACCACATGGCCTCAATAGCATGACCTGGATTGACCAATCTGCCCTCAAAGCTGTCGGAGAAACCGCCGTCTAATGATATATTTTCAAGAATTAAACCGGAGTCTACCTGATAAAAGTCCTCCATAACGGTTTTAACCACTGCATGCGTTACCTCCTGGACCATTTGGCTTCCCAAAAGTGGAGCCATCTCCGTAGTTAGGTTACACATAATCATGGGTAGGGCAAAATTCTTTAACTCCCTAGTTCCGGGATGCAGTTTGCTAAATTTGCCTTTTGGGTTATCTTGACGGTCCAAAATGCGTTCGAAGGTTGTGATGGCGAGTGTTGCATAGCGCTGTGTGCCAGTTATCTCATACAATCTCGAAAAAGCCATGGCCGCAAAGCAATCCGAGAATATGTTGTATGCTTCTACCAGCGGTTTTCCATCTTTGGTTAATGAGAAGTACCAATTACCCTGCGGATCTTGTCCGTATTTTTCTAAAAATGCCGCCCCGGATTTGGCAAATTCCAGCCAGCCTGGTCGTTGTTCCACTTTTTGATACAACGTTGCAAACATCCATACTTGCCTGGCCTGTAACCAGATGAATTTGTCTGTATCATAAACCTTTCCCAAGGCATTAATACAAGTAAAATAACCTCCGTTTTCCCGATCTGCCGAATAAGATTCCCAAAACGGAATAATGTGTTCTAAGAGTTCGTCCTTATAGCATTGTGCGTAGGTGTTCAAGGCTTTTATGTTTTAGAAGATTCGGGCTTGAAATATTCTATATAACGGTTATATAAATGACCCGCCTGCCGATACGCCGATTGCGGACTCATAAAATGTGAAAACTCAAAGGTGATGGCCTTTTCTACTCCGGCCCGCTTTGCAGCATTTAACTTTAAAAGTAGTTTCTCAAATTTTGCAGGCATAAATTTGATAGGCATGTCCCTATCAAAAGATTCACAATTTGTCCATGAAATTAGCCCGTGCTTATCTGCCAATCTCTTATTTAAGAGGAGAAAGTCCTTTAAATCATCATAATCTACATGCCCATCCTGAAAAGCAACAATATCAACTCCCTCGTTGATCCCTCTAAAAATTTCATCCCATTCGGCTTCGTGTTGTTCCAGAGTAATAGTTTCTGATTTGGCAAGTCTATTTTCGGAAGCCAACACGGCTTTTTTTCCGTCTATCCAAGGCGATATTAACACCGGTAATCCGCTGATTTCCTTACAGTGTTTCCCAAGGTCGGCAAGTGCTTTTACGGCACCCTTCGTTTTTCTACTGAGCTCCAGACTCAAATACCAACCTCCAAATTTGGGATGGGATCCATATTTGGTATAAGCCTCTTCGATTATTTTATGGTTTATTTCAATTTCGGAGGTCATATCCCCGGTTTCCCAATAGTTTCCGCTGTCGTAGGTGCCAAAGAAGAAAGTCATGTCATGTCTTTCGGAAAGTTCCAAAAAGAGGGCAACCAAGTCGGTTAACGGGGGATAGCACCGCTTATTAGTTATGAGATAATCAGATGGGTAGGTTAAAAATTTTTTGTACCCGCACCGGATAAGAATTACGGTGTCTATTCCCATCCGTTTCATATGTTGAAAATCAATATCCCACTCTTTAGCACCCCAATTTTGATGTGGGATGTCGTGGCTGATTTCATCCAGAAAAGTTCCGGTTAATTTCATGAGATACCTAGGTTATTCAGGTCAGTTTTTTAGGTTGTTCCACCAATATTTTTTGAGCAAATAACTGGTTAGTAAAAATACGGCAGACCAGATTACCATTTCAGTATTTTGACGCAACATAAAATATATTGGGATTAAAACTTGTGCCATTTGCCAAAAAATTCCCACCAATACATTAAAAGCGTCCCTTTTAAAATCTGTATTGGGCATGAAGTCAGGATTTTCTTTTAGTACCGCCTGTTTCACGGGATTCCAGAATCCCCAGGGTCTTGTGGTAGCGTAGAAGTGAGTTAGATCCTTAATATTGGGAATTGGTTCCAATAAGGTTCCAATAATGCATCCCATTAGAGAAAATCCAAAAATTAACGGGAACACAAAAATATCTACATAATCAGGAAAATATAGAAACTTAACAGTAGAGGCTATCAAGCCAAAGAACATACCCCAAAAATAGCCATATCCCGTAAAACGCCACCACACCCATTTCAGAAAATTTGCAGCTACATACCCACCATATAAAGATGAACTCAACCATAAAATGAGGGTATTCAGGTTTCCGGCATTAAAACCAAAAATTATTCCAAGGACTACTAATCCCAAGGAAGCGAGTATACTTAATTGAACCAAGCGCCTATCCGAAGCCTTGGGGTTTACGTACTTTTTATAAATATCATTCACAATATAGGCTGGGGCCGAATTGACAAAGGCGGCAAAAGTACCCATAAACGCAGCTAAGAATCCGGCTAAGATTAAACCTTTAAGTCCCACAGGCATAAAAGTATTGATTGCCATGGGCAGTACTTGTTCAAAATCAATGGAATCTCCCATGGCATTGAGCTCGGGTTCCAGATATACCAATGCCAGTGCCGCAAATCCCGCAATCATAAGATAGCGAGGAATATATAGAACACATGTAGTTAGAAATCCCATTTTTGCAGCCTCAGAAGGATTTCTAGCTGCTAGAATTCGCTGCATATCATAACTGGGAACCGGACCTGCCACCGAGGCAAATATCCCTTTTGCAACCATCATCATAAAGAGCAATCCAAAAAGATCAAAACCATCCGCGGCTATTTTGGCGTTTACTTGCGGAAATGCAGTATTGGACCAGTCTAAATCCAGCTGAGAGCCAAACCAAAGATTGTCCCAGCCCTGAGGTACAACAGCGGCTATTTGAGCTCCCGTAACGGAGGTATAGGCCACCCACCCAACTCCAAAACAGGCAATAGTCATAATTGCAAATTGCATGACTTCAGTGGCCACAACACTGTGCATGCCACCTTTGATGGTGTACAAAGCAGTTAAACTACAAATTATCAAGGCATAGGATTCAGAAGAGCTTACCTCATAACCTAAAAACTGTAAGCCCAAATCCCAAGGCAAGATAGCGGTAGCATACTTTCCTATTCCTTCAAAAAAGTAAGCCATAAATCCCAGTACACTAAAAACGGCAAAAATCACAATAATAATGTGCGATAATTGAGCACCTTTTCCGTTTCCAAATCTAAAGGTTATCCATTCCGCACCTGTCATTACATTGGACCTGCGCATCCATATTGCTAAGTATACAAAAACAAATACCTGGTTCCAAACGGGCCAAAGCCAAGGCAGCCAGGCACTTTTTAATCCGTAGACAAAGAGAATACCTACAGACCACATGGTACCGGAAATATCAAACATTCCTGAAGCATTGCTCAAGCCAAGCAAATACCAGGGCATTTTGTTTCCTCCAAGGAAGTAGGAAGACATTGTTTTTACGGCCTTTCTAGACAGGTAAAATCCCAGACCCAATACTGCTAATAGGTATACAATTACAATACTAGCATCCCAAAAATTCATTGGCTTCTAAAATTTACTTTTTTGAAATAAATAGGCAGAAAGGGCAAGAGCATTGGTTTTTTCTTTTGCGTCTATGGAGATAGCACTTTCGTTTTCTACCCTATACCATTCAAGCAAGAGGTTTGCATTTGAATCTTGCTTTGCCTCTTTTTTTAATTGGTTCAATTCCAATTGCAGCTCATCGTGCCTATGGAGTTCTTCCAATGCCAGTAACCTAAATAAAGCGTTAAAGCCTCCAGTTTGCCCATTCGCGTTTTGATATGCGCACACCCGTTCTAAAGCCAAATTGGCACCCTCCAATTGACCTGTTTTTAAATAAATGTAGGCTGTAGCAAAGTCTTCCAAGCGCTCATCTGGTTCAAACGGTTTACCGACACCTAGGTTTTCTGGCCATAATTTTGCAGATTCCAATAGGGATAAGGCACGCGAATATGCGTTTTGCTTGAGATAATTTAAAATCAATCCATAATGGGCCTCATTGTAAATGGATTTACTCTCGCTGGCGTGCTCATAGGGCAGCACGTCTAAACCTTTTAATACCTGAAGGGTTTCACTGAATTTGCCGTTTTGCATTAAAGCCTTGGCATGTGCCAAGCCAATGCTATAGTTTCCTTTAAACCTGCGATAGGACTGGGATGAAATTTCCAAACCGTTTATGGGATTCCCTGTATTTAAGGCAAATTGCGTGGCTTCTTCCCATGTTTTCCAATCTTTAGGGGCCAAATCAATGGCCCGGTTGAAATCCTCCAATCGAGTTTTAAATGAGGCTTCGGTAAGGGTTTTAGCTCTAAAGCGATAAAATGATTCTATATCCGGAGTGTTTTTAAGGGCAAGAAGTAGCGCTTTTCCTTGAGTCAATTGGCCTATTGCAATGTAGTTTTGAGCCAAAAGGTAGCCCAGTTTCCAATGCGGATTCCTTTGGTAAGCCCAGCTCAATACAGGCAATGATTCACGTCGGAACGGGAACACAAAGGCTACAGATTCCCCTATTACGGATTCAAGTAGCGCTTCTGCCTCTTTTGGGGTGTGCTCCCAAAGCAGGTAAGCTTTCCAAATTCGACTTTTTAGGTTATTCGGGAGTTGACTTAGAACGGCCTGGGCTTCAGTCAACAAATTTAGATCGATATATCGAAGTGCAATTTCTAACACTGTTTCCTGAGGCAGTTCATTGGTTAAAAATTCCCATCTTTTGAGTTCTGGATTTTCCTGATCAAAAAGTTGCTCTTCCACCGCAGAAAAATGGTGCAGCGTTTTGAGTTTTCGGATTTTGGATAATGTTGCATCGAATTTGAGTCGATTGCCATTTTTGCGATATACCACCAGCAATACCTCCAGTGCATTTAAGTTTTTCGTGTTAAAGTCTAAGGCCTGTGTTGCATAGTGCGTCGCTTTTGGCAGATTTTGTTTTCCAAGATGCAGGGTTGCCATGAGGTCATAGGCCACAGATCGGTAGGCCATATCCCTTGCTGCCCAACCAGCGCTTTCCAGCGCATTTATTGGTTCTCCCAATGCTTTATAGCAAAGAGCAGCCACATAATTAGCATTAGCGTTATACGTATCCATTTTCAGGACGCGATTGCTCAATGATAAAGCGGTCTCGTACTCGGCCCTTCTGAAGTAGAGCTCTGCCAATTTAATAAGTCCTTCACGATGAGAAGGGTCGGTTTCTGTTAGGGTTTCCAAATAGTTCAAGGCCGTATTGAATTCCCTATATTCCATAGCTTCCAGGGCTTCTTGGTACAATTTCTGGCTCTGAGATACTATTAAATCCGGATCGGGGTAAAATGGCCGTTTTATTTCTAGGGCATTAGGATCGGAATTGTATTGTAATTCGGTGTTTTCGAGCTTCACTTCTAAATTAGACCCGGAGGTAAATGGAATAGTAGTTTTAAATACATCCATTGGTTTCATAGCTACAGCAATGCTTTTAAGGAACTTGCCGTCTACCGTTATGGCGAGCTCCTGCTCGAGCTCCTGAAGTGCATTTAAATGAATTTCGGCAGTGTCGTTGAGGTATTCTACGTTGAGCACGCCTGCTGCACTTACCGCTTCAATCCCCCCAATGTTCTTTACCGGAAACCAATACTCCGTCCAGGTATCCATAAGATGAGGGGCAAATCCATATTGGCTAATCGGATTCACGGCCCCTGGGAAATATTGATCGAACATGCGTCCTGCTTGAAATTCAATGTATTGTCCGTCGGTGTCTGTGAGTAAATCTTCCCAAATGCCGCCTGCTCTTGATAGATCCCATAGCCAAAGCTTTTGCCCTGGAATTTCTTCATATAAACCCCAATGTCCAAAACCCACCTGCCGATCGTGATAATATCCTCCAAAAAAATTATTGTATTCCCCAACAATATGATACGATTTTGAGGGGCCAAAAGTATTGTTTTTGTAGTGCGAAAGATCTCTGCCTTTTTCATCTATGGGCCAGCTGTGGGCGTTACCGTTGTGCTCCACATAGGCGTTTCCGGGTATAAAAAATTCCAAATCGTAGGTAGCAGGGGCTGCGCCTGTCATCCAATTATAATAAGATTGTGCCAGAGGCGCTGCATTATACCAGGAGGTATGGGTTTCAAAATAGGCGGTGTTTGGGGCCAACCGAATTTCCACTTCCCAATGGGTGTTAGAGGGCAGGTCGTCATTTCCTACAATGCAACTCACACTCCCGTCCGGATTGGAACGGGTTGAATAATTTACCGAGGTCGCCGTAGACGGATGATGCCCAATAATCCCAAAATTAAATTCAATACCCCCAGAGGTCCATGGTCCACGCATGGCGATATTTCTAAATTTAATAACCTCATTTTTGTACAGAAATTCATTTCCGGTACTTTTTTCAATGGCACCCCAAACTTTGCCACCAATCTCAGGCAGGACCATTACCTGAATGTACTCGTTTTCCAGGGTAACCACCTTCCAGGACTTGGGCTCAGATTTAGTTTGATAATCATAGAATTTGAAGTAGGGAGCAATCTTTGGATTCTCTGCGATAATGGGTACCGGGTCAGGTTTTTCAAATCCGTAGGTTTCCAGAATCTTTTGTTCTACATTAATGCTTGCTTGCGCACTTGTGAGTATGGGAAGCAATAACAATCCGAAAATCAAAATCTTGGTTTTCAATGGCTTGAATTTTTTGAAGGGGTTTTATATTGTAAGACAGGTCCATCGGTCTGACCGAAGAGAAACAACGTACTGCCAGATTTATCTTTAATTGGCATAACATCGCGAATTTCGCCCTGGAGTTGTAATCCAGAAGTTTTAGGTTCCAGCGGTTCCCAATGCCCTTTACTGTTACCAAGTAGGATTAATCCATGACTGGCATCCAGCCTACCAAATTTCACCCTGGAATCGTAAAAATTACCTGCCAATACCAAATCCAAATGCCCATCTTCATTAACGTCATTTCCGGAAATCGCATACACTGGAGCCCACTGTGCCTGAGGAGGTAATGTGTGGAGGGTAAAGTTAAAATTTCCGGTGTTCTCGAGAATCAGATGGCTGAAGGTTTCCGCGCTCAGCACGGAAGCTTTATTTAATAGCTCGGGTTTAAACACATCGGTCATTTTTTGACTGGCGTAATCCGAATAGTTGATATATTTCCCTTTAAGGAAGGCCAGCTGTTCTAACATATCGTCCTTTGAATATGCAGGATACTCTATCCCTTGTACATAATTAGTCAATATGGGATCTATAGATCCGTTACCATCAAAATCTTGGTAGTAGAGGTGAACCGGTTCGGAGGGAGATGCTTTAAGTTGTGAATTGAGCCCGTAATTTCCCAGGGCAAAATCCAGGTCGCCGTCTCCATCGTAATCCATGGGCTCTATAGTATTCCACCAACCTGTGGTTCCCTCAATTCCGGGAATGTTGCTACGTGAAAGGAATTTCCAGTCCTTATTTTGGAAAACCGTAACCGGTAACCACTCGCCAACCAATATCAAATCTGGGGTGCCGTCTGCGTTTAAATCCGAAAACTCAGCATCGGTTACCATTCCCAATTGATTTAGTTCGGGTGCCCATTGATTTGTGACATCCGTGAAGGTCCCATCTCCCTTGTTTTCCAAAATATAGCTGCCAGGCGATTCGGGATACCTTCCCGGAACCAGGCGCCCAGCTACAAAAAGGTCTAAGTCTCCGTCGGCGTCAATATCGGCCGAGGTTACCGTGGAATTACTTTGCAGTTTTTCAGGCAAGGAATTTGATGCGAGTTTAAAATTTCCTTTACCTGTGTTGTAGAATAGTAAATCAGCATAGGTGGCTGCTCCCGCAGGCGTTTCATTGCCGCCCGATACCAGATATAAATCTAAATCCTTGTCCCCATCTGCGTCAAAAAAGTGGGCGTTTACGATTTCCATATCCTTGGTGAGGTCAAAAGCAGCCGTATTCATCGATTCAAATGTCCCGTTTGTTTGTTGCACAAAAAGTTGCGACAAAACTCCTATTCCGCCAGGTATAAAAACATCGTTTAGCCCATCTCCGTTAACATCTCCCGTAGCCATTTTAGGGCCCTGAGAAGAAAGTTTATGCGGCAATAAACGTTCTCGCTGAAAGTCATTGGTATAGTTTTTTATGTGATTAAATGCTATTAGGCTATCGGGGCCAATCGCTTTAAGTAGTGTGGAGGTCTCGATATTGGTTGATTCGATTATTTTTGAATTGGAAAAGTGTACCGTTAAGCGCTGATTTACCGGAATGTTTTTTAAGGTTTCGCGATTTCCATTGGGCCATGTTACTTCCAGACTGTCTATTTGGTTTGCCTGAGCCAACCCAAAATGTAATGGTCCGGCCATTCCGGATTGATATCCTCTCGAAATAAAGAATTCCTGGGTTTGTGCGAGATCTTTGGCGTAAACGGCTACCTTGGTCCCTATACCCATAGTATTGCCCTTGGGTCCATCTAGGGATATCTGTAGATATTTGGTCTCCAAAGGGTTGTTGTTGTTTCTAAATACAAATGCCGGACTGTCAATATTGTTTATGGCTAAATCCAGATCGCCGTCATTATCTAGATCTGCGTAAATTGCGCCGCTTGATAGAGAGGGTTGGTTCATACCCCATTCCGCAGTCATGCTTTCAAATTGATTTCCACCAGTATTTCGGAACATGTAATTGGGAATTATCGTAGCCGGCATTTTATCCAGTAAAGCCATAATGGAAGTTTTAGTACCTGTTCGGTCTTCTTCCATTTTTTGGGAAACAGCGAAATTGACAAAATCCATATTGGTATAATCCCGCTTGTACCCGTTGGTAATATAGAGATCCTTGAGCCCGTCGTTGTCAAAATCTGCAAGCAGCGGAGCCCAGCTCCAATCCGTATTAGAGACTCCTGAGAATTGTCCGATTTCTGAAAAGTATTGGCCCTGATTATTTATTTGCAACATGTTACGCATGGTCTGATGATAAAATCCCGATGCAGCAAGTCGGCTGTATTTTTCATAATTATCGGGACCCATTACCATCTTTTGGCGGTAATTGTCTTCCGGCAGCATGTCCAAAGTAATGAGGTCTGTGTATCCGTCGTTATTTAAATCGGCCACATCTGAGCCCATGGAATACATGGAGGTGTGTCCAATAAAGTTCTTTAAGGATTCAGTAAATGTTCCGTCCTGGTTATTCAGGTATAAATAATCTTGCTCATTGTAATCGTTCGATACGTAAATATCTAGCCAACCGTCATTGTTGAGGTCGGATACGGCCAGCCCCAGGCCAAATCCTAGAACATTGGATATTAAACCGGCGGCATCGCTTACATTGTGATATTTGCCATTGTCGTTCCTATAGAGTTTGTCGGAGTAATTTTCATTTTTACGCTGTTTGATCGCTGGCGTGATTTGACCAAATCCGGCGTATTCTTGAGTGGAATGATTTAGGACGTATAAATCCAAATCTCCATCTCGGTCGTAATCAAAAAAAGCTGCATGAGTGCCGTAACCTGTGTCTGCAATGCCATAAGCAGCTGCCTTTTCAGTAAAGGTTAGGTCCCCGTTATTTATAAAAAGTAGGTTGGCCCTTTTTGCAGGATCTTTTGCTGCCGACCGGCATACATAAATATCCAAATAGCCATCGTCGTTTACGTCGGCCATGGTTACTCCCGTATTCCATAATCCGGCAGCAAAAACCCCTGCTTCTTTAGCCTGTTCCACAAATTTAAAATCCCCCTGATTAATGTACAGATGACTACCAACCATATTTCCAGTAAAGTAGAGATCTATTAAACCATCATTATTTAAGTCGCCTGCGGCAACACCTCCACCATTGTACAAATAACCATATTCCAAGACATTAAATTCCTCGGTTTCCCCAATTCGGTTTTGAAAGGTTATCCCGGTAACCGAAGCGGGCATAAGAGAAAATTGCTTGCTGTCATCTACACTTGAGCAGGAATAGAGGGCGAATGCCAACAGGGTAATAAAAAATGAATTGTACTTCATGGATTTGGTGTTTTGGAGGGATATAATATGAAATTTTTAAGAGTTACAGACCTGTAAGAATGAAAAATACCAATATAGAGCATATTGGTATTTTTCTTCTTAACATTAAACTTAACTCAACTAATCAATTTTATCGCTTATCCCACCATACTTTGGTGCTGTTTTTGTCACCTCCGGAAAGGGTGCTGATAGCTGCTTGAACGGCCTCACCATTAGTGTCAAATTCACTTTGCACGTACACCATTCTTCTCATGATTTGATTTGCGGATACGTCGGGATTTTCAGATTGAACCCTTGCGTATTGCTTGGGATATCCGGTTCTGCGAAGTTCGGCCCAAGCTTCCCAACCGTTCGGGTAAATCGCAATCCATTTCTGGGTGATGATTTGTTCTAATTGGGTTTCTGCATCGGCGCCAAAGGCCACAGGGATATTGGTTACAGGGTCTGCACCGGCCTGGAACGGAATTGGGGTGTTGGTGCTAGCAATGTAATCATTAATTGCCGCTGCACTAGCTCCGGTTTTTTGTGTCATTGAGGTGCGTATACCTTCTTCATACAATCCTTGAGCTGATCCTCCCATACTCCAACCTGCAAGAGCACCTTCTGCACGCAAGAAATAAATTTCGGCGGCGTTCATCAACTCAATTGGCGGATTTGTACCCCCTTTGGCTACATCAATAAATTTAGTTGCCAAATCGGAATGACCTGCGTTTTTACTGGTTTCGAGGTCAACTTTCCGTTGCCCGTTTTGCAAACCTTCATAAGGACTGCCGTCACCGTCTGAATCCCCATTTACGGCAGGAGCGAAATATTCCGGCATACGTGGATCTCCATATCCTTCTAGGATACTTTCCATTGTAGCACTCATACGGAATTCGCCCCAATCTGTAATCGTTTCAAGCGGATTGCGGTTGGTGTCGTCTGTAGATACGAATACATTGTCTGCATTGCTGGTTATTACCCCATCAGACACTGCTTTTTCTGCCTCAGTTTTTGCACGTGCAGGATCTGCAAAACGGATTCGAATAGCCAAACGCAGGCGCAAGCTATTTGCAAACTTGAGCCATTTGTCTGCATTACCTCCAAACATTCTGTCGCTGGCGGCGTAAGAGCTACCACCGGGATTGGCCTTTAACTTATTCACTGCATCGTCTAAGGTCAGGAAAAAGTCATTGTACATGTCTTCCTGAGTGTCATAGGCAACACTGAGTTCTCCATTTCCAAATTGAGAATAAGGAACAGGGCCCCAATAATCAGTGATTCTGTGATATGAATGCACACGGATAATTTTAGCCATGGCGTTACCTACATCATTTCCATTGGCCTCAGATAAATCCTCGATGAGCTTAATCTGGGGCGCAGCTTGGCCGTAAAACGATCCCCATGCCAAGTCGGCCCAACGACCTACCTGAACATAACGATCGGAGTCAAAGCCCGCAGCGGTAGTGGCAAAATACTGACACCAGATGTCTGAGAATAAGTTCTGAGAAATCTGAAATCTCCAATGCAAACCATTAACGGATACATATTGTGCCTGTGCAAAGGCTTGACCTTGCAAAACCTGACTACCTTCCAAAGCACTGGTGTCCAGCGCAAGCGGATCGGTATTTAGTTCCGCAAAATCTGCGGTACACCCAGCTACAACTAAGGTAAAGGCGATACCAAAACTTAATTTTGTGAATACTTTTTTCATCTTCTTTCTTTTAAAGTACAATTTTTAAAATCCTAATTTCACGTTCAATCCTAAAGACCGGGTGGTAGGTGGTGCGAACGATTCAAAACCATCTGCAGCGGTAGAAGTATTGGTAACCACTTCTGGATCTACAGAGGCATTATTGGAAATAAAGAAGAGGTTACGACC
>JBJOHX010000093.1:0-4058 GCA_046047415.1 Bacteroidota bacterium
TGGCAACAGATTTTTAGCGTTTGTTTGAGGCTGTTTGCATGCCAAAAATATAAGGATGAGTGGAAGGTACTTCATAATCGTAACCATTTATAGAGCAAATTCATTTCAACGAACCGCTAAAATGCTTTTATTTCACTTTAAGATTATCCTTAAAGATATTAAAAATGCCCTACGACCTCCTCACCTTAAATCCAAACTGACATTAGGTAAAAAAATAATGAATTCTTAAATTGAACCACATGGGGAAGCTTATGAGCTGTCCAAGAGTTTAGTTTGAAAGGAAAATTGTTCTGCCCGAAGTTGCACTTATCCTTGCTGCTTCCAGAATCTCCATAACAATCAAATTGTTTTCCAGGCTGTAAGGATCAAAGGCGGATAGTTTTATTTCTCCCCAAACTACCGCTTTCAAAACAGAAAAGGGATCGTTAAAGGGCCCCTGTCTAGCGTCCAATTCAAATTTTTCCTCATCAAATCCGTCATAGCCTTTTGCCATTCGAATCCGAAGACTTTTTGCATTGTCAGAAAAAATAGCCCCGGTTATCCCGTAAACTTCCATATCCTTTCGTCCTATTGGCCAGTTCCACGAAGCTTCAATTATTGTCTGAGATGATGGGTAAGTCAAAATAATGGTTGCCTCATCTTCTACATTGGGATGATCTTCCGGGTTAAGTTGCTGGGTAATTGCAGTGACCGAAATAGGCCTTTTTCCATCCAAAAGCCAAGTGGTAAGGTTGGCTCCATAGCAACCAAAATCCATAAGAGCTCCTCCTCCATTCATTTTCAAATCGGTCAGCCATTCTAAAAACTCAGGACTTACTCCAATTTTTTTTGGACCTCGGTGACCATCACGGACGACTATTTTTCTCACTTCGCCAATTTTCCCGGTCTTAAATATTTGATGTAGTTTTTCATTGGTAGCATACCAAGAAGTTTCATAATTTGTCAGTAGGTGGATTTGATGTTTATGGGCTAGATTTGCCATTTCTTTAGCATGATCTAATGTTACTGCGAGGGGCTTTTCCACCATTACATGTATACCTCTGGGAGCACATAACTTTACAATTTCCAAATGAGCGAAGGTGGTTCCAAATCCGGTGACCGCTTCAGGTTTAGTCTTTTCTAACATCTCTTCTAGAGATTCAAAAATCAAATTCATTGACAACCCATGAGCTATTACAAAGCTTTCAGCTAAAGCTCTATTGGGCTCAGCTATACCAATAATTTCAAAGTCCGGACGCTTATCAGCTTCAAAAACCCAGCCTACGTGGCCGTGATTTAACCCAGCGACCCCAATCCGAAATACCTTTTCATTACCCAAGACAGGCTGAATACAATAAAGAAAAAGTATAATTAGAGTACATTTTTTCATCTAAATAAAATAGGAATTTAGGCTCTAATCTTGCTATAGTTCTAAGGGGCAATTTTGTGAATAGTGCACAAATCAAAAATAGATCTAAAATAATGCTCCTAAAAAACGAAAAAGCCCATCACTTATAATTTATACGCCTGACGGGCCAATAACTTCCATTGGTTTTGCTGTTTTTTAAAAACCAGCATATTCCCGATTCGAATGCTTACATTTTCACCCTTATTTAACGCTTCAATACTAAAAATATGCCGTACCACAGCGGTATCTTCTCCTGAAAAAAGAACAGTCTGATTTTCTGTAGCTGTTGAAATAAAATCAAAATCACCAGTAACGACTTCGTGGATGAAGGCTTCCTTATTTTCAATTTTGCCGCTGGAATGCCCATAACTAAGCTCGTCCAAGGTTATTAGCTCAAGGGTCGCCTTGTCTCGATCTACCATGGCTTGATTCAATTCCGATACGGCTAAAATCACAAGTGCTTTGTCATCCTCTTTCGAATTCAATTTCATTGAGGATTGAGAAAAGGCATTAAAGCAATTGAAAAATAAAATACCGGCAATGACGGTAACTGTTCGGGAAGTTGAGGCATATCTTATCATAGCCTAAAGCTAAAAAATCTATAGCAATGTATTTAAAAACGTAAATAAAAACAGCTTTTAAATCGGCCCCTTCTTGCAAAAGGTTACTGAGAAAGGGCCAGCCGTCGCGATAGCAGGGTCAGGTTTAGATCAAAACGAAAGACACTTATAAACATACGATTAAGTAAAACGTAAATTATTGAAATTCCCAGGCTAGCTTATAAATCAGCATCAACCTATCGTTAACAAGTACTTTTTGTTTTTATCGTAATTATCCAAAGATGCAGCACAATTCATTTTAATTCATAAATTTAATTTGTTGACATATAGGATATTGAGCAATGGGAAGAATCCATTTATTCGAGTTTGAGGATCAGGAGTGGATGCCTTCATTCCTGAGGAACTATATAACGGATTTTTTAAGTCACCTTTCGAATCAATTGGATATTTTCAAACCAATAGTGCCAATTATCGGGAAGGCCTTAGAATCATCTGCTGAAAATTCGATTGTTGACTTGGGATCGGGAGCAGGGGGAGGATGGATTAAACTGAGTGCGCACCTTCATAAATATTACCCGGACACCAAAATTTTCTTATCTGACTATTTCCCAAATTTGAAGGCTATGTCACGCATAGCTCAGCCTACTTCCAATATAAAGTACATCGAAGAATCTATCGATGCGAGAAAGGTTCCTAAAGCAATCAAAGGTTTGAGAACTTTATTCTTGGCATTCCACCATTTTAAACCAAAAGACGCCGCTTTGATTTTACAAAATGCGGTAGATGATAATCAGCCTATTTGTGTTTTTGAAGGACAAGAAAGAAGTTTCCCGAGTATTCTCGGTATGGTGCTGTCGCCAATTACACTTTTAATAACTACCCCATTTATTCGACCTTTCAATTTTAAAAGATTGGTGTTTACGTATCTCATCCCTATTCTCCCCGTTTTAGTGCTTTGGGATGGCGTGGTTTCTTGTCTTCGGACTTATTCTTTAAGTGAATTAAAAAGGTTAGTTAAATCTGTAGAAGGGAATGAACGTTTTAATTGGGAAGTCAATACCGTTAAGTCAGGTCCCGGAAAGATTGTATACCTTGTGGGTATCCCCAAAATAAAAAACCGCTACACTATAAAAGCATAACTATCGGATTAAAATGAAAGATAAATTTTACTTCGCCTTCGTACTGTTAGGTATGCTTATCCTCATTACATCATTTCAATCCCATACTGCAAAACCCCTGTCTGTTGGATTACCTGAAGATGCTTTAAAGACTGCAACTCAAGGATTGAGTTCAAAAGTGACTTCAGTTGCTAATTCGAATCAGACTGCGTATCCGCCATGTAATGAAGCAGATATACCGCATTATACGGTATACAAGATTACATCAACTCCAAAGATTGATGGACGACTTGACGAAGACATCTGGAAGAATGTGCCTAAATCAATGCGCTTTAGGGACCTCATTTCCGGCGGCGAAACAGTCCACGACACAAAGGCGGCTGTGGTATGGGATGACGATTATCTTTATGTGGCTTACTGGATTGAAGAGCCCAACCTCCAGGCCACCCTAACTGAAAGAGATGCGCCTATTTACGAAAACAACGATGTGGAGCTTTTTATAGCGGGGCAGGATGCCTACTATGAATTTGAGATTAATGCCTTTGGGACCATATACGAGGTTATGTTCATCTGGGAGGAATCTTATGAAAAGGCGGGATATAGTAAAATGCCAGTCTTTGACAGAAACAGTCCAGGAGTAAGGCCATTTAATGGTGTGGGATACAATAACCATCCCAGAGGTCGAAGAATAGGCTTTTGGAATTGGGATTTCCCCGGTTTACAATCCGCGGTTTTTATGGATGGCACAATCAATGATGATCGGGATCGGGATCGTGGATGGACTGTGGAACTAGCGCTTCCATGGTCGGGCATGAAGGCTTTGGCATTGGGAGATAATCGCAGTTTGCCTCCTAAAGATAAGGACACGTGGCGAATGGATTTTTCCCGATTTAATCAATACAAAGAGGCGCCTCCTGCTAGTGATTCAGGAGGATGGGCCTGGAGTCCACATCATGTTTGGGATTCTCACGTACCGGAATGTTTTACCTATGT
>JBJOHX010000094.1:0-89679 GCA_046047415.1 Bacteroidota bacterium
AATCCAGTTTCCCTTCAAAACAACCGCCGTATTTTCAAATACGGCTATTGACCTGCGAACAAGCCAAGCTCGCTTGAGCTTGGAAGCGGGAAATAGACGGAGCTTGCAAGGCGAGCAGGCGGTTGTTTTAGGAAGCCCCCCTACTCTGGATGTTTTCCGAGCATAGCGAGGAAAAGAATCCAGTTTCCCTTCAAAACAACCGCCGTATTTTCAAATACGGCTATTGACCTGCGAACAAGCCAAGCTCGCTTGAGCTTGGAAGCGGGAAATAGACGGAGCTTGCAAGGCAAGCAGGCGGTTGTTTAAGAAACCTCCTCCATTAAAAATCCCTCAACCAATTTTCAAAGCCGTATCCAAATACGAATTATTTAATATCCCTTTGGGATCCAAAGCGGTTTTTAGGGCTAAAAACGCTTCAAACTTAGGATAACGCGCAATTACCTCTTCTGCCGGAATCGTAAAAATCTTGCCCCAATGGGGTCTTGGTTCAAAGGGTTTAAGGGCTGCTTGAATTTCGGGTAAAACGGCAAGTACGCCGGGGGTATCCGGTTTCCAAGTAAAATGGATGGCAATACTGTCGCGTTCATAGGCCGTACTCATCCAAAAATTATCTGCTGCAATACAACGGATTTCGGTAACAAATAACAACGGTGCAACTTTTTCGTGCAACGCCTCAATCGCCATAATGGCCTCGTAGGCATTTTCGCGCGCTACAAAAAATTCCGACTGCAGCTCTTCCCCATTACTAGGGGTAAAACCCATTTTAAAATGCGGCAAGCGCTCATGCCAGGGACCTGGAACACCCATTTGAGGCGTACAGTTTACCGGCGAATTGACTTTGATTGGATGCAGATCTTCCGCGGCCGGCGTAGCTCCGTAAAAATCTGTTGGGATTTCGCCTGGTTCGTCTGCCCTTGATTTTACCCAAACCTGATTGATGTTTTTATCCAACCAATGGGTAAAAAAACTGACACTGTATCCGGAACTCATAATGGTGTCAAAATGGTCTTTTAACTTTTCCATGGGTAAGTTTTCGTAGACCCTTTGAGACACTTCAAAGGTAGGCTGAATCGCCAATTTTACTTTGGTCATGATCCCCAAGGCGCCCATGCTTACCCCACCGGCATAAAACAAATCGGCATTGGTTTCCGGATCTACCCAAAGCAGGTCGCCATTTGGAGTAAGGATTTCAAATCCCCGCAGGGCGGTTGCTAGGTTTCCGTTGGTTACCCCAGACCCGTGGGTGGCCGTGGCGCATGAGCCCCCCACCGAAATATGAGGAAGTGAGGCTAAGTTGTGAAGCGCCCAGCCCTTATTGTGAAGGTGTTGGCTAAGGTCTCCGTATTTGATCCCCGATTCCACGATTACATACGAGGCGTCTTCATTGAGCTCAATAATTGCATCTAGATTTTTAGTACTCAACTGCATCCCGGCAGTATCTGCAATGTCATTAAAGCAATGTTGCGTACCTAACGCTTTGGCCTTAGTCTGCTGTTTTAACAGAGACACCAATTCGTCTACCGACTCAGGATAGCGCACCTCATCTGCCTTATAGGTGTAATTGCCGGCCCAATTTTTTAAGCCCCGTATCTTTTGGGCTTGCTTTTGAACACATGAAATTAAGTTTGGAGCCAAAGTTGCTGCGGCAAAAGTGGTTCCCAATTGGAATAAAAATTTTTTACGTTTCACAAGTATCGGGTAATTACAGTTTGGTTATAAAAGCAAGAGGTGCATACTTAAATATAAGAAAAATATGCCAACTCAAGGATTTCCCTTCAAAACAAGTTAAAATTCATTTTCGGCTAATTTACAAAGACAAGTGGTGCATGCTAGGGCTTAAACGCAGAAAGATAAAGGAGGTGCAACTCTGCAAAGTGGAACTTATATAAAACAAACTCAAACTGTGCACTAATGGCCTATTTAACAACAATCAATCCCCCACCAATACATGATGCCCATCCAGGTCTTGAAACACAAATTCCTTACTCCCATAGGGGCGTTTGGTAATTTCTTCGACAATTAAAACACCCTTTGCTTTAATTTCTGCATAAAACGCATCGATATCAGGAATCCACAAGATAAGGTCATTACAGAGCGGATTTAAACTCCGGTTGGTGTGCACCGTTCCATGGGTAGCATGCGCAAAATGAATCTGAAAATCGTTTCGTTGCACCATGCCGTAAACTGCAGGATTTCCTACAAGGCCTAGAATTTCAAAACCTAGGCACTCCTTATAAAATGCAACCGTTTGGGCTACATTTTTTACTACAAGCTGGGGTGCCGAACCAATGATTTCTGCACTGCTCATTCTTCAATATTTTGACCAAATTGCAACAAATACCCGTTGTTATCATAGATCCCAAATTCGCGCATTTCCCATTCAAAGTCCTCCAGTTCATAACAAATGTTTGTCTTGTCTTTCAATTGGCTCCACAACTGATCGACCTGATCTGTGTTGAAATAAAAACTACCCGTAAAAATCGGTTTTTCGAATGGAGTGTGCGCATTGGGTTTAGCCACCATAATATGGACC
The DNA here is from genome assembly GCA_046047415.1 of Bacteroidota bacterium. Classification (GTDB taxonomy): domain Bacteria; phylum Bacteroidota; class Bacteroidia; order Flavobacteriales; family Flavobacteriaceae; genus Robiginitalea. The sequence continues at coordinate 2,534 of JBJOHX010000094.1, forward strand.
GTATCCTTATATAATGAGGCCCAGCCCCATTCGTTATTTCTTTCACCGATGGTAAATCCCAAAACTTTGGTGTAGAAAGTTAAAGTTTCTTCGAATTGATTGGTCCAGAGCATGGGGCGAAGACTCTTTAGTGCCATTGGAGGTTAGATTTAATTTGAGTTACAGTGCTATCTTTTTCGGATTTAAATCAAATAAGTTGAGCTCATACGGTTTTTAGGTTAGCCCATACCCAAGTAATCTGCGGACTATTTATATCTATGCTAAACCTAATTTACACTAAAATGAACCAAAAAAATTACCGCACTCACTGCGTTTAGCAGATATTCTAAAACTTGTAGTTTAATTCCAAGGCATATCCGCCATGGACTTTTCCGGCATTTAAACTCAAATGTTCCCGTGCGTAGGGCGAGGTAAATAAGTACGCACTTCCAATACCAACTACCGCTCCTGCCAGTACATCCCATCCATCGTGCCGGTCGTTGTAGCCTTCAACGCGGCTATATCCTACAAAGCAAGCCAAGGCATATGCAGGTATGCCAAATTTCCATCCATATCTGCGTTGTAGGAAAGCTGCACCGGTAAAGGCAAAGGAGGTGTGGCCGGAAGGAAAGGCATGGCCGTCGGTTCTGCCTTCGGGTCTAGGTTTATCTATGGCATATTTTAGAATCCAGGTTACCCCCAAATCGGTTCCTGCGGTTTTGGCCAGTTGCCAGAAACCCTTCTTGTCCTTTTTTAAAACTGTTACCAATAGGGCCGTGGCTACAGGTGCAAACTGTCCGTAATCACCGATTTGCTCAATAACTATTTCGCGTTGAATTTCGCTTGAACTTTCTGCGACCTGGGAAATTCCCCAGGCTGAAAACAACAAGACGGTAATGGCTAAAACATACTCCCCCCTAACCGGCTGAAACGATTTTATAAGGTTAATTAAGTTCATTTGCCTATATAAAATATGGTTGATTTTATTTTGAGCGTATTCGAAATTATTAGTACTAACACTTTTGCCTGTATTTAAAAAACAATCCAAAGCCTATTCTAGGAATTTTAAAGGTGGACTTATAATATCAATCCCCAAAAATCACAACCTGGTGAACTTGAATTCAAAATAATAACGAATTCCGGTAAAAAATCGATAAACGACACGTTAAATCGTCTTGTTACAAAAAATTAACATGAATTAGTCAAATATTAACTTTATTCGAACAATCTCAAGTCCTTAATGAGCGTTAACTTTGTACACTGAATAATGAATTTGCCTAAAAAAAGATTAGACAAGTAATGCTTTATTGTTTTTACCAACCTGGAAGGTACATTTAGGTAAAGTAATCTAACTTTTTTAGGCCAAACCCTAAATCTTACTTACGTATGAAGAAATTAATTTTTGGAGTTGGAGTGCTGGCAATAATGGCCAGCTGCACAAATGAACCTAATGGAGGTAATGGGCAGACGCTAACGGCTACCGCCCTTTCACAAACCTTAGACAAGTTGTACCTAGACGAAGATTTATCGGCCATGATTCAATCTACCGATTTGTCTTTTAACGGAGCAGGTAAGTCAAACATACTTTCCACCGGCAAAACGGGGTTGGAAGCCCTCTTAGAGCAACATAAATATCACGGAGGCGAGGGTCATGGAAGACATCATTTCGACGGTGACGAATACGGCTCTTGTGCCGTAGTAGATATCGACACTTTGGCCAATACAAAAACGATTGACTTTGGCGAAGGATGTACAGACCGTCGAGGAGTTACACGTTCCGGAAAAATTGTAATCTCTTACTCCGAATCCAGAGACACCGTTGGTTCGTTCCGTCAGGTAGAATTTGTGAACTTCTTTAAAGACAGTATCAATGTTCAAGGCACCAGAAGAACAGAAATAACGGCTATTGATTCTCTTGGAAACTTTACCACTACAACTACTCAAGTAGGAGGAAGACTTGTATATCAGGATACAATCGTGTTAAGAACCAAAGAATCTACCATGATTCGGTATAGCTATAAAGACCCAAATGACAGGTCGCTGAATTATACCACATTGGAAGGTGATGAAACCGGCACCACTGCAGATGGCATTGAATACGCCTTAACGATTTCAACCCCCTTGAAATTTGTACGTAACTGTGCTGAATTACTTTGCAATCCTGAAAATGACGAGGCAGACAAAGGAGGAAAACACAAACATCGCCGTTATGGTTGGAAAATTCCTGTAGAAGGGATTATGGAAATTACCTCCGGTGAAAACACACTCACTATTGATTTTGGAGACGGAACTTGTGATATGTTAGCGGACGTAACCACCAACGGAGTTACCGAAACCGTGGATATTTCTACACTTACGGCGAATGACGAATTTAAAAATCTGTTCCAATTCCGAGGAAGATAATTGGTCTACCAAATGAACAAAAAAAGGGAGTCGTAAAACGACTCCCTTTTTTTGTTCTATGCCGTGAGCTTAACCAATTGTAGTCAAGCCAATGGCCAAATTGGCCAAAAGTGGCATACCCATCATTATTTAAAAAGCATGGGCGCAAATTCCGAAAGGTAAATACGCCAATTACTCCAGGTATGCCCACCGGTACTTTCCCGATAAACATACGAAAAATCGTGTTCGTCCAATTTGCTGCGCATTGTTACCACACTTTCGTATAAAAAGTCGTCTTTTCCGCAGGCAATCCAATACAATTTAGGATTTGCGGCTTTTAGCGCCTCAATTTGGGCAGCGCGTTTGGAATGATCTACTTCGATTCCGAAGCGACTTAAATCCGCAAAGCCCATACTCATAACTCCAATGTAATCGAACAGTTCCGGATTTTCAAAACTGGTATTCATGGTTTGCAAACCGCCCATACTAAGGCCGGTAAGAGCGCGGTTTGCCTTATCCGTCTTTACCCTAAAATGAGACTGAACGTACGGAATTACATCTTGAACCAGACTCTTTTCGAAGAGCATGTTGGCCATTCCGCCGGGGCCGGCGGTAGAAGCTTCAATTGGGGGACTTATGGTAAATGCTGCTGCCTGGTCCGGGTTGCCGTTGGTCATTACCACCAACATAGGGTTGGCTTTGCCGGAATTGATAAGGTTGTCTAGAATATGCTGAGTAACTCCTAAGGTTGGCCAGGCCTCCTCGTCTCCTCCGCCGCCGTGAAGCAGGTAAAGCACCGGATAGGTTTCGTTTCCAGACTCATATCCGGGTGGAGTGTACACAAACATCCTACGGGTAAGTCCCAGACTCGGAGATTCGTACCAGGTTTCGTGCATACTCCCCTTAGGTCCTACTTTTGCCCGATAAAGTTCGGAGGCTGGCCCGGGCACATACAACAGGCTGCCGGTGCTGAATCGACCGTCGCGCACGATATGCTTATTGGCCGGATCTAAGGTTCTTACGCCATTCACCACAAAGGCATAGGTGTAAATTTCCGGTTCCAAACCGGAAAGCGTAACGGACCACACGCCGCTGCCATCCTTTTCCAATTCAACCATTTGCTGACTCACTTGGCCTTGAGCATCGGGAGCAAAAGGCATCCAGTTTCCACTTAGTTTTACTAGGTCTGCATGGGGGGCTAAAATGCGAAAGGTTACCGAATTGTCATTGGCAAGATCCGGAGAGACCAACACCGTGTTTTGAGCAAGTTCTTGCCCGAATGTAGTACCTGTAGCCAACAAGATAAACAGCCCATAAAACAACTGTTTTAGGCCTTGGCTTGATTTTGGGATATCGTAAATCCCTAGTCTAATGGAGATTCGTGGTTTCAAAGATTTTAATTTAGGTGTGTTAAATACATTTAAATTGAAATGTACAATTCACATCCGACATATCTGCAAGAGCATCATCCGAATTTAAAGAAGTTAAACGGGATTTATTAAATTCTCAATTATTTAATTGAATAATTATTTTATATACATTTTTTTAAGTTAAATAATATTTTTTTATCTTGTTAAATTCAAACCAATTAACAATCAATATGGAAAACATCATTAATCAAGTTTTGGATTTACCGGCAATGGTAAATTCTAAATTGCCAAAAAACACATTTAACGAATGTATTGATGGCTCTGAAAATTCGGTAAAAGGATGGGTTGGCCTTATTTATAAGGCTTTTGCCCTGGTTTTTTTACTTACCATGCTCTATGGAGTAATTATGGGCGGAATCGAAAGTCTAACAGGAGAAGGTGATGCGCTCTCCAAAGTAGGTAGTGTACTTTCCATTCTCATTTTAATTTACGCCGCGTTTCCATTGGCTCAAATTATTCGAAATGCCGGAGACAGTTTGGCCAGTTCTTCAAGTGGAATAATTAGCTTTATTTTTAAGGATGTAGTAGTTACAAACATTAGGGCTGTAGGATATTTAACAGCTCTTTCTGCATTTTTTGGCGCCGTAGTATTAACGGTTTCTTATGTGCTAAATGCCGAGGTATTTACCTACGGAGCAGGTCTCATGGGCGGGCTGGATTCCATGACCGCTATGCCTATGGGTATTTTAGAAATGTTACTTGGCACCATTGGTATGGGAGAGGTAAGCGAAATTATTTCAGGGTTGTACCAAATGGATTTTATGGGAAGTGCATCAGGATCTGTTCAAGGTTGGACCCTTGAAGGCCTAGGCGCCCTTGCACTAAATTATGTAGCCGTTTTGGTGATGTTAATTCAGCTATTTATCTCTTTGGCAGTTTACCATTTTATCTATGGTCTAGCCGAAACTTTTGTAAACTGGATTAAAGGCCCCTACTTGCCTTTTAAGAGTTTATAATTCATAAAATGCTAAGAAAAACCCCCGAAGTTTCGGGGGTTTTTTTATAGTATTAAAGACCTTCTATGGCCCCATCCATCCAAGTTAACCGCGCTTGAATCCAATCCTTCATATAGCCAATTTCGGCCTCGTAGGTGTTGCCTACAAAATTATTGGGCCATACATATTCCGATAAAATGGGCCAGCGCTGGAAGTTCTGTGTCACTGCATTGGTCTCCGTAAGAAGCGCCACATAATTGTCTATTTTTTCAAGCACTACACCTGTGGCAAATGCACCTGCTCGCAGTTCCTGCCAACGCGCTTTTAATTGTTCCACATAGGCAGGGTCTTGAAGTAATCGCTCCCACCAAAAGGGAATCTGCCACCAATCTTCGGAACATCGACTATTAAACTGATATGCCCAGACAAAGGGAAGACCACCCTCACAGTAATTTGCATTTCCAAACGCGAGATTAAAATCCCAAATGGGGCCCATATTCAATTTAGCGTTTTTGTCTTTTGTAATCCAGGTACTGATTCTAAACCCGTCTACATTGTTCGAAATTTCATTGAGCAGGAAAAAATCGATAAAGCTGGAAGTATCTATATAATTGGAATATCCAGCTACCGGATCTGTAAAGTTATCACCCGCCAAAGCTTCCTCGAATTCCCTAACATAATTACTGATGTATTGACGCTGTTCTGCATTGATTTCCTCAGGTTTTGGGGTGTCATATATAAAGTAAATTTGCTGTCCGTTTACCGAATTGTATGGGGCCTGGTACGAGTTAAACGAATTATCGGGAGTGTAGTAAGCCTTATCAATCTTCAAAATATACCCTCCAGTAACTGCATCGCCTGCTATTTCATCTGGGTTAAGTTTGTTGATGTTTATCCGATTTATATCGCGCTTTAATTTTTCCATAAGCACGTAAACACCATTATAAGCACCATTTATAGAAACTTCTACCAATCGGGTTCTGCTAGCATACCGACCAATACTTCTTGACAAATCGTACATCAGCACATTGCGAATCAGCGTTTTGTCGCTATAGGGAGCCTGTAATATCCAATCCTCCTCTTCCGGAAATCCCAAAAGACTTGCATCTATTCCTTCGTTGGAAGCATCCCATAGTTCCACCCCAAATTGCTTTTTAGGAAACATTTGAGACGATGACCCTCTAATTTCAATGCCAATTCTACCGCTAAAATCTATTTTATCCTCTTCCATAATGGTCATGGTTGCCGCAATTTTAGGTTCGTCTACAATTTCGAGCCCATTGGTATTAATGCTGATCTGTGGCAATTTCCTGTTGTCTGGAATTTGACCGCTACCATCCGGATTTTCATCGACCGCGATTGGATCCGTAGAACAAGAAACTACAAACAGAAATAAAAAGAAAAAAACAGGATTACCTGGTCCTTTGAACATAAACTTAAGGTGTTGATCATTTAATTCTTCCAAGATAACGGAAAAAGATTCATAGTTCGTACATGAGGTGATAACTAAAACCGAACACTCTTTTTTTGGGCGCTTGGTATTTTAAAACCCTAAATTGGTCGAATTTTCTTTAAGTCTTGCCTCAAATCTTTTATCTTTCAGAAGATTATAGCTGTTAAATCGAATTAAAAATGTCTTGTTGCAATAGGTGCACAATACCCATTTGGATACTATTAAAACGCACACTGATTCTGGGAATTTTGATTCTTAGTTTTGGTGCTTGCGAACAGGCGCCTTATGTGGATTTTGCTTCTGAAATTCAACCGTTGTTGAACAAACACTGCATTACCTGCCATGGCGGGGTCAAAAAAAGTGGCGGCATCAGTTTTCTGTTTCAACAAGAAGCATTTGCAGTTGGCGAATCCGGGTTGGCTGCAATTGTTCCGGGTAACGCCGAAGCGAGTGAAATGTTTAAGCGACTAACTCATCACGACCCCGAAATACGTATGCCCTTTGAAAAACCGGCTTTAAGTGAACCTGAAATAGCATTGATAAAACGATGGATAAATCAAGGGGCAGGTTGGGGAAAACACTGGGCGTATAGACCCCTCACCAAAGTTAAAGTACCACAAATTAATTCCAAATCCAGTAAAACCGAGGTTCCAAAACTCTTTGTTCAAAACGATATTGATCGCTTTATTCTGGCCAAACTGCAAGAACAGGGCCTTGCACCTAAAATGGGGGCCAATAAAGAAATCATTATTCGTCGATTGGCTTTGGACCTTACCGGACTACCTCCAAAGCAAGATTGGCATGACTCCTTTTTAGCAGGAACTATGACCTATTCAAATCTGGTAGATACGCTTTTGTCTCAGAAATCCTTTGGTGAAAAATGGGCAAGTTGGTGGCTGGATCTGGCACGATACGCAGACAGCAAAGGTTATGAAAAGGACAACGGAAGACAAATTTGGCGTTTTAGGGATTGGGTTATCGATGCCTTTAATTCAGATATGCCGTTCGATGAATTTACCCGGTTACAACTCGCCGGCGATTTAATTCCGCAAACGCAACCAAACCAATTAATAGCTACTGCCTTTCATCGAAATACCATGAACAACGACGAAGGGGGTACAGAAGATGAAGAATTTCGTATAGCATCTGTATTGGATCGGGTAAATACTACCTACCAGGTGTGGCAGAGCACCACCATGGAATGCGTGCAATGTCATACCCATACCTACGACCCTATTCGACACGACGAATACTATAAATCCATGGCGTTTTTTAACAACACCATGGACGAAGATACACCAGACGAAGACCCCGTACTTAAATTTTACACCCCTGAGGATCAGGAGACTGTTGCAGCTATTCTGAAATGGAATCAAAAACACGACAGCAGCGGACTTGCCAAGCGATTCGATCGGTTTTTGACCTATAATGAACCCATTTATCAAGTTCATCATGCCAAAAACTTTATAAAAGGTGAATTGTCGGACACCAAATACCTGTCGCTTTGGCCTGGGGGATCGTGTTATTACGAAAATATCGATACAAAAGACGCTACTAATCTATACTTAAAGTACAGGGCCTATTTCAATGGGACGGTAATGACATTGCGAAAAGATAGCCCTCAAGGCAAAATATTGGCCAGATTTAATATCGATAAAACAGAGGGAGAAATCATACGCAAAATTCCTATTGAGGCGGTAAACGGTCCCTTTAAACTTTATTTTCAAGCGGAAAACTCCATGCTTCCAGAGCAGGCCGGCACTAGTTATATCACCTGGTTCGCTTTTTTACCCGACCTTCCTGGCAAGGGCAATTTAGGATATGAACGCATGGTCTCGGATTTTGAACGTTTGCTAAACACACCTACAGAAACGGTTCCAATACTATTGGAAAACCCCGATTACATGGCCCGTACAACCCGAATATTCGAACGCGGAAACTGGCTTACGCTCACCGATACCGTTACTCCGGCAACACCGGAAATTCTAAATGCCTGGAATGACTCCCTTCCAAAAAACAGACTGGGTTTTGCCTATTGGCTTACTAGTCCTGAAAATCCGCTTACGGCAAGAACGGTAGTTAATCGAATCTGGCATCAATTGTTTGGAAACGGCCTGGTAACTACCCTAGAGGATATGGGGTCACAATCGGATCCGCCAACACATCCTGAGCTCTTGGATTGGCTGTCCTTGGAGCTTATGCAAAAAAATTCATGGCATTTAAAAGCCTTAATTCGGAGCATAGTACATTCCGGAACCTACCGGCAAAGCGCAGAAGCTCCGACGTCGGAGTATACTAAAGATCCCAAAAACCTTTTATATGCAAGAGGTCCCCGACAACGACTTTCCGCAGAACAAATCCGCGATCAGGCCTTAGCGGTTTCGGGATTATTAAGTTCAAAAATGTACGGCCCTAGTGTTATGCCTCCTCAGCCCGAGGGGGTGTGGCAAACCGTTTACAGCAATGAAAGTTGGAGAGAAAGCAGCGGAGAAGACAAATACCGAAGAGGACTATACACCTACATTAAACGTACTAGTCCGTATCCCAGCTTTTTAAGTTTCGATGCAGGTAGCCGTGAGGTATGCACCATAAGACGGACGGTTACTAACACCCCTCTTCAGGCTCTGGTAACTTTAAATGACCCAGTGTATTTGGAAGCTGCCTACCACCTGGCAGAACAAATGTTGGCTCAGGAAGATGTTAAAAATGCCATTGCCTTTGGTTATAAAAAGGCGCTTTTCCGCAACATAGCACCTGGGCAAGAAGATGCACTCTACAACTTATACGTTAGTGCCTTGGAAAATTTCACCAAAAATCCGGAAGATTTAGAAGATTTTATTGGGCTGGAACAACATCCAAATCCAAAATTAGCCGCGCTTACCGTTGTGGTAAATGCCATAATGAATTTGGATGCTTTTATTACAACATCATGACAAGGGACCCTTTAGACCGATTGATTCAGGAAATGCGCCTTAAGGAGGCGCAATCAAAAACACGTCGCCATTTTATACGGCAGTGTTCGGCCGGTATGGGCGGATTGGCTCTCTCCGGATTTTTGAATTCTTGCAAACAAACGCCAACACCAATACCCCCGGTTTTCGCGGAAAAATCTGGCATATCAAATAGGGATTTAAACCCATTGGCACCGCTTTCCCCTCCGCTCATCCCTAAGGTAAAATCGGTGATTTATCTGCATATGGCTGGGTCGCCTTCTCAACTCGAAATGTTCGATTACAAACCCGAACTGGCTAAGTTGCACAATCAAATCTGTCCTCCATCCCTTTTGGAAGGTAAAAAATTTGCCTTTATTCGAGGCAATCCAAAACTTTTAGGGCCACAAGCCCAATTTGAAAAGGTAGGACAAAGTGGTCAATGGATATCCGACAATTTGCCTCATTTTAAAAAAGTTGCAGATGAGGTGTCTTTTCTTAAAGCAGTACACACAGATCAATTCAATCACGGACCTGCCCAATTGTTTATGCATACTGGTTCTGCCCGATTGGGCCGGCCAAGTATAGGCTCATGGGTTACCTATGGGTTGGGGTCCGTAAATCAGAATTTACCAGGATTTGTGGTGCTTACCTCTGGAGGAAAGGCCCCAAGCGCGGGTAAAAGCGTATGGGGCAGTGGTTTCCTGCCCTCGGTATACCAGGGTGTACAATGCAGGTCCGAAGGGGACCCGGTGCTGTATCTTGAAGACCCAAAAGGAATTTCTCGTGATTTAAAAAAACAGACTATTGAAGCCATTAATAAGATCAATAAATTGGAATACGAGGCCTATGCAGATCCTGAAATCCTTGCCCGAATAAACCAATACGAAATGGCCTATCGCATGCAGATTGCTGTTCCGGAAGTAATGAATATTAACACCGAATCGGAAGAAATCAAACGCATGTACGGGGTAGAACCCGGTAAAGAATCCTTTGCAAACAACTGCTTGTTGGCGCGCAAATTGGTGGAACAAGGGGTACGATTTGTACAGTTGTTTGATTGGGGTTGGGACAGTCATGGTACGGATCACAGTACTGCGGTAGATTTGGGGCTGCGGAACAAATGCCGGGAAATTGATCGTCCGATGACTGCCCTGCTTTTAGATTTAAAACAACGCGGCCTATTGGAAGATACCCTTGTGATTTGGGGCGGTGAATTTGGGCGTACTCCTATGCAGGAAAACCGGGAAGGCAAAGAAATGGGGTATTTGGGCAGGGACCATCACGGCGACGCTTTCACCATGTGGATGGCCGGCGGTGGCGTTCGAAAAGGCGCTTCCCATGGCGAAACAGATGAAATAGGATTTTCCGGTATTTCGGGACGTGTTTCTGTGCACGATGTGCACGCCACCATGCTACACTTACTTGGCTTTGATCACGAACAATTCACTTATGAGTTTCAAGGAAGACCTTTCCGACTTACGGATGTTCAGGGTGAGGTGATACACGAAATTCTGGCTTAATTCATTTTAGTTCATGCGTACTTTTTTTGCCATTTTCCTGATACTGCACCTGGCCTCTGACCTAAACGGACAAAACCGGGAGATTTGGTTTTTTCAAACCGATTGGGGAAACACCCTAAGCTGGGATGCGTTTTGCGCTAGGGCAAAGGCTTCGGGATTCGATGGTATTGATATCTGGCTTCCTGCTGAACCCGAAGCTCAAACAGCTCTAAAACAAGCCCTGAACAAATACAACCTTAAGCTCAATCTTATGCACGGGACTAATAGGTCTGTCCCCTACGATGAAAGCCTCAGGCAGTACACGCTAAAACTCTACGAACTTGCCAAATGGAACCCGATACTTATAAATAGTCACACGGGTAGTGATTTTTTTAGCGCCGCTCAGAATAGCTCTTTTATTGAAGCGGCCCAAAGGGTTAGCCTCGAAACCGGCATCCCAATCTATCACGAAACACATCGGAGTCGGTTTAGTTATACCCTTCCTGCAACCGCCGAATATCTTAGATCCATTTCTGAACTTAAACTTACTGCTGATATTAGCCATTGGATGGTGGTACACGAATCCTTGTTGGAGTCTCAGGACAATATGTTGCGAGACGTTTTAAAACGCGCCAATCATATTCACGCCCGTATTGGCCACAGCGAAGGACCACAGGTTTCCGATCCCCGTGCCCCGGAGTGGAAAACCGCCTTGGACCGGCATTTGGATTTATGGAAAGATATTATTCTCAGGATTTGGGAAAACGAGAACCACCCGGCCACTGTTACCACAGAATTTGGTCCCCCAGACTATATGCCAACCTTGCCATATTCAGGCATCCCGGTAGCCGATCAATGGGAAGCCAATGTATTTATGATTACCGCAATCAAAACAAAATTAGGACTCGAATAATATGGACGCGGTTTACGGCATACTAGGAAGACTTCACCCGTTAATTACGCATTTGCCTATTGGGTTTTTGGTGCTTTGTTTTTTGGTGTTTCTCAAAGACCGAAAAAAAAGAATCTATGATGACTTGCTTTCTACCCTAATCCTTTGGACTGGAATTGCCGGTGCGTTGGCCTGTATTAGTGGTTATGCACATTACATATATGAAGGATTGGGGTATATGACTGTTAGAAATCACTTCTGGTTGGGAATTCTTACCACCAGCTTCTGTTTTTTTATCTTTATTCAGCGTAAATCCCGACTACTGGAAGAACTTAAAAATACCTCTATGGGGTATCTTTGGACCCTTGGACTTGTTTTGGTCATCTTAACAGGCCATTTAGGAGGAAATTTATCACGAGGCTCAAATTATCTTACTGAACCCCTGCCCACATCCCTAAAAAAGGTAATTGGACAAGAATCATTTAAAAAATTACCCCTCGGTATTTCAGAAGACCAATTGGATTCGGCAAAATTATATGCCGACCTGATACATCCCATTCTAAATAATAAATGCCTAATGTGTCACGGCCCCAAAAAGACCAAAGGCGGATTGCGTTTAGACAGTCCGGAAAGTATTTTAGCGGGGGGAGAAAATGGCGATATTTTAACATTGCACACCTCAGGAAAGGGCGAATTACTAACCCGATTGGAATTTCCACTATCCGAAGATGGGCATATGCCTCCGGACGGTAAAGCGCAGCTCACCCGTGCCGAGCTGAATCTATTGGCCGCTTGGTTAGAAATGGGCAACCCCTTTGAAGGAACCTTGGATAGCCTCATACTAGATAAGTCCCTCATTATGCCTTTTATTTTAAAAAAGGAGGCAGATCTACCTGCACTAGAGGAGTTGCCTACGGTATCCGAAGCTCAAAAAGACAGTATCCGAAAATCCGGTCTGCATATTGAAAGCCTGAGCTTATCTTCACCCCTGCTAGTGATTTCTGCTATTAACAAACCTGAATTTTCTTGGGTAGACGTTTCTACATTAACCCCAATTAAGGATGCAATTACGGAGTTAGACCTCTCCGGAACTCAGGTAGACAGTACCATCTATACCTTTATTGGAACGCTTTCGAATCTTTCAAAACTAAATCTGTCTCATACCGTAGTTTCAGAATCCGGATTGGAAAAACTAGTTCCGCTAAAACATTTAAAGGAACTCAACTTAACATTTACCGAAACAGGCCCGGAAGTATTTCCGATCTTGGATCAATTTCCGGTACTGCAGAGCGTATATGTATTTAGTTCTAGAATTGTGGCAGATTCCATCACGCTACATTCTAGCAAACCTTATAAGATAGAATTTGGAGGCCAAGAACTACCTGCTATCGATTCCGATTTACGAATATATTGACCTGGATTTAACGCTCTCCCTTCCATCCAGGACCATAAACCACACGTCCGGGAAAAGTCCCCGTATGTGCTCCATCTTTTAAGACCTGAGTGCCATTTACAAATACATGTTGTACGCCAGTTGAGAATTGATGTGAATCTTCGAACGTGGCGTGATCGGTAATTGTTTCGGGATTAAATACAACCACATCTGCATAATAGCCGGGTTTAAGAGCACCGCGCTTATGAATTTTGAGATTAGTAGCCGGTAAGGTGGTTAGGCGGTATACGGCTTCCTGAAGGGATATTACCCCTTCTTCGCGTACATATTTTCCAAGTAACCGGGCAAAATTTCCATAGGCCCGAGGGTGTTCATTTCCGTTTAGAAAAATACCTTCCGGAGCTAAAGAACCTGCATCCGAACCAAAACTCATGTAAGGCAAAGCAATTTGCTTACGCACATTTTCTTCGGACATTAAAAAATATACCGTCCCCACCCGACTTCCATCTCTAATTACCAATTCAATTGCAGTTTCTTCGGGAGAAAGTCCGTAATGTTCAGAAACTTGCTTTAAAGTTTTGCCGGTATGATATCTGAGGCTGTCGGCGCGAAATTCTACCAGCAACATATTATCGGGATCCTCGGCGGCCTGCATTAGGCTTTCCCATGCATTGGTGGGAGTGGTCATTTCGGTCATTACCTGCTTGCGGATTTCGGGATCCTTTAAACGCTTAGCCCATTGCTCGTATCCGCCTTCCTGTACCCAAGGAGGCATGGCAGCATCTAGACCAGTGGCCCCTGCGGTATAGGTATACATATCTGTGGTTATGGCCAATCCCGCAGCACGAGCTGAATCGATTTTGGCCACCACAGCATCGAACTTATTCCAGTTGGCTTTACCGCTCATTTTTAAGTGATAAACTTCTGCCGGGAGGTTGGCCTCGGAGGCTATTCGAATGAGCTCATCTAGACTTTCTAGTAAACGGCTGCCCTCGCTCCGCATGTGTGAAATGTACATTCCACCGTACTGAGAGGCCACCTTGCAAAGTTCAATTAACTCCTCGGTACTCGAATAAAATGCGGGAGCGTAAATAAGGGAAGAACCGATTCCCAAAGCCCCTTCTTCCATGGCTTGTTGGGTAAGTTTGCGCATGGTTTCCATTTCCTCGGGAGTAGGTGCCCGATCTTCATATCCTACAGTGTTTACACGCAAAGTGGTTGCTCCTACAAAGGAGGCAATATTGGTAGAAATTCCGCGATTTACCAGAAAGTCCAAACCGCCTTTGAGCGTGCTCCATGTGACCGGATATTTTACATCGGTTTGCCAAGCTTCTTCTTCTTTGCGCATGGCCTCGTTTAGCGGTCCTAAAGAACTGCCCTCCCCAAAAACCTCAAGGGTAACCCCTTGGCGGATATCGCTTTGGGATTTACCATCCACAATTAACGTATAGGGAGCCCAACTCAGCATATTAATAAACCCCGGCGCAATAGCTTTACCCGTAGCGTCTATTTCCAAGGTTCCCTTGACATGAGAAAGATCTCCGATTGCTGCTATGGTATCGGATTGAATGCCTACATCTCCCGTATAGGGGGTGCCGCCCGAACCGTCTACAATAGTGCCGTTTCGAATAACAATATCGTATTGCTTTGGAGAAGCACAAGAAAACATAAGAAGTACTGCGAGTAATTTTAAATATAGCGGTTTCACGAGAATTGGAATTTAGTTGCCTTAAAGTAAGGAATTTATTGTTTCGATGTATCTGGCTCGCTTGGCAAACCTAATCAGGGATTATCCTTTTACTATGTTTTTCAACCCCTTTTGCTTACCTTCAAATTATTGGAATATACTAGCCAAAGTTCAATAAACTAACCGATTGAAACGTAAAATCCTATGCAACTAGACCTGAATCATGTACGTGCTCAATTTCCTGCATTCTCCCAACCCGAGCTAAAAGGCTGGGCATTTTTTGAAAATGCAGGCGGGTCATATCCCTGCCGTCAGGTTGTGGATAGACTTTCTTCGTTTTATCTAAAAAATAAGGTGCAACCTTACTATCCGTATCCAGCCTCTGAACAGGCCGGCAAACTGATGGACGACGCATATTTGCGGATAGCGGGATATATGAATGCCAAGCCGGAAGAAATTCATTTTGGACCCTCGACCACCCAGAACGTCTATGTTTTGGCCCGCGCCATGCGCCCGATGTGGAATACCGGAGATCAAATTATTGTGAGTTGCCAAGATCACGAAGCCAATGCCGGGGCATGGAGACGATTGGCAGACACGGGTATAGAAGTGGTGGAATGGCAAGTAAATCCAAACGATGGTACCTTGAGCTTGGAGGATCTTCGATCCTTATTTAATGAGCGCACCCGAATGGTAGCATTTCCGCATTGCTCCAATGTGATTGGGCAAATAAATCCGGTTTTGGAGGTGAGCACATTGGCTAGAGAACATGGCGCATTAACCGTAGTTGACGGAGTAGGATGGGCCCCTCATGAAATACCGGATGTGCAGGAATTGGGCGTAGACATTTACTTGTTCTCTTCTTATAAAACTTTTGGTCCACACCTTGGAGTAATGTTTGTAAAACAGGATTTAATTGAAAAAATGGAAAATCAGGCCCATTTTTTTAAGGCTGGAATTACACGTAATATGATTACTCCGGCAGGTCCGGACCACGCACAAATTGCTGCGGCAAATGGAATGGCTGATTATTTTGATGCCCTATATCTGCATCATTTTAAGGATAATGCAGTTGCGGCTCAAAAAGCCAAAGCCCTGAATCGCATGTTCCGCAGTCACGAACAAGCAATTTTGGAACCGCTGATGGCGTTTTTAGAAGACCGAGACGATCTAAAACTTGTAGGACCCGGCATGAACAAGCAACGCGCTCCAATTGTATCCTTTCTTCCAAAACGCAAAACTCTAAATGACGTTTACGAAGTGTTGGTGCAACACAAAATTATGGCAGGAAAAGGTAATTTTTATGCGGTGCGTCCGCTTATGGGTATGAATATATCTACCTCTCCGGGGGTGATTCGACTTTCATTTGTACATTACACCCTTTCAGCGGAAATAGATCAGCTTGTGGAAGGACTAAGAAATTCCTTACTATAGCTGCATAAAACGGGTAAATCTTTAGATTGGTGGCGTAAATAGAAGCGGAAAAAACTGCCCCTCCATTTTCTGACCCCTACCGATAATGGGAACCCCTGAAAGAATTTCTTCGTCGGTATCGGAACAGGTTCCGTCTGCAAAAACGTTAATCACAAAAGCCCTTCTTGGCCTGTCGGATCGGTTTTCGTAGGAACCGTGGACCATTTTAGGATGGTGAAAAGTAGCGTATCCGGCGGGCAACTCTGCCGCTACGCGATTTTCGTATTGTACCACCTGATTGGGATTCAATAAATCTTTAAGGCTGTCCATACTACCTGCCAATTCTATCTTATCTAATAAATCCCATTTGTGACTTCCCGGAATGTACTGCAGACATCCGTTGTCTTTTGTTGCATTATCTAGCCCCACCCAACAGGTCAGGTGCTGTAAAGGCTTGGTACGGGTCCAATAGCTGTAATCCTGATGCCAGGCCACCACTCCCCCGTGTCTGGCCGGCTTGCAAAACAATTGATCGTGCCAGAATCGCACGGCCTTACTTCCCAGCAGCTGACTGGCTGCTACCACAAATCGCGGATTCCAGAGCACATCGTGAAATCCGGGGGTAATGCGCCAGTGCCCTAAGGAATGAAACAGGACTGTGTTGGGGTCGGCAGATTCATTGGAATGAAACTCGTAAAACAGATGATGACCAGGATGATTGGGATCGGTTAACGCCTCAAGTTCAGTACGGAGCTGTTCTACCTGTGTTTCTTCCAAAAGTTTTACACCACTTAAGAATCCAAATTCTTCGAAATGCGCCAGTTGCGCTTCGCTCAACCGATAGTTTTCCCACGCCGCTTTGGAAGACAAGTCAGGAAAAAATTCGCCTATGAGTTGGTGTATTTCCGAAAGGTCTTGTACAGGTAATTTTTCCATGGTTTATCCGGTTTGTATAAAAAAAATGAAAACTGTGAAAGTTAAAGGTCTGATGGGAAATTGCAGGTGCTCTAGGTAACTTGAAACCGGAGGTTGGGGGAAATTTCCCCTTATTATGCGGCACAGCTAATATCTGAACCTTTTAGGAAACGAAATCTAAATCCACTTCCCTCAACCCCCGGTTAGTTTAATACCGTGAATTCCAAACTACATTTCCCAACCCTCTCTGTAGGTACGAGTCACAAATTGATTTGCATCCTCAAGGTTGGTAATTTTCATATTCGCACCATCCCACAAGAGCTTCTTGCGTCCGTAGAATTCGAACCTGCCTTCACCAGCAGGTCTGCGTAACATATAGCTGCGAATGGCCAAGTTACCCATCAGCACGGTTTCTGTCATGGGACCAGCATAATCGAAGGACGAGGTTAGTGCACGATGTTCAGCACTGTCAAATCCTGCCTTACAGGCATCTACCCATTTGCGTTGGTGGCCGTATTCCGGTTCGGGCATATCCTCCACCTCAGGTCCAAAATCCGTTGTGCCGTCATTCATATAAAGCTTCGGCATTAAGGGTGAACTGTCGTTGATGTTGGTGGAAATTATACCGTGCTCGCCGTGAATCAATACCCCATTTGCACTACCTGAACCGCCAATATCACTATCGGCAGGTATGATAGAAGGATGCGAAGGCCGAATTCCACCGTCGCTCCAAGTCATCTCTATGGGTGATCCGGATTTTTCGGTTGCGTCGAAATGCAAGGTAATAAACGACGATGCAGGGCAACCTTCCGGATGGTAATCCGGAGTCCACATTTGAGAAAATACAGAACCCACACTACACTCGGCGTCGGTCGGATAATGAAGTCCTAAGGTACGGAAGGGGATATCTATAAGGTGACAACCAACATCGCCCAACGCTCCAGTTCCGTAATCCCACCAGCCTCGCCAATTAAATGGATGCATATTTGGTATGTATGGTGTTTCTTGGGCAGGTCCGAGCCATAAATTCCAGTCTAACGCATCTGGCTTTTGAGCGGCGTCCGGAGCTGGCATAGCAGAGCCCTGAGGCCACACGGGCCTGTTGGTCCATACTTCTACTTTGGAAATCTTTCCAAGTTTTCCGGAGTCTACCCATTGTTGTACCATACCTAGTAGTGGATTCGATCCGCCCTGATTACCCATTTGGGTAACCACACGTTTATCGCGAGCCATCTGGGTTAATAACCGAGCTTCTCTTATGTTATGCGTGAGGGGTTTTTGCACATAGACGTGAATACCGCGTTCCATGGCGTAGGCCGCTGCCGGTCCATGCACGTGATCTGGAGTGGAGATGGTAACAGCATCAATTTTCTCCTTGTCCAGCATTTCTCGATAGTCGCTGTATAATTTGGCCTTCGGGAAAGATTCTACCGATGCCTTTGCCGAGCCTGAAAAATCGACATCACAAAGGGCTACCACCCGTTCTCTTCCGCCAACAGAAGCATATAAAATGTCGCTTCGGCCTTTTCCTCCGGCCCCAATGGCCGCTAAATTGAGCTGATCACTGGGAGCCGTGAATCCTGGACCGCCCAATACATGCCTGGGAACGATAAATATAGATGAGGCTATGGCGCTTTGCTTAATAAAATTTCGACGCGCCATTCCACCTGACTTAGGGTGTTTTGATTGGTTTTTCATTTGCTTAAACTGATATTTTTGGTTGGTTTATGAAAATACTAAAAAATAAGCTACCTAAAGGATTCTACTTTACATAAAACTTAATGTGGAGTTAATACAAGTAAAATCCTTCCCGGATTGGGGCAAAAACCCTAGGTTTGCTCCTGAAATACTGCAATATGACATTCATGAAAAACCCGGTTTTATTTCTCGGTTTGGCCTTTTTTATCCTTTTGATTGGATTGGGAAGCTGGGGGCTTACAGAATCTAGCGAAGCGCGTTATGCCGAGATTGGACATGAGGTATATACGAGTGGTGATTACCTGCATCCCACCCAACTTGGGATTCGGCACTACCACAAACCACCAATGACGTATTACATTACCAGCTTGGGGTATTCAATTTTTGGGGCGAATGAATTTGGGGCCCGATTTTTCTTATCGGTTGCCTTTATCCTGCAATTGGTCCTAATTTGGAAAATTTCCCTGTTGCTTTTTAATGATAGACAGAAGGCCTTAGCCGCTGCATTAATTTATTTTGGAATACCACTGGCCCTGCTTTCGGTGCGCATACTAACCACCGACGCGTATCTAAATACCTTTGCGCTAGCGGCAGTGTATTTTTTTATTCACCATAGAACATACCAAAAAACGTGGAGTGTTTACGCTTTTTATTTGGTATGGGGCCTTGGGTTTTTAACTAAAGGACCTGCGGTTTTAATTCCCGTTGGTGCATTTATCTTTTTTTGGAAATGGATGCATTGGGAACGAATTTACATTTCGATACACAGTATTTTAGCAGGAATTTTATGCCTGATGCTTAGTACCTCCTGGTACCTTTTGGTTACACTAGACAATCCGGCTTTTTTAGAATATTTTATAGGAGAACAAATTTTGGGTAGAGCAGTATCGGCCGGAAGTCTTAACCGCGCCAAACCCTTTTGGTACTACCTGGCCTTTGCCCCTTTAGTGGCCCTGCCTTGGCTGCCGTTCGTTGGTTGGGCACTATTCCGGTTTCGAAAAAATCTCAAAAAACAACAACCGCTGATCTTGGTGGTATCCCTTACAGCCTTGGCCATCTTGTTGTTTTACTCTGTGGTTTCATCCAAATTAATATTCTATGTGCTACCGATGTTTCCCTTTGTAGCGCTATTAGCTGGGTACTACCTCCCCGAAGTAACAGATAAAACACGATCTGTTTTAAGTAGAATCCTTTTAGGTCTTACGCTACTTATTGGTTTGGGGATGGGCTTTGTGAATCTGGCTCCAAATTTTTACATGCCCCTTGGTTATGGAATTGTTTTTGGTTTGCTCAGCGTTGGCGCTCTCTTGTTTTTGATTCGCAATTTCCGGGAGGTAGACCTAAATCGCACCTTGGGTCTGTCTGTCTTATTTGGAATTCAAGTCATTTGGGGATATGCACTTGTAGGCCGATTTAATCCTAATCCCGTGCGGACCTTCAAAGAGCTCGCTCAGGTGGTACAAAAAATGGACTCCACTTCCCAAAGGCCCGTAGTAGTTTACAACTTTTGGGGACCCTCGATTGCATTCTATCTAGAAAATAAATTAATCACGGTCAAAGAAGGTACAAAGCGAATTGATCCGGAAGTACAATTCGAGGCAAATAATGCCTACCGACAATATCACATAGACACAGATTTACCCGGCGAATCCGACCGACTGCTGCAACTAATTCAAGAAAAAAATCCTATCCTGATTTTTCTAACCCACGATGCTATTCCCAATCCTATATCCCAAAAACTAAGTGGCAAAAAGACTCAGGAACTGTATAATAAATACATTATCTACTACTAATTAGTGATTTTGTATTTTGGATTATTCTACTGTATGTCGGGCCAGGGTAAGCGAAATCTGCCCGCTGTGATGTGCATTGTGGTTTAAAATGTGTCCCATCATAGCCAAACGTGAAACGGTTCCAAAAAACGGAGTTTCTATGGTTTCCATCCACCAATATTCCGGATGTTTTTCGGCCAACTCCAACAGCATCTTATATCCGTCTTGGAGCAGTTCCTTGGATTTCTCCAAGTTGTTGCCCTGCCCGGTATCCTGAAAACCCATGGTGGTATTGCTTACTTCGGTAGCTTCTCCCAGAAACTGCCCAAGAAGCAATTGAATTTCTGCAATATGTCGGAATATAAAGCCAACGCTAGCCGTTTCCTTGTTGAGTCTCCAGCTGATATTTTCCGTGGTTATTTTCTTAAAGGTATAGGCGCAGGTGAATTTATTTTGATCAATTAGTGGGATTAAAACATTGGCCAAAGATTTCATAGTAATAAGGTTGTTATTTAATGCTTAAATTTAAATTAAGGTGAAGCTACGACAATCCCTTTAAATCGGGTATGCCTTATAATCTTTTCCTTAATTTAGGGCGAAAATCGAACAAATTACCCACAAACATACCTCTCATGCTTCCACTCTTCGCACGTGCCCAAACGTTCAATAACCGTATTGCCATTCAATGCAATCAGGAAAACTATACCTATATACAATTACTGGATGCTTCAGAAAAACTTGCTTTGGCACTTCTTCAGGGGAATAGCGATTTGAATGAAGCTCGAATTGCATTTCTGGCCCCTCCCGGATTTGCCTATGTTTGTATGCAATGGGGTATTTGGCGCGCCGGTGGGATTGCCGTTCCCCTATGCGAAAAGCACCCCCTCCCGTCTATGGAATATGTTATTGAGGACACCACAGCCCATACCATACTCTGTACCCCAGAATTTGAAGACATGTTGGCCCCTTTGCAAAAACACTGCCCGTTACTGTTATTTGAATCATTGCAATCCGAAAGCGGAACCTTACCTGATTTGAATCCGGAACGCCGAGCTATGATTTTATACACCAGCGGCACTACCGGATTGCCTAAAGGGGTTGTTACTACCCATGCCAATATAGAGGCCCAGATAACGGCCCTCACTGCTTCCTGGGAATGGGAAGCCAATGACCATGTACTGAACATATTGCCTTTACACCATGTTCACGGAATCATTAATATGCTGGGATGTGCCTTGTGGAGCGGTGCCTGCTGTGAATTTCTGCCCAAGTTCGATCCCGATGTGGTTTTTGATCGGTTTACCAGCGGTGATGTAAATTTGTTTATGGCCGTTCCCACCATTTATTTTAAGCTCATTGCCCGCTATAATGAGTTGTCGGATTCGGATCAGGATAGGATTTCAAAAGCCCTAAAAAACTTTAGGCTCATGGTATCCGGCTCAGCTGCCCTACCTGTGAGTGTGCTCGAACAATGGCGGGAAATAAGCGGACATACCCTTCTGGAGCGCTACGGCATGACCGAAATGGGGATGGCTATCAGCAATCCCTATCGGGGCGAACGCAAACCGGGCTACATAGGACAAGCCCTACCCGGCGTTCAGATTCGACTGGCAGACGAAAGTGGGCAAATTGTGCCTGAAAATACCCCCGGTGAAATTCAGGTAAAGGGTCCTAATGTATTTTCCGAATACTGGGGCAAGCCCGGGGAAACCGTAAAAGCCTTTACCGAAGACGGTTGGTTTTTGACCGGAGATATTGCGGTACTGGAATCCGGAAGCTATCGCATCTTGGGTCGGAATTCGGTCGATATCATTAAATCCGGCGGTTATAAAATTTCAGCCTTGGAAATTGAAGAGGTACTGCGAACGCATGCTGGGGTCAAAGACTGTGCAGTAATTGGCATCCCGGATGACGAATGGGGAGAAGTAGTTGCTGCCGGTGTGGTGCCAGGGAATGTGCCTCTAAATGTTGAAGAAATCCAAAACTGGCTAAAGAGTCAAATGCCGGCCTACAAAATACCTCGGCAATTTATAGAGCTGGAAGAACTTCCCCGAAATGTATTGGGTAAGGTAACCAAAAATGCGCTTAAAGATCTAATTATAAAATCCTGACGCAGCTATGAAAATTTACGGTGTAGCACTTTTGGGTGCCTGTTTTCTGATTGGAAAATACCTGGGACAACTCTTAGGTAAGGCACTTGGGCTAGAAGGTGATATTGGGGGCGTGGGTTTTGCCATGTTGCTGTTGATGCTCATTAGCAGCTATATGCTTAAAAAACAATGGCTGGTACCAGAATCCGAATCCGGAATACGTTTCTGGAGCGCCATGTACATTCCCATTATCGTAGCCATGGCGGCTACCCAAAATGTAGAGGCCGCCTTTTCCGGAGGTTGGGTAGCCATACTGGCCGGAGCGTCAGCAACAGTTTTAGGACTGCTGCTTGTACCTGTTATTTCACGAATTGGAAAACCGGCTAATACAGAAAATAAAGTCTAATATGGAGCTCCTGGATCAACTTGTCGCAAAAAATGGGCTTATAGTAGCCTTCTTGCTCGTAGGCCTTGCCATACTATTGGCACAGGGTATTTCTAAGTATTTATTTCGCGGTAAAATTCCCGCGGTGGCTTTGGCTATTTCCGGCGCCTTAGGGTTTGCATTTTTAGGAGGAAAAAAGGGGCTTGCAGATTATCCATTGCTGGCCGGACTTGCGGTATTGGGAGGCTCCATGTTTCGGGATTTTGCCGTTGTAGCAACCGCTATGGGCGCCGATATGGATCAAATAAAAAAGGCTGGTAAAGCAGGAGTTTTATCGCTTTTTATAGGGGTTACGGTATCCTTTTTAGCGGGCGTTTGTGCGGCCCTTGCTTTGGGCTATACTAGTCCTGTGGATCTTGCCACCATTGGCGCCGGGGCTTGTACCTATATTGTTGGACCCGTTACCGGAACGGCCCTTGGTGCTGCCTCGGATGTACTGGCCATTTCAATTGCGGCAGGTGTAGTAAAAACCATCCTTGTAACTGTTTTAACCCCCTTGCTTGCCAAACAAATTGGACTCAACAACCCGCATTCGGCCATGGTGTTTGGCGGTTTAGGAGGAACAACCAGCGGCGTAGTGGCCGGATTGGCCGCCACAGATGCCAAATTGGTTCCGTACGGGGCATTAACCGCTACATTTTATACCGGGCTGGGGTGCCTGCTTTGCCCTTCGATTTTCTATTTGGTATTGCGTGGTATTTTCGGCGTCGGATAGCCTAGATGTCCTTTCTAATTAAGACCCTGTCTTTTTTTAGTCCTATAGTATCGGCCAAGGCTGTAACATGGGTTACTAAATAGCATTTGGAATTGGATTAACTTTATAGTAAAAAGTTAACTTTCATGCGAATGGGTAAAAAGGAAACCAAAGCGTTAGGCCTCACCGATTTTCTGGCTATGGAACGCACCCGTCTCGCCAATGAACGTACCTTCTTGGCCTACTTTAGAACCTTTATCGTTTTTTTGAGTTCGGGATTTGCGATTCTGAAACTGAGTGCCCTTCAGGAAATACTAGTGGTTGGCTATTTCCTAACCGGATTGGCACCTGCATTGCTCGCTATTGGCATAGGAAGATTTATCTACGTAAAGCGCAAACTCCGTAAATATTACAAGGATTAAGGAGTAGAATTCCCTTTAATTTACATCCTTTACACACCGAAATCCGGTATGTCCAAAACCGGAATCACGTGTGGAACGCATCCTGCGCGATACCCGATAGCCACTACAATAATTTTCATTGCATAAATACGACCCCCCTCGAATTACAAACTTTTCGGCCAAAGGCTCAACCGGGTCATAGGACGAGTCGGGTCCCAGCGGATTTACAACCTCCGACGGCGATTTTTCCAAAGCATAGGCGTCGTACCTGTATTTGTCGGAACACCATTCCCAAACGTTTCCGGCCATATCAAAAAGTCCGTATCCGTTTTGAGGATAACTGCCCACCGGAGAGGTACCGTAAAATCCATCCGTTTCTTCATTTCGAAATGGAAAAATTCCTTGCCAAAAATTAGCGAGATTTGATGCCTGAGCAATGGGTAAATCCCCCCAGGGATATTTCGGATCCTGAAGCCCGCCCATTGAGGCCCATTCCCACTCGGCTTCGGTGGGTAATCGTTTGCCGGCCCACTTAGCATAGGCCAGTGCATCGTCTAGCGCAATGTGTACCACAGGGTGATCCATGTACTGATCAATAGAACTTCCGGGACCCTGCGGATGCCGCCAATTGGCTCCAATAGTCCACTCCCACCACTGGCTTAAATCCCGGAGATCTACCGGTCCTGGTGTTGCCTTAAAAACCAAGGACCCGGCCCGGAGCAAGGAATCCGGAAGTCTGGGCGTTCCGGGTGGCAATTGCGCACTAATTTCATTCCAATCGATATCCTTCTCGGCTATGGTAACATATCCTGTGGCCGATACAAATTCAGCAAATTGTCTATTGGTTACCTCGGTCTTATCCATATAAAACGGGGACACCGTAATCTTTCGTCTGGGCAATTCATCGGGCTGTGCCTGTACGGATTTACCGCCCATTAAAAAATGTCCTTCCGGAATCAATACCATACCTTCAGGGGTAGATACTTGAATTGTTACTGTTGTTGTACTTTCGGTTTTAGTAGGAGTTTCTCGCTGCTCTCCACAGGATATTGACGTCAAAACAAAAACTAACAGAAACATGGGTGCTTTTCGATTCATAAACTAAAAGTACTAACTTTCTAAACGGAAAATCCAGAGATAGTCTCTAAATTAACCTTAATTACATGCATAACTCGTACACGGAAATTCAACGATTTCGACAGTGGTGGCTTGTTTTACCCATGATGGGTTTTACTGGTTGGATGTTTACCGGACTCATGCATCAACTTATAGGTGGGCCTCCATTTGGAGACAAACCCATGCCCAATGATGGGGCCGTTATCTTTATGGTGTGCTGGACGGCTTTTTTATACTTCTTTTTTATATTTCTGCATTTGCGCACAGAAGCAGATGCTTCGGGATTACGAGTTCGTCTTAGCGGCATTGGGTCGGAACGGTTTACCTGGGACGCAGTGGAAAAAATCGAATTTATCACCTACCGATTTATAGGATACGGTTTACGTCTGGCCACCCGATACGGAACCGTTTACAACGTCTCCGGAAATAAGGGCCTTTTGGTTAGGCTCAAAGATGGCGGCCGTTTTTTAATTGGAACCGCCCAACCCGAAAAATTTGAATCCTACCTGCGCATTTTGGGTAAATTGCAGGATCCTCAATAGTAGGGAACCGAAGACCATCAACATATTTTAATTTATACATAGAACTGTGAGATTTACCTTTTTTTACTTCCGGCGCCTTGTTTTATCTGTTTTCGGCATTTTGTTTGTATTACTCTTCGGATGCGAGCAAGCCACTACCAACAAGACTGCTTTTAAGCACAATTTGGATTCGGAAAACTTGCCGTGGAATGCCGAAAATTTTGAACCGGACGCCTCGGAATTTACCTTCGGGATTATTTCTGACTTAAATGGGGGGGAACGCCCCGGCATATTTAGCCGGGCAGTGGCGCAGCTTAATCAATTGGATCCAGACTTTGTCCTGAGTGTGGGAGATTTAATTGACGGTGGCACAGAAGATACCTTGGTCCTTAAAGCACAATGGGATTCATTCGATTCCCGTGCCCGTAAATTGAATATGCCGTTTTTTTATGCCGGTGGCAATCACGACCTGTCGAATATGAAAATGCGGAAGTTTTGGGAAAATAGAATCGGCGCTCGATATTATCATTTCCTTTACAAAGATGTCTTATTTATGGTGCTGGATTCGGAAGATTATACCGAAGCACGATTTCAGGAAATGTTTATTGCACGAGATAGTGCCCTAAAGATTTTAAACGGCAGCATACCGGGTAAATACGAAAATTCTACCTATTACAACATGCCGGAACGTACCCATGGGGCCATGAGCAAAATACAATTCGAGTATTTTAGCAAAGTGCTACAGGATCATCCGAACGTGCGATGGACTTTTGTGCTCATGCACAAGCCGTTATGGCTTCGGGACGATACCCAAGGTTTGGGCCCGCTGGAAGCACGGCTTAATGGACGTAATTATACTGTTATTAACGGCCACTTGCACCGCATTTCGTATCAAAAACGCCAAGGCATGGATTACTTGATGCTGGGCACAACTGGCGGAAGTCAAACCCCTGGTGATTCTGCCGTGTTTGACCATGTTAGTTTGGTGCGCATGAAAAATGAGCCCATAATTACACATTTAAAATTGGAAGGTATACTGCAAACAGACGGTTCACTGCCTCCTGCCATTGATCCCTAACAACCACCTTTACTGTCCCAATTCACGGGCAGAAAAGAATTGCAATTCCTGATCTGAAAAATTCATAGTTAATTCCATGGGGTTGCAACATACCTCACAATCTTCGATGTACGTCTGGTTGATTTCGGAAGTATCTACAAGCACCGAAATAGTCTCCCAACAATAGGGACACTGGAAAAAATGCTCTAACATAGCTTCTTGAAAAATGCATTTTAATTAATAATTGGTTTGGTTTAGGTTAGGGAGCGCTCAGAAATTGAGTGTTTCCTTGTAGTAAGATAATAAAAAAATGGCCTGCAAATTTTATGGCAGGCCATCTTTAAAATTAAACGTTTATAAGGTCTAATGCATGCGGAAATGATTATGACCCATAAAAACCTATTTTTTTGCGTTAAAAATCAACATCCAACAACCGCCCGCTCACCTGAAGCAATTCCAATTCTGCAAGCTTGGCATTGTACTTCGCCTGACTGCGAACTTGTTGCGCGTTCAATAAATTTAATTGCGCCTGACGGAATTCAATTGAGGTTATCTGACCCAACTGATACCGCTCCTGTGAGCGATCAAAGTTGTTGCGGTTGGTCTGCAGATTTTTATCCTGAACTTCTAGCACAAATCGGGAATTTTTGTAATTGCCCCAGGCATTTTGCAAATCACGATCTACCTGCAATTCCGTTTGCTGCTTTAGCAACTGCTGATTTTCAAATCCAATGCGGGCATTACGGGCTGCATTAATAGATCTACCACCGTCAAAAAGACTCCACGACAAATTAACCGAGCCTGTAACCCCCGAAGAGGTATTCTGCAACAGGAAGGACAAGGGACTGTTATTGTTTGACTCATTCCAACCGTAGGTTCCGGTGAGTCCAATGGTAGGTAAAAAACTACTCTTACTAGACTTCCAGCTGTACTCCGAAATCAAAATGTCTTTTTCGGCGAGTAACATGCGAATGTTATTGCTTTTTGCAGCAGCCAGAATATCTTCCATGCGGAGCTCTGGCAAGAATTGTACTGTAGTGTCTGCTGTAAAATTGATGGTTAGATCCTGATTTAAAATCAGATTTAAATCGCGTTTTGTATTTCGCAATTGTTGGGCTGCATTGAGCAAGTTAACGCTGTCTGTGTTTATATCCACTTCGGCGTTGAGTACATCCAATTTCGTGTTTTGTCCAAATTCGAATTGGTACCGGGCCCGCTTAAGCCGATCTCTTGAAATGCGCAATGCTTGGGTTAGATTAGCGGTGTTTTCCTCCAATCGGGCTACTTCATAATACACAGAAAACAATTGTAATAAGGTAACTTCTATGGTCTGGCGTACCTCAAGTTCCGATTGATTGGATTGCTCCTGAAAACGCTTGTAATCGTACATACGTCCCAAACCATCGAACAAAACATAATTTAAGGCCACAGAAGTGCTATAACGCCGGGTTTCTGCACCTACCGCTGATCTTGTATCTCCATTTGCAAGTTTACCTTCTGAATTTTGACGATCAATACTTCCTGCACCTGAAGCCGTTACACTTGGCAAATATCCAGAGTTCAGTAAACTCGCATTGTTGGCGTCTACCTGTCGTTGATTCTCAGAGATTCGAATACCTAAGTTATTTTCTAAGGCTATGGATACAGCATCCTCAGAAGACAGCACGGTATTCTGAGCATAGGAAGTTACCCCGACCAACAGCAAGAAAACGGTACGTTGTAAGATTAAAAATTTCATGAGGTATACGCTGCTACAATTATGCTATTTAGTTCTAATATGATTACAATTTTGCCGAATCAGGGACTTGAGATTTCAAGTGTTGTTCTTCAAGTTGCTCCTTGATGGCCCGCTCCACTTCCTCTTTGGTAACTTGTTCACCCGTGCGTAGCCATTTTACACCAACTTTAGTACGGTTACTAAATGTCAGTAATAAGGGCAACATGAGTAAGGTTAAAATGGTGGCAAAGGCAATTCCATAGGCAATGGATATGGCCATGGGTTTCAAAAATTGCGCTTGACGACTTTTTTCCAACAATAAAGGTGCTAGACCTGCAATAGTTGTTATTGACGTTAAAAATATCGCCCGGAAACGCGATTTTCCGGCCTCAAAAATAGCATCGTCAAAGCTCATTCCTTCGCGTAAGTTTCCATTGAACTTACTTATTAACACTAATCCGTCGTTCACCATAATTCCAATTAAGGCAATGATTCCCAAGGTAGAAGGCATACTTATTGGAAAGCCGTGAATCCAATGACCCCAAGCGACTGCAGTGAGCGATAACGGAACTAATAATAACAACATAATGGGTTGGCTCAGGCTGCGGAAGGTAAATGCAATGGTGATGAAAATTAAGAATAGTACCGTAAGTCCTGCTTGTTGCATGGAATTGGCCGTTTTGGCGGCTTCACGGTTTTGACCTTCGTACAGGACCGAAACCGTAGGATATCTAGAAAGGATATCTGGGATAACATCTTGTCGAATCCAAGCCAGCATGTCTGTTGCGGTTGTGGCTTTACTGTCCTTAAGGTCTGCAGAAACCTGTATTTCCCTACGACCGTTTAGGTGATTAATTGCTACATCACCTCGGATAATCTCGTAGGTAGCGATTTCTTTCAACGGAATACGCTGTCCGCCTGGGGTTACAATACGCATCTCATCCAAGTCGATTATCGACGAGCGGTTAGACCGGTCGTAACGCACCCAAACGCGAATCTCGTCTTGTCCACGCTGAAAACGTTGGGCAGGGGCGCCAAAGAATCCAGCACGAACCTGGTTCATAACGGTTCTTAAATCTAATCCCAACAAATACGCGCTTTCCTTGAGCTTGAGCTGTATTTCTTTAATCCCAGCGGGATCATTGTCTGTCACATCCTTGAGTAAATCGTTATTGGCAAGAGCATCCTTAACCAAAACTTTTGCCGCCTTTAATTCTTCTATATTATTACCCAGCAATGAGACAGATACCGGATTCCCTCCAAAGCGGCCTCCCGATCCATAAACCAGGCTTTCAACCCCAATAACCGGACCAACCAAATCCCGAATGCGATTCGCGACGATTTCTGTGACCACCTCATCGGGCCGCTCTTCTCCGGGTAATAAGTTAATGGCTAAAGATGCTTGGGATGAACCTGGGCCAACAGTTTTAATAATATTCTCAAACATTACCTTTTCGGTACCCTTAAAATAGCGCTCGGTAAATTCGGTATTTACTATTTCTGCCTTTTCTTCAATCAGGTCAATTATGGAATCTGTTACGCGCTCATTGGTTCCATTGGGCATGGTGAGCTGTATGGACACCCGGTCGCTCGCCATGTCTGGAAAAAACGAAGTTCTTACAATACCCCCGCCTATAGACCCGAGGGTAAGAACAAAGGCCACTATAAAAAAGGCAAACGTGAGCAATTTATGCGTCATGGTGAAGCGCAGGGAGGGCACATAAAGCGAGTCCCGCATCCAAACCATCATGCGGTCACCTATTTTATTAATTTCACGTAATTTTTTAAATGCCTTCCCTACAAAGGTTTTGGGCTGCTTTTGTTGGGGCATCAAAGCTTTAGAATGTGCCAAGTGCGCCGGCAAAATCAATAAGGCTTCTACCAGTGACACCACCAGGGTTAGAATTACAATTACCGAAACCTCTCCAAAGAATTCGCCCAACCGTCCGTCTAAAAAGAAGAATACGGAAAAGGCCAAAATTGTGGTAATAATTGCAGAAACAATGGGGGGTATCACCTCCATGGTCCCATCTATGGCCGCTTGTATTGGATTTTTACCCCTTTCGTGATGCTGGTAAATATTTTCGGCTATTACAATACCATCATCCACCAAAATACCCACTACAATAATAAGCCCAAATAAAGACATCACATTAATAGTAACATCGAACAGCGGAGCAAAAATAAACATCCCCAAAAACGAAATAGGCAATCCAAAGGCCACCCAGAACGCCAATCGGGTATTAAGAAACAAGGATAAGAAAATAAGCACCAGCACCATTCCCATTATGGCATTCTCTGTAAGCAATTGGGTGCGCTGATTTAGTGTGGTAGATTGATCGCTAACAATAGCTAGGGCAATATTGTTGTATTTTAAATTGAAATCTTCTATGTAGGCTTTTACTTTATCGGCAGACGACAGCAGGTCTTCTGTGTTGGTACTGGAAATACTAACATTTACAGCCAATTTACCGTCAAAATAAGAAGCATTCGGACTTTCCGAAAAACGATCCCTAATGATGGCTACATCCTGCAGACGAACAGCCTTCCCTGTGGCATCTCCACGAATAATAAGATTGGATAACTCGTCTCCATAATACGATCGGTTATTGGCCCGAATCAGGTATTCCTCGGCATCAGTTTTGATATTCCCTCCCGTTACCAAAATGTTTGCATTGGCCACCGCCCTGGAAACCTCGTCGAAAGTTAAATCGTAGGCCAGCAGGCTGTTTTCATTTACAGCAATCTCGATTTCTTCTTGGGGAAAGCCCGTAACCTGAATCTGAGAAATTCCATCCATGGTGCGGATGTCATTTTCGATTTGCCTGCCAATTTGTTTTAGGGTTGCCAGCGGAACTTGCTTTCCGCTAATGGAAAAACTTATGGTAGGGCGCATAGGGCGTTGCTTGGATACCACTAAAGGTTCCATTCCCGTGGGGAAGGTTGGAACCTGATCCACCGCATTTTTAACTTCAAGCAGCATAAAATCTACATCTCGACCTTTTTCGATTTCGACATTAATAGTTCCGCTGTTTTCTCTTGAAGTTGAAGTAACCCGTTCTACACCTTCTAAGCCTTTGAGATTGTCTTCGATTTTTAGCACAATCCCTTCCTCTACCTCCTGAGGTGAAGCTCCGGGATAGGCAATGGTGATAATAATGTTGCGCTCTTCGGTGAGTGGAAAAAATGAAGATTTTAAAGAGAGTGCCCCGTATATTCCAAAGATGAAAAAACTCAGAATAAAGACATCTACCGCAACATGGTATTTGATAAAGTATGATATAATACCCCGCATAGTGCTGTATGGATTAGTTAGTTCTTGGCATTGGAATCTTGATATACCTTAACTAGCATACCTGCATAGGCTCCTACCAGTGGTTTGGAAACAATAGTGACCCCATTTGGCACATCCTTAAGAACCACTGACCGCTCGGTGAAATGAACAGGTCGGGCCGGAATCAAATCCAAGATAGAATCCCTTACGATATAAATCCGATTGTCTTCCAATAAAAGACCGCGATCGATTTCAATCGCATCTTCTTCGTTCTTGGCATGAAGATTTGCTTCTAAATACATGCCTTCTTTAAGGTTTTCATCCCGTACCTCAATAAAGGCAGTAATGGTTTGCGTATTTTGATCTACACTGGCATTTATACGAGCAACTGTTCCTTCATACGTATTGGTGCCATCTAAATCTGTCAATTCTACCTTTTTACCAACCACCAATAGATCGCTAAATTTCTTGCTCACTGCCACCTCTAATTCGTAGACTCCCGTATCGATATACTCTCCAAGCTTTTGTCCGGAACGAATAAGTGTGCCTTCGGTAAGTAGCGCTTCGGTTAGGACTCCCGAAAATGGGGCGCGAATGTTGTATTTGGAAAGTCGTTCTTCTAAATTTTTTACGTTGTAATAGGAAGTTAGTATTCCTCTTCCTGAAATAAAATACCGCTCCTTGTCGGAACCAATTTCTGGCAATTGGGGGGTATTTTGAGCAATGTCAAAGCCGTTTAAATACGCCTGCCATTTACCGCTAATTTCTGGGTAATCCAAACGTAAATCGGGCATGATAGACGTTATCAAATTATACAGGTTACTTTTGGCAGACTGCACACTGGCTCGGTATTCCGAGGCATCTATTCCAATAATTAATTCTCCTTGTGCATAAGCTTGACCGGGCTTAAATAATTTGTTTCCTCTCTTGAAAACACCTTGAACTTCGGAATAAAGTTCTACCCGGCGTTTGGCAACCAAAGTTCCATTTGCCGGAACTTCAATAGGCACAATAGTATTATTTACAGTTTCTACAAAAACGGTTTTAACCACCTTTACCGGTCTAGGTTTGGGCATGGTTTTGCTGTCAATAATTTTTCCAGCTACAAAAATTGAGGCTATTATAAGTAGCACTCCTAAAACCGATAATATTAATTTTCTTTTGTCCATGAGTTGGTATATCGCGCAATTTAGACGCCAAAGCTATCCTAAAGTTTAAAGTAGGTTCGTTAATTAAATCTTAAAAGGACGTGTAATTCATCCGATTTCTAGGGCAGTTTTTTGGAAATCAAAATCCATATGGTACTCTAGGCTTATGAAATAGCCTCCAACTCCTCCGACAGCGTTTCCCATTGTGACATTAGATCTGCAACTTCGGCCTTTTTTGCTTGATAACTATTAAAAAATTCAGGCTTGGCCACTGCCGTATCGTAATGCATTTGTAGTTGGTAATCCATTTCCGAAATTTCGGATTCCAGGGCTGAAATTTTACTTTCAATTGCGCCCAACCGATTCTTAATGGACTTTCTTTTTTTGCGCTGTTCAAAATCCTGTGCTCCGCCAGATTCTGAGCCATCGGTAGCTTTTTCCCCGGCCGGTTTGTCGCCGAGTTCAATAGTTCTAAAGGTTTGGGCGTTTCGCTGCTCTAAATAAAAGTCGATATCACCTAAAAAAGATTTTATTCCGCCGTCTTTAAATTCATAAACCACATTGGTTAGTCCTTGTAAGAAGTCCCGATCGTGAGAAACTAAAATTAAGGTACCCTCAAAATTTTCAAGTGCTTCCTTGAGTACACGTTTCGATGGAATGTCCAGGTGGTTGGTGGGCTCATCCATAACCAATACGTTAAAGGGCTGAAGCAACATGCGCGCCAATGCCAGCCTATTGCGCTCGCCTCCAGACAATACTTTAACCGGCTTATCTACCTCTTCACCTCGGAATAGGAAAGCACCAAGAATGTCTCGCACTCGTGGTCGGGTTTGTTCATTTGCGGCATCGAGCATGGTATCCAATACTGTTTTGCTGCCGTCTAAATATTCGGCCTGATTTTGGGCAAAATATCCCAACTGTACGTTATGGCCCAATTTGCAAGTTCCGGTAGCTTTTAATTCGCCAACCATTATTTTAGCCAATGTGGTTTTTCCCTGACCGTTTTGGCCCACAAATGCAATTTTACTTCCGCGCTCTACAAGCAACTCCAAATTATTGAGCACCTGATGATCTCCGTATGACTTTGAAAGTGCATCCAATTCAAAAACGACCCTTCCGGGCTGAAGCGAGACTGGAAAACGCAAAGTCATGACACTCTGATCCGCTGCGTCTACCTCAATGCGCTCCATACGATCGAGCTTTTTAATCAATGACTGGGCCATGGATGCCTTTGTGGATTTTGCCCTAAATCGCTCAATCAACCGTTCTGCCTGTTCAATTTCCTTTTGCTGATTTTTAAAGGCATTCATTTGCTGCTGGCGGATTTCATCTCGCAATTCCATAAATTCGGAATACGGTTTGCGATAGTCGTAAATTCGCCCCATGGAGATTTCAATAGTTCGGTTGGTAAGCCGATTAAGAAACATCTTATCGTGAGACACCAACATGACTGCCCCGGGAAATTGAATCAAAAAATCTTCGAGCCAAATAATAGATTCTATATCTAGGTGGTTGGTAGGCTCGTCTAGAAGTAACAAATCATTCTTTTGCAATAGCAGTTTGGCCAATTCAATACGCATGCGCCAGCCCCCTGAAAAGGTAGTGGTTAACCGATTAAAATCTTCTCGCTTAAAACCCAGTCCCTGCAGGATTTTTTCGGTTTCGCCTTGATAATGATAGCCCCCCAAGAGTTCAAATCGGTGAGTTAAATCACTGCAGGCCACCATAAGATCGTGGTAGGCCTCACTTTCGTAATCTTCCCGCTCGGCAAGCGATACATTTACGCCATTGAGTTCTGCTTCCAGTTCCAAAATTTCCTCGAAAGCCTGATAGGCCTCATCTAACACGGTTCGCCCCGATTCAAAATCTAGGTCTTGTTTTAAATATCCTATAGCAAGACCCTTGTCTCGAGAAACGGTCCCGGAGGTTGGCTGCGTTTCTCCAGAGAGCAACTTGAGCATAGTGGATTTTCCAGCTCCATTCTTTCCGATTAATCCTACCCTATCTCCGGGAACAAGTCTAAAAGCGACCTCTTCAAAGAGCGCTTCTCCTCCATGACTTACATTAAGCTTGTGTACGTTTAGCATAAACCTTTTGCCGTAATCCGGGTAGCCCCGGCTTTTCCGAGTGCAAAAGTCTGAAAATAAAATGAAATCCGATTAGCGCGATTCCGAATTGGAAAGGTATTTGGCAAATCGCGAAATATCCATCTGAGCCGGCAGGGGTTTACCTTCCAATATCAATGCCGCCAAGTGCTGGGCTGCGTACGGCCCAATAAGGACGCCCCGCGAGCCCAATCCATTGAGGAGATAGAGTTGGGAATAATGCGGATGCTGACCTACCAAAGGTCTGCGGTCGGGTACCGTAGGCCGAATTCCCGCCACTTGTGTCTCTACCTCAAAATCACACGAAACAAACTGACGTAGCTGCTCCAGCAAGTGCTCACGTGCTAGGGCTGTAGGCTCTTGGCTGTAATCGTCCCACGCATAGGTTGCCCCAACGCGATACCGGTCATTTCCCAAGGGGATAAAGAATACACCAGATTTAATGATCCGCAATTCCTTAAGTTCGGGCGCCCGTATGGTGAGTAGTTCTCCTTTAGTGCCCTGTAGCGGTAAATAATTAAAAAAAGGATTTTCTCGCATGCCAAACCCTTCACAAAATACAACACGACGGTATAAATGATTCTTATAGCGCAAACCATTTGGCAAAAGTTCCAAGGCATTATAGTTGAATGTTGTGGAGTCTAAAATTCCCGCTTTAGAGAGCGATTCGTGAAAGGCGGTAAGAAGGGTTCCTGTAGTAATGCGTCCGGTTTCGAGAACTTTTCCAAAGCCATACGGGGCAATAAGTGCCGGATTGGTGTTGCTGTACACGTTAGGTTCCAGATATTGCGATAATCCGTTACGATCTGCGGCCTGAAACCAGGCATTTTGTTCGGCCACCGATGCAAACCTTCTAAAAACAGGTTGTTGCAGGTCGCACTTGATTCCCCATTTTTCTTCTAGAAGCTTGTAAAACGACAATGAAGTTTGCATCATGAGCGGAGCCTCCCAAGATAAAGTAAAGCGTTTGAGCACTACCGGATTGTAAAGTCCCCCTGCAACACGTGAAGCCCTGAGCTTACCGTTGTCTATTACACGAAGTGAATGCCCTTTTTCAAGCAAGGTTTCTGTTACGGCCAATCCTGCAAGGCCTGAGCCTACGATAAGAAAATCCAACATGGGGTAAAGTTAGACAAGATTTGGATGAAGCCATAAAAAAACCCTTGCAGTCCATAGGCTGCAAGGGTTTCATTTTTTGAATCAAGCATTCGCTTGGTGATTCGCACTAATACGCCCACATATCTTGCTCGCGATTGCGAATTTGTTCTTTTATACGCTCCGATTCCAAAAGCTGAAATAAGGCATTATCCGTAATATAATCTTTGATATTGCGATCGCCGTAAATATTTTCTTGTTTGTAAATCACCCCGTTGAACCTCCTTGCATTTAACACCATATCAAATGAAATAGGCTGGGAGGTATTTCTTTGGTTAAACACTTTGGCATCGTGTAAAATTTGTCTGGCACTGGGGTACCATACCCAGAAGAGTTCTACTAAAGCATCTTCGGGCGCCATGGATTCGTCGTCTATAAAATTTACGTCTGGCGCTACAGGTGCAATGCCCAATAAACGGTATTTTAGTTCGCCTTGACGCTTGTCAAAATACCACATTCCTTTAATCCGATATTCTTCGATGTCCGCAGCGGTAAGGGCTCTGCGATTGATATATTCCTGTGAAATCTCCTCTCCGGCATTGATTTGCTCGTATCCTAAGTCAGTGGTATCTACTTTTACCAAGGCCGCACTCAAATCTTCGAATTTACGCTTCTCGGTAAAATAGGAATCTACATAAATGTCTGTAAGATTGCCGCTTTTAATATTGCTAATTAACACATCGAATAGGGAACGCCGATCCGGACTAATATCGATGGTATCTGTAGGGAAGTAAAGCGGGAAATTGATGCGCTCATCCAAATCCACAACTTCCCAAATGGTTTCCGACCACAGAATGTCCCGATCATCTACATAGCCGTACTTGAGTGGCTTATCGTTATCCAGGTTTACCTGAGCTTCGGTGCGTTTACCAATATCTTCAGGTTTTCTTGCATTTAGAATATTGGACTGAGTCCAAACTGATACCGGCAATGCAGCAAGTGTACCTACGATTAAAAGACGTTTCCAATTCATGGTTTATGTGAGTGTTTACTTGTTTGATTCCGGGGCTCCGGTAGATACCCGGAGCCTCCGAAATCCATTTAGACACAATCTAGTTGGTAAGCTCCACAACAACTGGAGCTACTTTTTTAAGCTTGTATGATTTATTGTTTGTGATATATGCTTCAATATCGAAAATCTGTATCGCATCGCCGCGTCCTGCACGCTTAAGTGCCGCCTTTGCGCGAGCGTCGAGTTTATTTCCGTTTACCTCTACAGTAGGCTGTCCAGGAACCTTAAACTTAAATCCGCTTACATCCAGATTCAAATCAAAATCAAAATCTTCGAGCATGGCTCCTATTGTAGCTATTTCCAAATTCGCTTTGGGCATAGACACACTGCCTGATTCACCACGAACAGAACCTGTTGGACGCGGTATGTCTTTTATTCTGAATTCTGTTGGCGTATTAATAGGACTTCCATCGGGAAGTGTACCAGATGCAACGATTGTAACGGTGCGTCCTGAACCCGGATTCATTACGTAATTGCTGCCGCTGCGTTTGGTTAAACCCTCTGCGCGCGCAGTTACTTTATTGTCGGGGATACCTGGAATGGAGATGGTCATAGGATTTGCCACTCCGCGATAAACTACGTTCATTTTATCTGCAGAGATTACTGCAGCATTGGGTTTCGAAATGGTAGAAAAGCTGTTTTTTACCGGTACCGGGGTTTCTGATCCATCCTGCATATAAAACAAGGTTCCTGCAATTTCGTGATCGCCAGGATTTCCTGCTCCAATTAATAAGGAAACACCACCTTCTTTTAAGGTATAATCCGACCCCTCGTTGAGTTTACGACCGTCTAAGGTTAGTTCCGCACGAACCGGCTTGGCAGATTTATCGGTTTTACCCAAAACAATGCTACCGTTGAATTTCTCGCCGGAGTAGAACGCCGTTTTTTCAGATTCCAATAAGGTAGAGAAATTAGTTAGGGAAACTTGACTGGTCAAAGAACCTTGTAGCATCGCCTGAAAAGCCGCTTCTTCGGTAGCTTTAATGTCTGCCTGAAGCGAAGTGAGTTTGGTCAGGGACGCAATAAGTGGAAAATCTTCGTAATGGTAATTGATCCAATCTACCTCAACGCCATCGCGACGAGTAACTTTTCCTTTTTCGTCTCCAGTTTGAAAACGGGTTTTTACCGCTTCTGAAACTTCGGGATATTGGGTACCCAAAATCTCCAGTACCTGTTCTCTGTAGTTTGTTATAAAGTCCAAGAAGCGTTGTCCTTCTTCGGCCAAATTGTCTCCTTGGAAAAACTTCTCATCTAAATAATCGGACTTATCCATAACCTCGTAGTCTCTTGGATCTTCAATGTTCTCTACCATAGACTCCTTGAGGTTTTGCAGGTAGGAATTGAAATCGTCTGACAGCGATTTAATGCGCTGCGCATCGGTATAAGACTTTGCGTATTTTGCAGCATCCTCGGAGGCCTTGGTTCCCAGATTTTCTAAGAATGCGAGGTTGTTTTCTGAGGATTTTGCATTGGAAGCTTCCATTTTCTCGTTCATTAATCCGAACGCAGCAAGGACTTCCTTACTCATATTTAATGCGAGCATAGCGATAAAGATCAAATACATAAGATTGATCATCTTCTGCCGCGGTGTTTGTTTTCCTGATGCCATTTTCTTTGTTTAGTTGTTAATACGTTGTAAGATTTGGGAATCGTTCTAAATAGACAACGCTATTAATTTCTATTCATGGCAGACAACATGCCGCCGTAAACGCCATTAAGTGATGACAAATTAGTAGTTAGCGAACGCATTTGCTCTTTTAACGCACCAGCATTTTGAACAACTTCTTCGTTTATGGACGCCTGACGGCTAGCGCTTTCTAACTGCACCTTGTACAAGCTGTTAAGGGACTCCATTTGAGATGCTGCCTGAGCCAATTCTTCGGAATACTTTTGCGTAGATCGCATAGCATCGGTGGTTGGAGCAATACCTTTTGCAGCGCCTTCAAAATTGCGGATACTCTCACCCAGACTATTCATTAAAGAAGCATCTATATTGGCTTCACGAAGCAATTCATCCAATTTTTGGGAGAGTAGCCCTTCTGCTTCTTTAGCTTCCTGAGCTTCTTTTTTACGACGGTTGTCCGATTCACCTCCTGCTAATTCGGGATAAACCAAGGACCAATCGAATTCATCTTCAACAGGTTCAAAAGCTCCGATAGCAAATATGACGGCTTCGGTAATTAGTCCAATTGCGAGTAGTAAACCTCCGGTTAACGGACCAAACTCCCAATGGAGAATTTTAAACAGCGCCCCGATAATAACTACAGAAGCACCAAGACCGTAGGCCATGTTGAAAAGCTTTTTTGTTGATTTTGACTGTGCCATAATTCAAAAGAGTTTAAATAGAATTAAAATTAATACTATGTGTTTGGTTAACAAGTAATTGATTTGGGATTTTTATGCTTTATTATTAATTGTCTGTATTGTCTTCGCCCATATAGTCCTGAACCGTACGAAATCCGATATAGGAACGGGCAGAATCTTTGTATTCGTAATCTCTGGTACTCACCTGAAGGAAGTAAGCAACATCCTTCCATGATCCTCCGCGAATCACCTTTCTTGAATTGTCCTTGCTGTCGGCATTGGGGTTCATCGTTGAGGCGTAATCATAAGAACCGGTATAATAACTGGAGTTGGTCCATTCCGATACGTTACCTGCCATATTGTACAAATTGTAATCGTTTGGTTCATACGATTTGGCTTCTACCGTATACAAGGCTTGATCTGCTGCATAGTCTCCGCGTTGAGGCTTAAAGTTAGCCATAAAACAACCCGTATCACTGATTACATAGGGTCCTCCCC
The DNA here is from genome assembly GCA_046047415.1 of Bacteroidota bacterium. Lineage (GTDB taxonomy): Bacteria > Bacteroidota > Bacteroidia > Flavobacteriales > Flavobacteriaceae > Robiginitalea. The sequence goes on from JBJOHX010000094.1 coordinate 42,452, forward strand.
AAGGGTAAGTTCCCCCTTCAATTCCACCACGGGCTGCGTATTCCCATTCGGCTTCGGTAGGTAATCTAAATTGATTCACTGCTTGTTTTCCACGAGAGCGCTGATCGTCATTTTTAAATTTGGTACGCCAGTTGCAAAACGCCTTGGCCTGGTTCCAGTTTACTCCGACAACCGGATAATCACTGTAGGCATCGTGCCAAAAATAATCGTTGTGCATGGGCTCGTTATACGAATATTCAAAATCCCGAATCCATACCGTGGTATCTGGATATATTGAAATCTCTTCCTTGCGAATAAAATCCTTTCGACGTCCATTTCTAGAACGGGCTGCGGCTTCAATATCCATCCAGGAATACTTATACTTTAGCTTGGTTACATCTATAGTGCGCAATCCGTTATATGATTCTTCTTCCGGGATATACATGGAATCCATGACCTCTGCGTAATAGGCATCTGGGTAATCGGAGGTGTCCCAAATTAAATCTTCATCTTTGCTCAGGGCACGACCTTCATACCAATCGCCACTCATTCCCACATAATTGTCGAGCATATATTTCTCATACACGGAAAGTTCGGCGGTATCGGCATCTTTAAAAGCGTACAAGCCAATTCCTTCATCTTCGGGAGTAAGTCCCAAATCGTCTGCAAGAATGGCCAATTTAGATCGGACCACCGAATCCTTTACCCACTCTACAAACTGTCGGTATTCACTGTTGGTAATTTCGGTGTCGTCCATATAAAAGGAACGCACTGTTACGGTTTTTGTGGGAGCATTCATGACACTGGCCATGTCCTCTTCACTTTTCCCCATAATAAAGGATCCCCTGGGAATCAACTCCATTCCATAAGGCTTTTCCGGATACCATTTTTTTCCCTGAACACCAACTAACTCTCCTTTGGACTTCGATCCACAGCTGCTCAGTAAAAAAACGCTCGCTAAAGACAGAAACAATAGCTTCTTCATACTTCTGGTAAATTTCAAATCAGACACCGGTACGGGTTAATAATTATTGTCTAAAACTGATAATTATCGGATTTATTGTACGTTTTGTCGAATCTTATGTAAAAAAAATTGGATTAGCTCATGCCTTTCTTAAAGGCTTTAAACCACCTTTCTGGTATATTCTGATCGCACGCCTCCAGATAATCCTGTTCGGTACAAGGTAATAACGCCGGAACTCCTGGTTTCGTATCGGACCCGGGAAGGCTCGGGACTTCTACCCACCAGCGTTTGGTTCGTGTGCTTTTAAAAAAAATCAACTCTTCGGATTCACAAGGAACTATATATCGGGTAAAATCGGGATCTTTCGCTACAGGGCGCTCGGCAATCCTAAAATTGTGCCCTTCCAAAAAGTACCAAATGAGCTGAGCAACCATTTGAAAAGATTGCATATTGTTTTCTATTTCAAAAACCCCAAAGGCAGCAATCTTATCTCCCATACCCGCATAGCGCGTGATGGCACAAATTTCTCTGCCCGTAAATCCATTAGGTGAAAAACTGTCGGGAAAGCCCATTTCACTGGCCCGAATGGCCCTTGCATCCAAACTAACCAGATGCGCCTCTCGCATTACCGGTTCGGCCAAGGCAATGTCGGCAGTTATTTCACCGAGCCTGTAGGCATCAAAAAAAAGCCGGTCCATGAGGTCAATTTCTTCCTGGGCATTAAAATAACTTTGATAACCAAGGTTCGAAAAATTGAAAAGGTTGTTGGGTTTTTCAGTTATAATTTTACTCATGTAGGAGTGAGAAGAAATAAGCTCCTCGTCTGCCCCAAAATCAAACCTACTGTCTATGCATACAAGATTCACCATTTTGCTATGTCCGTCAAAAGCCCGATACATGGCATAGGTTATGTCTTGAGTAGCCCCGATTACAATTGGAATAATGCGCTCTGCCAGGAGTTCAGCTACAATTTCCTTAATCACAAAATAGGTGTCTTGCACCTCTTCGCCCTGACCGACGTCTCCGAGATCAATTATGGTCCCATTCCAATTCCCCTGCATAAGCCGGTAGCATTGAATGCGTATTTCATCGAGGTCTAGGCGCTGAGGTTTTCGCACAAAAGCATTTCGGGACTCATATACCCCAAGCAGTGCAAAAGTTGCACCTGCCAGCACCGGCAATCCTTCCTGTGCAGTGTGCTTATAAATAGTTTTTCCCAGAGATTGAGCCGGCAATAATTCGCAATGCGCCAGAACTCGCTGAGAAACCGGTTGCAAGAAATCAAAAGCCATCGGTTTGTGCTATTTGGTTTTTTTGGTAGTTTTTCGGGAATCAAGTAATTCCTTGGCCTGACTCAGGGTTACCTTTTCCGGATCCAGATCTTTGGCCAAATCGACCTTGGTTTTACCTTTAATGAGCGCAAATCTTCCCCATCTTCCTTTTTCGATTCGAATACCTTCATCGGGCCAAGTGCGCACCACCTTTTCGGCTTCTTTTTTCTTTTTATCCTCAATAAGGGTTGTAATAATCTCAGGGGTGAGATTATCGAAATCAATTCGGGCCGGGACATTAATAAAGACTGCGTTCCACTTAATAAACGGACCAAACCTACCTTTTCCTTTGGTTACTGGATGACCCTCGTAGGTTGCAATTGGCGCTTCTGCCTTTTGCTTTGCCTGAATCAGTGCAATGGCCCGGTCCAGGTCTACGTCAAAAACCCCTTCTCCCGCCTCTAGGGATACAAATTGTTTGCCGAAGCGAATATAGGGTCCGTAGCGCCCCACATTGGCTTCTACTTCCTGATTTTCATACTCCCCAAGCTTTCTGGGTAATTTAAACAACTCCAAAGCTTGTTCAAACGTAATACTGGCAATGGATTGGTCCGGCAACAAACTGGCAAATTGTGGCTTTTCTTCCTCATCTACCGTACCAATCTGAACCATGGGACCAAACCTGCCAAGTCGGGCAGAAACCTGACGGCCGGTTTTGGGATCTATCCCAAGAATGCGTTCGCCGCTGGCCCGATCTGCATTTTGCTCTACATCCTGAACTGTCGGATGAAAATCACCGTAAAAGCCGCGTAATATCTCGTGCCAATCTGCTTCACCTGCGGCGATATCGTCGAAATCCTTTTCTACCTTAGCAGTAAAGTTGTAGTCGAGTATGTTGGTAAAATGATCGACCAAGAAATCGGTGACTACCGCCCCAATATCGGTGGGCACCAATTTACCTTTATCGGACCCCACGATTTCGGTTAGGGTAGCTGATGTAATTTCACCTTTTTTAAGCAGTAACTGTACGTATTTTCGCTCGGTACCATCGATACTACCTTTCTCTACATAGCCGCGATTTTGAATGGTAGAAATGGTAGGCGCATAGGTAGAGGGCCTTCCAATTCCTAATTCTTCAAGTTTTTTAACCAGCGAGGCCTCTGTGTAGCGATAAGGCGGACGTGTAAAACGCTGTGTTGCGGTAATATGGTTCATTTGCAGTACTTCACCTTCCTGCATCGCTGGAAGCATGCCTTCTTGCTCGTCCTGATCTTCATCGTCTTTGCCTTCCAGATACACCTTTAGAAATCCGTCGAATCGAATAACTTCCCCTTCGGCAGCAAAAAGTTCACCAGTCACGGAATTACTTATACGCACCTGAGTGCGCTCTAGCTCAGCATCGCTCATCTGAGATGCAATGGCACGAAGCCGAATTAATTCGTACAATCGGGACTGATCTCGATCCAGATTGGGATGTTGAAGGGTCATGTCGGTAGGACGTATAGCCTCGTGAGCCTCCTGTGCCCCTTTTGCTTTGGACTGAAACTGACGTACCTTACTGTAACCCTCGCCATAGGTTTGTACCACTGCCTCTTTTATGGCCTGAATGGCTTCTCCCGAGAGGTTTACACTATCGGTACGCATGTAGGTAATGAGTCCGGCCTCGTACAAGCGCTGAGCCACTTGCATGGTTCGGGAAACTGAAAAATATAATTTTCGGGAGGCCTCTTGTTGTAAAGTTGAGGTGGTAAAAGGTGGTGCAGGCGATTTTTTTGCCGGTTTTTTATCTAGACTTTTTACCTTAAAATCGGCCCCTTTAATCTGCTCTAAAAATAATTGTGCTTTTTGCTTATCCGAAAAAGTTTCCGACAAACGTGCAGCAAAGACCGATCCTTTTGCCGTTATGAATTCTGCTGTTACCTTAAATGAATTTTCGGGGGTAAACCCATCGATTTCCCTTTCCCGTTCTACAATGAGCCGTACTGCCACAGACTGAACCCTGCCGGCAGAAAGCCCAGGCTTAATTTTCTTCCAAAGTACGGGAGAGAGTTCATACCCAACCAAACGGTCCAAAATGCGACGTGCCTGTTGAGCGTTTACTAAATCGTAATTAATCCCCCTGGGGTTCTCTATGGCTTTCTGTATTGCCGATTTTGTAATGGAATTAAAAACAATTCGTCTTGTTTTATCGCGATCAAGTTTTAGCACTTCGGCCAAATGCCACGAAATGGCTTCTCCCTCACGATCCTCATCACTCGCAAGCCAAATAGTCTCTGCCGTTGAAGCTAAATCCTTTAATTGCTTGACCAAGGCCTTTTTATCGCTGTCTACAATATATTTTGGCTCAAAATTCTTGTTGACATCTACCCCAATTTCCTTAGAGGGCAAATCTGCTATATGACCAAAACTGGAGGTTACCTTATAATCCTTACCCAGAAATTTTTCAATGGTTTTGGCTTTGGCGGGCGACTCCACTATTACCAGGTTTTTAGCCATGTAGAAGGTTTTTTAAAGAACAAAAGTATATGAATTTTCTGATTATCCAATTCAGGGCTTGCCTACCCGCTGCAGACCATAACCTTTCTTACTGCCCTCCGCAAACTCAAATTACACAACCATATTCCTTGCAGTCATAACCGAAAAATGATTACTTTAAAGTGCTAAAACCAACCACATGAAAGCCCTGAAAACACTGCTCTTTTCCCTATTTATTTTTGTTCTATTACCACCGGCATTCTCTCAACGAAAATCGCAAACTGCTTCAATTCAGTTCAAAGAAAGCCTCTACAATTCCGTGCGTTGGCGACTTATAGGTCCCTTTCGCGGCGGCCGAGCCGGTACGGTAACTGGGGTTGTAAACAGCCCCAACGTCTATTATATGGGAACAGCAGGTGGGGGTGTTTGGAAAACTGAAGATGCAGGCAACTCCTGGAAAAGTATTTCTGACGGATTTTTTGGCGGATCCATAGGGGCTGTTGCAGTTTCAGAATCGGATCCAAATGTCATATTTGTAGGAGAAGGGGAACAAACCCTTAGAGGCAATGTCTCCTCCGGAAACGGACTATGGAAGAGCACAGACGCAGGCAACAGCTGGAAATTCATTGGGCTGGAAGGTTCGGAGCACATTTCTCGAATACGCATTCATCCCAATAATCCGGATCTGGTATACGCCGCCGTTATTGGCAATCTTTGGAAACCTAGCCCAACACGTGGGGTATACCGATCACAGAACGGGGGTCTTACCTGGGAACGCGTACTCTATGTAAGTGACAAAGCGGGGGCAGGAGACTTAATAATGGACCCAAATAATCCACGAATTCTGTACGCCGCTACCTGGCAAATGACCCGAAATGGATATCGTATGGACAGTGGTGGGCCAGACAGCCGCATGTTTAAAAGTACAGACGGTGGAGACACCTGGACCGACATTTCTGAAAATCAGGGCCTGCCCGGATTCCCTTGGGGGATAACTGGAATTGCCGTTTCCCCGGTAAACTCAAAACGCCTGTGGGCCATTATTGAAGCCGAAAATGGGGGTATCTTCCGATCCGAAGATGGTGGATCTAGCTGGAGTCTTGTAAACAAAGACCGGGCACTGCGCCAACGCGCCTGGTACTACAGTAGAATCTATGCAGATACACAACAAGAAGATCGGGTATATGTAATGAATGTAAGCTACGGCGTGTCTTCCGATGGTGGTAAAACTTTTGAATTGCGAAATGCACCACATGGAGACCATCACGACTTATGGATAGATCCTAAGAACAATCAAAGAATGATTATTGCAGACGACGGCGGCGCCCAAATTTCCAACGACGGCGGAAACAACTGGTCTACCCCAGACAACCAGCCGACTGCACAATTTTACAGGGTGGTAACCGACAATCACTTTCCATATCGCATCTATGGCGCACAACAAGACAATACCACTGTTCGTATTTTGCACAGAACCTCAGGAAATAGTATAGACCAAAAAGCGTGGGAGGAAACTGCCGGTGGTGAAAGTGCCCATTTGGCCCCAGATCCAAAAAATAATAATGTGGTGTATGGGGGCACCTACAAAGGCTATATGATGCGGGTGGATCACGGCACCGACCAGGAGCGGTCTGTTAATGTGTGGCCCGACAATCCGGCCGGTTCCGGAGCCGAGATAATGAAATACCGGTTTAACTGGAATTTTCCGATTGGATTTAGTCTACATAACCCCAACAGATTATACGCCGGATCCAATTTCCTGCATGCAACGGAAAACGAAGGACAGCGCTGGCGGGTAATATCCCCCGATTTAACACGAAATAAGCCTGAAACCATAGCCTCTTCTGGAGGACCCATTACCCAAGACAATACAGGAGCAGAGTTTTACTCCAACCTGTTTGTAATTGCAGAGTCTCCACAGGAACCCGGAGTAATTTGGGTAGGAAGCGACGACGGACTGCTTCACATTACCAGAGACGACGGGAATACCTGGGAAAATATTACCCCTCCAGCTCTTATTTCACCGGAACTAAACATGTTCAATTGTATCGATCCCAGTCCGTTTGCGAAAGGAACGGCCTATGTGGCTGCCTCTGCGTACAAGTTTGGAGACTACACGCCGTATCTGTACAAGACTACAGATTACGGAAAAACCTGGAAGGTAATTAACAAAGGCATACCAAACACTCATTATACAAGGGCCATCCGGTCCGATAAGGTTAGACAGGGCCTGCTTTATGCAGGTACAGAATGGGGCATGTATGTTTCTTTCGACGATGGAGAAAGCTGGCGCCCCTTTCAGTTGAATCTTCCGATTACTTCCATTCGGGATCTTCACGTTCGCGACAACGACCTAATTGCCGCCACACACGGCAGAAGTTTTTGGATGATAGACGACCTCACACCTTTGCAGCAACTTACTGCAGATTTAAATGCTTCCGATTTTCATCTGTATGCTCCGGATTTTGCATACCGCATGCCGCAGTCCGGTTGGGGAAAACCCGACCTGCTGCAGGAGGGAGAAAATCATCCAAACGGCGCTTTGATTCATTATTATATAAAAGACTATAAAACCGGGGATCAGGTGCGTCTTGAAATTCTAGACGCAGAAAAACAGACCATTCGCCAATTTTCCAATACCGCAAAGACCAACCGACTAAATCCCAATGCTGAGCAACCGCTTCAGGTTACCTCGGGAGGTAATTTACTGGTTTGGGACCTGCGGCATCCCGGTTTTACCTCCTTTGAAGGTATGGTCTTGTATTCATCTCCCAATGTTGGTCCCAAAGTGGCCCCCGGAAATTACACTGTTAGACTCACTTATAATGGTATAGGTAAGGAATCTGAGCTAGAGGTGAAAGCGGATCCGCGCCTTAGGCTTTCTGAAGCAGATTATTTGGCCCAAGAGGAATTTCTGCTTCGAGTAAGAGACCAGGTAAGTCGTGCAAATGAAGCAGTTATTCGCATTCGAAAAATCAAAAAAGACATTCAGTTTGTGATCGAAAAAGCTAAAGATTACGGAGAACTTATTAGAACCCTTAAGGATTTTGAACAGGAGCTATACGCAGTGGAAAACGCCATTCACATGACTAAGAACCAAAGCGTGCAAGACCCCATAAATTATGGGATTCGCATAAACAATCGCCTTGCATTTTTGCTAGCAGATTCACAGCGAGGTGATTTCCCTCCAACTGTGCAAGCGCAAGAATTTTTTGAATCGGTTCGCGAAGAGTTGAATGTTGCCTTAAGCACGCTGGACCAAGTGGTTTCAAAGTACCTCAGCGACATAAACGCCAAGGTTTCTGAATTCGGGATTCCTATGCTTGGTCAAGCTTTGGATTAATGCTTAAATTTTAATCTTTTAGTGAAATGGAACTCAAAAGCGATAGACCCGTGTCTTGATATTCGTATTGAAACAGCATACCATCTCCTACCATGAGAAGATGCGTGGCCAGAGGAATTACATCGTAGGTTACCACATCGTCGAAATGTGCGAGCTCCTTAAGATTCAAAACATCTGTTTTGTCATACACACGCAATCCGGAATCGCCATCGCAAACAAAAAGTTGGGAGTCTTTTACCCCAAGACCATAGGGCCCATCCAACGGATAACTCTTAGCCAGCTCCGGTGTTTCGATGTTTCTAATATCGATTACAAACAACCCGCTTTCGGTAGCTCCACATTCATTCCCGCCTCTTAAAGTCACATACGCATAGTCTCCGTCTACAACCACCGGATCGCAGGCGGTCCCATGCTGAAACTCCGAAATATATTGAGGCGAAGCCGGGGCAGTAATATCATATATATACATACCACTCTTGCTTCCTAAAAATAAATGCGTACCCTGATTAAAGATAGTTTCAATATCAAATCCGGCAAAAACGGCTTCTAACGCTTTGGGCAATTCAAGGTTAGAAATATCAAATACATTAATAAAATGACTACCTACAGCGTATAAAAAGTCGTCTACAATTTTGAATCGGGCCATGGACCCGCCTTCGCCTGTTCCAGAATCAGTAGCGGCCATCTCGGCCATTGCAATACCATTGCGCCATACATCAGTTTCAGTTTCGGCTATTAATCGCTGCTCTGAAACGACCTGCCAGCCTACCAATATTTGTGATTCCGAATTCCATCCGTCGGTCTCAACAATTTCGGCCTCCAAAGGCCAGAAAACATTCCCTTCCAACACATCTTTTAACCTGCTCACTTGTTGAATGTTATTTAAGTCCGAAATATCTAAAACTATTAAATCCTGAAGACTGTCTGCATAGAGGTAATCTTGCTTTACAGATATATCCACATTGCCAGGAATGGTAATAAAACCCGTTTTTACGGGTGCTTCGGGATTGCTGTTGTCTATTATATGTACTCCTTTATAGGGCTCATTTACAAAAATATAATTGCCATAGGCATATATTTTTCCCGATTGCTCTATAGGTTGCGGCCCTATTACAACCGGATCGGAAAGAAATGCTTCCATGCTCACTGTAAGCGGTCGGGCCACCAGGTATTCGCGGTATTCAGAATCCTGATTTTTCTCGCAACTCAATGTGGACAGGACCAAAACAAAACAGGCAACAAAAAGACGGTTATTCATAATTTAATCGGAATGAAAATCTCTTATAAAGATACTGCTTCCAAGGTTGCGTTGCGTTTTATGAAAAATTTAATTTCTGCCAAATTGTCATATAACGGTATTGAACTATCTTTGCCCTTTCCTACGGGGATTAGATTGATATGGAAAAAATTATTCAGGAAGACCTGCAAGGCACCGCCCTCGAAACCCGAGACCGCAATGCAGGCGGCAGAAAACTATATATTGAGAGCTACGGATGTCAGATGAATTTTTCTGACAGCGAAATTGTGGCTTCCATATTAAGTAAGGAAGGCTTTGATACTACCACTAAAATGGAGGAAGCCGATTTAATCTTGGTGAACACCTGTTCTATTCGGGAAAAAGCCGAGCTTACTGTACGCAAAAGACTCGAGACTTTTAACATCTTGAAACGGGAAAATCCGGGCCTCAAAATTGGCGTGTTGGGTTGTATGGCCGAGCGTTTAAAAAGCCAGCTGCTGGAAGAAGAACAGATTGTAGATATGGTGGTAGGACCCGATGCCTATAAAGACCTCCCCAATTTGGTTCGAGAAGTGGATCAGGGCGCCCAGGCCGTAAACGTGATCTTGTCCAAAGACGAAACTTATGGAGATATTGCCCCCGTGCGCTTAAGCAGCAACGGCGTCTCTGCCTTTGTATCTATTACTCGCGGTTGCGACAACATGTGTACCTTTTGCGTGGTACCTTTTACCCGTGGCCGGGAACGATCAAGAGACCCACAATCTATTCTTGCAGAGGTAAAACAACTGTGGGACCAAGGGTTTAAGGAGGTGACCTTACTGGGCCAAAATGTAGACAGTTATCTGTGGTACGGTGGTGGACTCAAAAAAGACTTTGAAAAGGCCAGTCCTATTCAACAAGCCAGTGCAGTGAATTTTGCCAACCTATTGGATTCCATTGCACAAACCTTCCCGAAAATGCGGGTGCGATTCTCTACATCCAACCCCCAGGACATGACCCTGGAAGTTATCGATGCAATGGCGCGTCACACCAACATTTGCAAGTACATTCATTTGCCCGTACAAAGTGGAAGTGATCGTGTGCTTAAGGCCATGAACCGATTACACACCCGTCAGGAATACAAAAACCTTATAGATGCTATTCGGGTACGGATCCCAGATTGCGGCATAAGCCAAGATATGATTGCAGGCTTTCCAGGAGAAACGGACCAGGACCATCAGGATACCCTAGACCTTATGCGCTATGTTCAATACAACTTTGGCTTTATGTTTGCCTATTCTGAGCGCCCTGGTACACTTGCTGCGCGAAAACTTCCAGACGACGTTCCGGAGGCCGTAAAAAAAATGCGTCTCAGGGAAATTATTGCCCTGCAACAAGAGCATAGTCTGCTTCGCAATCAGCAGCGCATTGGCAAAGTAGAAGAAGTACTAGTGGAAGGCCCATCGAAGCGATCAGACGACTATTTAATGGGTAGAAACACCCAAAACACGGTGGTAGTGTTCCCAAAAGGAACCTATAAAATTGGTGATTTTGTAGATGTAAAAATTGAAGATTGCACTTCGGCCACCTTGCTCGGGCAAGCCATTGGTTTAACGATTCGATAGTTGATATGGAGCATGTTCTAGGTATAAAGCAACGTTTCGAAATCATCGGGAATGATTTTAAACTCAACCGGGCTTTGGAAAAAGCCATTCAGGTTGCCCCTACGGACATATCCGTATTGGTGACTGGAGAGAGCGGTGTTGGTAAAGAAGCCATCCCTAAAATTATTCATTCCCTTTCTCACCGAAAACACGCCAAATATATAGCAGTGAATTGCGGTGCCATTCCGGAGGGTACCATAGACAGCGAACTTTTTGGTCACGAAAAAGGAGCTTTTACAGGTGCCACCCAATCACGCAATGGCTATTTTGAGGTGGCAGATGGTGGTACCATTTTTTTGGATGAAGTGGGAGAACTTCCGCTCACCACCCAGGTTCGGCTGCTTCGGGTGTTGGAAAATGGTGAGTTTTTAAAGGTTGGGTCTTCCATCGTTCAAAAAACAAATGTGCGTATTGTGGCAGCTACCAATGTAAATATGCAAGACGCAATTCAAAAAGGTAAATTCCGGGAAGATTTGTATTATCGCTTAAGTACTGTAGAAATTCATATTCCTGCACTTCGGGAACGCACCGAAGACATTCATTTACTCTTCCGGAAATTTGCAGCAGATTTTGGTCAGAAATACAAAATGCCAACCATTCGTTTACAGGACGAGGCCATTGCATTGTTAGAACACTATCGTTGGCCGGGAAATATAAGACAGCTCAGAAACATTGCAGAACAAATTTCGGTTTTGGAAAAAGAGCGTTCGGTTTCCCTTGGCGCTCTAAGATCGTATCTCCCGGATTCGGGCAGCAATCTCCCGGCGGTTGTGAGCCAGCAGCAAAGCAAGAGTGATTTTAGCAATGAACGGGAAATTTTATACAAAGTCTTGTTCGATATGAAATCGGACCTGAATGACTTAAAAAAACTTACCCTGGAATTACTCAAAAGCGACAATAGCGAGAAGGTTCAGGAAGAAAATCAACAATTGATTCAAAAGATATACGGTGAAGAAGAAGCCATTGTAGAAGAAGATGCAACGTCAGTTTCTGTATTGCCTGCAGCAGGTAGATTTACGGATATGCCAGTGCGTTCTGCCTCGGGCCAGGAACGTATTACTCCGAAAATACCCTTAGAAGACCGATACCATTTTGCAGAAGAAATTGAAGAAGAAGAAACCCTATCTTTACAGGATAAAGAAATAGAACTCATTAAAAAATCGCTTGAACGCAACAAAGGCAAACGCAAAATGGCAGCAGCAGAATTGGGAATCTCTGAGCGCACTTTGTACCGAAAAATCAAACAATACGACCTGTAATATGAAAAATTATTTTCGACTAGCCGTATTGCTTTTCACCGTTCTGCTCACCGGATGTGGCATTTATAATTTTACTGGGGGCGATGTGGGTGATGCAAAAACGTTTCAGGTAAATTACTTCCAAAATTATGCCTCACAAACTCCGGGATCGGTATTTCATCCGGGACTGGACCGAGATTTTACGCTGTCCTTACAAAATTTAATACTTAATCAAACCAATTTGGACTTGGTAAATTCAAGCGGAGATTTGGTCTACGAAGGGGAAATTATAGAATACCGTGTACAACCCATGTCGGCCACCGCAGAACAACGGGCAGCTCAAAACCGATTAACCATGAGCGTGAACGTACGCTTTTTTAATCGCACCAAAGATGATGCTGATTGGGAACAGCGTTTCTCATTTTTTTATGATTATCCTGGGGCTTCACAACTGTCTTCAGTGCAAGACGAAGCACATCAGGCCATTTTTGAACGTCTAAACCAGGATATTTTCAATAAATCACTTGCAGATTGGTAAACCTTCATGAAAGTATCGGATTTTACACAACTTCTTGAATACCCCGGACGGCTCAGTACGCCCCTGCAAATTCACCAATTAGACGAGGTTTTGGCAGCCTATCCTTGGTTTCAGGCTGCTCGTGCAATGCACCTAAAGGGATTGAAGAATCTAAACAGTTACAAATACAATCAGGCATTAAAACTCACCGCTGCCCTTACCACAGACCGAGAGGTTTTATTTGATTTTATTACCTCAGAGGTTTTTAATCAAAATGAAATCGCAGATGCCATTTCCGGTAAAGCTTCCCTGAAACAGATGGAAGTTATTACCGAGGAAGTATTTCCCGATTCTGAGCAAAGCGCAACGGTTTTGGAACCCACAGAAGAAGGGGCCCTACCCCAATCCTCCAAAGATGCCGATAAAATTCTAAATCCCCATCTTTTCGCTGCCGCAGACCCAAATATAGCTTTGCAGTTAAAGGAAGAAGCTGCAGCGCAAAAAGCGAAAGAAGAACTTAAATTAGGTCAACCGCTGTCCTTTAAAAAGGACGAACGACATTCGTTTTCACAATGGCTGCAACTTACCCGCCTACAGACTTTGGACGAACCGACCCCTGAGATGGCCAATAGCAAATCGGAATCAAATGCTCTGGAAAATGTAGATCGGGAAAAGAAATTTGAACTTATAGATCGGTTTATTGCTACCAATCCAAAGATTATTCCCAACCGGGATTCCGAAGAAAGCCCCAAACGTGTGCAAACTGCACCAGAACTGGACAAAAAGGAACTCATGACGGAAACTTTGGCCCGTATTTATCTGGAACAGGGAAAATTCAAAAAGGCTCTTCAGGCTTATCGTATCCTTATTTTGAAATATCCGGAAAAAAGTAGTTTCTTTGCGGACCAAATTAAAGCGGTTGAAAAACTGCAAGATGTAAAAAATAAAAAATCACCATGAGTACATTTACCATATTCCTGGTTTTAATCATTGTTGTTAGTGTTTTGTTGATGTTAGTCATCATGGTACAAAACCCTAAAGGCGGTGGATTATCTTCTTCCTTTGGAGGAGGCGGAACCCAGGTTGTAGGAGGCGTCAAAAAAACCGGCGACTTTTTAGACAAAAGCACTTGGACGTTGGCAACAGTGCTGATTGTGCTTATATTACTTTCTAATGTTGCCTTGAAAAGTAATTTCGGAGAAAATGAATCCAAACTGCTTCAGGAAGACGCCATAGAAAGCGTACCAGAATCCGGCTTGGAAGGCATACCGGAACAAGCACCTGCATCGGACACTACCAGCCCAACAGATACGCTTCAGTAAATAACAAACGCATCAAAAATGCCAGCTTTTCTGACAAGCTGGCATTTTTGTTTTACAATATGTCAGTTTTTCAAAACTGGCATACTTTCTGTAAATAAGAAGGACGAATCCTTAAAATTAAATTATAAAACATATGGCTAAAGTAACACTTAAACCATTGGCGGACCGAGTACTCGTGGAACCCATGGCAGCTGAAACCAAAACGGCCTCTGGCATTATCATTCCCGACACGGCCAAAGAAAAACCGCAAAAGGGAAAGGTAGTTGCGGTTGGTCCGGGCACCAAAGATGAGAAAATGACCGTTAAAGTGGGAGACACCGTGCTTTACGGCAAATATTCCGGAACCGAATTAAAACTCGACGGAACAGATTATCTCATGATGCGGGAAAGCGATATTCTGGCGATTATCTAAACGTAATTTTGAAATTGTCGCACGTGCTTGTCGACAACCTAAAATTTAAACACTTTAAAGTATTATGGCAAAAGAAATAACTTTTGATCTCGAAGCACGGGATGGCCTTAAACGCGGTGTAGATGCACTGGCCAATGCCGTAAAAGTTACCTTAGGTCCAAAAGGACGTAACGTAATTATTAGCAAATCCTTTGGCGCACCTGTTGTAACCAAAGACGGTGTAACCGTTGCTAAGGAAATTGAATTACAAGACGCCCTAGAAAACATGGGTGCTCAAATGGTAAAAGAGGTAGCCTCTAAAACCAATGACCTCGCCGGTGACGGAACAACTACAGCAACCGTATTGGCACAAGCCATAGTTAAAGAAGGGCTTAAAAACGTAGCTGCCGGTGCAAATCCAATGGATTTAAAACGCGGAATCGACAAAGCAGTGGAGGCCATTGTTGCGGATTTGTCTAAACAATCTAAAAAGGTTGGGGATTCGTCAGAGAAAATTAAGCAAGTGGCATCTATTTCTGCCAACAACGACGATGCCATTGGAGAATTGATTGCAGAGGCTTTTGGAAAAGTAGGTAAGGAAGGTGTAATTACAGTAGAGGAAGCCAAAGGTACCGACACCTATGTAGATGTTGTAGAGGGTATGCAGTTCGACCGGGGGTATTTGTCTCCTTACTTTGTGACAAATTCCGAAAAAATGGTTGCAGATCTAGAAAGCCCATTTATCCTGTTATTCGAGAAAAAGATCTCTACAATGAAAGATCTTCTTCCTGTTCTGGAGCCTGTGGCACAATCCGGCAAACCATTATTGATTATTGCTGAAGACGTAGACGGCGAAGCACTTGCAACCCTTGTTTTGAACAAATTGCGTGGTAACCTTCGTATTGCTGCAGTAAAAGCACCAGGATTCGGAGATCGCAGAAAAGCCATGTTGGAAGACATCGCTATTCTTACCGGCGGTACAGTGATTGCAGAAGAGCGGGGCCTTTCTTTGGAACACGCTACGTTAGACATGCTTGGAACTTGCGAAAAAGTAAGCATTGATAAAGACAATACAACCATTGTAAATGGTGCCGGTGCTGCGAAAGATATCAAGATGCGCGTTGGTCAGATCAAAGCCCAGATAGAAACTACAACTTCCGATTACGACCGCGAAAAACTACAAGAGCGCCTTGCTAAATTGGCAGGTGGTGTGGCTGTACTTTATGTAGGTGCTGCATCCGAAGTAGAAATGAAGGAGAAAAAAGATCGTGTAGACGACGCGTTACACGCTACACGGGCTGCTGTAGAAGAAGGTATCGTAGCCGGAGGTGGTGTTGCCCTGGTTCGTGCTCAAGGAGTATTATCTAAAGTAAAAGCCGATAACTCCGATGAAGAAACAGGAGTTCAGATTGTAAGCCGCGCCATTGAGGCACCGCTTCGTACCATTGTTGAAAACGCTGGTGGTGAAGGATCGGTTGTTGTTGCAAAGGTTCGTGACGGCAAAGGTGACTTCGGTTTTGACGCCAAATCAGAAACCTACGTGGAAATGATGAAAGCCGGAATTATTGACCCCAAAAAGGTAACCCGGATTGCACTTGAAAACGCAGCTTCAGTTTCTGGAATGATTCTAACTACCGAATGTGCTCTTACAGACATTAAAGAGGAAACTCCTCCACCAATGCCAGGTGGTGGCGGTATGCCCGGAATGATGTAAAATTGCACAATACCATAAAAAGCCCGACAGGTTAACTTGTCGGGCTTTTTTAGTTTTAACCAACGCTAGTGGCTCTGGTTTGTTTTGTACATTTGACCTGTTTTTTAACTGTCTTATGTTTGAAGCCCTTAAACCCCAAATCCAGGTCTTGTTTAGACAAGACTTGTCTGTAAATGATCGTTTGCAAGCACTTTGTGAATTACTCCGGGAATCCATTGACCATTACGACTGGGTGGGCTTTTATTTTCATCACGCTACGAAAGAGGAACTCTTGCTTGGGCCTTATGCCGGAGATGCTACAGACCACACTGTAATTCCCTTTGGCAAAGGCATTTGTGGTCAGGTGGCACTAAGCAATCAAAATTTCGTTGTTCCCGATGTTGCGGCTCAAGACAATTACCTTTCCTGTAGTATTCATGTGAAATCGGAGCTTGTCGTTCCGATTTTTGTTGCAGGCAAAAACATTGGTCAAATCGACATTGACTCCCGAACTTTGAATCCGTTTACACAGGCCGATGAGCGCTTTCTGGAATGGGTGAGCGAGCAGGTCGCAGAAATTCTTTAAAACTTATCTGTTTTTGTTGATAATCCGAGGCATTGCACGCTTGTAAAAGGCCTAATTTTATCCCTTTATTTTAATTCTTAAAAAAATCGCTATGTCGACTACACTCAAGGCTACTTCGGCCCTGATTTCTGTATTTCACAAAGACGGGCTCGAACCCTTAGTTCGCAAATTGCACGCATTGGATATTACCATGTACTCTACAGGAGGCACCGAATCTTTTATTCGGGACCTTGGCTTACCCGTTGTACCGGTTGAATCCATTACCAGCTATCCTTCTATTTTGGGCGGACGGGTAAAAACCCTTCACCCTAAAGTATTTGGCGGAATTTTGGGCAGACGCGCATTGGAATCGGATCGGGAGCAAATGAAAACCTATGAGATACCCGCCTTGGATATAGTTATTGTAGACTTATACCCCTTCGAAAAAACAGTTGCAGAAGGTGCTTCGGAACAAGAAATTATCGAAAAAATTGATATAGGTGGGATTTCCTTGATTCGCGCAGGAGCAAAGAATTATAAAGATGTAGTATGTATTGCCTCTCAGGAAGATTACACCCCATTTTTAGAAATCCTAGAACAGGGCAAGGGTAGCACCACCCTAACCCAACGGCAGCGATTTGCAGCAAATGCTTTCCAGGTTTCGTCGCACTACGACAGTGCTATCTTTAATTATTTTAACCGTGAGGCAGCACTTCCTGCGCTTAAACTGAGTGAGCCTAAAGGTACCGTTTTACGATATGGTGAAAATCCACATCAAAAAGGTTTGTTTTACGGGGATTTTGAAGCGTTATTTGAACAATTACACGGCAAGGAGTTATCCTACAATAATCTTTTGGATATTGATGCGGCAGTAAATCTAATGGAGGAATTCCGAAATGAAGATCCCACTTTCGCAATACTTAAACACAATAATGCCTGTGGTGTTGCCATGCGCCCTACCTTAGAAGCAGCCTATCGCGATGCATTGGCCGGCGACCCGGTATCTGCCTTTGGGGGCGTCTTAATCTGTAATCGCAATCTGGATCTAAAAACGGCAACCTTGGTAAACGAATTGTTTTGCGAGGTTGTCATTGCTCCGGCTTTTGATCCAGAAGCGTTGGAATTGTTGAAAAGCAAAAAGAACCGCATTCTCTTGGCACAACGCCCTATTGCATTGCCAAGCACACAAATTCGCACCTGCCTAAACGGCGTATTATGGCAAGAGAAAGATCTCAAAACGGACGCGGTAATAGACCTTACAGTTGTCACTAAAATTGCTCCCGATTCGCGGGAAACCGAAGATTTGTTATTTGCGGCTAAAATATGCAAGCACACCAAATCCAACACCATTGTTCTGGCCAAAAACAAACAATTGTGTGCAAGCGGCACCGGCCAGACTTCACGGGTAGATGCGCTAAACCAAGCCATTCACAAGGCCAAATCTTTTAATTTTGAACTTGAAGGCGCAGTAATGGCTAGTGATGCCTTTTTCCCATTTCCGGATTGTGTAGAAATTGCCGGATTGGAAGGCATTCGAGCGGTAATACAGCCCGGAGGTTCCATTAAAGACCAATTGAGTATAGATTATTGCAATCAATCGAGTATTGCAATGGTTATGACGGGAATCCGTCATTTTAAGCATTAATTTTAGTACATTCGCTAGTGTCATTTTTGCTTATTTTTTTAGGGTTTTAAACACAAATTGATGGGATTTTTCGATTTTTTAACAGAGGAGATAGCCATTGACCTGGGAACGGCAAACACTCTGATTATTCACGACGGGAAGGTTGTTGTTGACAGCCCATCTATTGTGGCACGTGACCGGATTTCTGGAAGAATTATTGCCGTGGGTAAGGAAGCCCAAATGATGCAGGGTAAGACCCACGAAAATATTAAAACCATTCGTCCGCTTAAAGATGGTGTAATTGCCGACTTTGACGCCTCTGAAAAGATGATCAATATGTTCATCAAAAACATTCCGGCGCTAAAAAAGAAGATGTTTCCGCCCTCCCTGCGAATGGTTATCTGTATTCCATCGGGTATTACCGAGGTAGAGATGCGGGCCGTTAAAGAATCTGCCGAGCGGGTAAACGGAAAGGAAGTGTTCCTCATTCACGAACCCATGGCTGCAGCCATCGGTATTGGCCTGGACATTATGCAGCCCAAAGGCAATATGATTGTAGATATTGGGGGTGGAACCACAGAAATCGCAGTTATTGCATTGGGCGGTATTGTGTGCGATAAATCCGTAAAGATTGCAGGTGATGTTTTTACCAATGACATCATTTATTACATGCGCACCCAACACAACTTATATATCGGAGAAAGTACGGCAGAACATGTTAAAATAACCACTGGCTCTGCTTTAGAAGAACTCCAAAACCCCACAGAAGAAATGCAGGTTCAAGGTCGCGATTTACTCACCGGTAAACCCAAGCAAGTCTCCATTTCGTACCGTCAAATTGCAAAAGCACTAGATAAATCCATTCTTCGTGTAGAAGATGCCGTAATGGAAACCTTGTCACAAACGCCTCCAGAACTCGCAGCAGACATATACAATACCGGCATTTATTTGGCGGGTGGTGGGTCTATGTTACGCGGCTTAGATCGGAGGTTATCCCAAAAAACCGATCTGCCCGTATATATTGCCGAAGATCCACTTCGCGCTGTGGTACGAGGCACTGGAATGGTTCTTAAAAATCTGGAACGCTACAAGAGTATTCTTATTAAATAAGCCCCCTTATTCGAACACTCTTAGGCCTTCAAATGAAGCCAAAGCATGCAAAGGATAATTACCTTCATATTACGAAATAGGATTGGTCTCCTATATCTTTTGCTGCTTTCGATATCGCTTTTTCTGACAGCTCAAAACAATTCCTTTCACAGGTCTAGGTATTTTAATTCTGCCAACTGGATTACCGGCAACCTTTACAATTTCACCAATTCCATAAATGTATACTTTGGACTTAGAAAGTTAAACGAACGCCTAGCAGAAGAGAATCGCAATCTGCGGATGCAACTTTTTAATACGAAGCCTAATACCATTATGGAGTTGGACACCACCAATCTTACATATGAGGTCTACACTGCCGAAATCATAAAAAACAAATTTAATTCCAAAAACAATTATATTACCCTAAATCGCGGTAGCAAACATGGCCTTAAACAAGACATGGGAGTTATAACTTCAAAGGGAATATTGGGTATCGTAGAACATACCAGCTCTAATTTTGCTACAGTACAAAGTATTTTAAATACAAAATCAAATATCAATGCCAAAATTGCAAATTCTGACTATTTTGGATCGTTGACCTGGAACAGCTTGGATTTTAATATAGTGCAATTGCAAGATATTCCCAGGACGGTATCTCTTGCCATTGGAGACACTATTGTTACCGGAGCCATGTCTAGCATCTTTCCAGAAAACATTCCTATAGGGGTAATAGAGACTTTTAAAATTGACGCTAGCAATAGTTATTACCAAATTCAGGTTCGACTCCTGACAGACATGACTAGCATAAAACAAGTCTATATCATTTATAATAAAAACAGGCCCGAAATATTAAAGCTTGAATCGTTAATCGATGTTGAATAATTCTTCCTTTACAGGTCTGCTGCGTTTTCTTGCATTACTCCTATGTCAGGTTTTGATTTTCAATAACTTAAATGTTTTTGGACTGTACAATCCCATGCTCTACGTCCTGTTCTTGTACTGGTATCCTATTAAGAATAATCGAGCCCTGTTTTTAAGTGTTTCCTTTTTGCTGGGTTTTGCTGTAGATGTATTTTCGGATACTCTAGCACTACACACCGCTGCCATGTTGACCACTGCGTTTTTTAGGCCGCAAATAATGGCCTTTGTATTTGGCATTAACATGGAATTTCAAAACCTGCGAATTACCCAAACCAGTCGGCTGCAACAATTATCGTTTTTAGCCATACTTTTATCCTTACATCATCTGGTCTTCTTTGCATTGGAAATTTTTAGTTTGACAAATTTCCTCTTAATTTTGAAAATGTCGCTGATTACGGGAACGCTTAGTTTTATCTTTTCGGCCTTGTTTGCCTCCCTTTTTTCATCGCGCTAGACGGCGTAAACACAGGTTATTTATATACCTGAAAACGCTCTAAACACCTGATTATGAAAAAGCTGGTTTTGTCTTCCATCATTGTGCTTATCGGCATTTCATTTATTGGAAGATTATCCTATTTGCAACTGATAAGGGTTTCCCCTAATCAATTACAGGAAGACCCTGCCATTAAAATTGTATACGACTATCCGGAACGAGGCTACATATTTGATCGGAACGGGGATCTTTTGGTGGCTAACCAGCCCGCCTACGACGTAATGGTAATCCCCAGAGAGGTGCAAGCGTTCGACACCTTGGAATTTGCCAGTCTTTTGGAAATCACTGTAGAAAAACTTCAGGATCAACTCAAAAAAGCGCGGACCTATTCGCCCAGGCTTCCTTCGATTTTGGTGCCCCAACTTTCCAAAGAGAATTATGCCCGATTACAGGAAAAAATGCGGAAATATAAGGGCTTTTTCATCGAAAAACGCTCTTTGCGCGATTATAAAATACACTCGGGCGCCAATGTTTTAGGCTACATTAGTGAGGTTAATTCTTGGGAGCTTAAAAAAAATCCTTATTATTCCTTGGGAGAACTGGTGGGTAGAACCGGAATAGAAAAAGAATATGAGGAAATATTAAGAGGCAGGAAAGGCGTTAAATTTATTCAAAAAGACCGGTTCAACCGGGATATTGGACCTTATAAAAATGGTGTTTTAGACACGCTGCCCAAAGCTGGTACCGAAATTAGTATTACGCTAGACAAAAACTTGCAGGAATACGGTGAATTGCTAATGCAGGGCAAACGAGGAGGCATTGTTGCTATCGAGCCCGCATCGGGCGAAATCCTGGCACTTATTTCGGGGCCCTCTTATGATCCTGCACTTTTGGTTGGCCGTAATCGTTCACGAAATTACAGTAAACTGCACAACGATTCCTTGGCGCGACCTACATGGGATCGTTCTATTTTGGCCGAGCCTTCACCAGGCTCTCCCTTTAAAATATTGAATGCGTTGGCAGCTTTGGAAGAGGGTGTTATTACCCCAGAGTCTAGCTTTACCTGTTACCATGGTTTTTATGTTGGCAACAAATTAAGAGGGTGTCATTGCGGCGGGGGAACGCGAACAATGAATAGCGGAATCTACAAGTCTTGCAACGCCTATTTTGCCGGGGCATTCCGTAAATTCTACGAAAAATTCGAAACCACCGATATGGCCATGGATGTTTGGGAAAAACACATTCAAAGCTTTGGCCTTGGAAATTATTTGGGTTACGATTTGCCTACCGGACGTAGAGGACGAATTCCCGGAAAGGAATATTACGACCGGGTATATGGAGACAATCGCTGGTCTTCGTCTTATATTATCTCCAATGCCATTGGACAGGGTGAGGTGGCAGCAACTCCCATTCAATTGGCCAATATGACTGCTGCAATTGCCAACAGGGGTTATTACTACACACCCCACTTAATTCAAAAGATTGACGGTAAAGCCATTCAAATTTCAAAATTTACCGAGCGTAAAAACACGACCATTAGTCCAAAGCATTTTGAACCAATAATTCAGGGTATGGCAGGTGTTTATACCAACGGTACCGCCCAATACTTAAAAATTCCAGGTATCGATATTGCCGGTAAAACCGGAACGGTAGAAAACTTTACACGAATCGATGGAAAAAGAACCCAGCTCACCGATCATTCCTTATTTATTGCATTTGCTCCCGTAGATCAACCTAAAATTGCACTAGCGGTTTACATAGAACACGGTTATTTTGGCGCCCGCTACGCAGGCCATATTGCCTCCCTGCTCATCGAAAAATATTTGAAGGGTACCATTACACGAAAAGATCTGGAGCAGCGTATGTTAGACAAAACTCTGGAACACGAATACGCAAAACCCTACACGGGTAAACCCTTTAAGATTAACGAGCATGTTTGGTAGCCAGCTTCTTCGCCGAATTGATTGGCTTACCGTTTTTCTCTTCTCCTTATTAGTACTCATGGGATGGTTAAACATCTATTCCAGTACGTTTAACCCGGAGCATCAAAGTCTATTAGATTTTAACGAGCTGTACGGAAAACAACTATTTTTCATTGGAATAAGCATTGTGCTGGTCTTTCTTTCAATGACCTTGGCGGCCAGTTTTTACGAACGTTTTGCAAGTCTGTCTTATTTGGGTTCCCTCTTACTGCTTCTTGGACTCTTTGTTTTTGGCAAAACCATTTCGGGTGCCACTTCATGGTACAACCTTGGGTTCTTTAACTTTCAACCTTCGGAGCTAGCGAAGGTAACTACAGCCTTGGCTTTGGCTAAATACCTGAGCGACATACAAACCGACATCTCAAGAACCAAAGACCAATTACTGGGACTTTTAATTATTGGTCTACCGGCCCTATTCATTATTCCACAGCCAGACCCTGGTAGTGCCTTGGTGTTTTTCTCCTTGGTTTTTGTGCTTTTTCGCGAGGGCATGCCCATTCGATATTTTTTTCTCCTGCTTTTGGCTGTTGTCTTATTTATAGCTACGTTAATTTTTGGAACGGTATGGGTCGGGATTGGAATGGGCTTGGGCATTGCCCTAATATATTTATTTAAAAAAAGAACGCAGGAAATACCATTCATACCCGTACTGGCACTTTACCTGGGGGCGGTATTGTTTTCCTTTTCGGTTCGATTCGTTTTTGACAATATTTTTGAACAACGCCACCGCGACCGATTTGGATTATGGCTAAGGCTTGAAAAAGATCCCGAAAAATTGGAAGAAATCCGCAAGACCATTGGCTACAATACATTTCAGTCGGAAAAAGCTATCGAATCCGGCGGACTTTGGGGTCAAGGATTTTTGGAAGGTACGCGAACCAAAGGGGATTTTGTGCCCGAACAACACTCCGATTACATATTTTCCACCCTTGGTGAGGAATGGGGCTTTATTGGAACGGCAGGTGTAGTTTTACTTTTTACCTTTCTGTTACTTAGGCTGCTGTATTTGGCAGAACGACAGCGGAATCCATTTCCACGCATGTACGGTTATGGCGTTGTTTCCATTTTGCTTATTCATTACTTTATTAATATAGGAATGGTGATTGGAATTTTACCCACTATTGGCATTCCGTTACCCTTTTTTAGTTACGGCGGCTCAAGTTTAATTGGATTTTCGTTATTGCTTTTTATCTTTTTACGACTAGACGCCAACAGATTAAACGAATGGGCTTAAAAGTCGGACTTGTGGCCTGCTCAACATTAAAGAATATCGTTGTTTAGACACTAATATTGAATACTATGCTTACCTGGAAAGATATTATACATTATTGTACTGCCGGCAATCCAGAACCTGATCGCAAGGTTACCCGAACCACCGAAGAGTGGAAAACCCAACTTACCCCCGAACAGTATCGAATTACTAGAGCACACGGAACAGAACCTCCACACTCGGGAGCGCTGTGTAGCGCCCACGATCCTGGACTTTACCGCTGCGTATGTTGTAATGAATCCCTGTTCGACGCCACCATTAAATTCGACTCTGGAACAGGCTGGCCTAGTTTTACACAACCCATTAAAACCAATACCATTCGCTACATTCGAGACACCTCTTTTGGGATGATTCGCGTAGAAACCCGATGCAATTGCTGCGACGCACATCTGGGGCATGTCTTTCCAGATGGTCCGCCGCCGTCCGGATTGCGGTATTGTATCAATTCTCTTGCGTTAAATCTCGAAAAATCAGCTACCGATGCCTAATTCCAAATTGGAAGCAGCCACGCTGGGCGGTGGCTGCTTCTGGTGTACAGAAGCAGTACTACAACGTCTAAATGGCGTAGAACAAGTATTTCCAGGTTATGCGGGGGGAACCGTGCCTGGAAAACCCACCTATCGCGAGGTGTGCTCTGGTCGAACCGGTCATGCAGAAGTGGTTCGGGTGTTATTTAACCCTTCCATAATTAGCTATTCAGAACTCCTTACTGTTTTTATGACCACGCACGATCCTACAACCTTAAACCGCCAAGGGGCAGATTCCGGTACGCAATACCGTTCGGTAATTTTTTATCACGACCAAACCCAAGCGCACATAGCGCAAACAATTGTACAAGAACTACAGCCGTACTACAACGACCCTATTGTTACTGAAATTTCGGCCTTGTTCAATTTTCACGAAGCAGAGGAAGATCATATAAATTACTACAACCTGCATCCGGATCAGGGATATTGTCGCTATGTGATTGCACCCAAGCTCAGTAAATTGCGTGCAGCCTTCGCCAATAAATTAAAAGAATAAAAAAACCAGACCTTTTGGTCTGGTTTTTTTATTCTCTTACCGAAATTAATCCTTTAACCTGCTGGCGAGCTTATCTTTTTTGAAATGATTTTCGCGAAGTTCATCTAGCACATTTATAGCCTCCTCTACATATACATCCTGTGCTAGATTCCGGTGCCAGCGATCACGTTTTTCGCGCAATACAGAGTCCTTAGTAAATAACTCCTGCTCATATCCAAGGGAGCTAAACGAAAGCTTGGAATCGTATTTTAGCTGGGATTTAAAGTATTGCGATCGTTCTTTGTTTTCGACTTCACGTTGGTGATATACCGAATAACTAAGAGGTATTTCAATCTCATCTTGCTGCTCCTTGAGCCAACGGGCGTTTTCCTCAATCAAGGCAATCTGCGGATGTGCCTGCATACGTGCCTTGGAACGTGAAATGGTCGTTTCATAATCGATATAGCCTTCCCAGGTCTCATATTTTACCGGTGCTATTTTATCCCATTGCAACGGATTTTCCTGATCCCGTTCTCCCAAATCAATATAACTGTAACGGTCCGGGACCACAACATCGCTCTTCACCCCTTCCAGTTGTGTTGAGCCCCCATTGATTCTATAGAACTTTTGTGTGGTGAGTTTTAATGCCCCTAAATCGCCATGCTCATTATTGCGAAGCATATTTTCAAGGGGTATTACATTTTGTACAGTTCCTTTTCCAAATGTCTGGGCACTACCAATAATAATCGCTCGTTTGTAATCCTGCATGGCGGCCGCGAGAATTTCTGAAGCCGATGCAGAAAGTTCATTGACAAGGATCACCAACGGACCATCCCACTGAATGCGCTCATCTTTATCTTCATAGATTTCTTGCTGTTGTGCAGATGAACGCACCTGTACAATGGGTCCCTTTTCAATAAATAATCCGGCCATGTCTACCACAGTTTTTAAGGATCCACCTCCGTTATCTCGCAAATCCAAAACAAGACCTTGCATGCCCTCTTGTTTTAAACGCTCTATCTCCAAGGCAACGTCTGTGGCCGCATTACGCTCTGTATAATCATCAAAATCAATGTAGAATTTTGGCAAGTTAATTAGTCCAAATTTGCGACCATCTTTGATTACCGTAGCCGATTTAGCAAACGATTCTTCTAACTCCACCACATCTCTTGTAAGGGTAATTTCGGCTATGGTACCATCTACTTTTCGCACGGTTAGGTTAACTTTTGTGCCCTTGGGACCCTTGATGAGTTTAATGGCATCGTCTAAACGCATCCCCACAATATTTACAGGGGTCTCGCCTACCTGCCCTACTTTTAAAATCTCATCTCCTACCTCAATACGTTGATCGCGCCAAACCGGGCCACCGGAAATAATTTCCATAATTCGGGCACCTTCCGGTTGTTTCTGTAACCGAGCACCTATGCCTTCGAATTTTCCAGACATGTTCATGTCGAACTTTTCCTTGTCCTCAGGAGCAAAATAGAACGTGTGAGGATCGAATTCTTCTACAATGGTATTTAGATATTGTACGAACCAATCTTTGCGCTCCAAATCGTCTACAAATCCGTAAAACTCATTTAGGTTCTTCTCGGTAGCTTTCCGCGCTTCCTTTTCGGCCTCATATTCGGACATGGCCTCTTTGTCTGTTTTCGAAATATTTGCGTCGTAATTGTCTATTGCCGCATACTTCAATTGCTTGCGCCAGCGTTCACTTAGGGCTTGGCGGTCGGATGCATAGTCCTGATTTTCATAATCGATTGAAATGGATTCATCCCGAGAAAAATCAAAAGGTTGCGCCAGTACTTCCTTATACAAATTACGAGCTTCATTCATGCGCTGCATGAGGCGTTCGTAAACCAAATTAAAGAAGCTAATTTCTGTATTCCGAATTTGATCGTCTAGCTGAAAACGATACTGTTCAAATTCAACGATGTCGGAAGCGATAAAATAACGCTTGGTTGGATCAATAATTTCTATGAAATCATCGAATATATTAGACGAAAAATCGTCGTTAATATCTTTGGGTTCATAGTGCCCGCGATCGAGCACGTAGGTAATCAAATCCAACAGCAGTTTGTCTTTATCGTCTGTTTCGAATGAACGGTTTGTAAAACTGCAGGAGGTAACCGCAATGAGCGAAACTAAAAAGGCAATCAACACATTTTTCTTCATGTAGCAAATTTTGTTTTGAATGTGGTTCACCTACGGGTGGTTCACCCCATCAATAAACTCCCAATATACAGAAAAAACCATGCCATATTGGGCGCCAAGCGCTTAATTTTTTGTTAAGACCGGAACAAAAATTCCTTAGTACTAAAACTGTATTTTTGTAAGGTTATTTTATAACGCACCTATTAATTTAAGAAGTATTAAAACGCTAATCATGCATACGCGCCGTGAAACAGTTATTGGATTTGCTGTAGGTATTATCGCAAACACTTTGGGTGTACTGTTGTACATGCTGCTTTTCTCCGACATGAGTTTGGCAGAAACCTACCAAGCAGCCGTTTCGCAAGGGCATGTTGGCAGTTTACTGGCGCTGGGAGCCATTTTGAATTTAATGGCCTTTTTTGGGTTTTTACGCTTAAGACGCGATCACCGTGCAAAAGGCGTATTAATGGCAACGGTACTTACTGCAATTATTATACTTATTTACAAGATTTTATAGTTGTGAGGTATTACATTATAGCAGGTGAAGCCTCGGGAGATTTACACGGATCCAATTTGGTTCGAGCCCTTTTTAAAGCAGATTCCAATGCAAAAATTCGTTGCTGGGGAGGCGATCGCATGCAGGAAGCAGGTGCGGATTTGGTAAGACACTATAAAGAGATGTCCTTTATGGGGTTTGTAGAGGTGATTCGACATCTGCCGGATATTTTTAAGAATCTCAATTTTTGCAAGGAAGATATTACCCAATATAACCCGGATGCAATAATTTTTATCGATTTTTCCGGTTTCAATCTCAGAATAGCCCAATGGGCAAAGCAAGCAAAATACCTGACCCATTATTATATATCACCTCAGGTATGGGCTTCCCGTGCAGGCCGGGTGCATAAAATTAAGCGCGACATCGATCACATGTATGTGATATTACCTTTTGAATCGGAATTCTATAGCCGTTTCGAAATGGGTGTTCACTATGTTGGTCATCCGCTTATCGATGCCATGGAAGGGTTGCAAGATGCGCAATCAACCCTTTTTCGCGAGCAAAATACACTTGATCCCAATAAACCAATTATTGCACTGTTACCAGGCAGCCGACCGCAAGAAATAAAACGTATTCTTGGCGTAATGCTGGAGGTAGTTCCACAATTCTCGGAGTATCAATTTGTGATTGCAGGTGCGCCAAGCCTAACGGCATCGGAGTACGCGCCATTTCTTTTGAAAGCATCGGTACACCTGGTCTATAATCAAACCTATCCCTTGCTGCAAAACGCCCATGCAGCGCTAGTTACCAGCGGTACAGCCACCCTTGAAACCGCTATTCTTAAGGTTCCTCAGGTGGTATGTTACAAGGCCAATAAGGTTTCCTATTGGATTGCCAGAATGTTGATTAAATTAAAATTTATTTCCTTGGTTAACCTGATTATGAATCGGGAGGTTGTGCCTGAACTCATTCAGAATGCACTTAACAAAAAGGCACTAGTGGAGGCGCTACGGCCCTTACTGAGTGGGGAGGCGCGTGAAGCTCAGCTTGGGGCGTATCGCGATTTACGCGAAAAATTAGGAGGGCCCGGGGCCAGTCAAAAAGCCGCAGTACTGATAGTAAAATTCAGTCAGCAAAAGTAATTTTGGCGGGTAAAATAGGGGTAAAAGTCCGTTTACGCACATTTTTATGACAACTCTATAATGAATAGGTGCAGCATAAAACTATTGATGACCGCGGGTTTTTGCCTCCTGCTTGTGAACAGCTGCGGCGTATTAAAACCAAAAAAAAATACAGAATCAAGAAGTCCCTTAAGCATTAATGGTGGATCGGTAGCTTCAAATCTAGGGGGAATCCCTGCGGCAACTCCGGTTAGCCCTAAAACCCTACGGGATCCTGCAATAGAAATGGCTAGCCGCGTCATTGAAACCGCGCGTTCCTTTCTAGGGGTAAGTTACAAATACGGCGGAACCACCCAGCGGGGCATGGACTGTTCGGGCCTGCTCTATGTTTCTTTTCAAGCGCACGACATACCCTTTCCCCGAAGTTCCTACCAAATGGCGGAAGAGGGGCAAAAAATAAATCTGGAAAAGGTAATCGCGGGAGATCTACTATTTTTTCGAACCACGCGACGTGGTGGCCGAATCAATCACGTAGGCTTGGTGGTAGAGCGGACCGATGCCGGAATTCAATTCATTCACGCCTCTACCTCCAATGGAGTTATTCTTTCTTCTTTATCCGATACCTTCTGGAGTGAGGCTTTTGTAAAAGCAATTCGGGTATTTTAAAAAATCGCGTGGCTACATCTCCTGCGCTTTGGCCAGCGGCAGGTTTGTGTTTGGGGATTTGGGCGGCCGAGGAATGGGCACCAACCCTATTAACCGCAATATTGGTATGCCTTACCCTGGTGTTTGTTTTATTCTGCGGAATACGCTTTAGACCATACGTGTCACAAACGCTATTTACCGGTTTAGTCGTCGCTGCATTTTTTGGAATTGGTTTGCTGCGTCTATCCACTGTACTTCCGAAAAATCTGCAGGGGCATTATTTGAATAGACCACAGGTAAAACAACTGATAACGCTAAAACTGACTTCCCTAATGAATCCAACGGGAACCGCAATGCAATGGCGTGCTACAGTTATTGCCCTAAATAAAAACGAGGCATCTGGAGACCTGCTCTTAAAAATTCAAGACTCAGCACAAATATTCTCTTGGCAGGCAGGAGATCAAATTCTGGTCTATGGAAAAATTCAAAGACCCGGAGCTGCAAGAAACCTTCATGAATTTGATTATGCAAAATATCTAAAATACCAGGGAATCTACGGGCTGCTATACCTGAAACCCGATGGGTATAAACATATACCACAAACCCAGCTTAACTTGCTAAACAAAATAAGCAGGTTCCGAAAATCTCTTATTAAAACTATAAAGCAAAGTGGATTACAGCCAAATGAGGCCGGTTTGGCACAATCCATGCTTTTGGGTTATCGGGCTTTGGATCCTGAGCAGTACCGCCAATACCAAAAGGCCGGAGCGGCTCACATTCTGGCGGTTTCCGGATTGCATGTGGGAATACTAAGTACCTTGTTGGGCTGGCTGCTTTTACCACTACGCCGATTAAAACACGGAGCATTACTCCATGGGGTCCTCCTGCTAATATTGCTTTGGATTTATGTGCTACTTGCCGGTGGTGGACCATCTGTTCTTCGGGCTGCGGTGCTTTTTAGCCTACTCAGCTATGCATTTATGTGTGGCAAAATGGCTCAGAGTCTTCACTTTTGGGCGCTGGCGATCCTATTTTTAACGGGGGTAATCGATCCGCGTATGCTTTTTCAGACTGGTTTTCAGCTCAGTTTTGCGGCAGTTTGGGCAATCCTGATTTTTTATCCTAAAATTTATGGGATATGGCCGTTTAAGCGTGGTGTTGCAGGCTATTTTGGTCAACTCAACAGTTTAGGGTTAGCTGCCCAATTGGGTGTTTTGCCACTTACCTTGTTCTATTTCCACGAATTCCCAATGCACTTTTTATTGTCTAACCTACTTTTGGTCCCTGGCATGGGATTACTACTGGGTTGTGGGTATATCTTTCTAATCCTATCTGCACTTAACCTGAATTCGAATTTGCTAATTTGGGGGTATAACCAGATCCTAAGTCTTTTCAATGCAACAGCCACTGCTTTGGGACAGATGGACGGTTTTATTTGCACACAAATACCTTGGGATATCACGGAACTGCTGCTGAGCATTACTGGATTGCTTGTGTTGGGAGGATGGATACGGTTGGCAAAGATTTCGAACCTGGAACTTACGCTACTCTGCATTTTATCGCTGTTTGGTTACCGCATCTTCCAAACGCTAGAGGCCAAAAGTAAATTGGAAGTGCTAATCCCGCATAATGCGAGTACAAGTAGTATTTGGGTGAGGCAGGGTCAGGAACTTACTGTATTTTCCAATCGTCCTGAATCCTTGGAAACCCTCATTAAGCATTATAGCACTGGCCAACGGATACGCAAAATTCAACTTAAACCATTGGCGAATGCATACACCTTTGGCACTCAAAAACTACTTGTTATAGATGCCCACGGCGTGTATCCCAAAAAGATTCTTCAACTCAATATCGTACTGCTCACCCAATCGCCACCAGTACATCTTGCAAAGGTCCTAGAAGCCTTAAGACCGGCGGCTGTAATTGCCGACGGAACCAACTACCCTAATGAACTAGAATTGTGGCATAGGACCTGTAGTAACTATGGCATTGCATTTTATGCCACAACCCTACAGGGAGCGTTTATTCAATCCCTTTCAAAGACAAATTAATGTACATTACCCATTAAACGCTTCATAAGCGGGGCAGTTAACAATACCAAAATGCCAGCTCCGGATGCGTATAAGGCAATCAGTTCAAAACCATCGATATAAATGTCTAAGGTTTGCAGTCCGCGCACTTCGGAATCTGAACTTTCAACCGCAAGTTGTTTCCCGATAAAACCTACCACTTGAAATGCGAAGGCCGAAGACAAAAACCACACCCCCATCATAAAGGCCACTATGCGCTTGGGAGAGAGGTCGGTAATTTTGGACAGCCCTACAGGAGACATGAATAACTCACCTACGGAAATCAGGAAATACATTAATAAGAGATAATACATAGGAACCATTCCGTTGGCATCTGCACTATTTTTACTCAGTGCCAACAGATAAAAACTTATTCCCGCAAGCAACAAACCGATTCCAAATTTATAGGGAGTCCTAGGATTTAGGTTTCGCTTGGAAAGCGCCGTAAACAACATGGAAATGGGGATTGAAAGCACTATTATCCACATGGAATTCAATGCATTGGTTTGGGCAGCCGTAATCATGGATAGATTAATATTGCGGTCTGCAAACAGCGTAATTACACTCCCTGAAAGTTCGTGAAATCCCCAAAAAATGGTCATAAAAAAGGTAATGAGCACGGCCATAAATAATTTTTTTCGCTCATCTGCGGCTGCCTTGTACATGATATAGGCCAAATAGGCCAAAATAAAAATTCCAATTCCTTTAAAAATTAAATTTACCAGGTTTTGATCTCCTAAAAAGGATCCTGCATCTCCAAGGGGTTTATAGGACGAGAGTAACAATGCAATTAGAGGTGCAGCCAAAAATGCCAAAAGTGGAATAAGCGTTTTTTGAGGCAAACCTAAAACACGTTTATTTAATAACTCCTCATTTGGCGCTTTACCCTGTTCGCCAAACACCTGTTTGCGAATCCCGTTCCAAAAAAATATTAATCCGGTAAGCATGCCTATACCGGCCAATCCAAAGCCGTAATGCCATCCGTATTCCTTGCCGAGCCATCCACACAAGAGCGGAGCTACAAACCCGCCAATATTTATGCCCATGTAAAAAATAACGAACCCGGAATCTTTTCGTTGATCTCCGTCTTTGTAAAGCGTGCCCACAAAGGTTGATATGTTGGGCTTAAAAAAGCCATTACCTACAATAATAAAAGACAAAGCCAAAAAGAACGCAATATTGTCTTGAATGGCCAGAACAAAATGACCTATAGCCATTAGAACACCCCCCAGAAATATGGATCGGCGCATACCCAAAAGGGTGTCTGAAATCCTGCCGCCAATTACGGTAGAGGCATAGACCAAGGATCCGTAGCTTGAATACACCGCTGCTGCCACATAATCGCGCTCTGCAAGAGCTTCAAAAATTTCATTGACCATGTAGAGCGTAAGTAGCGCTCGCATGCCATAGAAACTAAATCGCTCCCAGAGTTCTGCAAAAAAGAGGTAAAATAGCCCGCGTGGGTGTCCAAAAATATCACTGTTATTAGTTGTTTGCCGTTGCATTTCCATAATTAGCAGTTGTGTTTTTAAAGATTTTCCAGGATAAATCGTGTCATCTTATTGTAGAGTTGCAGTCTGGTACTGCCACCGTAAATTCCGTGGTTTTTGTCGGGGTATATGGCCCAGTCGAAATCTTTGTTGGCTTGAACTAGTTCTTCTATGAGTCTCATACTGTTTTGAACGTGCACGTTGTCGTCTGCAGCCCCGTGTACCAACAGAAACTTACCTTTTAAGCGGTCTGCAAAGTGTAAGGGTGAATTTAAGTCGTACCCTTGTGGATTTTCCTGTGGGGTTTGCATGTAGCGCTCGGTATATATGGTGTCGTAAAAGCGCCAGCTGGTTACCGGAGCCACGGCTATGGCCAATTCAAAGGTGTCGTTGCCCTTTAGAATACAATTGGAAGCCATAAATCCGCCATAACTCCATCCCCAAATTCCGGTACGATTGGCATCGATATACGGAAGTTCACTAAGCTGCCGCGCTGCCTCGATCTGATCTTCTACCTCGTATTTCCCTAATTCCTTTTGGGTTATTTTTTTAAAATCACGCCCTTTAAATCCAGTTCCCCGACCGTCTACGCAGGCAATTACATAGCCTTCCGAAGCCAATAACTGATGCCAGTAATCGTCGGTACCGTGCCAGCGGTTGGCTACCTGCTGCGAACCGGGCCCACTGTATTGGAACATAAACAACGGGTACTGTTTGTTGGAGTCAAAATGCGGTGGCTTGATCAAGTACATGTTGAGCGATTCCCCATTGACCTCCAGGGTACCAAATTCCTTAGGAGCCATCTCGAATCCCTTTAATTTATTTAGCAATGGAGCATTGTCTTGTAGCACGCTAATTAATTCTCCTTTTGTGCTGCGGTGTAAGGTGAATTTGGGTGGGGTATCAACACTTTGAAAAGTGTTGATAAACAAACTGAAATCAGTGCTAAAAGAGGCCCGGTTGGTGCCTCGGCCTTGGGTGAGCCTTAATTTACCTTTACCCCGGTCAGAGATACTGTAAACATCGCGTAAAATAGAGCCGGCTTCGGTAGACTGATAGAATACTCGTTTGGTTTTGGAATCGTAGCCATAATACGCAGTAACCTCCCAAGGTCCACTGGTTAATTGTCTAATAGGGCTACCATCTGCCGCGTGGAGATAAATGTGATTGAAACCGTCCTGCTCACTGGTCCAAATAAAGCGATCGTCTGACAAAAAAGTGAGGTTGTCGGTTACGTCTACGTAGGCTGCATCGGTTTCCGTTAGCAACACCTTGGTTTGCATGGATTGGGCATCTACCTCAATGAGCTTGAGCGTATCCTGGTGCCTGTTTAAAGTCTGTACACTCAAATGATCCGGATGGTTCATCCACTTAATTCGTGGAATGTAATATGGATCTTCTAAAGCCACCTGAGCAGATGTCTCAGATTCTAGGGTATACATATGCAAACTAACCGAAGCATTGGCCTCTCCGGCTTTGGGGTATTTAAACGTATACGGAAACGGGTATAATCCGGTGCCATATACATCCATTGAAAATTCGGGCACTTCGGTCTCATTAAAACGCAGGTAGGCTATACGGGTACCCGAGGCATTCCAGTCAAAGGCCCTAACAAAGGCGAATTCCTCTTCATAAACCCAATCTGTGACCCCATTAATTATGGCATTTCGCGCCCCATCTTGGGTAATTTGAGTTCGGGTTTTGGATTCTAAATTAAATACGTATAAATTATTCTGATATACATAGGCCACCTGATTGCCCTGAGGGGATAATGTAGGCTCTTGAATCTTATAGGGTGCAATTTGTTGCAGGGTCTTGGAAGTCCGATCGTAGACGTAATACATGCCTAAACGAGATCTGCGATAAATTGCCTCTTCTTCGGTTGCAAGTAAAAGTTTGGATTCATCCTTACTAAAGGTATAGGAAGAGAATACGGGAATGCCATTTGCAATATCACTTTTTAGGAGTGTACCCACTTGTTGTTGAGTGGCATAATCGTATTGATCTATCTGACTTCCGGAAGCATTTACAGTCAAAACCGTATAATGTTTTCCATCGTTCATGGAGTTTAATGCATCCAGACCCTTGGTGCGAAAGGTTCCTCCCCAAATGTCGGACAATGAAATTTTTTGCTGGCCTTGAACGACCAATGCAGCAAACAAAAACACGATGCAGAACCCAAAAGGTTTATTCATAGCTGTAGTTATGAGAAATCAAACCCTCAAGTTTATGAATATTTTGGCAGAAAAGAGTTCTAAATTCTCAATTTCTTACATTCCCCCTTCTAGAGCTACACCCCTTCTTTTGCCATTGTTTAACTATCTTTGGCATTTGAAAAATTACCCTATGTCGCAACCTGTAGAAGGATTTTCCAAGCTCTCCAAAGCTGCTAAAATTGAATGGATTGCCGCTAACTATACCTCGCATCCTGAACAAACGGCCTCCCTGCTCAAATCATATTGGAACAGCGATGCCAAACTGCAGCAATTGCACGATGAATTTATTGAAAATACCATTAGCAACTTTTACCTACCGCTTGGTGTTGCTCCCAATTTTCGGATCAACGACCGTATTTATGCCATTCCCATGGCTATTGAAGAAAGCTCTGTGGTTGCCGCTGCCGGAAAAAGCGCAAAATACTGGCTGGACCGCGGCGGATTTAAAACCCGCGTATTAGGTACCGAAAAAATTGGGCAGGTGCACTTTAGCTTTAACGGCAATCCGCAAAAACTCTCTCAATTCATTGATGCTATTAGGCCCCAGCTGCTAAAAGAAGCCGAACCCATTACCCGAAATATGGCACGCAGGGGCGGAGGCGTTTCCGGACTGGAACTTCGGGATAAAACCGCGGCTCTTGAGGGCTACTATCAGTTGCATTGCACCTTTGAGACCCAAGATGCCATGGGGGCCAATTTTATCAATTCCTGTTTGGAACAGTTCTCTACCACCTTGCTCCGGGAAAGTACCACACATGAATTGTTGGCTAATGAACCCCAACTTACCATCATTATGAGCATCTTATCTAATTATGTGCCAAATTGCCTGGTAAGAGCAGAAGTATCTTGCTTGGTAAACGAGATGGAATCGGAAGGTGGGTTATCGGGCAGAGAGGTAGCTGAAAAACTGGTGCAAGCGGTCCGAATTGCAACATGCGAACCCTATCGGGCTGTAACCCATAACAAGGGCATAATGAACGGAATCGATGCTGTAGTTATTGCTACCGGTAACGATTTTAGAGCTGTAGAGGCAGGTGTTCATGCCTATGCGGCTCAATCCGGGCAGTACCGCAGCCTCACCCATGCTAGCTTGGAGGGCGATACCTTTCGCTTTTGGATAGACGTGCCGTTGGCATTGGGTACTGTTGGAGGACTCACCGGACTGCACCCATTGGTAAAGCTCACCCACGAAATACTCGGAAATCCATCTGCCGAAGAACTCATGCAAATTGTAGCTGCCGCCGGTTTAGCACAAAATTTTGCAGCCATACGGTCTTTGGTAACGGTTGGCATTCAACGCGGGCATATGAAAATGCACTTACTCAATATCTTAAATCAATTGGGTGCCAACGATTCAGAAAAAACTGCGCTAATAGATTTTTTTAAAACGCATACTGTGAGTCACAATTTGGTGGTTGAACAATTCAAACGCATGCGTGAATCCTGATGGAAATCAAATTTCACAGTAACGGAAAACTTTTGTTGTCCGGGGAATACGCCGTTTTGGATGGTGCCCTGGCACTGGCTTTGCCTACCAGTCTGGGACAATCCCTTCATGTTACACCCGGTGATTTACCAGGCCTCTCCTGGCAGGGTTTGGATGTTTCCGGTAATACTTGGCTTACGGCCTATTTTGAGCAGGATGTTCTAAGCAAATCCCCTGCGTCCGGGCCCTTCCCTACCGATGCGGTGCAACGCCTTTTGTACACGTTACAGGTTTGCGTACAATTAAATCCAGCATTTTTAGATTCGTGTCTCGGTAAATCGGTGTGCACCCAATTGGAATTTCCACGGTTGTGGGGATTGGGATCATCTTCTACCTTTATTGCCAACTTAGGCCAATGGGCCAATGTAAACCCCTATACTTTACTGCGACTTACCCTTGGTGGAAGTGGCTACGACGTGGCCTGTGCCACCCAAAAAAAACCCATTTTCTATCGCAAGGATGTTTTGGACCAACCAATTGTGTCGGAGGCTCAATTTTATCCCGAATTTGCAGACCTGCTTTGGCTTGTCTACCTAAATACAAAGCAAGACAGCCGCGAGGGTATAAATCGCTATCGCTTGCACCGGCCGGTTTCTGAGAAGTTTTTAAAGCAGATCTCGAGCCTGAGTCAGGAATTTAGCTGCGCAAGCACTCTAGACGACTTTCAAGTCCTTATGCGCATGCACGAACAGCTAATCTCGGGAATTCTTAAATTACAACGGGTTCAGGAGCGCCTATTTCCAGATTTTTCGGGAGTCGTGAAAAGTTTAGGTGCCTGGGGTGGCGATTTTGTTCTGGCTGCGGGTCCCGAAGACACTCCGGCCTACTTCAAAAACAAAGGGTATGTCACTGTGTTATCACTTGCTGATTTGATGGCATAAAAAAACCGACCTTAAAGGTCGGTTTTTTATATTCTATACTTTCATGCATTAATAATACAACGCACGGTTGTCTTCTATCTTGGCCTTTTTCTTAAGAGCTGCAATCACAGCTGAATTAATTCTTGGTCCGATAGCAGCGGTTACTGCATTGGCATTGGGCGCATAATTATCGAGTTCAGGAGCTACATCCTTGCGAACCACCTCTAACTTATATACCCCGGTTTCTCCTTCAAGAATTCCTGATATTGCACCCTGCTCCATGGCAGCTGCTATTCCCACTACTAAAGGCTCGCGTCCGGCACCTGGAATGGTGGGCGATTTAGCGTTAAGCGCAGAGGCCGTAGCAATGGTTTGGTTGTTATCTTTAGCAATATCGGCGATGCTTTTTGAAGCATTTGCAGCTCTTAACATTTCTGCCTTACGTTTTTTGCGCAACAAGGGCAGTAACTGAACAGATGCTTCTTCTACACTGCGGGTACCTTCATTAAATTTAGCTGTAAGCTGCACCAATGCATACCCATTATTCATGTCGAAACGACGTACATCGGCCACTTCGGTATCGGGATTAAACGCCCATTGTACAATACGACGCTGCTCCCCAAGACCTGGAAGATTTTCATCCATTACCTTAAGTTTATTTACCGGACGTACTTCGTATCCTTTCTCCTCAGAAATGCCTCCAAATTTCTGGGGATCTTCGTTGACTTCCATCTCGAGTTTGGTTGCGTCGGTAAACAGACTATTCACCGTTTCATCTGAAGGTTCAATAGCACGAGAGAAATTGGCCACACGAACCACATCGCGCTTGTCGTCTACTTTAATTACGTGAAACCCAAATTCGGTTTCTACCAATCCAATGGTGCCAATGCTGTTTTGGAAAGCGAAATCATTGAATTTTGGTGTCATTACACCTTCTAGAAAATAACCTAAATCCCCACCAGAAGGTGCAGAAGGTCCGTCTGAATTATCACGGGCCAATTGCGCAAAATCATCGGGGTTTTGACGCGCTTGTGCTAATAGCTCCTGAGCGCGAGTTTGAGCTTCTTCCTGGGTGCGGGTCACCTCTTCATTGGCGCGCAGTGCACCCTGATAAGCGATAAGAATATGACTTGCTTTTACAGAACCGTTGGCTTTTTTAGCCATCATTCGAGAAACTCTAAAAAAGGCTCCGTCGCGATAAGGACCGTAAACGGCACCAATAGGCATGGAACTTAACGTATCTGCATATTGAGGAGACAATTCATTTTTTGCCCGAAATACAGTGTCGTATCTCGTATCTGAATTCCGGTCTAAAAAGGCAGCCATATCGTCTGTATTCCTGAATCCAGGAATTACGATTGTAGAATCTAAATCGGAACGGTACTCTTCTCCGTCTTCCAACAAAGCCAACATAGAGGATTTGATGGCTTCTTCATCGGCCTCGGAGGCCTTTTCCTGGAAATACACATACCGTATGTCACGTGCAGCTTCCTGAACAAAACGCTCTGGATGCTCGCTTATGTAGTCTTCCATCTCATCCTTGCTAATTGTAATGGTGCTGTCTGGAATGCTCGAAAAAGGAATGCGTACATATCGGATGTCTACCTTATTATTGGTAATATGATAGTCGTATTTACCTTCTTCCAAAGTACTTCCGGCACCTGCCTGAATTAAGGTAAAATAGGCTTGTTCCATGGCCGTTTGAATTAAAGCCGCCTCATTTTGCAGCCAGAACTCGTATTGCTGGGGCTGGTTTACCCTCAGATCCGTAATGAAATTTCGGAACGCTTCCTCATCAAAATTTCCATTGGCATCCTGAAACTGAGGATTTTGGGTGAAACTTGGATTGGTGCGAATGATCTCCATGATTTGATCTTGACCAATTTCTATGCCTAAGGCTTCGAATTCCTGGCTAAGTAACAGTTTACGTACCGTTTGATCCCAAACGGTATTTACTACTTGAGTGGTAGACATTTGTCCGCCCAAACGACTTTCCATAGACTCCATTTCAACTCTGAAATCGTCTATAGATATCGCCTCTCCATTTACTTCGCCTAAGGTAGTTCCGGCCTTTCCGCCTTGGAATCCACCCCGGGTAAACAGATCAGATATTACAAATGAAAAAAGCGCCAGACCAATAATAATAATCAATACGGTGGTGCGCTTACGGATTTTCTCTAAAATCGCCATGTTATGGGTGCTTTAAATCAGTTGGCGAAAATACCATTTTCTACCCAATAATAAAAGGGGAAATGCGCAGTTTAAAGCGCTTTGATTTAGTCTGTTGCCAGAACTTCCAGTGTTACCAGGTCTATCTTGGTATTGGAAACCTCCAATATTCTAAAAATAAACCGGCCCAATCGGATTTCGGTATCCTGTTTTGGAATGTCTTCCGTTTCATTGAGAATCATACCACCAAGGGTACCGTACTCGTCACTTTCCGGCAATTCCAGACGATAACGTTCGTTTAGATAGTCTACCTCGAGCCGTGCCGAAAACTTATACAGATTTGGACCTACCTGCTCTTCACAAAGATCCATAACATCGTGTTCGTCTTCGATTTCGCCAAACAATTCTTCTATAATATCCTCTACGGTGAGTAGCCCAGAGGTACCCCCATATTCGTCTAGTACAATGGCCATACTCTTACGCTTTTTGGTGAGTACATTGAGTATGCCGTGAATGAGCATGGTTTCGGGCACAAACTCCACAGGCATAAGGATACTTTTAACGGTTTTGGGTCGCTTAAACAACTCATAGGAATGCACATAGCCAATGATGTTGTCTATGGTACCCTTGTATACAACTATTTTGGAATACCCGCTCTCTGCAAATAACTTGGTGAGATTTTTGGGGGAGTCGTGCAATTCTACCGCTGTAATTTCGGTACGTGGCACCATTACATCTCTTGCCTTTACTTCTGAAAACTCCAGTGCATTTTGGAAGATCTGAATTTCTGAATCTACCTCATCTTCTTGCTCTACCGTTTCCAGTTGCTCATTTATATAATCTCCGAGTTCCAATTTGGTAAACGACAATTGCACTGCATCTCCTGTACTTTTAAAAAACACCTTTAATATAAGATTAGAGATGTACATGACTCCTGCTGTTATAGGCCAAAAGAAGATATAAAAGATATAAGCCGGCACCACAAAGGCTTTAAGCAGGGTGTTGGAATATATTTGAAATAACACCTTGGGCAGAAATTCTGCTGTAAGCAAAATAATTATGGTCGAAATTAGCGTTTGAGTTAGCAGCGAAAAATCGGTTAGCAGCGCATGCAGCAGTTGAATATCTGTAGGTAACAACTGTTGAAACCAAGCCACAAGAATTTCACCCATATAATAGGCATAAACCACCAATGCAATATTGTTTCCAATAAGCATGGTGGTAATAAAATTGGATGGGCTGGCCGTTAGTTTACTCAAAACCTTTCCGAGTGCCCCTCCTTGTTTTTTCTCAATTTCAATGTGAATGCGGTTTGCCGAAACAAAGGCAATTTCCATTCCGGAGAAAAAAGCTGAACAAATAAGGGAAATGACTATAATTACAACCATATCGAAATTGCCTCCTTAAGGCTTTTCGGCATCTTTACGACTTTCAAATCGCTTGCGATAATTGCGCCTAAAAAGAAACATGCTGGCAGATACCACCGCGAAAAAAACGAACAAATAACTTCTGTCGCGATCCAACTCCCACAACTGTGAGATTTCGTAGATGGAAATTAAGGTAATGGCCAAATAAAGGTATTCGGTATATCTAAGAATTTTTATCATGATTGTTCTTTAACGAGCATTTCGCCCCCTGTTTTATGGGCTTTAAAATACGTAAAATCCCGGTTAAAATCCATGCCCTGACCGTTTAACAGCGTTCCGTCTTCTGGATTGGTAAGGGTAAACCTGCCTTCGGTAAAAATCCAATCTCGCTCGCGGTCCCAATACAACTGATCAGTTTTTAAAATCTTACCGTCGTGACTTTCCAAAACCACATTGCCTTTGAGATCGTACAAATTAGACTGGGCGTAAATTATAGCGTAATCTGCCAAAATAATACTCATATTTCCGGCTGCATCGAAATATTCTACGCGAATTCCCATGGGAAATTCCTGGTAGGGAAACCTGAGGTTGGTATAATCCTCGCTCAACGGACTTTTTAACACCGCTACTACACGTGTGAAACTGCTGTCTTGGGAAGTAAGCTCTTTAATACTTTCGGTATAGGTCAGTTCAAAATCGTGAGCCACACCTTGCGGATACACCAGTTCAGGTGCCTCTGTGCCCACACGTTTGTATTGGTCCTCACAGCCCAAAACAAACATTGCCAGGACCAAAGTCCTGGCAATGAAGTATACGGCATGTGCCTTGGAACACATGTATTAGAGTGTCGGAACGGTTACGCTACCACCAACCCAACAAGGGAATGAGATGGACTTACCGGCCAAACCGGACTCAAAAATATCTGATTTGGAAGGGGCTTTTGCATCGTAGCTGGCAGCCGCCTGACTTGCAGTTCCGCTTACCGCCGGGTCTACACGGGCAGCCTGACGGGCCAAATCTGCAGCCTTCCAGTATACGGCGCGTTTTTCAAAAGTGGTATTTCCACATTCGTTTGCGCTTGAAGCGTACAAGTTGGCAATTAGCAAATATGCTTTACCGTTTGATCCGTTTACGTTGATTGCTTTTTGAGCGTAAGAACGGGCCTGAGTCTTGCTAAACTTACGAGCAACCGTAGCCGCTTTATATAAAATATCTGATTTTTTGCGCATATCGGTTTCCAATTCGGCAGCTTTGTCAAAATCTGCAATAGCTCCACGGCTATCTCCGTCCTTTACTTTGAGGGTACCTCCATAGAGATAGGCACTCGCAGAAGGCTCAAGAGCAAGCTGGGCTTCGAATAATTTGCGGAAAAGCGGATCGTCTGTACAATCCTTGGCGAACATACGACCTACCGCGCCTTTTACCCAGTTAATATCTCCCTTTTTCTCCTCGAAGCTCTTCTCGTACAATGGAATCAGGTTTTCGCAATCTGCTAGAGAACCTAATTTTGCGTCGATACTCTCGGAAATTTTACCGTAATTTTCGGAATAACTATTATACGATTTCAGTTGTTGCTTTTCTTTGGCGGTAGCTGTTCCCAATGAATCCTTAGGCAACAACACGCTTATCTGATCGAGGTATTTTTCATTCTCCTCTTCAATTTTTGAAATCACGTCGTCATACACGTCGAACACCTCCTGTAATTCACGTTGACCAGCCTTGTGCAAGTCTACCAAACTCGAGAAATACAGGTATAGTGCCTTAGGATTGTCAAAATTTTTGCGGTCTTTTTTAAACCCATCGGACAACAAAGCGTATAATTCAGCATCGGTCGCTTTTTTCTGATCGTACAACAAGCTAGCCTTGTCTGCAGCTACCTCTGCATAGTTATAATTTTTAGGAAAATGAACCAGGCTGTTGTCGTAAAGCTCAAGAAGATCCTTAATAAAAGCATCTTTTTCTGCACCCTGAGTGTTCTCTATTTTGTACTCCAAAATACGCTCACCATAGGTGATATTTGCCTTGTTGATAGCTGGACACGCATCATAAACCAATTTCCATGGCCCGTAAGCCGCATCATAATTCTTTACCTTAACGTGCTCTGCATAGATGGAGAGGTTGGTTGCACATTCTGGATCTTGTGCTTGCGCCATGCCCATGGCTAAGAATCCAAATAGCGCTACTACCCTTAATAAATTTTCCTTTTTCATCTCATCTTCGGTTAAAGGGGGTTAATTTACTTCGTTTTTATTAATTAATTTGTCTTTTCTGGAACCAACGATTTGGACCTGATGCATTAAGGGATAAGCCCAGACTTACCTTTAAGTAACTTTCACGAACCAAACCATTTACCGTAGCACCTCTGCGACCTACTTCAAATCCTACGTTGATGTTCGAGTATTCGAACCCCATCGGTAATCCCATTCCAAATGTTATGCCAAAATTATTAATCTCCTGATTATTTACCAGAAAACCTGAATTTTCCATCCGTACACCGGCTCTGTATGCAATTCGTCGGAAATAATTATCGATTTCGGTATGATCTGGAACCCAAAACCCGCCAATGGCTAAGGTGCTGGCATCTGCATAAGAGATATTGTCGTCGTCCAAGAATGGATTGCTAAAATTGCTAAACTGCTGCATGCTGTATTCTCCTCCCAACATCCAGTGGTAATTCTCCCCTATCCCAAGGCCAAAAGAATAAGTTGCTGGCACCCCTATAGTAGGTCTGAGTAGATTGGAAGCGGCCAAATCTACTTGCTCGGTCTCAATATCGTTACCACTAATAGGCACAAACGTTCCAATTACCCGCTCATTTTTGGACACCAAATTGGCTTGGGTCTGCAGGCGCACCGTGGAATAAAGCGAATGCTTGGGGCCAATATTTGGGGAATAGGACAAGGCCAAATTAAAATCGAATCCACTTACATCGGATTGCCGCTGATCGAGTGTACCGTATGCAATGCCATCTGTAACCTGAACCCTCTTGTTTCGCAATTGTCCAAAATAATAATTTGACATGGCTCCAAAATGCACCTTGGGCAACAGCTGAAATCCTAAGCCAAGAAATACCTGATTTAGCCCACCTGAGCCTGTATACTCATTTAATATGTTTGCTCCGCTTTCGGTGGTTTGAATATCTTCTAGGGTATATCCAACAGAACTAAAGGGTTTAATCCCAAAGGCCAATCCGGCGCGTTGGGCCGCCAATGGCAAGGCCAAAGCTATGTATTCCATGTTGGTGACTGCAACACCTTGCTTGTCGGATTCCGTGGCCATTTGGGTCTGTTTGCGCGAAAGTGAACCGGCGTATGTTGCCAAACCAAGCTTGCCCAATGCCGCAGGATTGTTCAAATTTAAATGAATGCTATCCCCAAAAAAAGTTAGCCCACCCATGGATTGGTTTTCTACGCTGCGAATGGACCTAAACTCGCCCAATCCAAATGCCGAATAC
Organism: Bacteroidota bacterium; assembly: GCA_046047415.1. Lineage (GTDB taxonomy): Bacteria > Bacteroidota > Bacteroidia > Flavobacteriales > Flavobacteriaceae > Robiginitalea. Next base: position 86,938 of record JBJOHX010000094.1, read on the forward strand.
GGCGAAACGGTGCTGTTTTGAGCAGTCAATGAGAGCGAGGTAAAAATCAGGATACTAAAAAATAATCTTTTGGCCATCTAGGTCGTATTGTATACCAGCAGTCGGTTTAATCCCTCTAGGAGGAAATTAGGATTGGCAAATATGATACTTTTTAGCCTATCGGACAAAAAATGGGCATCGCCCCCTGTTAAAATTACTGTTAAATCGGGGTAACGGTCTTTATACTTGCCAATAATTCCATCAATTTCGGTCAGCAACCCATTTACCACACCGCTGTGCATACTACTTGCGGTTGCGTTGCCAATAAGATCTTCGGGGGCTATGGGCTCCAATAAAGGCAGCCGTGCAGTAAAGGTATGCAAGGCCCGGTAACGCATACGCAAACCGGGGGATATACCTCCGCCAAGGTATTCTCCAAAGTCATTAATAAAATCGTAGGTAATGCAGCTGCCAGCATCGACAACTAGTTTGTTAGCGTTAGGGGCATAATAAAATGCAGCTGCCGCCAAGGCCATTCGATCGGCACCCAGAGTTGCCGTGGTGGCGTAGGTATTTCGGTAGGGCACCTGCAACTGCGGACCCACCACATGTACAGTACAAAAAATCGAAATCAGCGCAACCCAGTCTTCTGCCGGCCCGCCAACAGAAGCCAGAATGGCTGCACGAATCTCCGGATACCTTGCAAAAGTCTCTTTTAAAGCGTTTGAAAATACCTCGTTGGGGACCGCTTGAACAAAAATGAGCCCGGTCTCATTAAAGACACCCATTTTTATTTGGGTATTCCCCACATCTACAGCTAGATTCATGCTGCAAATTTCGGCAAACTCAAAAAAACCACCACGCTTTTTTTCTTTTTGTTGGTTGTTTTCATTTTTGCAAGTATATTTGCCCTCCGTTTGAGAAATCGATATACGCTTTTCGCCTCAAACGTTTTGACATCCTGGTACCTTAGCTCAGTTGGTAGAGCAATGGACTGAAAATCCATGTGTCCCTGGTTCGATTCCTGGAGGTACCACTTAAAGCGCCAAAACCCGCTCCGAATGGAGCGGGTTTTTTAATTTCAAGACGCGTCGAAAGCTTGCTTTCGTAAGCGGATGGGAATTAAAAAACCGCCCACGCCGCGGGCGGGGGCAGGGTTTTGGCATTTTCAGGCGAGGGACCAAAGGAACACCGAGCAAAGCGAGGTATCTCCTGGAGCCTAAAACTTCTCGTAAACAGACCGAATTAAAAAACCGCGCAGCCAAAGGCTGTGCGAGGTTTTGGCATTTTCAGGCGGGGGACCAAAGGAACACCCCAAAGTAGAGCAGAGCTCACTTTGGGGTATCTCCTGGAGAGTACTTTCAGTTTTCGCTGGCATTTCAAAGTTTCTTTATGGAATCACTGCGCTTTTTGATCCCTTATTTTGTTGCTCCAATTGAGACCCTTTTAGGGCTACAACGCTTTTGGTAACCTTGTAAAAGGGATAAGCGAAGGCGTATTGCGGATATATTCCTGATAGGCGTCCAAATGCCCCCACTTTTCCATACCGTTATTTTCGAGTATCCGAACACCGCTAATGTAGACTAGTAATATATAGGTAAATACTGGAGAAATTAAGGTGATGTATTGCCATCCTGACAAAGATGAAAAAGACATAATTGCAACACCGGTCCACAGCGTTATTTCTCCAAAATAGTTGGGGTGTCTTGAGTACCTCCATAAACCGCATTGAATAAATCTATCCTTGTTTTCAGGATTTTTGCGGAAGGATGACTTTTGGTAGTCGGAGATAATCTCAATACCAAATCCGATGATAAATACCAATGCCCCTGCGTAAAAAAAAGAGTTGGCCACAACCCCTTTATCACTGGCGATAGCCGTTAACGCACACATAGAGCACAAAGAAACCCACATCCCTTGCAGTGTCCACGCCATAAAAAAACGAGTCGGGGAAGGTTTTATAGATTCAAATCTTCTGTCCGATTTATTTTTCTTGATCCGCACAAATAAGAATATCCCTAGTCGGGTAGCCCAAAGCAAAATAAACACAGCCAATAAAACACTCCCCCAATTCATATTTAAAACAGAAATACTATAAAAGCAGATATAGCTGACAACAAACAAATAAGTTGCACTACCTATTAAATCATAAAACTTTTCAGTTTGCCATAAATAAGCAGGAATAAATGCAATCCATTGAATAATAAAGGCGATAAACACTGCTTCTCGAATCACTACAATCCCGGTAAGGTGCGCAATTAAGCATCCCATGAATAAGCCTATAAAAGAAAAAATCAGGTCAAGAAATGACTGCTTCATGCTATTTAATTTTCGCAAAATGAGTTGCTAATCAGATTATTGTAAATCCATAGCACTTAATTGATACATCAAGAATAAAACAAGATATACAATGAGATAGATTCGATAACGATTTCTTGAACTTACATACGCTGAATTTTCTGGGTAGATGTTGCCAAACAATCCGACCAGTTCTTTTTTAAAAAGGGGTTTAATATTTATTTTCCAGTCATCGGTTTGGTACACAATTTTCCTGAATTGACTCCTAAAATAGGTGCTTGGAATACCCCATAACAGCAAAATAATAAATAAGATGCCCTTCTCTGACATAACTTTGATCTAATCCAGTTGGCCTAAAAGCCTTTTGATAACTTAAGATACACCTTTCTTTTTAAGATAAGCAAAAGGTGTCAAATCTCTTAAAGTGAGCTATATAGACTATTCTCCCCAAGAATTTATTAAATC
>JBJOHX010000095.1:0-7512 GCA_046047415.1 Bacteroidota bacterium
TAAACCGGGGTAACACAACTAGAAGTATTACCAATGTCGAAACCACGTTCTTTTAGTCCATTCTGTAGCGCGTTTACATTTTCCCACAGCTTGTTTTTAAGCTCGGGCATGCTGCGTAGCATGTCTAAACGTTTTAGGGCTCCTTTTACCAAAATCATTGGCAATGATTTGGCAAACATTTGGGATCTAAGATTGTATTTTAAGTAATCGATAATCTCCTTGTCTGCAGCAAGGAAGGCTCCAATGCCCGCCATAGACTTTGCAAAAGTTGCAAAATATACATCGATCTCGTCCTGAATACCTTGTTCCTCTCCGGCTCCGGCACCCGTTTTACCTAAGGTTCCAAATCCGTGGGCATCGTCTACCATAAACCTAAAGTTATATTTCTGCTTTAGGGCGGCAATCTCCTTTAGTTTTCCTTGTTCGCCGCGCATACCAAATACACCTTCAGAAATCACTAAAATACCTCCACCAGTCTGCTCTGCCATTTTTGTGGCGCGCTCCAGGTTCTTTTCCAGAGATTCAATATCATTGTGTTTAAAGGTAAAACGCTTACCCATGTGTAGACGTACCCCGTCGATAATACAAGCGTGAGCATCTACATCATAAACGATAATGTCGTCTTTTGAAACCAAAGCATCAATAGCCGACATGATTCCCTGATAGCCGAAATTTAGCAAGTATGCAGATTCCTTATTTACAAATGCAGCTAATTCCTGCTCCAATTGTTCGTGAAAATCGGTATGCCCACTCATCATGCGAGCTCCCATAGGATAGGCAGCACCGTATTCCAACGCAGCTTCCGCATCGGCTTTACGAACTTCAGGATGATTTGCAAGACCCAAATAATCGTTAATACTCCAGGTAATTACTTCTTTACCCTGAAATTTCATTCGATTGGAAATTGGCCCTTGTAATTTTGGAAACACGAAGTATCCTTCGGCCTGCGAAGCCCACTTACCTAGCGGACCTTTATTTTCGATAATTCTGTCAAATAAGTCTCTCATGTAGCTAAACTTGGTTCATAAGGAAGGTTAAAAACGCATTTATACACTTCCTTTTAACCGGCAAAATTAAGCAAAATTGATGTGCTTTTACAAAAAAATTAAGGGATTCAAATACCGATTGGTTAGAACAAAAAACAGTCTGTCGTTAATCCCGTAATTATTTTACGTGTTGTACCTGAAGTGTGGCTTTTTCGGATTTGGTGTCCATAAATCCTTGATCTTCCATCCAAGCATCTGAGTAAACTTTACTCATATATCTTGAACCGTGATCTGGAAAAATTACAACGACCTGACTGTCATCGGAAAATTCACCGGCCTCGTGTAATTGTTTTACGGCTTGCATGGCAGCACCACTCGTATAACCCGAGAAGATTCCTTCGGTCCTGGAAATGTGACGTGCCATATGGGCACTTTCTTCATCTCCAACCTTGATGAAATTGTCTATGATCTCAAAATCCGTAGCTGCCGGAATTAGGTTTTTACCCAATCCTTCGATGCGATACGGGTAGATTTCTTTAGTATCGAGCTCCCCGGTTTCATGATACTTTTTAAGCACAGAACCATAAGCATCTACCCCAATAATTCGAATATTCGGATTTTGTTCTTTTAAAAAACGTGCAGTTCCGGAAATTGTCCCACCGGTACCACTGCAAGCCACCAAATGGGTGATTTTTCCTGCGGTCTGTTTCCAAATTTCTGGACCAGTAGTTGAATAATGCGCCTGAATATTCAGTGCATTAAAATATTGATTAATATAAATTGAACCTTTAGTCTCTTCATGTAATCGTTTGGCAACCTGATAGTAAGACCTAGGGTCATTCGCACTCACGTGAGCAGGACATACGTATACTTGAGCTCCCATGGAACGCAACATATCGATTTTATCTGCCGAAGACTTGGAGCTTACTGCAAGAATACAATCGTAGCCCTTAATAATACTCACCATAGCCAAACTAAAACCGGTGTTTCCCGAAGTCGTTTCAATAATGGTGTTTCCTGGTTTTAAAATCCCGGTACGCTCGGCTTCTTCAATAATAAAGTTCGCAATGCGATCTTTAGAAGAATGTCCTGGATTGAAAGCCTCTAACTTGGCGTAAAAATTTCCTTTAAAGCCCGCGGTAATTTTATTGACACGAACTAAAGGCGTATCCCCTATCAGCTGAAGAACGTTGTCGTAGGCCTGAATTCCTTGTTCCATACGAGTACATTTGTAAGCTGCAAAAGTGCTTAAGTAAGCAATTTTACAGTGCGTAAAAGTACTATTTATTTTTAAATTAACTAATCTTACCGGCCAAATCCAAGATAAAGGCATATTCCATTGCCGTTTCACGAAGCGATTCAAAACGCCCTGAAGCACCGCCATGACCTGCTTCCATGTTCGTATATAGCAACAATTTGTTATTGTCTGTTTTAAGTTCGCGGAGTTTAGCCACCCATTTAGCAGGCTCCCAATATTGTACCTGAGAGTCGTGAAGCCCAGTTATAACAAGCATATGTGGATATTCCTGTTGGCGAACATTGTCGTAAGGAGAATACGCCAACATGTATTCAAAATACATCTGATCTCTGGGATCACCCCATTCGTCATATTCGCCTGTGGTAAGCGGTATGCTTTCGTCTAGCATCGTGGTCACTACATCTACAAAAGGAACTGCTGCCAATACACCACAATACAAATTGGGCTCCATATTAATGACTGCACCGATTAGTAACCCACCGGCCGAACCACCATAGGCAAACAATTTATTGGCCTGAGTAAACTTTTCTTGTATTAAAAATCTGGAGCAGTCAATAAAATCGGTGAAGGTATTTTGCTTTTTAAGCAATTTTCCTTCGTTATACCAATTACGACCCAAATATTCACCGCCGCGAACGTGAGCTATGGCATAAATAAATCCTCGATCTAAAAGGCTAAGTCGAATGGTGGAAAAATAAGGATCGGTTGTATTTCCATATGCACCATATCCATATTGCAATAATGGAGCTGACCCATCCAGTGCGGTATCTTTATGATAAACCAATGAAATTGGAATTGAAACCCCATCCCGTGCTTGGGCCCAAACTCTCTTGGAGTTGTAATTTTCAGGAATAAAATTGCCGCCCAAAACTTCTTGTTGTTTTAGCATTCTGGACTCTCTGGTAAGCATGTTAAATTCTAACACACTATAAGGCGTGTTCATGGCATTGTAAACGTAACGAAACCAATGGGTGTCGTAATCTGGATTTACATAACCATAGGCAACATAGGTTTCGCTATTAAAGGGTAAATAATAGGAATCGCCCCCATCCCATCGTTTTATTTGTATTCGATTCAGACCATTTTCGCGCTCTTCTACGACCAAATAGTCACTAAAAATCTCCACATCTTCAAGCAATACCGTTGCTCTGTGTGGAATAAATTCCTCCCAATAATCACTGTGCGTAAGGCGTTCTGAAGTACGCATTAATTTAAAATTTGTAGCACCATCCTTATTGGTAAGAATGTAAAAAGACTCACCGTAATGATAAAGTGAATATTCAATTCCACGTTCACGGGGTGAAAAAATTTCAAAATCACCCAACGGATCGTTTGCTGCTAAGATTCTGTATTCTGTAGTGAGGGTGCTTGAAGATCCTATTATTATATACTTTTTGGATTTGGATTTGTAAACATAGCAATTGAATGTTTCATCTTCCTCTTCATACACCACAACATCTTCGGATACAGGTGTGCCCAATACATGGCGGTAAATCTGAACTGATCTAAGGGTGTCTACATCCTTTTTTGTGTAAAACAGCGTTTTATTGTCTGCGGCCCATATGGTACTTCCGGTAGTATCTTCTAATATTTCATCAAAACAAACTCCGGTTTGCAAATCCTTTATTTGAATTCGATATTGGCGTCGGGAAACCGTATCTACTCCAAAGGCTGCCAATCGATTATTGGGGCTGATTGCTATGCCTCTTAAATCAAAATAATCATATCCTTTGGCCATTTGATTTCCGTCGAAAAGGACCTCTTCCGGGGCTTGTAGGCTCTCTTTTTTACGCGTATAAATGGGGTACTCCGAACCCAATTCGTACCTGGTAATATACCAATAGCCATTTAATTTATACGGCACCGATTCGTCGTCTTCCTTTATTCTGGATTTCATTTCCTGAAATAAGGTTTCCTGAAACTCGAGCGTATGTGCCGTCATTTCCTGATAATAGGAATTTTCGGCCCGAAGATGTTCCAAAACAGAATCCGCCTCGCGGTCCCTCATCCAATAATAGGAGTCGTTACGCACATGGCCATGCATTTCGTGACGATGCTGTATTTTCTGAGCTAAGGGTGGTAAAGGTCTTGCCATAATCCGGAGGCTTTTATATTCCGGGTGCAAAAATACTACTAATACGACAATCCTTCTAGGACTTCCATCACATAGTGATGCATGTTGTCTGTATAGTCCAAATGCGTAACAAAACGAAGTTTCCCCTGTCCCATACCAATAAGACGAATTCCCTTATCCGTCAAGTCCTGTAGCAATTGCTGATCGGATACCCTTTCCGGTTGGGTTTCGAAAATTACAATATTGGTTTCCAACGGTGCCACATACCGAATAAAATCCTTTTGCTCCAAAATTGCTCCGAGCTCAGCGGCCTTCCGGTGATCTTCTGCCAATCGATCAATATGATGATCCAGTGCGTATATTCCTGCTGCCGCAAGATAACCTGCCTGCCGCATTCCGCCACCCAATACTTTGCGAATGCGCAACGCCTGATTCATCTGCGCGGCCGAACCCACTAACAAAGATCCCACCGGGCATCCTAAACCTTTGCTCAGACAAACGCTAATGGTATCGAAGAGCCGGCCATAATCTAAAGGCGACTGTCCGGTTTTTACGAGCGCATTCCAAATTCGCGCACCGTCCAAATGATAGGCAAGGTCATGTTTTTGGCAGACCGCACCAATGCGCTCCAATTCAGAGAAATCGTAACATGCACCACCTCCTTTGTTCGTGGTATTTTCTGCACAAACCAGTCGAGTCCGAGGGCTGTGATAAAAATCGGGAGGATTGATTGCAGCTTCGACATCGGCGGCAGTCATCATACCCCTGCTGCCATCTACCAATTTGCAGGAAACGCCACTATTAAAACTGACTCCACCGCCTTCATAATTGTACACATGCGCAAACTTGTCGCAAATGAGCTGATCGCCGGGTTGGGTATGCATTTTAATACCGGTCTGATTCGCCATGGTTCCACTGGGGAAAAAGAGAGCAGCTTCTTTGCCAAAATGGCGCGCTACCTTTTCTTCTAGGGCATTTATGGTAGGATCTTCCTTAAACACATCATCCCCTACCGGAGCCGACATCATGGCATCTAGCATTCCCGGCGTGGGACGGGTTACGGTATCGCTGATCAGATTTACTTCCATAGTACAGGCATTTCTTCCTCGCATGCCATCCCAATAGGCGAACCATCGGGGATAGTCGGCGCTTTTTCGGATTTGAATTCTTCCGGATGTTCGAAATAGCGATCAATACGACGTACCATTTCCCGAGAGATATCCGAGGCATTTGATTTCAGCAAACGAACTTTTAGATCGCGTAATTTTTGATGCACTAGTGCGGGAACCTGAGGATGCGTATCAGTCGCATTGGCGAGTTCCATGAGATGGCGTATTACCTGGAAATTGATAACCTCCTGAATTCCGGAATGGTATGCGTTTGGTGTTTTGGCAAATAAGGTACTCTCTATTAGTTGGTCCAAAACAGAACCCAAACTGAGTTGCTTGGAATCCAGGCTTTGCTGTTGTATTAAGCGCGAGGCGCGCTCCGGATGCAACAACAAACTCAAGGTCATTTCTGAGGCCGTTTCTGCAGCGGCAAGCGCATCAAAAGCTACACCGGTACGCCCTTTAAACGATTCACGGGTTGCGGGGTATCCCATTGCCCGGGGTGGAAACCATTGCAAAACAGATGCAGGAATGGCCAATTGACTGGCTTTTAACGTTTCCAAGAGGCTACTTAAAGCCCTTTCCTGATCCATTTTAGGGACAAATTTCCAAGGGGTGGTGCCATCGCCACGAACGGCATAGGAATAATCCATGCCTCCGATTACCTTTGAAACGGCTTCGGCCTGATAGCGATGTAAAAAATACAAGGGAACAAATACGTCTTCCAACAAACTATACGGTTCCATTTTACGGATATTTTCCGGGCCGAACTGATTCATGGCCACCCGACGCACCTCTAGCAACCGGTCCAATTCAGAAGCGGCATCCGAACCACCATCCCATAAATGGGCGTAGGCATGCGCTCCACCTATAGCTCGGGCATCCTGATCCGAAATGTAACGCAATCCCGCCTTTTCGGAATTGGCCAAGATTTCCTGTAACGCTGTTTTCTCGTCTACACCGCCGGCAAAATCCGTATATGCGTAAGCCACAGCAACCTTATCCCACTCCCCTATTCCGGTATCATATGCTTCGGAAAAATCTAACTTTCCTTCATTTAGTTGGATGTAGGGATGGGGATAATCCATAACCGAAGCGCGGTTATTGGTGCTTGCCGCAAAATTGTGGGCAAAACCAAGTGTGTGCCCAATTTCATGGGCAGATAATTGGCGTATTCTTGCCAAAGAAAGCTCCAACATGGCCTTGTCATTGTCGTTTAGCGTTTCATAAGGCTTGTCGGAAAGGGCCTGAGCAATCAAAAAGTCCTGGCGAATCCGCAAACTTCCCAAACTAACATGACCTTTGATAATTTCGCCTGTCCGTGGGTCGGAAACGCTGCTGCCGTAGCTCCAGCCACGAGTAGACCGGTGTACCCATTGCACCACATTGTATCGCACGTCCAACGGATCTGCATCGTCGGGCAGCATTTGCATCTGAAAGGCATCTTTATAACCTGCAGCCTCAAAAGCCTGGTTCCACCAGCGACCACCCTCCAAAAGGGCAGATCGCACCGGCTCGGGAGTTCCGTTATCCAAGTAATAGATAATGGGTTCTACCGCTTCGCTTACCGAAGCATTAGGATCCTTTTTTTCGAGGCGATGACGCGGAATATATCGTTTAATAAGTGAAGATTCTACCGGAGTGGCATAATCGTAATAGGAAAAAGGATAGGCGCCGCTTCGCGGATCAAAATCGCGCATTTCATAACCGGCATCCGGAAGTGCTACAAAAGAATGGTGTTGTGCCACAGTTACCAATTTGGCATTTGGTGCAACGGAACGAATTAACCCTCCCTGAGGGTCGCCTTTAAAGGTTAGGTATATGTCAAATTCAATATTTTTTGGAAATGCCTTGGTTCGATCCAAGTTTAAGGCACTTTTAGAGGCATCCAGACTGTAGGTGCCTTGTTTACTCTGCCGCAGTCTATCGGATACCCCGTGCATGTCTTGCAATAAAAACGGCGTTACCTCCACAATATGGGAATCGCCTTGAGATTCAACAATAGGAAAGCCAAACAGGATGGACTGTGCGAAGGCTTGTTCTACCGATTTACGCTCCAGTTCATTATCCGTAAGGGCTCTGTAT
>JBJOHX010000096.1:0-4160 GCA_046047415.1 Bacteroidota bacterium
ATTTACTGCGCGAAATGCCGGACCCTCCGGCTCATCACAAGGGTAAAAGTGTGGGCTTTTTTTTGATGCAATTATGCTGCCATTTTCACCGGCACGCCGGACAACTCAATTACCTGAAGCGCATTAAGATGGCGCACTTGGAATCGTTAATTTGATAATAAAAGAGAATAAATCAGGTATATTTTAATCCACTGTCGCAAGCCAGGGTTACCACCTTTTGATTCGCCGTTAGGGTTTTAGCCAACTCAATTGCAGCAAATACATTGAGTCCGGAAGAGGTACCGCAATAGAGCCCCTCCTTTTGTGCCAATAATTCGCGCATTTCAAAGGCTCTTTCCTGATCAATGGCACGAATTTCCGCCAATTTTGATGTATTTAGAAAGGGAGGAGCAAAGCCTACCCCAATACCCTCTACACGGTGCGAACCGCCTTTTCCTTCAGTTAACAAAGGTGATTGCAGTGTCTCGAGCGCGATGGCTTTTGGGTTTGCTCCACCGCTTTTCATTCCGGCAAGTGCCCCCATAAATGCACCGGCTGTTCCAACTGCGGCACAGAAATAATCGATCGAATTTCCAATTTGATTGCAAATTTCACGGCCCATAGGCTCGTAGCCGCGCACAACGTTTAAGGACCCAAACTGGTCCGTATAAAAATACCCCTCCTTTTCAGCAATTTGTAAGGCAGTGCGTTTCATTTCCTGAATTAACTCGGGGGTAATGCCTTTTCCATGGCTGGGTATTATCAGAACTTCAGCACCAAATTTCTTCATAGCATTAAGCTTGCCTTGAGAAAATGCATCCGATGAAACGGCAATAAACTTCAATCCGAAAACAGCAGCCACAAATGCTAGTGAACTTCCCGTACTACCTCCTGTATACTCAACTAAAGTATCTGTTGATTTTATGCTGCCTGATGCCAATCCATTAGCTATAACACTAAGGGCCATTCGATCCTTATAGGAGCCGGTAGGATTAAGCCCCTCCATCTTTACCCAAACCTCAGCGGCATTATCCGGTACCAACTTATTCAGCTTTACTATTGGTGTATTCCCAATCGCTTTTAATATCGAATCCATAAACTAAAAGAGCTATTTGCTAATTCAATATAGTGATTTTCAGATATTTAATATTAAATTAATTTTAATGCTTATAAAATTTCCTAATTTAAGTGAGAAGCCTTTCATAACAAGACTTTACAAAACATTCTTTATTAACTTGCAGTCCGTAAAGTTTACCCGCTATGAAACTGAGAATAAGTCTGCTGGTCCTATTTTGGGCACAACAAGCCGCAACTGCGCAAATAAACCCCAAAAACATTGAGATTGTTCGAGACAACTACGGGGTTCCGCATATCTATGCCCCAACAGACGCCGAGGTGGCCTACGGTCTGGCCTGGGCCCATGCCGAAGACGATTTTAACACCATTCAATTGTCTTATTTAGCAGGCGACGCCAAGCTTTCCAAACTACTAGGACTAAAGGGAGCTCCGGCAGATTTCCTGCAACAACTCATACAAGCGCGAAAAATCGCAGAAGAACAATATTCCACATTGGATCCTAAATTTATTGCTGTACTAGAAGGTTATGCCGGAGGATTAAACGCTTTTGCGGAATCGCATCCAAAAGAGGTGCTCGTAAAACAGTTATTTCCCGTAACCCCCATCAGTATGGTTGCCTATTCTCAGCTGCAACTCTTTGTCTCCAATGCAGCCGATCAACTCGTATCTCAAATTGTATCCAATACTATTGCCGAACCGGCACCCGTTTCGGAACCGGTTACCGGTTCTAACCTAATCGCATTATCGAGCAAGAAAACAGGAGCGCCTGTAACGTATCTTACCATAAATACCCACCAACCTTTAGAAGGCCCTACTTCTTGGTATGAAGCGCATTTGGTAAGCCAGGAAGGAACCAACATTATTGGCGCCCTATTCCCCGGTGCGCCCTGTATCCTAACCGGCGCCAATGAAAATTTGGGCTGGACGCACACGGTAAATTATCAGGATAAGGCAGATGCCTTTAAGCTCGAAATGGTGAATGCCAAGCGCAGAACCTATAAGGTAGATAACGATATCCTTACCTTGGAAAAAAATAAGGCCCGGGTTTTTCTCAAAGTTTTAGGTCTTAAAATTCCGGTTAAGCGAAAATTTTACACCAGTATATACGGACCAACCCTAAAGAACAAATCCGGTTACTATGCTGTGCGCACCCCGAGCACAACTACCATCAAGGCCCTGGAGCAATGGTGGAAAATGAATAAGGCCGCTTCATTTTCCGAATTCTACAAGACCTTAAAGATGAATGCCATACCGGGGTACAATATCGGCTATGCCGACAAAAACGACACCATTTTCTATATATCCAATGGTAAAATTCCGGTTCGTACACCCGGATACGACTGGAAATCTACGGTGCCGGGAAACACCTACGCCACCTTGTGGGATACCTATTACCCTACCGAAGCCCTGCCGCAGGTAATAAGTCCCGCCTCCGGCTTTGTATATAACGCCAATCACAGCCCCTTTAAATCTAGTGGTGCAGCGGACAATCCCAATCCTGAATCCTTTGATTCCAATATGGGATACGAATTATACGACAACAACCGAAGTACCCGTCTATTGGAACTGCTTCAGGAACATGATACGCTAAATTTTGAAGCCTTTAAAACCATCAAATACGACCATACCCTGCCCACGCCTTTAAATTATAATTACGTAGACTTTAATGCCGTTTTTGATATGAACCCTACCGATTTTCCCGAAGTAACCGACTTGCTTCAGATACTGCGAGAATGGGACAGAAAAGCGGATATAGATTCACATGGTGCCGGCATATTTGCGGCCTTGTATTATACATTAAGAAATGCCTGGCCCTATTTGGGACCAAACAAAACTTTCACAAGAGAACAACTACTAACAGCCTTAAAAGTGGTAAAGCGCGACCTTACAGCTCAATTTGGCACAACCCAAATTACCTTAGGTATGTTTCAAAACCTCATTAGAGGGAATAAAAAATTGCCCATTTGGGGCTTACCCGATGTAATTACAGCCATGCACGGACAAGCTCAGGAAACAGGACCCTATCGCATTACCAACGGGGAATCCTATATTGCCCTTATCCAATTCAGCGCAAACCATACCAAGTACGAGTCGGTAATTTCCTATGGGAATAGCAATCGACCGGATTCACCCCACTACAATGACCAGATGGAACTCTATCAGAACTTTAAGACAAAACCCATGTCCTTTGATCGGGAAGAAGTGCTCAAAACCGCCATTCTGAAATACCATCCCGGAGAGTAAATAGTGCCTCAAATTTTTCAACCCTTATTATTTTCGGATAGCTATGACAACTTCTACATCCAATAACGACTCAAACCCTACAGAACTTACGGTTTCACAAGCCATAAATTATCGCCGTTCCGTAAGGGTATACGATTCCGAAAAACCTATAGCTGAAAATACGGTTCGAAAATGCCTGGAACAGGCGTCCTTGGCTCCAAACAGCAGCAACATGCAACTTTGGGAATTTTATCACATTACCTCGCCAGAAATATTGTCAAAGATGGCGCCACTTTGTTTAAATCAAAATGCAGCCAAAACAGCACAACAACTTGTGGTTTTTGTTACACGTAAGGATCTATGGAGCAAACGTGCCAAGGCAAATCTGGCTATGATTGACGATCAATTTCCACTCAAACCCGGCGAAAAACCAAAAGGTCGTGCTGCAGGAATTCGTATTTACTACAAAAAATTAATCCCGTTCTTATACCGCAATTTTTTAGGACTCATGGGTTGGTTCCGTTGGGGAATTGCCATGATTACAGGAATTTTTAGACCCATATACCGACAAGTTCGTGAAAGAGACATGCGCGTAGTGGTACACAAAACCTGTGGATTGGCGGCTCAAACATTTATGATAAGTATGGCAGCAGTAGGTTATGATACCTGCCCAATGGAAGGGTTTGATTCGTATCGCGTAAAAAAATTACTCAAATTGCCCCGAGGAGCAGAAATTAATATGGTGGTGAGTTGTGGCATCCGAACACCTAAAGGAGTCTATGGGGAACGTTTTAGGGTGCCTTTTGAGTCAATTTACAGAAACATATAAACTGTAAAACTAAAGCTTATTCCAATTTAATTTTGCTATTAACCTCCTATTA
>JBJOHX010000097.1:0-41447 GCA_046047415.1 Bacteroidota bacterium
GTGTCTTCGGCTGTGCTCACCGATTGATCATCGGCTAGCGGGGTATCGTTTACCGGAGTTACCGTTATGCTTACTGTGGCTGCCGAAGAAGTCAGCGCCCCGTCTGAAACGGTAAAGGTAAAACTGTCTGCACCGTGGTAATTAGCATCCGGAGTATAGGTAGCGGTATCACCCAAGAGCGTTACACTACCGTGGGCCGGTGCCGTAGCGATTTCATAGGTGAGCGCATCCCCGTCTACATCGCTGCCCAACAGGGTAATGTCTAACGAAGTGTCTTCGGCTGTGTTCACCGATTGATCATCGGCTAGCGGGGTATCGTTTACCGGAGTTACCGTTATGCTTACTGTGGCGGTACTGCAAATTCCATTTGCGTCGCAAAGCGTATAAGTAAATGAATCATTACCTGAAAAGTTTGCATCGGGAACATAGGTCACCGTATCGTCCGCAGGATTTTCGGGGGTGTCGTTCTGATTTATGGTAAGAACACCATTCAAAGGGGTATTTGCAATATTCAATGTACCTGTGGTTGGCACGTCCAAATCATTGGCTAACAAATCAAGTAATCCAATCGAATCTTCCTGAATATCAAAGGTATCATTTAAGGCCTCGGGGACCAGAAGGGGATCCGGATCCAAATAATCAGGCACATCGTCTCCATCGGCATCATCATTCGTAGGGTCACCATCTTCATTATTGTCTTCTTCTTGCGTATTAATCCCATCTCCATCATCGTCAGAATCCCTATAGTTGACATCTTCGGTGCCATCTGTATCCGGCAAATCTTCGGACGGAATTTCGATTTCATCGTTTACATCGTATCCATCGTTGACCTCAGAACCTTCGTAACCGTCGTCCAATCCATCCCCATCACTATCCAAATCCTGAAAAATCCAATCTGCAATACCGTCGAAATTAAAATCATTTCCCTCATTATTATCAGGCACTAAATCATTATCCGAATCTGTATCTCTAAAATCCGGATCATCGGTTCCATCTGTGTTTAGAGGAGAAATACCATAATTTCCATAACCGTCATAGTTATTATCTAAACCGTCCTTATCGGAATCTTTACCTGAAGGTGCCAGGTAATCGAAGGTAGATTGGCCTTCTACATTGTCAGGAATACCGTCATTATCCGAATCTAAATCCAAATAATCAGGAACCCCATCTTGGTCAGAATCTAAAGGAACGATACCATCGCATTGTCCGGGAAGCTGCTCAAAACTATCATCTAAGCCATTTCGGTCTGAATCCTGCCCTGAAGGAGAAATAAAACCGAATGAAACCTGAGCTTCAATTAGGTCTAAAATTCCATCATTATCGGAATCGATATCGCGATAATCTGGAATACCATCACCATCGGTGTCTCTCGGTGCAGTATGACAGGCATCGTCCCCATCACTATTATCGTCTTCCATAAAGTCCGTGATGCCGTCATTGTCGTCGTCTTCATCCGTAGAATCGGGAATGCCATCTCCGTCGGAATCGATCCTTTTATTCCTTTCTTTGGCCACAATTTCAGTGGCCCCTTCAGCGAATGGCGTTAGTGTAAATGAAGAAAAAGCACCTGTTAGTAGCAACAGATAAAATACACCCCAAAAGTTTTTAAACCAGCTACGCATTCGACTAAATTAAATATTATGCACGTAAGGCTACTCAGCTTTCAAAATCGAGTACCAAGCATAAAATCACTGCAAGATAAGTTATTCCCGATATGGAACAAATCTCCTACCTGCTACAATACAAATTACTCTTTAAAGGACGATTATTTTCGTTAAAATGCAATTTATCAACGAATTATGCAATAAAAAATCAAACTAAATAATTAAACCAATTCTTTTTGATTTTGTGAAAATATAGCGACATAACATGCCCATGCAAATGCCCATAAAACCATTAAAAACCACTTCATAAACTCCGGCAAAAGCAAAGGCTTAACTTATAATTTTGGTATTTTTGCAAAAAATATTCTATTGTGACCTTTAAACAGGAAATTGCCCGCAGGCGAACCTTTGGTATTATTTCTCACCCAGATGCCGGTAAAACTACTTTAACTGAAAAACTACTTCTATTTGGGGGTGCCATTCAGGAAGCCGGAGCCGTGAAAAACAATAAAATTAAAAAAGGGGCTACCAGTGATTTTATGGAAATCGAAAGGCAACGTGGTATATCTGTGGCTACTTCGGTATTGGCCTTTTCATATAAGGATAAAAAAATAAACATTTTAGATACACCTGGGCATAAGGATTTTGCAGAAGACACCTTTCGAACCCTTACAGCTGTAGACAGCGTAATTGTAGTAATAGATGTAGCCAAAGGTGTTGAAGAACAAACCGAAAAACTTGTAGAGGTTTGTCGCATGCGCAATATCCCCATGATTGTCTTTATAAACAAATTGGATCGGGAGGGACGCGATGCCTTTGACTTACTGGATGAAGTGGAACAAAAACTGGGGTTATCGGTAACTCCCTTAAGTTTTCCAATTGGTATGGGTTATGATTTTAAAGGTATCTATAACATCTTTGAAAGGAACGTAAACCTTTTTAGTGGATCAAGTAAAAAGAAAGTGGAAGAAACCACTTCTATCGACGATATATCTAATCCTGAATTGGATCAATTAATTGGTAGTAAAGCAGCTGAAACCCTTCGTGACAACCTGGAATTAGTGAGCGGCGTGTATCCGGAATTTGACCGGGAAGCATATCTGGCCGGCCACCTGCAACCTGTTCTATTTGGTTCGGCTCTGAATAACTTTGGAGTTCGAGAGCTTTTAGATTGCTTTATAGAAATAGCCCCATCACCCAGACCAAAGAATGCGGAAGAACGTTTAGTTGATCCATCCGAAAATCAGCTAACAGGATTTGTGTTCAAAATTCACGCCAACATGGATCCTAAACATAGGGATAGACTGGCTTTTCTCAAAATTGTTTCCGGGACCTTTGAGCGAAACAAGCCGTATTTGCACGTAAGACTGGGTAAACAATTAAAATTTTCAAGTCCGAATGCATTTTTTGCAGAAAAGAAGGAGATTGTTGACTTTTCATTTCCCGGAGATATTGTAGGGTTGCATGACACGGGTAATTTTAAAATTGGGGACACGCTTACGGAAGGAGAAATTTTGAACTATAAAGGAATCCCTTCCTTTTCCCCCGAACATTTCCGTTACATTAACAATGCGGATCCAATGAAATCCAAGCAATTGGCGAAAGGCATTGATCAGCTAATGGATGAAGGCGTAGCCCAGTTATTTACCCTGGAATTAAATGGTAGGCAAGTAATCGGAACTGTTGGAGCCCTGCAGTATGAGGTTATTCAGTACCGTCTGGAACATGAATACGGCGCAAAATGCAGCTACGAACCTTTTCCGGTTCACAAGGCTTGTTGGGTAGAAGCTGAAGATCCTAAAAGTCCGGAATATCAAGACTTTTTGCGCGTAAAGCAAAAATTTTTGGCTAAAGATAAAAGGGGACAACTTGTGTTTTTGGCAGATTCTTCATTTTCACTCCAAATGACCCGAGATAAATATCCAAGTGTAAAATTACATTTCACCTCCGAGTTTGTTTAGCCTTCTGCCAAAGGTATTCAAGGGCATTTTAGCTTCTAACGTCGTGCAATCTTGGCTGGAAAAAGTAGTGTTCTTGCCCTATAAAAGATTAAAAAACAAATCCGAAAGCATTCGAAAAAGGCTCTATTTACAAACAGTACTACCGTCTAATACAAGGTAGATTTTTAGTCTGTATACCTAACATGAAAGGGATAAAACGACGCGTTTTATTTTTTAAGAACAAAATAAACTGCTAAAATAAAAAATACGGCAGCGATACCGTGATTAATTCTCAATTGTTCGGTTTTAAAGAAAAACAAGGTAAACACTGCAAAAATTACCAGTGTAATTACTTCCTGCAAAACCTTTAACTCCACAAGATTAAACGGTCCACCGTTACCTTTAAAGCCAAATTTATTGGCGGGAACCTGAAAAAGGTATTCAAATAAGGCGATACTCCAACTCAGAAAAACAATTGAAATTAGCCCTAACTTGTTGAACCATTTCCATTCGGAAAATTTTAAATGCCCTTACCAGGCAAGGGTCATGAAAGTATTACTGATAATCAATAACACTACCGTATAAAATGCACGCATAAACGAATTTAATAAAGCGTAAAGAAAAACTAAGCCTCTCCTGTAGGCCCAAAATTCAAAGGAATGACTGGTTGTTCAAATTCCTTGATACTTCCATTGGCCTTTTCGTAGCGCTGAATATTTTCCCCTAATGCTTTTAAAAACTTCTTGGCGTGCTGCGGAGTCAAAATGACGCGACTTTTAACTTTTGCCTTAGGCCTACCGGGCATTATACTCACAAAATCTACAACAAATTCAGACACTGAATGATTTATAATTGCCAGGTTGGAATAAACTCCATCGGCTGTCTGTTCATCCAATTCAATGTTAATTTGTTGTTGTGGATTCGTCTCCGATTGATCTGCCATAGCTTAAAAATAAAAAGCCCTCGAATAATAATTCGAGGGCTTAATTAAGATTTAGAACTTAAATTCTTCCCTGCGGGCCATTATCTCGTCGTACTCCTCGCGGGATCCAACAATGATATTATCGTAATCACGCATTCCCGTTCCAGCAGGAATTTTATGACCAACAATCACATTCTCCTTCAGTCCTTCTAAATTATCGATTTTACCGTTAACTGCTGCTTCATTCAGAACCTTGGTGGTTTCTTGGAATGAGGCCGCTGATATAAACGATTTAGTCTGAAGAGAAGCTCTGGTAATACCCTGTAATATAGGCGTTGCAGTGGCTGCGACAGCATCTCGGGCCTGAACTAAAGTTTTGTCTGAACGCTTAAGTATCGAATTTTCGTCCCGAAGTTCGCGTAATGTTAGTATCTGACCACGTTTCAAATTCTCTGAATCACCCGCATCCGTAACCACCTTCTTACCAAAAATATTATCATTTTCAGCAATGAAGTCGTCTTTATGTGCCAACTGACCTTCTAGGAATATAGTATCTCCCGGATCTTCAATTTGCACTTTACGCATCATCTGACGTACAATAACTTCAAAGTGTTTATCATTAATCTTTACACCCTGAAGGCGATATACCTCTTGTACCTCATTTACCAAGTACTGTTGTACTGCCGAAGGACCTTTGATTGCCAAAATATCTTCTGGTGTAATTGACCCATCGGAAAGCGGCATACCCGCACGAACATAGTCATTTTCCTGAACCAAAATTTGATTACTTAGCTTAATCAAATACTTCTTGACCTCACCGGTTTTAGATTCGATTATGATCTCCCGATTACCTCGTTTAATCTTACCAAAAGAAACTACCCCGTCGATTTCAGAAACCACTGCGGGATTTGAAGGATTGCGCGCTTCAAAAAGTTCCGTAACCCGAGGTAGACCTCCGGTAATATCCCCTGCCTTAGCAGACTTCCTTGGAATCTTAACTAAAATCTTACCTTCCGAAATTTTTTCACCATTATCGACCATAAGATGCGATCCCAATGGCAAGTTATAAGAACGTAAGGTCTCACCTTTACTGTTTTGAATGAGTAAGGTTGGAATTAATCGTTTATTTCTAGATTCAGAAATTACCTTTTCCTGGAATCCAGTTTGTTCGTCAATTTCTACTTGATATGTAACACCTTGCTCAATATTTTCATAAGCAATCTTACCAGTAAATTCAGAAACGATAACACCGTTATAAGGATCCCATTGACATATTACATCGCCTCGATTTATTGTTGCTCCATTTTTCACAAAAAGGAAAGAACCGTAAGGTATGTTATTAGTGCTAAGCGTAATTCCGGTTTTAGCATCTACAATTTTAATTTCAGAAGTCCTTGAAATTACTACATCAACTTTATTCCCTTCGGAATCCTGCCCTGCTACAGCACGCAGGTCTTCGATTTCAACAATACCTCCAAACTTAGCTTCGAGCTTGCTTTCTTCCGAAATGTTACCCGCAATACCTCCAACGTGGAATGTTCTCAGGGTCAGCTGCGTTCCTGGTTCACCAATCGATTGAGCAGCAACAACACCTACAGCCTCTCCGCGCTGAACCATCTTATTGGTAGCAAGATTACGACCGTAACATTTTGCACAAATACCCTGAGGAGCCTCGCATGTTAGAGCAGAACGCACCTCCACTCTATCTATTGGAGATTCTTCAATTTTTTGAATATCGGCCTCCATGATCTCTGCTCCGGCCTTCAATAATTGGTCTCCGGTAAGCGGATTGTATACATCGTAAAGAGAAACGCGACCTAAAATACGCTCTCCAAGGGTTTCAACAACCTCTTCATTTTTACGAAGTGCTTCTACTTCTACCCCTCTTAAGGTACCGCAGTCCTCTATATTAATAATAACATCCTGAGAAACGTCTACCAGACGACGCGTTAAATACCCTGCATCTGCAGTCTTAAGTGCCGTATCTGCAAGACCCTTACGCGCACCGTGAGTTGAAATAAAGTACTCAAGAATTGAAAGTCCCTCCTTAAAGTTCGAAAGAATAGGGTTCTCAATAATTTCCCCACCTCCTGCAGTAGACTTTTTAGGTTTAGCCATAAGTCCTCGCATACCGGTAAGCTGGCGAATCTGTTCCTTGGAACCCCGTGCACCAGAATCGAGCATCATGTACACGGAATTAAACCCTTGCTGATCTTCGCGAATGCGCTTCATCGCTAGTTCAGTTAGGTGTGCATTGGTAGTGGTCCACACGTCAATAACCTGATTGTAGCGCTCGTTGTTGGTAATCAGACCCATGTTGTAATTCATCATGATTCCGTCTACCTGACCGTTTGCCTCATCAATCATTTCCTGCTTTTCCTTTGGTATAATAATATCACCCAAGGAGAAGGACAAACCTCCCTTAAAAGCGAATTCATATCCCATAGTCTTCATTTTATCCAAGAAATCAGAGGTAGTAGGTACGTCAGTAATGGATAAAATACGACCAATAATATCCCGCAGCGATTTCTTGTTTAAAACTTCATTGATATAACCGACTTTTTCCGGTACAACAGTATTAAACAATACACGTCCTGCAGTAGTTGCAATAATTCGATATACTAATTCTCCCTTCTCATTCAAATCTTTAACCCGAACTTTAATTCCGGCATTGAGATTGATGCGTCCTTCATTGTAGGCTATCTGTACTTCTTCTGCACCATAAAAGGTTGACCCTTCTCCTAAAACTGGAACCTCTTTGGTGGATTTCCGCTCCTTAGTCATATAGTACAATCCAAGAACCATGTCCTGAGAAGGTACTGTAATCGGAGATCCGTTGGCGGGATTAAGAATATTATGAGAAGCCAACATTAACAACTGCGACTCCAATATAGCTTCGGCGCCTAACGGCAAGTGAACTGCCATTTGATCCCCGTCAAAATCAGCATTAAATGCCGTACATACAAGGGGGTGCAAACGAATAGCTTTACCTTCTATTAATTTTGGTTGAAACGCCTGAATCCCCAATCGGTGTAAGGTTGGGGCCCGGTTTAATAAAACTGGGTGACCTTTTAAAACGTTTTCAAGAATATCCCAAACTACGGGTTCTTTCTTATCTATAATCTTCTTGGCCGATTTTACCGTTTTAACAATACCGCGCTCAATAAGCTTCCGAATCACAAATGGCTTATACAATTCAGCAGCCATATCTTTTGGCAAACCACATTCGTATAACTTCATTTCCGGACCAACAACGATTACAGAACGTGCAGAATAATCTACACGCTTACCGAGAAGGTTTTGACGGAATCTACCTTGTTTTCCCTTTAAAGAATCAGAAAGTGATTTTAGAGGTCTATTGGACTCTGTTTTAACCGCAGAGGCTTTACGTGTATTGTCAAAAAGTGAATCTACTGCTTCTTGTAACATCCGCTTTTCATTCCGTAAAATCACCTCAGGAGCTTTAATCTCCATGAGTCTTTTAAGACGATTATTGCGTATAATTACCCTACGGTATAAATCATTTAAATCCGATGTCGCAAATCGTCCGCCGTCCAATGGCACCAAGGGACGTAATTCCGGTGGAATAACCGGAATAACTTTCATAATCATCCACTCCGGCTTATTTTCCCTGTTTTCCATGGATTCGCGGAAGGCCTCAACCACTTGAAGACGCTTTAACGCTTCAGTTTTACGCTGTTTAGAGGTTTCCGTGTGTGCTTTATCCCGGAGTTCATAAGAAAGCTCTTTTAAGTTAAGCCGTGCAAGTAAGTCTACCAAACATTCGGCACCCATTTTTGCAACGAACTTATTGGGATCACTATCCTCAAGGTATTGATTATCTGCAGGAAGGGTATCCAAAATATTCAAATATTCCTCCTCGGTTAAGAAATCCAATGCGCGTAACTCCTCGCCATCGGGCCCTTTAGCAATACCGGGCTGAATTACCACGTAACGTTCGTAGTAAATTATCATATCCAATTTCTTGGACGGAAGCCCTAACAAATAACCTATTTTATTAGGTAAGGACCGGAAATACCAAATATGAGCTACCGGAACCACAAGGTTAATATGACCTACGCGATCACGTCTAACCTTCTTTTCGGTTACTTCCACACCACAGCGATCACATACGATTCCACGATAGCGAATTCGCTTATATTTTCCGCAGGCGCATTCATAATCCTTAACCGGACCAAAAATACGCTCGCAAAATAAACCGTCACGTTCAGGTTTGTGAGTGCGGTAATTAATAGTTTCAGGCTTCAAAACTTCGCCACGGGATTCTGCCAAGATTGATTCCGGAGAAGCCAATCCTATTGAAATTTTGTCAAACCTTTTGACTTGTGTTGTATCGTTAAGTCGTGCCATTCTAATATGGGACTAAATTAATGTTGTAATTTCAGCTTATTCTTCGAGACGGATATCCAGACCCAATCCTTTCAATTCGTGCATCAATACATTAAAAGATTCTGGTAAACCGGGTTCCGGCATGCTTTCTCCTTTTACGATTGATTCATAGGTCTTCGCTCTTCCGATAACATCGTCCGATTTCACGGTCAAAATTTCTCGGAGTGTAGCAGAGGCTCCATAAGCTTCAAGAGCCCATACCTCCATCTCACCAAAACGCTGTCCACCAAATTGAGCTTTACCTCCCAATGGTTGTTGGGTAATAAGTGAGTAAGGTCCAATGGAACGAGCGTGCATCTTATCGTCTACCATGTGGCCAAGCTTGAGCATATAAATGATACCTACAGTTGCAGGTTGATGGAATCGTTCACCAGTACCGCCATCAAACAAATAAGTATGACCGTATTGCGGAATTCCCGCCTGAGCTGTTAACCGGTCGATATCATCCATTGTAGCACCGTCAAAAATTGGGGTAGCGTAATTCGTGCCCAATTCTTTTCCAGCCCATCCCAATACGGTTTCGTAAATCTGACCGATATTCATACGAGAAGGTACACCAAGTGGATTAAGTACAATATCTACCGGGGTACCATCTTGCAAGAATGGCATATCTTCCTGACGAACAATACGAGCAACAATACCCTTATTTCCATGACGACCCGCCATTTTATCACCCACCTTAAGCTTTCGCTTTTTGGCGATATAAACCTTTGCCAGCTTCATGATTCCTGCAGGTAATTCATCTCCTACAGAGATGGTAAATTTATCACGGCGCAAATTACCCTGTAAGTCATTCAGCTTTATCTTGTAATTGTGCAACAAATCTGCAACCCAGGTATTAGTTTGCGTATCTGTGGTCCAACTACCCCCAACAAGGTGCGCAAAATCATCAACGGCATTGAGCATCTTTTGGGTGTACTTTTTACCTTTTGGCAATACTTCTTCTCCCAGGTCATTCATTACACCTTGAGAAGTTTTTCCATTTACCAATTGGAAAAGTTTCTCAACTAAAACATCCTTAAGTTGTTGGAATTTAACCTCATACTCCAACTCTAAGCGTGAAATAGCTTCTTTATCTTCGGAACGCTTACGTTTATCTTTAATAGACCTAGAGAAAAGTTTCTTGTCGATCACTACTCCATTTAAAGATGGAGGTGCTTTCAATGATGCGTCTTTAACATCGCCGGCCTTATCCCCAAAAATGGCGCGTAACAGTTTTTCCTCCGGTGTTGGGTCAGATTCACCCTTAGGCGTAATTTTTCCAATTAAGATGTCTCCAGGTTTTACTTCTGCTCCCACCCGAATCATACCGTATTCGTCCAAGTCTTTGGTTGCCTCTTCCGATACGTTTGGAATATCATTCGTAAGCTCTTCTGCACCCAGTTTGGTGTCACGAACTTCTAATGCATATTCATCGATATGGATGGAAGTAAAAATATCCTCGCGAACCACCTTCTCAGAAATCACAATCGCATCTTCGAAATTATATCCCTTCCAAGGCATAAATGCCACCTTGAGGTTTCTTCCTAAGGCCAATTCACCACCTTGAGTAGCATAACCTTCGCAAAGCACTTCTCCTTTTTTTACCTTGTCGCCTTTGCGAACAATAGGCTTCAAGTTAATGCTGGTGCCTTGGTTGGTTTTGCGGAACTTAACCAGTTCATAGGTTTTAAAGTCGTCCTCAAAACTAACTAGACGCTGCTCTTCGTTTCTTTCGTAACGAATTATGATTTTCTTGGCATCTACATATTCTACAACGCCATCGCCTTCCGCATTAATCAACACCCTAGAATCGGTGGCCACCTGACGCTCAAGTCCAGTACCTACAATCGGTGCCTCGGGCTTAAGTAGCGGAACAGCCTGGCGCATCATGTTCGATCCCATCAAGGCCCGGTTTGCATCATCGTGTTCCAAAAATGGAATTAGTGATGCCGAAATGGAAGCAATCTGGTTCGGAGCCACATCGGTGAAATTGACATCCAAGGGATCGGTAACAGGAAAATCACCTTCTTCCCTAGCGATTACCTTATCGGTATCAATCGTTCCGTTTTCCTGAAGCGGGATATTGGCTTGGGCAATTTTCATTCCCTCTTCCTCTTCCGCGCTTAAAAAGGCAAATGAATCCAGTGCAACTTTGCCCTCAGTTACTTTGCGGTAAGGGGTTTCCAAGAAGCCCATGTGGTTTACCTTGGCAAAGACCGACAAAGAGGAAATCAGACCAATGTTAGGTCCTTCCGGAGTTTCAATAGGACACAATCTACCGTAATGCGTGTAGTGTACGTCGCGTACCTCAAATCCTGCGCGTTCACGTGATAAACCTCCAGGTCCTAGCGCAGAAAGACGGCGCTTATGAGTAATTTCAGCAAGCGGATTGGTTTGATCCATAAATTGAGACAACTGATTAGTCCCAAAAAATGAATTGATTACAGAAGAAAGCGTTTTAGCATTAATAAGGTCTATCGGAGTAAACACTTCGTTGTCCCTTACGTTCATTCTTTCCCGAATTGTACGCGCCATTCTCGCCAAACCAACGCCAAACTGAGCCGATAATTGCTCACCTACTGTTCTAACACGACGGTTAGACAAGTGATCGATATCATCAATTTCGGCTTTGCTATTGATAAGCTCAATCAGGTACTTGATAATTGTAATAATATCTTCTTTAGTAAGCACTTGCTTATCCATTCCGATATCAAGTCCCAACTTCTTATTCATTCTGTAACGACCAACCTCTCCCAGGTTATATCGTTGGTCAGAGAAAAATAATTTATCGATAATGCCCCTAGCCGTTTCTTCATCTGGCGGCTCAGCGTTCCGCAATTGACGATAGATATGTTCTACAGCCTCTTTCTCTGAGTTGGTAGGATCTTTTTGAAGGGTATTATGAATAATGGCATAATCACTTTGAGCGTTGTTCTCTTTATGCAAGAGTACAGTCTTAACGTCGGCCTCCAAGATCAAGTCTAGATGCTCTTTTTCAAGAATTGTATCCCGATCTAAAACAATTTCATTCCGCTCAATGGAAACCACCTCACCGGTATCTTCATCTACGAAATCTTCGTGCCAAGTATTTAAAACACGGGCAGCGAGTTTTCTTCCTAATATTTTTTTAAGCGCGGCTTTTGACACTTTAATTTCTTCAGACAAATCGAAGATCTCAAGAATGTCCTTGTCCCGTTCAAAGCCAATGGCACGGAATAAGGTAGTAACCGGCAATTTCTTTTTACGATCAATATACGCGTACATCACGCTATTGATATCGGTAGCAAATTCAATCCAAGAACCTTTAAAAGGAATTACTCGAGCTGAATATAGTTTTGTTCCATTGGCGTGGAAAGATTGACTAAAAAACACGCCAGGTGAACGGTGCAGCTGAGAAACAACAACACGCTCGGCGCCATTTATCACAAAGGTGCCACTTGGGGTCATGTAGGGTATCGTCCCTAAGTATACATCCTGTACAATGGTTTCAAAATCCTCATGTTCCGGATCTGTACAGTACAACTTGAGTCGTGCTTTGAGAGGAACACTATACGTTAATCCGCGCTCGATACACTCTTGTATAGAATATCTCGGTGGATCTATAAAATAATCCAGGAATTCCAAAACGAATTGGTTACGAGTGTCCGTAATCGGAAAGTTTTCCATGAAGGTACTGTATAAACCTTCATTACCCCGTTCGTCGGATTTGGTTTCTAATTGAAAAAAGTCCTGGAATGATTTTATCTGAATATCAAGAAAATCGGGATAATCCGGAATGTTCTTGGCAGAGGCAAAGCTTATTCTTTCAGTTTTTTGTGTGGCCATCGATGGACAAAATTATTCGTGAATACTGCGGGGGGCCGTATATAACTTTATATACATATTATAAAAGGGTTTAGGTCTACCCACCATAAAGGCGGAAGACCTAAACCTAAACCATTTGGTAAGAACAATTATTTAAGCTCAACTTCTGCTCCAGCTTCTTCCAAAGATTTTTTAATTCCCTCAGCTTCGTCTTTTGAAACTCCTTCTTTAACAGGCTTAGGAGCACTGTCAACGATGTCTTTTGCTTCTTTAAGACCAAGACCGGTTAATTCCTTAACAAGTTTAACAACTGCAAGTTTCGAAGCACCAGCAGCCTTAAGGATTACATCGAATTCGGTTTTCTCCTCTGCAGCATCACCAGCGTCACCACCAGCAGCAGGTCCAGCTACAGCTACAGCAGCAGCAGCAGGCTCGATTCCGTATTCTTCCTTAAGGATGTTAGCCAATTCGTTAACTTCTTTCACAGTAAGGTTTACTAACTGTTCTGCGAATTCTTTCAAATCTGCCATTTTTCTATCGTTTAAAATCGGTTTGAAATATTAATTAATTATTAGTGCGTACAAATTATTTTTCAGAAAGGGTTTTCAGGATACCCGCCAGTTTGCCACCTCCAGATTTTAATCCGGAAATCACATTCTTGGCAGGAGATTGTAGTAAGCCTACAATTTCTCCAATCATTTCCTCTCTAGACTTGAGGTTGATTAATGCCTCAAGTTTATCATCGCCAATGTAAATTGCCTCCTCAATGTAGGCACCCTTTAAGAACGGCCTATTCGACTTCTTGCGAAATCCTTTAATAAGCTTTGCGGGTGCATTTCCTGTTTCAGACATCATTAGCGAAGTACTTCCTTTAAGCACTTCTGGCAATTCGCCAAAATCCTTATCGGAAGCCTCCATAGCCTTGGCAAGTAGTGTATTCTTTACTACCGCCAATTTTATGTTTGCTTTAAAGCATGCTCTGCGAAGATCCGAGGTGGTCGCTGCATCTAGGCCAGAAGTATCGGCAAGATAAATTACCGGATTGGCCCCGAGTTGCGCCGTCAAATCTTCAATAACGATTGCTTTTTCTTCTCTGGTCATTTTTTGTTCGATTATTTTTAGACCGCTTTAGGATCTAGTTGAACACTCGGACTCATAGTGCTAGACATGTAAATACTTTTCATGTACACCCCTTTAGCTGCAGCAGGCTTCAATTTCACCAAGGTATCGATAAGTTCCTTAGCATTATCAGCAATTTTATCAGGTGTAAAAGACACCTTACCAATCGCAGCATGCACGATACCGGTTTTATCGACCTTGAAATCAATTTTACCTGATTTCACTTCTGTTACTGCTTTACCAATTTCCATGGTTACAGTACCTGTCTTTGGATTGGGCATAAGACCACGAGGTCCTAGTACTCTACCAAGAGGACCAAGTTTTCCCATTACAGCTGGCATGGTAATGATAACATCTACATCGGTCCATCCACCTTTGATTTTCTCGAGATATTCATCAAGCCCAACAAAATCGGCCCCAGCTTCCTTTGCTTCAGCCTCCTTATCCGGTGTTACTAAAGCCAAAACTTTAACATCTTTACCGGTACCGTGCGGAAGTGAAACAACACCGCGAACCATTTGATTTGCCTTACGAGGATCCACGCCCAAACGTACAGCGATGTCAACTGATGCATCGAACTTTACATTGGTAACGTCTTTGATTAATTGGGAGGCCTCTGCGAGCGAGTAGAGCTTATTACGATCTATCTTAGCGCGCGCCTCTTTCTGCTTCTTTGTTAATTTTGCCATCTTAAAAGAGCTTTACTGTATTAAAAAGGACGTTTTCCAGTTACTTTAAGTCCCATTGAGCGTGCAGTACCTGCAACCATACTCATTGCCGACTCCTCGGTAAACGCATTCAAATCGACCATTTTATCAGCCGCAATGACCTTAATTTGATCCCAGGTAACACTACCTGCCTTTGACCGGTTTGGCTCTCCAGACCCTTTTTTAACGCTGGCCGCTTCCATTAGCTGAACAGCTGCTGGAGGTGTTTTAACAACGAACTCAAATGATTTGTCCGTATATACCGTGATAACAACAGGCAGAATCTTGCCCGGTTTGTCCTGTGTACGCGCATTAAATTGCTTACAGAACTCCATGATGTTAACGCCGGCAGCACCTAAAGCAGGTCCAACCGGTGGCGACGGGTTCGCAGCACCTCCCTTAACTTGTAGTTTAACTACTTTACTTACTTCTTTTGCCATTGTATAATTTAATTAAGTACACTCAGGACGATCCCAACCGACCCAAGTTTTTCCTGAAATTTATAAACCTATTGTAATAAATATCAAGAGGGTAAAAACGAAATCAATTGGAAGCAATTCCGCTTTTGATTGTAACACTATTTTAAACTTTCTCTACTTGCATATAACTGAGTTCCAATGGTGTTTTTCTTCCGAATATTTTAACCATAACTTCCAGTTTACGCTTTTCTTCGTTTATTTTTTCTACCGTACCATTAAACCCATTGAAAGGACCATCTATGACTTTGATGGTTTCGCCTAAGATAAATGGTATAGAAATATTATCAGTATTAACGGCGAGCTCATCCACTTTCCCGAGCATGCGATTTACTTCGGATTTTCTTAAAGGCACAGGGTCACCACCCTTAGTTTCTCCCAAAAAACCAATAACATTGGTGATGGACCGAATAATGTGGATCATCTCTCCTGTAAGATTGGCCTTTATCATAATGTAACCCGGAAAATAAACACGTTCCTTGTTTATCTTTTTTCCGTTACGGATTTGAACCACCTTTTCGGTAGGCACTAGAACATCTTCAAGGAAATCGCCAAAACCATGACGTTCAACCTCGGTCTCAATATAGCCCTTGATTTTGTTTTCTTGTCCGCTTACGGCCCGAACCACATACCACTTCTTCTCCAATTCTTCAGACATAGCTTCGCCTTATCCGATTAACGCATTAAAATAGACCTGAATGGCTTCTGAAAATAAAGAATCTACCGCCCAGGTTGCAAGAGAAAATAAAATGGAAAAAACGGCAACAACAACCATCAAGTTAGAGGATTCTGCCCGAGTAGGGAGTGTTACCTGATTCTTCAATTCTTCGTAAGACTCTTTAAAATATGTGAACATATCACTGTCTTTTAACTTAAATCAAGAGAATTCAACCTTTTGAATTCTCCTCTAAACGCACGGGAGGAGAGACTCGAACTCCCGACACCCGGTTTTGGAGACCGGTGCTCTACCAACTGAGCTACACCCGTATTCACAGTGAAAGGGTTCCTTCCCGATTTGGATCAGGACGGGACCCCTCACTGTTTTATAATCCTAAGGAAGGATTAATCCAAAATTTTGGTTACCTGTCCAGCACCAACCGTACGACCACCTTCACGAATTGCAAAACGCAGACCTACGTTAAGCGCTATCGGCTGTAGCAAATCAACAGTGATTGTAAGGTTATCCCCTGGCATAACCATTTCAACACCGCTAGGTAGATTGATGGTACCAGTTACGTCAGTTGTACGAACGTAGAACTGAGGACGATAATTATTGTGGAATGGCGTGTGACGACCACCTTCTTCTTTTTTCAAGATATACACCTCTGCTTCAAATTTAGCATGAGGTTTCACGGAACCTGGCTTACAAATAACCATACCGCGCTTAATGTTCGACTTGTCAATACCACGAAGCAACAAACCAACGTTATCTCCAGCTTCACCGCGGTCAAGAATTTTACGGAACATTTCTACACCGGTTATAGTAGAAGTTAACTTCTCTGCACCCATACCAATAATCTCTACAGGATCACCAGTTTTAGCTACACCAGTTTCAATACGACCGGTTGCAACAGTACCACGACCTGTAATAGTAAATACGTCTTCAACTGGCATAAGGAAATCCTTATCAACGTCGCGCTGTGGCATTTCAATCCAGTTATCAACAGCCTCCATCAAATCCATTACGGTTTGAACCCACTTCTCCTCGCCGTTAAGGGCACCCAAAGCAGAACCAGCAATTACAGGACTGTTATCACCATCGTACTCATAGAAAGAAAGCAATTCACGCACTTCCATTTCTACTAACTCTAACAATTCCTCATCATCAACCATATCCACTTTGTTCAAGAAAACAACGATACGTGGAATACCTACCTGACGACCTAAAAGGATATGCTCGCGAGTTTGTGGCATAGGACCATCAGTCGCAGCAACTACTAAAATTGCACCGTCCATCTGAGCAGCACCAGTAACCATGTTCTTAACGTAATCCGCGTGACCAGGACAGTCAACGTGAGCGTAGTGACGGTTAGCAGTTTGATACTCCACATGTGAAGTATTAATGGTAATACCACGCTCTTTTTCTTCTGGAGCGTTGTCAATAGAGTCAAAGCTCCGCATTTCAGATAAACCTGCTTTAGCAAGAACAGTGGTGATGGCAGCTGTCAGGGTAGTTTTACCGTGGTCAACGTGGCCAATTGTACCAATATTCAAGTGGGGTTTGGAACGATCGAAAGTTTCCTTAGCCATTGTTAATGTATTTAATCTTAGTTTATATTAGTGTTCAAATCATTTAAGCACCAAATCGGCGGTTGACAGCTATTATGCCTCTCAACCTACCGAAAAAGACGAACTTTCATTCATCAAAATTCCCCAATTACATTGAGAAAATCCTTCCTCCAAAATAAGCTTGAAATACCCTTAATCGAGTAAAAACAAACTCACTCTCAACAATTGGCCTCATTTCCTAAAAGGCCCACCACAAACCAATTGCTTTGATACAATCTAGAGCCAACGACGGGAATTGAACCCGTGACCTCTTCCTTACCAAGGAAGCGCTCTACCCCTGAGCTACGTCGGCAAAATGGCGCAAGTAATCGGCTAGGTGTAAATTAATACACAAAACAGGCACCAAAAGAAACTTGCCCAAGGACTTTGAGCGGGAGACCGGGTTCGAACCGGCGACATTCAGCTTGGAAGGCTGACGCTCTACCAACTGAGCTACTCCCGCAATTTTAATTTCAATATTTCAATGATTCTTCCGAATTCGATTGCTCGCTTCCGAAGCACAAAATCCCCTCTTTAAAGAACTTACGAACAGGCAAGGATTACCTCACTTTGTTCGGTGATCCTGGTTCGGTGAACCAGGACCAAAGATTTTTCTCGTGGCCTTACGAAAGCAAGCTTTCGACACCTAGAGAGAATCCTCAATGAACTTACGAACAGGCAAGGATTACCTCACTTTGTTCGGTGATCCTGGTTTGGTGAACCAGGACCAAAGATTTTTTCTCGTGGCCTTACGAAAGCAAGCTTTCGACACCCACTCTGAAAAAATCTTTGTGGGGAGAGCAGGATTCGAACCTGCGAAGGTGAAACCAACAGATTTACAGTCTGTCCTCGTTGGCCGCTTGAGTATCTCCCCTCCTTTGTATTTTCAAGAACTTCTGAGCCGATGGAGGGACTCGAACCCACGACCCCGAGATTACAAATCACGTGCTCTAGCCAGCTGAGCTACATCGGCTTTTTTAGCCTTTAAACGGCATAAAAAAGTCCGCTATTTCTAACGGACTGCAAATGTAGAGAAATATTTATTTAATCAAAACAAAATGATTAAAATTTTAGCAGGTTGTTCACCTTTGGTTTTTCCTTCTTTTTTAACAGCAATCGCTCAAGTGAGCCACATGCCAAATCCACAGCTTCTTCGAAAGATTTACATTGCTTTTTAACCAACAAGGTATCCTTAGGAACATGTAATTTTATCTCCGCAATCTTATTTGTTTTTTCGCTCGTATTTTCGACTCGAAAATAGACTTCAGCATTCACTACGCGATCGTAGAATAAATCCAACTTGTTAATCCTTTTACGGGTAAAATCTAGCAATTTACCATCGGCATTAAAATTAACGGATTGCATGTTAACAGTCATATGCATAGAATTTGTGGTTACTACTCTATTTCCAGGTTCCTAGGATGAGCTTTTTCATGTATTCGCATTAACTCAGCTATACTGTTGTGAGTATACACTTGCGTAGATGCGAGAGATGCATGGCCAAGCAAGTCTTTTACAGCATTTATATTTGCCCCTTTATTCAATAAGTGGGTAGCAAAAGTATGTCGCAATACATGCGGACTAATCTTGGACTTATCCGAAACCTCTCTAAGGTACCTTTTTATTACTCTATAAACAAGCGAATCATAAATTTTATTGCCCGTAACAGTAAGAAAAAGCGAGGTAGAACTGAGGTTTGGAAAGGATTCCCTGCGCATTTCCAAATACGCTTGGAGACGGGCAGCAACCGCTGGAATCAACGGAAGCAAACGCTCCTTATTTCGCTTTCCTAAAACCTTAATTAATCCGCCTTGCAAATCCACATCTTCAATTTGCAAACCAATTAATTCAGCCCGCCGGATTCCGGTAGCGTAAAGCAATTCAATTAACATTTGATCTCTAAAGTCTTCATAAGTATGCGCACAGGGAAAGGCATGAAGCAATTGTTCCATCTCGGATTCAGAAAATGGAATTTCAACATTGCGATTGTATTTAAGGGGCTTATGCACTGCCATTGGATTCACTGAAATACAACCTAACCGCAAGCAGTAGGAGTAGTAAGCTTTTAATGCAGCTGCCTTTCTGTTAATACTTCGTGCTGAAATACCGGATTCTACCAAAGAAACTAACCAATTTCGAATTAAAGCATAAGATGCCGAAACAATTTGATGGCCTTCAAATTCAACGGTGTAGAACTGCTCAAATGCCCTCAAATCTGCAAGATAGGCACGAGCGGTATGTTTTGAACATTTGCGCTCCGAATCCAGATACTTTCCGAAATCGTCTATAGACATAACTTAAAGTTACAAATACAAAAGGGAATTCCACAAAAAAACCCCGACTTTGGGCCGGGGTTTATAAATAGGATAAAGAATATTAAAATTCTTCCTGATCTCTTAAATGCTGTATATATCGTGCTTTAAGAACCTGCTGACGGTGCTCTACAGACGGTTTTGTAAACTGCTGACGCTTGCGCAACTGACGCATTGTTCCAGTACGATCGAATTTGCGCTTAAAACGCTTTAGCGCTCTATCGATGTTTTCTCCTTCTTTAACGGGTATAATTAACATAGGCCTTAACCTCCTTTCTTTTGGATTGCGGGTGCAAATATAGACTGAATCCCTATAAAACCGCTACTTATTTTAAAATATTTTTTGAAATTACAACTTTCTGAATTTCCGTGGTGCCCTCCCCAATCGTACAAAGTTTAGCATCTCGGTAAAATTTTTCAACTGGAAAATCTTTTGTATACCCATATCCTCCATGTACCTGTACGGCTTCATTAGATACTCTCACACACATTTCGGACGCATACATTTTGGCCATAGCGCTAATTTGTGTTACAGGCTTACCAGCATTCTTTAGACTTGCCGCCTTATGAACCAATAATTCAGATGCTTCTATTTCTGTAGCCATTTCGGCTAGTTTAAATGAAATGCCTTGAAATGCACTGATGGGCTTGCCAAATTGTACGCGTTCTTGGGCATATTTTAGTGCTGCTTCGTAAGCGCCTTTTGCAATACCCAACGAAAGCGCGCCAATAGAAATTCTACCACCATCTAATATTTTCATGGATTGAATAAAGCCTTCTCCTACCGGCCCTAATCGATTAGCATCCGGGATACGGCAATTGTCGAAAATCAACTCTGCCGTTTCACTCGCGCGCATACCTAGCTTATCTTCCTTCTTACCACTCGTAAAACCAGGTGTATCTTTCTCCACTACAAAGGCAGTCATACCTCTGCTATCTCCCTTCTCTCCAGTCCTTGCTATTACCACAGCTACGTCACCGCTAATGCCGTGGGTGATAAAATTTTTTGCGCCATTAAGAATCCAGTAATCCCCATCAGGAACCGCGGTAGTATTCATGCCTCCGGCATCTGAACCGGTATTGTGCTCTGTAAGCCCCCAAGCGCCAATACACTCCCCTTGTGCTAGTTTAGGAATCCATTTTAATTTTTGATCCTCGGAGCCAAAGCAATAAATGTGATTTGTGCACAAGGAGTTATGAGCAGCAATGGACAATCCTATAGAAGGGTCCACCTTAGAGATTTCTTCTATGACTGCAACATACTCATGATACCCCATACCGGATCCTCCCAGATATTCTGGAATTAGGATTCCCATAAAGCCCATTGTACCTGCACGCTTAAAAACTTCAATCGGAAAAGTTTGATTTTCATCCCATTCGCGCACATGTGGCTTAAGGTATTGCAAAGCAAAATCCCTGGCAGCTTCGGCTACCTGAAGTTGGGTTTGTGTGTATTCAAAATTTAATTCTGTCGAACTTCCGTTCATTCTAGCAATTTTTTAGAGGGCCAAATATAAAGCAATTCTATCAATTTTATCCCTTGACCAACCCAACACCCCGGCTAATTCCAACGTACTTTTAAAAGCACCATGAATTTCACGGTATTCCAAAATCTTATCGGCTTCCTCCATTCTAAAGTAAACAAATTTAACGAGCTCAAAACGTGAAGCCTCATTGAGGTTTATTTTAACCGGCACTGGCTTGTTCACCACCGGAAAAAAGGCGGCAATGGAACGCACAACCTCCGGATTTAACCCATAAATATCCAGCAATTGATCAATGCGCTGAAATCCGCCCAATGCATCACGAAACTTAATAATTCGTTGGGATAATACGGGTCCAACACCACGAACATAAGTTAGTTGTTGGGCCGAAGCCCGATTAAGACAGGAAATGATTTGTGGTGGTGCATTAGAAGTAATCTTGCTATTGGATTTTCTAGGAAATCGCAATTTCGATTGGAGTAGAAAGGCCAGAGAATCTGAAAGCTGCAAATCGGCCTTCAGGGCATTTATATCATAATAGCGCTTTCCGGATTGTATGAAACTGTCTAAAACGCGAAGCCCATTTGGCGATAAACCCAAGAGATAGGCCTGTTTTTCTGATAGCTTATTGGGGTTGAATTTGTAGCCTTCTAAGGACTTGGTATTAGCCGATTTACAAGAATCAATCCAGCGCTGGGTAGGTTTATCCAAGACCAAATTAAAGTGCCTGCCAGACAAATAATTTTTATTTAGCACGTATTGTAGCACCTGCAAAAACAATAGCAGCAGAGAAAAATAAAAAATCCCACTTCGCATGCGTTTACCGCCAGAGAGGTGGGATTTTATATATTTCACATGGCTAAATTACAGCATCTCACTGCAACAACCATGCACCATGATACCTTAAGAATGGTATACCTTTCGAACGGCATCGAGATACCTCTTGAGCTGCTTTTGAACTTCTGGAAACAGAATATATAAACCAACCATATTTGGAAATACCATGGCAAAAATCATTGCATCGGAAAACGCCCAAATGGAATTCATGCTTGCTGCCGCACCAATTACAATAAAAGTCAGAAATAACATTTTGTATACTAAATCTGCGCGTTTACCGCGGCCAAATAAATATTTCCAGGACTGTAGTCCATAATAGGACCATGAAATCATAGTTGAAACTGCAAAAAGCACTACGGCAATAGTCAAAAAGACGTGTGAATAAGGTATATACTGTGCAAATGCCTTGGAAGTAATACCCGCTCCTTCATAAGAAACCCCATCAATCAAAACTGCCCCGGTGCCATCACCTCCGTAAGTGAAAAAACCGCCGAAATTAAAAATAATAATCACCAATGCAGTCATGGTACAAATCACCACAGTATCGATAAACGGCTCCAACAGCGCAACCAATCCTTCGGAGGCAGAATATTTAGTTTTAACTGCAGAATGCGCAACAGATGCAGAACCCGCACCCGCCTCATTGGAAAATGCTGCCCGTCGAAATCCTACGAGCAGTACACCGATTACTCCTCCCACACCAATTGCCGTAGGATTAAAAGCTTCTTTTATAATGAGTGCTAAAGCATCATCGATGAGTGAAAAATTTAATAAAATAATATAGAGACATCCAATGATGTATAATAACGCCATAAAAGGCACTACCTTCTCGGTTACGGACGCAATCCGTTTAATACCACCAATAATGATAATACCAACTAAAACTGCGAGAACCAAGCCCACAATAGTACCGGCCATCGTACTTTCCCACCCCATCAAGTCCTTTATCACAATTGTGGCCTGATTGGATTGAGCTGCATTACCTCCTCCAAAGGAACCTCCAATACAAAAGATCGCAAAAAGTACTGCAGATATTTTACCTAAGGTAGCCAGTCCTTTTTGAGCAAGTCCTTTTTGAATGTAGTAGGTAGGCCCCCCATATACCGTTCCGTCCTTACCAATATCTCTAAACTGAACGCCAAGGGTACATTCAACGAATTTAGTTGACATACCCAATAATCCGCACACAATCATCCAGAATGTAGCTCCGGGGCCTCCCAAGGCAATTGCCAATGCAACACCTGCTATATTTCCATTCCCCACAGTTCCTGATACGGCAGTAGCCAGTGCCTGAAAGTGACTTACCTCACCGGTCTGGCTCTCATCCCGAATGGTATCTGGCATATCACCTTCTTCGGTCATGTGTAGTTCCACTTTTTCTAAACCGTACTGCTCTACGGCTTCGTATTTACCACGAACCACGCGTATAGCTGTCCAGAAGTGTCTAATATTTGGAAACTTAAAGTACACCGTAAAGAATGCCGCACTTCCTACCAATAGTATTAGCACAAAAGGAGTACCAAAGACTTCGAAGAATATGACCTTACTAAAAAAATCAGAAACTGGTGCAAATGCCTGATCAATTTTCTGATCTAAACCTACTTCCGCGTTGGACTGTCCAGAAGAAAGAAGTGGAAGAAAAAAGACCAATAAGCTTTGGATTTTGAATTTCATGGTGGTTAGATTTATTCGCTTTTTGCGATGTTGGGATGCCAATATCTTAAAAAAAATCCACCCTGTCAAAAAAGAAATCCAAATAAATT
The DNA here is from genome assembly GCA_046047415.1 of Bacteroidota bacterium. GTDB lineage: Bacteria > Bacteroidota > Bacteroidia > Flavobacteriales > Flavobacteriaceae > Robiginitalea. The sequence continues at coordinate 23,629 of JBJOHX010000097.1, forward strand.
TACCTATGAAAAAACAGTTTGAAAAAAATTCAAAGTCGATTCAATTAAAATATTGCTCAGGTAGCCTGGCCAATATGAAACATTTCATTGAGCCTGAGTATTTGCTCTGGCCTACCCAACACTATGACCTTGCTTCTAGGTTCCAAAGGAAGATCTGCCTCGGGATTAATAATATAGGTGCCGTCGGGTTTTATGTAGCCGATTATGGTACATCCTGTTTTACGTCTCAAATCCAAATCGCGAAGCGTATTGCACTCGATATGATCCCTAAAATCTTCTATACTTACCTCTTCCAGATTTGTAGTACCCGCCCCTTGAATGGATAATTTATCCATGAAAGTGATTAAATCTGGGATAACCACCAGCGAGGCCATGTGATCGCCTCCTATTTTATCAGGCATTATAACCTTATCGGCACCAGCCAATTGCAATTTTCGAACCGAAGAAATTTGAGAGGCCCGACTGATTATAAACAAATTAGGATTTAATTGTCTGGCCGTAAGTACCACGAAGAGATTCATGGCGTCATCGGGTAATGCCACTATTAAATAACTTGCCCGACGTATCCCTGCCTCCTCCAAAACACTATCCTCATTGGCATCACCTTCTATAAATAAAAAATCGGGGGCAAATTTTTCAATAGTTTCCCGATGCTTTTCAACGATTACAAACGGTCGGTTATATACCTGAAGACGCTCTGCAGCCTGCGACCCATTACGGCCATAACCACAGACTATTACGTGCTTTTGTAGGAGATCAATACGCTGTTTCAATTTCTTCTTTTTAAAATTACCAATCGAATTCTTGCTCAGGAGATATTCGGTGATTACTGAAATGGCAAAAGCAAAAATAAAAACACTGGCAATAATAAGAAAAATGGTAAATAACCGTGCAGTATCGGAAAGAGGTTGCACTTCCTGAAACCCCACCGTGGTCACGGTAATGATGGTCATATACAAGGACTCAAGCCAAGTAAGCCCAGAAATATAATGATATCCCAAAACGCCAGAAAGCAACACTGCGGACATGAGCAGTACTGCGAGGTAAAATTTTGAGCGAAAGAGTCGCAACATGACTATAAATCAAATACGGAGGTTCGCTTGGTGTAGATTAAATCTTTGATTCGCAGCCAAAAAGCCAAAAATAAATACAACGCGAATCCGAACCCTAAAGTAAAAAATGCCAAGTACACAAACGAAAGCCGCACCACACGGGTACGAATACCTATACGCTCAGCAATGCGACGACTTACCTCGAAACCTCGTTTTTGAAAAAAGTAAAGTACGTTGTGGAAAAAATCCATAACCTAAAGTGTTTTTCAGAAGGTTTAAGCTCTTGTTAACCCTACGGTTTAAAGGATTAGATCAGGAAAAGAGGCGCTAATCTATAACCTCTCCCTCCCATTCCATCATACCTCCAATTAGGTTATAGCAATTGCCAAAACCCCTGCTGCTCATAATTGCACAAGCCTGCCCACTGCGGTTACCCGAGCGACAGTACACGTAATAATTTTTGGACTTATCCAATTTATCAATAGCCTCTAAAAATGCCTGACCTCCAAATATATCAATATTAATTGCTTCGGGAATGTACCCGTCTTGCATTTCCTGTTGGGTTCTTACATCAAGAATTACCGCGCTTTTGTCGTTTTCTAAACGTTTTACCCATTCTGCTTGCGTCAAATCGGCCATAGGTTAATATTTTAAAGCTGCAAAAATACTCAATCTTTACTTAACCTCTATCTTTTTAAGAAGGTTCTGTTTCTAAAACTCCTTTTTAGGTCATGGCTTGAACAAGACCAATGCAGACAGGGTCTTACTTCCAAAAAATAGGGTTTATAAATCAATAACTTTAACTAAAGTTTAATACCTCCAAGTGATTCAGTAACAAATTTCTTTCATTTATTTGTACCTACAAATGTTGTATAGACAATATTCACCTTTCAAGTATGAATGTCGAGGAAGTAATTAAAATCAAAGTTTTTCATTCGCCCAGTCATCGTACAGCGATTCATTTGCTTTTGGTTGGCAATCGAATAATGGAACTTATAGGGCAAGCACTTAAACCCTATAACGTTTCCGTGCAACAATTCAATGTTTTGAGAATTCTAAGGGGACAAAAAGGAGTGCCTTCCAATTTGAACACCTTAAACGACCGCATGATAAGCCGAATGAGCAACACAACACGATTGGTCGATAAACTGCTAGACAGAGGGTTTGTATCTCGGTCGGTTTGCATTACCAATCGCAGGAAAGTCGAAATCTTTCTCACAACAGCCGGAGCTGAAATATTATCGCAAATGGACAAAGATGTAAAGGCCGTAGAAGAAGAAATGATGCGAAATTTGTCACCTCAAGAATTAGACCAACTGAACACCTTACTTAATCAAATTCAATAATAATCTTTAACCCTATACTTTTACTTATAACAATTATCATTATGAAAAAGAATTCATTACTCTTATTAGCTGCTGTTTTTGGCATTACAACTGCCTTTACCACAAAACCCAATGTTGACGAGACCAAAACCATTAACACCGATAAAAGTGGGGTAACCTGGAGAGCCTACAAGGTTACAGGCTCGCACATGGGCACCGTTGCACTACAGTCTGGAAGTTTAACCTTTAGCGATGGTAAATTGAGTGGTGGGACCTTTGTAGTAGACATGACCACACTAACCTCCACCGATTTGGAAGGCGAATGGAAGGATAAATTGGTTGGACATCTAAAATCCGAAGATTTCTTTTCGGTAGCGCAACACCAAACATCTAAACTGGTATTTTCAAGCGTTAAAGCAACCGGAAAAAATTCTTTTCAAATTTCCGCAGACCTAACCATAAAGGGAATTACTAAACCGATAACCTTTGAACTGTCTGTTTATGGCAGTAAAGCAAACGCCACTTTAAAGGTTGATCGTGCTGCCTATGATATTCGTTATGGCTCCGGAAGTTTCTTTGACGATTTGGGCGACAAAACCATTTACGACGAATTCGATTTGGTAGTTGATTTGGAATGGAATGCTGCAAGCTAATTAAAGTTTAAAATAGCATTTTAAAAAGGTCGGTAATTTCCCGGCCTTTTTTTTTACAACCTCATTGCCATTTTTCAAATTGATTCCTATATTTGGCGACTATGAAAACAAAAATCAACGCTTTTTGGTGGTGGCACATGCAACGAGACAATTCGTGACCTGAGCCCTATGCCCAATAAGCAACATTATATTAAGGCTTGTCTGTCACGACAGGCCTTTTTTAATTGAAAATAATTGTCAATCATGACCTACTCACTTCAAACTTTTCATCAAAAAATTCTTGCAGACACCATTACACCTGTTAGTGTTTACCTGAAACTACGCGATCGATTCCCGTGTAGTATTTTATTGGAAAGCAGTGATTATCATGCCAATGACAACTCCTTTTCATACGTGTGTTGCAATCCTATTGCTTCAATAAGAATTCAAAATGAAACCATATATCGGGAATTTCCGGATGGCCGCAAAGAAGAAGAATCCATAGGTGCCGATACTGATGTGCCAATGGAAATTCATCGATTCGCTGCTACTTTTAAAGCGGAATCCAATGGTTTCAAATTTATTAACAACGGTTTGTTCGGATATACGGCCTACGACGCGGTGCGTTATTTTGAAGATATTCAAATACTTCGTAAACCAGATTCTCCGGAAATTCCGGACGTGTACTATGCCGTATATCAAAATGTGATTGCCATCAATCACTTCAAAAACGAGGCTTATCTATTTGCACATTCCCATTCCGGGGATAACAATTTGCCTTTAATTGCACAATTGTTAAGCGTTCAAACTTTTTCGTCTTATCGTTTTATCCGAGACGGAAAAAAAGATTCAAACCTCACGGATCAGGAATATTTAGGGCACGTGGAGCTGGCAAAAAAACATTGCGCTCGCGGCGATGTTTTTCAGTTGGTTTTATCCCGCCGCTTCACCCAAGGATTTAAAGGAGATGAATTTAATGTATATCGGGCTTTAAGATCCATTAACCCGTCTCCATATTTATTTTTCTTCGATTACGGCAGTTTTAAAATTTTTGGAAGTTCGCCAGAAGCTCAATTGATCGTTCAAAAAGGCAAGGCAGAAATTCATCCCATTGCAGGCACTTTTAAACGTACGGGTAACGATGAAGAAGACGCACGCCTGGCCATTGAACTAGCTGCAGACGAAAAAGAAAACAGCGAGCATGTAATGTTGGTGGATTTAGCGCGAAACGACTTATCCAGAAATGGAAACACGGTACAAGTAGAAACCTACAGAGAGGTACAGTATTTTTCCCATGTAATCCATTTAGTTTCCAAAGTTACAGGTCTAAAAAAATCAGAAATTCCAACAATGAAGGTTGTAGCGGACACCTTTCCGGCAGGGACACTGAGTGGTGCTCCCAAACACATGGCCATGCAATTAATCGAGCGTATGGAAAAGACCAGCAGAACTTTCTACGGCGGGGCAATTGGTTTTATGAGTTTCGACGGTGATTTCAATCACGCCATTATGATTAGAACCTTTTTAAGTAAGGATCACACCTTGTATTATCAGGCCGGAGCAGGCCTGGTAAGCGTATCTGATCCGGAAACCGAATTGCAAGAAACATTTAACAAACTTGGTGCATTAAACCAGGCTATTGAAATAGCAGAAACGCTCTAAAATGAAAAAAGTACTGGTTATTGATAATTACGACAGTTTCACCTACAATCTGGTGCATTACCTTGAAGAGTTAGGTTGTGAAGTAACGGTTAAACGAAACGACAAACTAGAATTGGACGAAGTGGAGGCATACTCCTCCATTTTGTTGTCGCCAGGACCGGGCATTCCGGACGAAGCTGGTTTGCTCAAATCCCTAATCGCAAGATTTGCACCATCAAAAAAGATTTTTGGAGTTTGTTTGGGACAACAGGCGATTGCCGAAGTATTTGGTGGGCACCTCATTAATTTGGATCGCGTATATCACGGTGTTGCCACAGAAATAACTGCTGTGGTGCAGGATTACATCTTTAAAAACCTTCCCGAACGATTGGAGGTTGGCAGATACCATTCCTGGAGTGTACATCCAAACTTGCCGGAAATCCTTGAAGCAACTGCAATAGACGATCAAGGTGGAATTATGGCCTTAAGACATCGGGAGTACAATGTGCGCGCTGTTCAGTTTCATCCGGAATCCGTACTTACACCACATGGCAAACAAATACTCGAAAACTGGTTAAACGAGGAATCATGAAAGACATTTTAAACAAACTCATTGAACATCAATTACTCTCCCGTAACGAGGCGAGAGATGCCATGATTGAGATGGCTAGCGGAAAACACAATACCAGTCAGATTTCGGCCGTACTAACAGTATTCATGATGCGTAGTATTGCCACAGAGGAATTAGAAGGCTTTAGGGATGCCCTGCTTGAATTGTGTTTACCTATAGACCTGGGAAATGCAGAAACAATAGATTTGTGCGGCACGGGCGGAGATGGAAAAAACACCTTTAACATTTCTACACTTGCCTCCTTTGTTACTGCAGCGGCAGGTGTTCCGGTTAGCAAGCACGGGAATTACGGAGTTTCCTCTCATTGTGGCAGTAGCAATGTGCTAGAATATTTGGGGATTCGATTTTCTAACGACACCGATTTCCTAAAGCGCTGTCTGGACGAAGCCGGGGTTTGTATCTTGCATGCTCCATTGTTCCACCCAGCAATGAAATACGTTGCTCCAGTTCGACGAGAATTGGGAGTTAAAACGTTTTTCAATATGTTGGGTCCTATGGTAAACCCTGCAAATCCAAAACATCAAATGGTTGGTGTGTTTAATCTTGAACTCGCTCGAATGTATGGGTATTTATACCAGAACACGAATAGAAATTACAGCATTTTGCACGCCCTAGATGGATACGATGAAGTATCCCTTACCGGATCGGTTAAATGGATTGGAAACAAAACTGAAAAGGTATTAGAACCTTCGGATTTTGGTATGCAGGAATTGACAACCCAAGACATTCACGGCGGAGAGACCATTGAGCAAGCTGCATCAATTTTTTCCAAGGTGCTGGAAGGTCAGGGGTCTTTGGCCCAACAACAAGTAGTCTGTGCAAATGCAGCTTTGGCCATTGCTACAGCAAAACAGATACCCTTGCTTGAAGCCGTGACCCAAGCGCAAACAGCATTAGAAAGTGGCCAGGCGCTAAAAGCCTTCCGAAAATTACAACAGTTAAGTGCCTAATTATGGATATCTTGATGCAAATTGCTACCGAAAAGCGACGTGAAATTCGGTTAAAAAAGAAAAGAGTAAGCGAAAAAGAACTTAGTCAACATGCTTTATTTTCTGAACCTACACGTTCCTTGAAACAGTCTTTACTCAATAGAAATTTTGGAATCATTGCAGAACACAAAAGAAGATCGCCTTCCAAATCAGTAATCAATCAGAAATTAGCGCTACCCGATGTAATTGGCGGTTATGAGCAAGGTGGAGCCGCAGGGATTTCCGTGCTTACAGACGGCATGTATTTTGGCGGCTCCATCGAAGACCTATTGCTTGCCCGTGGATGCACTGACCTACCCTTATTGCGAAAAGAATTCATTGTAGACGTATATCAGATCTATGAAGCCCGCGCCTATGGCGCAGATGCCATTTTACTGATTGCTGCACTCTTGCATCGCGATGAAGTTGCCCTTTTTACAGAATTGGCACACCAATTAAACTTAGAAGTACTCCTGGAAGTACATGATGCACATGAATTAGAACAGTCCCTTGTGCCCGGCTTAGACCTCATAGGGGTAAATAACAGGAATCTCAAAACCTTCGAAGTCTCCTTAGAAACCAGCAAAGCCTTGGCCCCCCTGATTCCAAAGGACGCGCTCAAAATTTCAGAAAGCGGATTGGCTACTTTTCGGGAATTGCAATCCTTGAAAGCGCTTGGGTACGATGGATTTTTGATGGGTGAAGCATTTATGAAGGAAAATCAACCGGGCCGTGCTTTGGAAACTCTCTTAAACGCTTGCGGTAATGAGGCTTAAGGTTTGTGGATTAAAAACAAATATTGAGGAAGTTGTGCTACTGCAGCCCGATTATATTGGCCTTATTTTTTGGGAAAACTCAAAACGTTTCGTAGCTGACCCTTTACCTACCTCCTTAAAATTAGGGATACCACGAGTAGGCGTCTTTGTAGATGCCAAAAAGGAGGAAGTCTTGCAGCGCATACAAACCTACAACCTGGAGCTGGTACAACTGCACGGAGACGAAACTCCGGAGTATTGTCGTGAGTTAAAATCTTTGGTGGAATCAACTACCGAACATAAAGTTAAAATCATTAAAGCTTTTGCGGTAGGAGCAACCTTTAATTTTGAAATACTCGAAAAATACCTTAGTGCTTCGGATTATTTCTTGTTCGACAGCCGCGGACCTCTACCTGGCGGAAACGGTACACATTTTAATTGGAACCTTTTAAGCCAATACTATTACAACACTCCTTACTTTTTGAGCGGTGGCATATCCGAATCGGATCTGCCGCAATTGTCAGAATTTATGAAATCTCCCGGGGCAGCATTTTGCCATGCTATAGACATCAATAGCCAATTTGAATTCCAACCGGGACAAAAAGACATTGAAAAATTAAAACGTTTTATGCGTGCCCCATTTTGGCTGGAGCACAAGAACTTAATTAATTAAGATACCATGAGCAGCTATCATGTAGATGAAAACGGTTTTTATGGAGCTTTCGGAGGAGCATTTATTCCAGAAATGCTGTACCCCAATGTGGAAGAACTTCGCACCACATACCTCGACATCATGTCGGATCCAGAGTTTCAGGCAGCATTCAAGGCTTTATTAAAGGATTATGTCGGAAGACCTACACCCTTATATAAAGCCGATCGACTATCCGAAAAATACGGATGCCGTATTTATTTAAAACGTGAAGATTTGTGTCACACTGGGGCGCATAAGGTAAATAACACCATTGGCCAAATACTACTGGCCCAAAGGCTTGGTAAAAAACGCATCATAGCAGAAACTGGGGCCGGACAACACGGTGTGGCAACCGCAACGGTTTGTGCACTAATGGGTATGCCTTGCGTTGTGTACATGGGAGAGGTAGACATTGCCAGGCAAGCACCCAATGTGGCCCGAATGAAGTTGCTTGGGGCAGAAGTTCGCCCGGCCACCTCTGGAAGTAAAACACTAAAGGACGCCACAAATGAGGCCATTCGGGATTGGATTAACAACCCTGTAGACACGCATTATATTATTGGATCTGTTGTAGGACCACACCCATATCCCGATATGGTTGCACGTTTTCAATCGGTTATTTCCGAAGAAATCAAGGAACAATTACTAGCAGCAGAAGGAACTCCCAATCCGGATTATCTGGTGGCCTGTGTTGGAGGAGGAAGTAACGCGGCAGGCGCCTATTACCATTATTTGGATGTACCCGAAGTAAATATCATTGCCGCAGAAGCCGCAGGAAAAGGGGTAGATTCCGGAGAAAGTGCTGCAACCTCAGCTCTTGGAAAAGTGGGGATAATTCATGCCAGCAAAACCTTGCTTATGCAAACTGCAGATGGTCAGATTACCGAACCGTATTCGATTTCCGCAGGGCTAGATTATCCGGGAGTTGGACCCATGCACGCCCATCTTTTTGCGAGTGGCAGGGCAAGCTTTATTCCGGTAACCGATGACGAGGCCATGGTGGCCGGTCGAGAACTGGCGGCCCTGGAAGGCATAATTCCCGCAATTGAAACCTCACATGCTTTGGCCCTTTTTGCCAAAGGTTCGCTACCAAAAGATTCCCTAGTAGTAATAAACCTGTCGGGAAGAGGTGACAAGGACCTGCAGACCTTTATTGATTATTTTAAATTAGCCTAATTCGTATATCCTAATTATGTCCAAAAATCGCATAAATAAAGCTTTAGCCAAACCCGGAAAGTTATTATCGATATATTTTACAGCAGGATTTCCAAATCTTGAAGACACCGTTACAATCATTCAGGAACTCGAGGCGGCCGGAGCCGATATGATAGAAATTGGATTACCCTTTAGCGATCCATTGGCCGATGGTCCAACTATTCAACAAAGCTCTACCCAAGCACTCGAAAATGGAATGACCACAGCCAAATTGTTTAGTCAACTGGAAAAAATCCGAGAGTCGGTTACCATTCCATTAATTATTATGGGATATTTTAATCCCATATTGCAATACGGCGTTACCGATTTTTGCCGTAAATGTGCCGAGATAGGGATTGATGGCCTAATATTGCCCGACCTGCCTTTGGATATTTATCAGAAAGAGTACCAGCCCCTTTTTGAACAATTTGGCTTAAGCATGGTTTTTCTGATAAGTCCGCAAACCAGTGACGCCCGAGTTCTTCAAATAGATCAAGCTTCCGACAGCTTTATTTATATGGTGAGCTCTGCCAGTACTACGGGGGTGCAGAAGTCCTTTGGATCTCGGCAACAAGAATATTTTCAACGGATTTTCAACATGCAGTTAAAGCATCCGCAATTGGTAGGATTTGGTATAGGGGATGCCGAAAGTTTTAAAGCATCTACCCAACTTTCAAAAGGAGCTATCATTGGCTCTGCATTTATTCGGCTCTTGGAACAAAATGGTATTTCCGGGATTCGTAATTTTGTAAAAAGTTTACGCCCATGAAAGGATTCATAAATAACTGGAGTACTGTAATTATGCTCTGCCTTACATTGGGTTTGGCACCCTTTTTCCCAGAACCCCATATATGGGGTAAAATTCGTTGGGTTGCAGGTGGTGCAAAGGGTATGGCCGGCATGGATTGGTTCGATTTTATCTTTCACGGACTTCCATGGTTTTTATTGATTCGACTTGGCATCATTTCCTTGATTAAAAAATTCCAATCCAAAATATCGTAAATCCAAATTTCAACTTTTGGTTTTCATTGCAGTTTTGCCTAATGTAGTAACATGAAATCCCGTAAGCACTAAACAACATGCATAAATTCACTCTTTTTCTTCTTTTGGGCCTTTGTACATTAATTCACGGACAGGAAAAATCAACTTTAGATGCTCAGGTAAGGCACAGTATTGACGAACTTATTGATTTTGTTGCAATACCTAATGATGCACTTGAACATGCAGACATCAATCGCAACATCACCTGGCTTACCAAGAAATTTAGTGAACGTGGGTTTAATACATCGGTACTTCCAACAACGGGTGAATCATTATTCTTTGCGGCATTGCCGATGCAGGTTGGAAAACCTACCTTACTTGTTTATATGCATTTTGACGGCCAGTCCGTAGACCCAAACAAATGGGATCAGGCCAATCCGTACAAGGTGGTAATTAAGGCACAGGACCAAGCAGGTGTTTGGCAACCTCAAAGTCTGGATGCCTTATCGGATGGCATTCAGGAAGATTGGCGCCTTTTTGGCAGATCGGTATCAGACGATAAGGGCCCAATCGTGATGCTATTGAACACCATAGATCTTATTCGTAAAACAGGTCAGGAATTACCTTATAACATTAAAGTCATTCTCGATGGTGAAGAGGAGCGAGGGAGTGAGCCTTTGGCAGAAGCCGTGTCAACCTATCGCGAATTATTACAAGCCGATCTATTACTAATCGGCGACGGGCCCATGCACTTTTCGGGTAATCCGACCTTGGTGTATGGGTGCAGAGGTATTACCTCACTTACCCTTACTACCTATGGCCCCATTAGACCACAACACAGTGGTCATTTTGGTAATTACGCACCTAATCCAAACCTTCAATTGGCTCAAATTCTAGCGAGCATGAAAGATACAGAAGGACGGGTAACTATACCAGGTTATTACGATGGAATTGTATTAAGTCCAGCAGACATGGAAATACTTAAATCCGTTCCCGACGATATTGCAGGAATTCATTCCGAACTGCAGATAAGCGTGCCGGATAAGGTTGGAAGCTTTTATCAAGAATCCCTGCAATATCCATCGCTGAATATTCGAGGAATGTCTTCGGCTTGGACGGGTGAACAGGCGCGAACCATTGTTCCTGCTACTGCTACTGCAGAACTAGATTTACGCTTAGTAGTAGAAAGTGATGGCGATAGACTTAAGCAACTGGTCAAGAATCACATTAAGAAAATGGGGTATCAGATTGCAGATAGCGTTCCCGATGCAGAAATGCGCGCTTCTGGCAAACGTTGGGTTACCCTTAATGAAACCCGGGTTACAAATGCCTTTCGTACACCTTTGGATCACCCGTATGGCAACCATTTGGTGGAAGTACTTCAGAATGCATTTGAAAAACCAGTCGTCCAAATACGCACCTCAGGCGGAACGGTTCCTATTGCACCTTTTGTTAACGCTTTAAAAGTACCTGCAATCATTGTGCCTTTGGTCAATGCAGATAACAATCAGCACAGTCCCAATGAAAATCTTAGAATTGGACAAATCACCTATGGATTACAAGCATTATCGGGCATATTGACTGCACCCTTTACGTTCTAATAAATCAGGCAATTCAGGATGCAAAAAGATATTTACCTAAATTTTAGAATTCTGCACTAATACCTCAAAAACTATTGTTATGCCGAATTCCTACTGGCATTAATATTTCCGTAGAGCGAGCGGGTCACAATTTTTTCGTAAAACTCCTTATAGGAACTAGCCTGTCCTAATTGTTGCAGGGCATACTGTTGAATCACAAGCAGAGGCAAAACTATATCCTCTCGAATTTTTACAGATTCTCGTGATACCGATTCGTTTTCCATTAGAATTTTTTGACCGGAAATCTTTAACAGCATCTTTTTGGAAAGGGTATACTCCTGATGTAAAATCGCCCAAAACGCACTGTATTCCGTATCCTGCTTCATATAACTTGTTAGCTCAAAATAGCACTTTTTAAGTGACATCATACTGTTGAGCATAAGCGCCTGAAAATAAGGAACTTCTTTGTATAATTTCTTTAAATCTGCCAAACGGCCGGAATCTTCAACAGTTTTCAATGCTGTGCCAATCCCAAAATACCCAGGTACATTTTGTTTGAGTTGGCTCCAGGATCCTACAAAGGAAATGGCACGAAGATCGGAGAGTTCTAATTTAGCCTTATTTCCGCGTTTACCTGGACGGCTTCCGATATTGGCCTTATTATAAAAGCGCAACGTACTGCGGTGTTCCAAATAAGGCATGAATTTATCATGATGCTTTAAGGCGTTGTATTTTTGAAAACTGAGTTCGGAAAGTTCTTCTATTAAATCCCTATTGACCTTATTGATTCGATTTTCCTCTCCAAAAATAGAATTGGACAATCCCGCAGTCAAAAGTTGCTCACTGTTGTGAATAAATTGCTCTGCTGTTCCATAGGTAGAGGTTATCGTTTGCCCTTGTACCGTAAGTTGAATTTCGTGGTTGGCAATGGCATCGGTATGCGCTGCATAAAATCGGTGTGTTTTACCACCGCCTCTCGAAGGCGGACCTCCCCTACCATCAAAAAAGATGGCCTTAATTTTATTTCGCTTGCAGACTTTGGACAGCGTTTCTTTTGCTTTAAAAATGGACCAATTCGCCTTTAAATAACCGCCGTCTTTCGTACCGTCTGAAAAACCTAACATTATGGTCTGAACACTCTTGCGAAACTCTAAATGTTTGCGATATTCCGGGAGATCAAAAAGGGTTTGCATAATCCCCTCTGCCTCTTCCATCCCCTTCATGGTTTCGAACAGAGGAATTATGTCGAAGGTAATTTCACCTTCTTTCCAACCGCACCAACGGAAGAGCGCCTGAACAAAAAGTACAGCATAAATATCCTCTGAATTGCTTATTACATATCTATTGCACCCAGACTCTCCGTTTAAGAGCTGAATCTCATGCAATTGAGAAATTGTGTCGCGTGTGTCTTGTAATACAGGATCTTCGAACTCCGGCCAGCGCATCCCTGCCTTTTCCTGAAGTAAAATTTGAATTAGCCTTTCGGAATCCAATTCGCTTAGTGATTCTTTTATATAACCGTTGTGCTGCAGTACTGCCTCAACAATTCGTTTATGCACACGATGGTCTTGCCTAATATCCAGTGCTGCAAAATGGGTTTTAAACAGCCTTACTTTGTCTATAAACAAGTCCAATTCCTTAAGATAAAGCCCATAATAATCCGAGACTAGAATTTCTCGTACCCGATTTAATGGATCAAGTATCTCATGATATTTTAGCGGCCTTTTACGGTCAAACATAGCCACATATACCTTACCCCGTAAATCGGCCAACAACTCCTGAACCCCTCTGAAGGAAATCTTTTTATGCAATAATTTTAAATCATTGTAATAGCATTTCATGAGCGTAGTTCGCAACTCATCTGCCACATCCCTGGTTATGGCCGCCGTAACGAAAGGATTCCCATCCCGATCTCCACCTGGCCAAAATCCAATTTTAATGATTTCCGGATTGTCAAAAGATTCATTACCTACACTATTGCGTATATAGGCATACAACTCACCAACCGCCTGATAATATACATGACGCAGGGTATAAATAATGTTCTTAGCCTCATCCAGGGGAGTTGGCTTTTTACTATTAATTAAAGAGGTTAGACCCAATTGCTGTAAGGTCACGTCAATTTCATCGATTTTGTTTTCGAGAATTAGCGTTCGTAAATCTGCAATGATATCTAGCACTGCGGGGGTATAAAATTGGGTTGGATGGGCCGTTAATACCAATCGGGCACTAAAGGATTCAAGTTTTTTGTACACTTTATCCCAACGATCATTCTTCTTAGCCAATTGCAGATAATCCCGAATAGATAAAGAATCGGTGTGGGCATGTAATTTAGGAAATGCCGCATCTTCTACACTGTCATATAGAACCACCTGGCGTTCCACGTATTGAATTATCCGGAACATTAAATCGATTCGATCCTTTTCAGTGGCCGCACTTGTAAATGTTTCAAAAAACTCATTTAGAATTTGAGTGGGGTTCTTTCCGGATTTAAGTCCTGAATCGCACTGTTGAAAAAGCAAAGGAATATAAATACCAACGTTCTCCCCTGCTGTATAAGGCAGATTTAGAAATAAACTATTGTAAACATTAAACTTATTACGAACAGACTTGGTAAATTCTTTGAGTCTTTCGGACTGGCTCATATTCCGAGATTTATTAAGATGATGTCAAAATTAAGCTAAAAAAAATCCATGGACTGTGGCCAGGCTTAAGCTTTTAATTGTTTTGTCGATTTTTACTCTTGGGCTCACATTTTTTTGCGAAAAGCGCATAAAAACCAACAAAAATGAAATTGCATTTACCGAATAACAACATCTGTTATTTACAAACTAACCCGCTTGTGCGTAAATTTCTTTCTGCGGTATAACGTCAATTAGCCCTATCGAATAAAGACAGGGGTCAATTCATGAGGGGAATGGGATGCGCTAAATTGATACCCTTCTGACTTGAATTCCCGAATCCCTTCGAGTGTAGTGGCACCACTTTCTACGAGGTACCGGGCCATGGCACCTCTTGCCCGTTTAGCGAAAAAACTAATCACACTTAACTTGCCCTTGTTCCAGTCCTTAAACACCGGAGTTATTATCTCTGCATTAATTTTTTTTGCATCCAAGGCTTTATAATATTCTGTACTGGCCAGATTTACCACCACCTCTGGACCCTCTAACTCCTCATTGAGATAGTCCGTTAGTTTTGTTTTCCAAAAGGCGTACAAATTCGGAGCTGCACCTACCTTTAATGCGGTACCCATCTCCAAACGATAAGGTAATATCCGATCCAAAGGTCTTAATACACCATATAAACCAGATAAAATGCGAACAGATTCCTGCATTTTTTGATAATGTTCCTCGGCCAGGGTATACGCATCAAAGCCCTGGTACACATCTCCGCTAAAAGCAAATACGGCAGGCCGCACTTGGGCGGTTTGGTAGGGAATTAAAAAATCCTGATTGCGTTGCCAGTTTAGCTGCGCCAACTCCTCTGAAATACTCATAAGTTTGCGTAATGCGGCTGGTTTTTTGGATTTTAAAATCTTGTTGATTTTTGCCGCTTCTGCCTGAAAATGAAAATCGGAATACATCCCGGTAGGCAAAGGTGTTTCGTAATCCAATGATTTGGCGGGCGACAATAATATTTTCATAGCTCTTGTGGATTTTTAGCAAAACTACATTTCAAGCAGGAATTTTTAAAAGGTATTCCAATTCGTTTTGTTATACCTCTATTATAGGGCCTTATGCTTTGATGCGCTTATGCTTCGGTACTATGGCGAGCATAATTTCGCCATTTTTCGATACAATCCAGCATATCTTTGGGCACAGGGGCTTCAAAATTCAATCGTTTACCACTTTCGGGATGTTCAAAGCCCAAGGTCCTGGCATGTAAAGCCTGTCGGGGCAACAAAGCAAATGCATTTTCAACAAATTGTTTGTATTTGGTAAACGTGGTTCCCTTTAAGATTCGATCCCCTCCGTACCTTGCATCATTGAATAAAGGATGACCTATATGGCGCATGTGCGCCCTTATTTGATGAGTTCTCCCCGTTTCTAGTTTACAAGATACAAGGGTAACATATCCCAAACGTTCCAAAACCCTATAGTGGGTTATCGCTTCTTTTCCTTGGTCGCCCTCCGGAAAAACCTGCATTTGCAATCTATTTTTTGGATTGCGACCTATATGCCCCGTTAAAGTACCGGAATCGGCATCCAAGGCACCCCATACCAGGGCCATATATTCCCGATCGGTTGATTTGTCGAAAAATTGTTGTGCCAAATGTGTCATGGCACGCTCCGATTTGGCAATTACCAACAATCCTGAGGTATCTTTATCTATACGATGTACCAACCCCGGACGATTATTTGAATTCAATGGTAAATTTGCAAAGTGATGTGCTAACGCATTGACCAAGGTTCCCGAATAATTTCCATGGCCGGGATGCACCACCATACCAGCTGGTTTATTTACCACCAACAATTCGGCATCTTCATAAACAATATCTAACGGTATGGGCTCCGGATGAAGCAGGTATTCATAAGGAGGATGTTCAAAAAGTACCCGAACCACATCTCCGGGTTTCACCCTGTAATTTTGTTTAACCTTTGTCTGGTTAACTCGAATATTCCCAGACTTGGCCGCCTGTTGAATCTTATTTCGTGTGGCATTTTTGACCAGATTCATCAAAAACTTATCTACACGAAGCGGTTCTTGTCCGGAAGCCGCTGTGAAGCTGTAGTGTTCAAAGAGGTCATCCTCTTCGATTTCCTCTCGCATTGGGTTTTCCTGCATAGTTAAAAGCTATCTTCTGCAGCATCTTCAAGCACTACAGCCGTATCTATTTCGGCCTCGGCCTCTGCCTCTTCCTCATTTCCATTCCCACAAATAAGTTCTACCTGGGAAGTTTTTGGCAATTTATCTCCAGGAAAAATTTCTTTTCCTTGAAACTTTAACTGGTACACCATATCTTTTCCCAAAGCATCGATATAGGTAACTTTTTGCACTTCCAAACCTACTGCACGCAACATGGCCAAGGCGTTTCGCTGGGTAACCTGAACAATGTTCGGCACAGTTACTTTCTTGTATCCCGAAGGATTAATAGTAAGGTAGATTTTTCTATTTTCTTTAACTTGGGTTCCCGCCAACGGGGATTGGGCTAAAATTGAAAACCTGGGGTAATCTGGACTATAATTTGCCGAGTCTACAACCTCATATCGCAGACCTGCCTCCTGCAATAATTCGCGCATTTCCGAAACAGGTTTTCCCGAAAGATCCGGAACAAGCACAAAATCGCCGTGCTGGGTGGTAAAACGAAGATAAAGGACAACCAACAACACCAATGCCACTGCAACGGCTAGGATCAAACCCAGATTCTTAAAAAACACCCGCGACTTTAAAAAAGGCAATAACGTACTCATTCGTTGTATTTATAGCCCACAAATATAAGAAAAACGGGGCTTTTTTTGATTACTTTAGCCCCAGTACTTGAATGGTTTAAACCAACATGAAACATGCGCGAAAAAAAGAAAATTGCCATCATTATGGGTGGCTATTCCAGTGAATATGAAATTTCAATTAAAAGTGGAAACGTAGTTTTCGCCAAATTAGATCGGGAATTATACGATCCCTACCGCATTGTAATTGATCGTAAACGCTGGTTTCTGATCGGAGATAACGGGGCCGAGTTACCTGTGAATCGCGAAAATTTTTCTGTAAAAATAGGAAATGAAATCCTTTTTTTTGATTGTGTTTTTAACGCTATTCACGGTACTCCCGGAGAAGACGGACTGCTACAGGCATATTTTGAACTGTTAGACCTTCCGCATACTTCTTGTAATTATTATCAGGCCGCACTAACATTTAACAAACGAGACCTTTTAAGTGTTCTTAAGGCCTATGGTATTCCTTCGGCCAAATCTTACTACCTAGATAAAGGACAAGAAATAAATACAGAATCCATTTTAAACCGCGTAGGTCTTCCTTGCTTTGTAAAGGCCAACAGGTCTGGAAGTAGCTTTGGGATAAGCCTTGTAAATGAAGCTTCGGAGTTGCATGCCGCAATAGAGGTAGCCTTTAAAGAAGATCATCAAATTCTCATAGAATCTGCATTGTCCGGAACCGAAATTTCTGTGGGTGTAATGCGATATCGGGGAGCGATTACGGTACTGCCCATAACAGAGCTTGTTTCGGAAAACGCCTTCTTCGATTACGAGGCAAAGTATTTAGGTAAATCACAAGAGATTACGCCTGCCAGAATTACTGCAGAAACAGCGGAAAGGGTTCGAAAATTAGCCACCATCATGTATCAGGTTCTGGGTCTAAAGGGCTACAGCCGAAGCGAGTTTATTCTCGTTGATGGCGAACCGCACTTACTCG
>JBJOHX010000098.1:0-10141 GCA_046047415.1 Bacteroidota bacterium
AACTTTTAAGTTACCTTTGAAAAAATGAACAATAAAGGTTGGTTTCACCAAAAAGAGTCAAAAAACACCCATTTCCGAAATTAAAAGGGCTGTACGTTTAATGGAAAGTTATTATGAAGAAAAAACAAGACCCAATGAAAACTAAAAGTTGGGAATCCGTAAAAGATTCCGTTTACGGAGAAAAGGGAACGGCGCGCAGAGACCAGTTGGAGCGGGATTTTGAATCGTTCAAAGTTGGACTTCTACTCCGCCGGGCAAGGGAGTCTAAAAATTTAACGCAGGAGCAATTGGGTGAACGGGTGTCAAAAAAGAGAACTTATATTTCCCGAATTGAAAACAATGGTAGCAACGTAACGCTAAAAACGCTATACGACATAGTCGAAAAAGGATTAGGAGGTAAGGTTACCATTTCGATTGAGGTCTGATCCACTATAATGCTCTATTACCCTAGTATTCCTTGGTAATCGGAAAACACGTTTCGATTTTCATTTAAGCTAATTTTACTATGTCGTACCTTTGTATTTCCAATTGGAAAGCACCATGAGTATGCCTCTAAAAACGGTTCCGGACTTAAAACTAGGCTATATAAATGCTCCGCCTCCTGCAGGCCTGGACCTAAAACAGGCCATATTGGACCTGAAAAAGGAAAAGAATGCCGTGTTATTGGCGCATTATTATCAGAGCAAGGAGATTCAGGACCTGGCCGATTATTTAGGAGACAGTTTGTATTTGGCCAAAGCGGCCCAAAAGGTAGATGCCGAAATTATTGTTTTTGCCGGCGTACATTTTATGGCCGAAACTGCCAAGATTGTAAATCCGTCCAAAAAGGTACTCCTACCGGATTTAAAGGCCGGTTGTTCCCTGGCAGATTCTTGTCCACCCGATCAGTTTGCGGCATTTAAGGCAAAGCATCCGGGTGCCGTAGTGGTTACTTATATCAATTGTGCGGCAGAAATCAAGGCGTTGTCGGACATTGTTTGTACTTCTTCCAATGCCGTTTCGGTTATTAATTCTATAGCTCCAGAGACCCCCATTATTTTTGCGCCGGATAAAAACCTGGGTCGATACCTCATTAAGGAAACCGGGCGCGATTTGATCCTTTGGGATGGATCTTGTGTTGTTCACGAGGCCTTTAGTTTCGAAAAGATTGTGGCCTTGGCAAAACAATATCCAAAGGCTAAGTTTATTGCTCACCCCGAAAGTGAATCTCAGGTGTTAGCGGTGGCGCAATATATTGGCAGCACAGCGGGATTGCTCAATTTCGTGCAAAAAGACGAGGCAACTACCTATATTGTAGGCACTGAAGCCGGAATTATCCATGAAATGCAAAAGGTGGCACCGCATAAAACGTTTATTCCGGCACCTGTAGAAGATGAAACTTGCGCCTGCAGCGAATGTGCCTTTATGAAATTGAATACGCTGGAGAAATTATACAATTGTTTAAAGTTCGAGCAACCCGAAATTGTATTGGATCCGGATTTAATCCAAAGCGCCTTGCAACCCATTGAACGCATGTTAGCCCTGTAATATGTATACCGATGTTCTGGTTATAGGATCTGGCATTGCAGGGCTTTCGTGCGCTATTGAGATGGCAGAAACCCGTCCGGACCTTTCCATTACCGTGATTTCGAAACGGGAGGTCTTTGAGTCAAACACGAAATACGCTCAGGGCGGTATTGCAGTAGTTCAGAACTTTGATACCGATTCTTTCCAAAAGCATATACACGATACACTACTTGCCGGTGATGGAATCTGTGACCGGGACGTGGTAGAAAAGGTGGTAAGTGAGGGTCCGGACCGTCTACGTAAGTTAATGGAATGGGGCGCAGCGTTCGATCGTATTTCGGAGGACAGGCCGGAGTTGGAATTGGGCAAAGAAGGCGGACATACGGCCCATCGCATCGTACATCATAAGGACCGTTCCGGATATGAAATTCAGCGTGCCCTGGTAAATCGGCTACGTTTACTGACCAATATTCAGTTGCTGGAAAACCATACCCTGGTAGATTTAATTACCGATCATCACCATCCACCAACGCCTCAGGGTAGATGCTATGGGGCCTATGTTATTTCATTGGAACACTTAGCTGTACTCAAAATAAACGCGCAGATTACCGTTCTTTCTACCGGAGGCGCCGGACAGGTATATGAGTACACTACCAATCCGGAGTCGGCCACAGGGGACGGAATCGCAGCGGCTTATCGGGCAAAGGTTCGGGTGAAAAATTTGCATTACGTACAGTTTCATCCTACCGCTCTGGCATTGAAAGCCGATGCGTCACCATTTTTAATTTCTGAAGCGGTGAGAGGTTTTGGCGCCCACCTGTTAAATGCAGACGGGAAGCGGTTCATCTTCGCATATGACGATAGGGGGGAGCTCGCCTCCAGAGACATCGTTGCTCGGGCCATAGAGCTGGAAATCCAAAAGCAGGAATTGCCGCATGTCTTTCTAAGTTTAGCGCATTTGGATACCGACAAGGTAAACGAAGCTTTTCCCACCATCCGAGAGGCCTGTCAAAAAGTTGGAATTACCATAGATAAGGATTGGATTCCGGTGCGGCCTGCAGCTCATTATTTTTGCGGGGGCATAGAGGTAAATACACAAGCGCAGACATCACTTTCCGGGCTTTATGCCATTGGAGAATGCAGTCATACCGGTTTGCACGGGGCCAATCGATTGGCCTCAAACTCCCTTTTGGAAGCGCTGGTTTATGCTCATGCCGCAGTTGAATCCGGTATTAAGTTTATAAATTCATCCAACCTTAGCGAAACCTTTTTCAATTCTATACCCGAATGGCAGCATCCGGATGCTGTTTTGGACCGGGAATCTCAGGCTGTCAGCGATTTGAAACGGGGAGTGCAAAAGTTAATGTCCTCCAAAGTCGCCATTTTTAAGACGACCCAAGGTCTTCTGGATGCCGAACAGGAGCTGGAATATTATTACTTGTGCTCAAGGGAATTGTATCGGAAAAACAAACTCAATCCTCAAATCCTTGAACTCCGAAATCTGGTGAATGTGAGTTATCTTATCATAAAACAGGCTCAGCAAGCTACTGAAAACGTCGGGGTTTTTTACAATGAAGACTATGTCTGATTATACCTCGGAGGCCTTTGAGCGCAAACTACGGGATTTTATCGCTCAGGCGCTTCTTGAAGATATTGGTTCAGGAGATATTTCGGCATTGGCGGCATTGAATCCCGACCGAATTGGAGAGGCCCAATGCATCATAAAGGATTCAGGCATTCTGGCCGGTGTGGATTTGGCGGGCCGCATTTTTAAACAATTTGATACTCGCATTGCGTTTAACCCGTTACTTCGGGATGGGACACGGGTAGCTGCCGGGTATATTGCCTTTAAGGTTAAGGGACCGCAATCTTCGCTGCTTTCCGCAGAGAGAGTGGTGCTCAATTGCATGCAGCGGATGAGTGGGATTGCCACACTAACCCATGAGGTCCAACAGGCGATAGCCCATACGTCTTGCAAAGTTCTAGATACACGAAAAACCACTCCAAATTTTAGAATTGCCGAAAAGTGGGCCGTGCATATTGGGGGAGGGGTAAACCACCGCATGGGTTTGTATGATATGATAATGCTAAAAGACAATCATATCGATTATTGTGGATCGGTTTCTAAAGCTATTGAAAAGTCCCTCGATTACTTGCAAGAGCACGCTCTAAAGATTCCAATCGTGGTTGAAACCCGAAATCTTGAAGAGGTGGCCGCCTGCCTTCCTTTTGCTGCTCACATCCACCGAATTTTATTGGACAACATGTCTGTGCCTCAAATTAATGATGCCCTGAAACTGATAAACGGGACAATACCAACCGAGGCTTCCGGGGGAATTACCCGAAAAAATGTAGTGCAAATCGCAGAAACCGGAGTGGACTATGTTTCAATGGGAAGTATAATTTACGATGCCGCCGTGTTGGATATGAGTCTTAAGGCACTTTAAGTATACCGGGCTTAATGCGTTATGCGTGTTTAAATTAAAGGTTAGAACGTATTAAATCTGATTACGGTTTTCCAGAAAATTAATCCCAACAAAAATCCCTATTTTTAAAGGATAAGCAATAACTATTGCCGACAAGACAAAGTTCAGTATTCATGGCCAAGAAAAAACACCAGATTTACCAGACCGGAACCATTAATTCCTTACTCAATGCGGTTTACGATGGGGATACCAGCATTGGTGAGCTCAAGGCCCACGGGGATTTTGGTCTGGGCACCTTCGATATGGTGGACGGCGAAATGATTGTTTGCGACAATGTGTTTTACCGGGCCGATGAAAATGGAAATATCTCGGTAGTATCCGATGAGGTAATTACTCCCTTTGCGGTGATCAACCGGTTTGAGGCGGAAAAAACGCTGGAGGTTTCGGATCAAAAATTAGCCTCCCTGGAGCAATGGCTCGAAACGCAGTTCGAATCCCGGAACATGATTTACGCCATCCGGATTGACGGGAAATTCCGGGATACGCACTTGCGGAGTGAACATTGCCAGCCCAATACCTATAAGAAACTGGCCGATACGCTGCCCGCATTGCAGCATACCTTTGTGCATACCAACTTGGAAGGCTCCTTAATAGGTGTGTGGTTTCCCAAATACCTGGAGCAGCTTAACGTGCCGGGCTTTCACTTTCATTTTGTGGACCGGGACCGCAAGGTAGGCGGACATGTGTTCGACTTAGACCTGGAAACGGCAACCGTAAAAATTCAGGTGCTCAAAAGCCTGCAATTTGACCTGATCGACAATGCCGAGTTTGCCAACGCCAACCTCATGGCCGATAGTGAGGCCATCGATCAGGTGGAGCATGTTAAAAAACCGATTAATAAACAATAGTTCAGGAATATTTTAGCGATTGGGAAAAACTATTTGTGGATTTATGGAGTGGAAATAGGAACTGATTAACAAAGAATTATACCATTTTAAACAAATTCCAAAAAATTTATTACCTTGATAGTTAGTTGTTTATAAAAACTAAGACTCATGAGTAATTCCCGCAGAAATTTCGTGAAATCGGCTTCTTTGGCCGGTTTAGCCCTTACCCCTATAGGAAACACACTTACCAACACTTTTTCTATCGGAAAAACGAATCCGCTAAAGCGATCCAACAGAGAGGTAATGCTAGAATTTTTGGATCCGGAATCCAACTCAAAACATATTCCTGCCGGGTTTTTTATGCATTTTAATAAGTGGGGTGATGAAGCGGTAAATGCTCACCTAAATTACTATCGTTCTACCGGAATGGATTTTGTGAAAATCCAGTTCGACGGGATGAGTCTTCCGCTCATGCCGGAAATCAAATCCCCTTCGGACTGGGCCAAGATGCCGGTATACGGAGAAGATTTTTTTGAACCTATATTGTATATCATCCGGAATCTGGTTAAGGAACTAAAACATGAAGCCATTTTGGTTCAGACCTTATATTCACCCTATCAGATGGCTAAGCAGGCGGTGCCTTGGGAGTTGTTGGTAGAACATGTGTATCAGGATCCGGAGGCTGTGTCTCGAGGTATGGAAAATGTTACCCTTTCCATACTCAACTTTGTGCATGCCGGAGCGCGCGCAGGATTGGATGGCTTTTACACCTGTGCTCAGGGTGGTGAAACCAATCGTATTGCCGATTTTGATCTCTTTAACCAAACCATTAAGAGTTACGACATGATTTTGTATAAGGCGGTAAATCAGCTGTTGCATCACAATATCATGCACATTTGCGATTACGATGGCAATTACGAAGGTTTTACCCCTCGTTTTGACGATTATCCGGGGCAAATCGTAAATATTCCACTAACTGCCGATGGGGAATATTTTACCTTAAGCCGGGCAGCTGAAATTTTTAAACGCCCTGTAATGGGCGGATTGGATCGGCATGGTGTAATCGCAAACGGGCCGGTATCAGCTATTCGAAGCGAGGTGGAAAACCTGCTCAATAACGCTCCCCGTAAAACGGTCTTAGGGGCGAGTTGTACAGTTGCCAACACAACACCCTTGGAAAACTTAAAAACGGCAATAGACGTAGCTCACAATTTTAACGGTTAACGAGCTCCCGATCTACCTCCCGTTTTAAGTAATACCCGGTAACGATAGTTGCCAACACATCCGCAATTGGGAAGGCCAACCATACCCCGAGTTCGCCCCAGAATTGGGGTAGGATGATGACCAGTGGGATAAAGAAAAAGCCCTGCCGGGTAAGTGTGAGCAGTAAGGCCGGGATGGCTTTTCCAATCGCCTGAAAATAGGCTGCTCCAATGAGCTGAAGCGCAATGATTGGGGTTGCTGCGAACACCCATCTCATGGCTGCCGGAGCGTGATCCAATACATATTTTGTGGTTGCAGCCTCTTCCGGACTTACCTGGGACCTGTTTCCTAAAAAGAGTGTGGTGATAGCTTCCGGGAAGACCATTAGGAGAATAAAAACAATGGTGGCTACTATCCCGGAATATTTAATGGCTATAACAATCGATTCACGAACTCTCCCATACAAATGGGCCCCGTAGTTGAATCCAGCGATGGGTAAAAATCCTTGGGTAACCCCAAAAGCGGGGAATAGGGCAAACATAAGTACACGGCTAATAATAGCGTATACGGCAATGCTGGCTTCTCCGCCTAAATTAAACAGGATGTTATTTAGCAGGAGGTAAGTAATAGAAGTCACGGCCTGACGTGCCAGAGTTACAAACCCTAGGGAACTAATTTCCCGCACAATTGGCAGGCGTAAACCAAGATGGGTAGCACTAAGTTTGAGCTCAGAATTTTTGGAAAGAAAGAAATAAAGGATATAGGCAAAACACAACAGATAGCTTCCTGTAGTAGCCCAAGCGGCTCCTGCCATTCCCCAATCAAAAATGTAAATAAATACATAATCGAGAATTAGATTGCCCAGCGAAGGGATAATCATTGCAATCATTGCAAATTTGGGTTTGCCCTCTGCTCGAATAACGGTATTGCCCATCATGCAGAGCCCAAGGAAAGGGACTCCGTAAAGTACAATGGTGTAATAGACTTTGGCAGATTCAAAAATTTGACCCTTACCTCCAAAAGCTGGAATAAGTGTATCTGCAAAAATTAGCCCCAATACAGCCATGCTTACTGTTATCAATAGCGTAAGGGTAAGTTGGTTGCCAAAAGAGAAGAGTGCTTTTTCTGTGTCGTTGGCCCCAAGGGCCCTCGAAATAATGCTACTTCCTCCAATTCCTATGGCCATTCCCAAAGCGGCAATGAAAAATGAAACTGGCAATACCACGTTTATAGCGGCGATGGCGATGGACCCAATCCAATTCCCTACAAAAATGGTGTCTACCAATATATTTAAACTCATCACCAGAATACCTATAGCTGCCGGAACAGCTTGCCGAATTAATAAGGGTCCAATAGGTTGACTGCCGAGTTGTTCTGAAGTGACTTTGGCCATTAGGAAGGTTTTGGTAAATCAAAGGTAACAGATATTTTATTGCATATTCGAGTGTCTTTTTTTGCAGTTAGTCGAAAGCAATATTGAGCCTTAAATTTGCGTTAAAGGTACGGGGCTATAAGCGGATTTGCGAAAGCAAAAATGAACCTTTCCCAATGTAATTTAGGTGAATTCAAATGTTGTCTATTTTCCTATGCGTAACCAAACAATAGACTTTGTTCGAGGCATAGCCATTTTAATAATGATGCTGGCGAACCTTTGGCCTAGGATTTATCCATTCGACGATTGTCCGCTTGTGCTTCGCATCATTTTTTCGAGTGCGGCCCCGCTTTTTGTGTTTTTGAGCGGTGTGTCGGTAAAAATGGCACTCGAAGCAGGAAAATCGGTGAAGGAACTTTCTGTACGAGCCTTTCAGGTACTTGGATTTGCGGGAGTTATAGATGTTTTCATTTGGAGGATTCTGCCGGTATATGTAATGGATGTACTTTACGTCATAGCCTTCGGAATGATGTTGCTTTTGCGCATAAGAAACCTAAAAACGTCGTTGCAGTGGGCCATTGCTTTTGGGCTAATAGGAGGGTCTTTTGTATGGCAGCAGTATTATCACTTTAATATTCACACCGTAGGATTGCGCTTAACGGATTTTAAGGTTATGGAAATGCTGAGACACATATTCCTAGACGGCTGGTTTCCGATACTTCCATGGAGTGGATTTGCGGTATTGGGCTATGTTACCTATGCCTCCAAAGCCGCACTACAAAATAATACCAAATGGTTTTTATTTTTGGGAAGCGCATTACTGTTGAGCTATTTTGTTGCCGCCGCCACGGTTTTGGATTTTGCCCCTCTTCGTAAGGAATATACCGAAGTGTTTTATCCAGTAACTTGGTCTTTCTTAGTTTATGCCTTTGGCCTTTTTGCACTGGTCATTTCGGGGTATTTCTATAACCTAACTAATTTTAGGTTTGTCAGTGCTCTAGGCAGGATTTCATTAACGATTTATTTTATACACTTTGTAATAATCGGATACCTCATTCCAGAATTCCTGGTTGAAAAGGAAGTGTTTAATTCTTGGATTTCCTTGGTAATTATTGTGGTGTTTTATGTGCTTATCTTGGTTTTAGCCAAAGTTATTTTAAACCATTTACAAGAATTGAAACGCGGAAAGTTAAAAATGCTTGGCAAGGGCCTTGGATTGTAATCGATAAGCGATACGTTTAATACCCGGCGGCTTGCCCGTCTTTTCTGCTTTCGGATGCTCCGTGATACACTTTTTGAACGGGATCCCAGAGTATAGCCTGATAACCTCCGTAGATATCCCTGCCAAATTGCACAGTGTGTCCCTTGTCCATAAGACCCCGAATGGTTTCGTAGGGCATCCCCGATTCTAAGCGAACCACGCCAATGCCCTTGTTTTCACCCGTTGGAGTAGACCCGCCATTGTGATCGAAGCGAGGAGCATCTCCAGCTTCTTGCAGATTCATGCCAAAGTCAATCAGGTTCATCACAATTTGGGTGTGGCCCTGTGGCTGAAAATCGCCTCCCATAACACCAAAACTGGCAAAGGGTTCCCCGTCTTTGGTAATAAATGCGGGAATGATGGTGTGGAAGGGTCGTTTTCCGGGTTCAAAGGTATTTGCTTGTCCGGGGGTTAGGCTAAAGAGTTCACCCCTGTCCTGCAACATAAAGCCCAATCCTGGAGGTACCATACCCGATCCCATACCGCGGTAATTGCTTTGAATGAGCGATATCATATTGCCGTCTTTGTCGGCCACGGTCATGTAAATGGTTTCCCCGGCAGATATTTCTCCGGCGTTGTAGGTGCCTGCATTTTCGGTGATAAGTTCCCGCCGGGCATCTGCATAGGCATCCGAAAGTAAGGTTTCAACCGGTATTCGCACAAAATCCATATCGGCGTAGTATTTCGCGCGGTCTTCAAAGGCCAGTTTTTTGGCTTCTGTGACCAAATGAATGTGCTGGGCGCTGCCATACGGAATATTCGAAAAATCGTATCCCTCAAGAATTTGGAGCATTTGCAGGGCTGCAATACCCTGACCGTTTGGCGGTAGCTCCCAAACATCATAGCCGCGATAGTTAACCGAAACAGGTGTTACCCATTCGGCCTGGTGGTCGGCCAAGTCTTCCACACTCAGGAATCCGCCCTGGGATTGAATAAAGTCGGCCATGGTTTTGGCCATTTTACCCTTGTAAAAAGCGTTTCTTCCACCTTTTGCAATTTGCCGTAAGGTATTGGCCAAAAAGGGATTTTTATAGATCTCACCTTCTACCGGCAACTTGCCGCCGTTTTGATCGATATAGGTTTCGGTAATATTCGGAAAGCCTTTACTTAGGTACAATGGAACAGACCGGTTCATATACCAAGCTACTAGTTGGCTCAGCGGAAATCCTGTTTCGGCATAGGAAATGGCCGGTGCCAGGATGGTTTCCATATCGAGCTTTCCAAATTTACCGTGCAATTCAAACCAGCCGCTCACGGCCCCGGGCACACTTACCGGTAGTGGACCGAGCGCGGGAATATGGGTGATTCCTTGTTTTTGAAAATAATCTAGCGATAAATTTTTAGGAGACCGCCCACTGGCATTGAGTCCGTACAATTGTTTGGTTTTGGCATCCCAAACTATGGCAAACAAATCCCCTCCAACACCATTTCCGCTGGGTTCCATTAAACCCAGTGCCGCATTGGCAGCAATTGCCGCATCAATGGC
>JBJOHX010000099.1:0-12202 GCA_046047415.1 Bacteroidota bacterium
CCGGGAAGATAGTCCCGGATTTCGGCTGCATCAACGGTTTGATAGAATAGCGCCTCAGTATGAATACGATTCACCGGGGCCGGAATCTGCGGGTATTTCTGAACAAAGGGTCGCGATTGTTTAAGTATGAGGCTCCTGGAATTGGTGGTAAGCCTCAATACTACATTCATGTTCCCTTCACCTGCCTTGCGTACGGTCAAAATTCGTTCATCCGGTTTAAGTACCCCGAGGCGCTCCAAAAAATCCGTAAGGATTTCCGGAGCGGTTTCAATATCAAAAGTCTTCAACGCCTTAAAAGTTTACCGAAAGGTAATAAAATGTATCCCTTAAGTTAGATTCCTTTTTAGTTTCGATCTGTATTTCCCAGTTTTCTTCCGGGGGTAAAGGGGATTCCTTGAGCTGTTAATTCGGCTTCAAAATCAGCCATTTTTTGCTCCAAGTCGCCAATTTTGACCCCAATTTGATTCAGTTCAACTTCGGCCAAGGCAATTGCCTCCTTTTGCGTTTGCGTTGGGAGTTGGGTGGTGTTCCAGTGGCCGGAAATTACACTCCAGATTCTACCGGCTGCTGCCGGTGCCACAGCCTCGTTTTTTCCGGACCGGGCCGGGTCTCCATACAGCTCCTGACTGATAACGGCTCCTTCTCGCTTAAGTAGATCCATGGTTTTGAACCAATCCGGATTCACGGTAGACGTCTGAAGCAGCGCAGCTTCAATATGATTCAGTTTGCTCCGGAATTCGCCCAATCGGGAGCCCGCACTTCCCATCGCAGCTGCCAGGGCGTTGGTTTTTAAGGTAAAGTCCTTATAGGGGGCATAATCTTTAGGAGCAGGGTTCTGAGGGGCCGGTTTTACGGAAAACTCTTGGGCTTCGCCCTGACTTTTCAGAATCCCATCTTCCAACAGATAAAGCTGGGCAGAATAGTTACCCGGAATAACCAAAGGACCTTGCGGATCTTCTGCCCATGGCGGGATAAAATCCGGTTGGGAAAGGCTAATCGGATCTGAGGCCGGATAGCGTAAATCCCAGTTTACCCGATGTACTCCGGGTGCTGTGGACGCTTTGAGCCAGCGAACCGCTTCCCCATTTGCGTCGGAGATTAGAATTATCATCTTAGCCTCAGCATCAAGGGATTCGTTGTTAAGCGTTTCCCATCCTGGAAAAGGAATGTCTAAGCCTTGTGCGGTTCGTTTTTTATCCTGTTCGGTTCGTTGTTGCCTTGCGGTTTTGGGGATTTCTCCAACATAATAGGTCAATAGGGCCCCATCCGGTGGGTTGGGTGTTCTGTAGCTGGCCGAACCGGCTGTAGGCATGCCCTTGGCCTGAGACGGCACACTGGGCACATACCACCAAGCGTCTCGAATGCCAAATAATGTATTTTGCTTGGTATCAGTTAGCTTCCTGAGTTCCCTAAGGGCCGAATAATCGTCCAGGATGTATATTCCCCTGCCAAATGAGGCTGCCACCAAATCGTTATCCCGAGGGTGGAGTTCCACATCCCGGAAGGGAATGGTAGGTGATCCGGCATTCAGCTTTACCCAGTTTACACCCTTGTTGGTCGTAAAATACAAGCCGTATTCGGTGCCGATAAAGAGTAAATTCGAATCCAGATGATCTTGTTTTATGGACCAAACGGTGGTTCGCTTCGGTAGATCCCCTGCGATCGATCGCCAAGTTTTTCCTTTGTCGGAACTCATAAATAAATAGGTAGTAAAGTCGCCGAGCTTGTGTGCATCTGCTGCGGCAAACACCTCATTTTCATTGTGTTGGGAAGCCTCAACATCATTCACAAAGGAAAGCTCAGGCACCTTGGGTAGTGCGGCTGCTTTACGCCAGCCTTTTCCGCCATCTTCGCTAACATAAATCAGGCCGTCATCCGATCCTGTATAGAGTAACCCTTTTTGAACCGGCGACTCGGAAATAGAAGTCAGCGTAGCGTATTTGGACATAGCCCCCGTATCATGAAGGGCATCTACTCCGGGTACGGTGTTAAACATTTTTAACGCGTACCGGTTTTGGTTTGTAGTGAGGTCGCTACTGATAGCGGTCCATGAATTTCCCTGATCCGTACTTTTCCATACGCGTTGAGATCCGTAATACAGGGTTTTGTGATCGTGAGGGCTAATCAAAATGGGGCTGTCCCAGTTAAAGCGTTCCGGATCTTCGCCAGGAGCGGGTTGCGGCTGAATAAACAAGGTTTCCTCCGTGCGCCGATCCAGTCGGTACAACATTCCCTCTTGAATTTCCATATACACGATATTGGGATCGGTTGGGTCAATGGCGCAGTCATACCCGTCTGCCCCCAGCGGCACATACCAGTCCTGATTTCGTATTCCCTCGGTAATTGTGGTTCGGGAGGGCCCGATTAAGGTGCCCAGGTCCTGTGCGCCACCCACAATGTTGTAGAAAGGCTCCGCCTGATCTAATGATATTTTATAGAACTGAGATATGGGCAAATTGCCGAAATGCCTCCAAGTTAGGCCCTCGTCAAAGGTTTCGTACAAACCGGCATCCGTTCCGGCCAACAAGTGCTTACCGTTGTTCGGATCAATCCACAAGGCGTGGTTGTCGCTGTGCTTTTCCCTGCCGGTACCCAAATAATCGAAGGTTTTTCCACCGTTGCGGGTTACGTGCAGAAACACATCCATCTGGTATACCAAATCCGCATGGGTGGGGGAGGCCTCTAATTCCTGATAATAGTGCGGACCGGTACCACCGGAGATGTAGGAATTTTGCTTTAGCCAGCTTTCACCCTTATCCGAAGAGCGGTAAAAACCTTGTTGATTACCACCGGCTTCGATAGTAGCATAGACCAAATTTGGATTGGCCGGTGTTACAGCCAAACCAATCTTTCCAATTTCGCCCGTTGGCAGACCAGTTTTGATTTTTCGCCAGGTTGCCCCGTTATCGGTAGATTTATAAATTCCTGATCCCGGGCCACCAGCCAGCAAAGACCAGGTGTGCCGCCTGCGCTGATACGAAGCTGCGTAGAGCACCTCCGGATTGGCCGGGTCAAATTCCACGTCGGTTACTCCGGTGTCCGAATCGATCGACAATACGTTAATCCAAGAGGCACCCCCGTCGGTAGACTTGTACAGTCCCCGGTCCCCTCCGGTAGACCAAAGCGGTCCTTCGGCTGCCACAAAAATTACGTTGCTGTCTCTGGGGTCTATTAGAATTTTGCCGATATGTTCAGAGTTCTTAAGCCCCATATTTTGCCAAGTCTTACCCCCATCAACACTTTTATATACGCCATCGCCCCAACCAACGTGCCGTCCGCTCACATTTTCACCGGTCCCCACCCAAACGGTATTCGAATTTTCGGGATCGATAGACACGCAGCCAATGGAATATGAGCTTTCCTTTTCAAAGATCGCCTCCCAGGTGGTTCCGCTATTGGTGGTTTTCCACACACCGCCCGATCCGGCAGACACATACCAGTTTGTAGCATCGTGAGGATTCACCGCAATATCCGAGATTCGCCCACCCATAAGTGCCGGACCAATGGACCGGAGGGAAAGGGCAGATGCCATTTGTTCTGAGAGGGCAGATACTTGGGCGTTACCTACAAGAACGTAAGCAAAACAAAGAGCATAAAATATCTTACGCATGAAATTAAAAATTAGTCTTAACCTTAAAGGTAACTAAATAGGACAGAAATCATTAGTCTTTCCAATTTGATTGTGAATTTTGGAGTTCCATGTATTACCTTTTGAAATCGTTATTTTTGAGTTGGCTAAAGGCCCTATCAAACCTTAAATTCATACTATGTCCGGTCACCGCATCTTCACCACCGCTCTTGCCAGCGTCTACCCGCATTACATTACCAAGGCCCAGAAAAAGGGCCGCACCCAAGAAGAGGTAGATACCATTATCTGTTGGCTTACCGGTTACGATTTGGCGGCTTTTAAAACCCATATTGAACAAAGAACCTCCATCGAAGATTTTTTTGCAGGGGCCCCTCAGCTCAATCCCAACGTTAGCAAAATTACAGGCGTTATTTGTGGGTATCGGGTAGAAGATATAGAAGATCCCCTCATGCAAAAGATCCGCTATATGGACAAACTTATAGACGAGCTGGCGAAGGGAAAGGCGATGGAAAAGATATTGCGGGCCTAAATCGGAAATAAAAATAAAGAAGCCCACAAATTGTGGGCTTCTTTAAATTATCTAGAGGTTTATTGAATAATTAACCCATTTCATTTGACTTAAAATGAGCAGTTGGTAAAATTAGGTTTAGGTAAAGTCCATTGCGGGGTATCACCATTAAATGAGTTGCAATTCGTAACCTTTTCTACGTTCCAACTACTTAAATCTTGATTGAATTGGGAATTGCCGGCAAACATTGCCTCCATTTTAGAGACATTACTCACATCCCAATTACTAATATCTCCGTTAAACTGGGAACCCATAAACATCGCTTCCATGTAAGAAACATTACTTACGTCCCATTCACTTAGGTCGCCAGTAAACACGGAAGCTGCAAACATACCTCCCATATTAAGGACGTTAGACACATCCCAATTGCTGATGTCTCCATTGAATTGAGAATTGTTAAACATGGAGGCCATGTTTTGAACCTTACTGACATTCCAATTACTTATATCACCGTTAAATGTGGATAGATAAAACATGTTTATCATGTTGGTAACGTTGCTTACATCCCAAGAACTTAGATTCCCATTAAAGGTGGTGTTTACGAACATTTGGCTCATGTCCGTGGCATTGGATACATTCCAGCTGCTGAGGTCTCCATTAAACGGAGATCCGTAAAACATATCGCTAAGGTTGGTTACGGAACTCACGTCCCATCCGGAGATATCCTGATTGAATTCGGATCCTAAGAACATAGCTCTCATATTGGTCGCCTTACTTACATCCCAGGCCGATAGATCCTGGTTAAATGTGGACCAAACAAACAGATAACTAAAATTAGTAACGTTGCTTACATCCCAAGAAGATATATCCTGGTTAAAATCAAATTGGACAAAGTTCGTGCCTGAGGAAAACGTATTCATATCTGTGATTAAACTGGTAACGACATGAGTCACATCTGCCCCGCTTCGTACCATTTGCCGCAAAGTAGGTCCATCTACAATAGTATAGATTTCTCCATTAATTTCACCGGTTTGTCCGGGTGTAGCCCAAAGATGACATTTAACGGTAATACCATTCGCATCCAGATAAATTGGCGGAATGGGACAACCATTTTCATCGGCCTGAGAGTCGGTTGGGGTATCTGGGCATTGATCCAAATCATCTGTTATGCCATCACCGTCGGAATCTTTCTGAGAATCGGCACAACCATTTTCGTCTACCTGTGCCCCCGCAGGCGTATCGCTGCACAGATCAAGGCCATCGGTGACTCCGTCATTATCGGCATCGAGCAGGCCAAAAGATGCGGTAAGGGTAAGGTTAGCGGTAAGGGTAATCGATCTTGGATTTTCGGTAGACCCATCCGACCAGCTTATAAAACTGTAATTGGCCTGAGCACTAGCCGAAATGGTGATTAGTGAGCCGGATTTAAAGGTGCCTCCTGCGGTACTAACAGTACCTCCGCTGCCGGCATTAACAGTTAAGGTGTATTGGATTTCGGTGGGAGTAGATTCCGAATCCTTTGAGCATGCCGTAAGGGTAAGGCATGCCATCATTATTATAAAGACGTTTTTCATTAAATGCATTTTGAGTTGCATTCAAACGCATATAAAATGGTCTTTATTGTCGCAAATGCTACAAATAGGTTTTTGTAGGTAAGTGGTTGTGATCTTAAGGATTTACCTCAAATCGTAAATCCGCTACATTTTATTTTTAAGGGGTAAAGCTTGGGCCGGCAAAAACTCCGTAAGCCCTTTTTCCTGTATGAGTTTTTCGATTTCAGCTACAGCAGAAGGCACAAAAGCGCTTAAGTTTTCGGCCCCGGTTTCGGTAATTACCACCACATCCTCAATTCGGATATAGGCCTTCTCCTCCGGTATCCAAATCATGGGGTCTATGGTAAAAACCATGCCTGCCTCCAACGGAATGTGATGAACAACGCCCACATCGTGTACGGCCATACCCACAGGATGCTGAAAATGCCCTCTAAATTTTACCCCTTCCCGAACGGCCTTGAGATGATTGGGATTTTTAAACGTTTTACCCTTTAAATACGCCTCCATTTCTGCCGCCGCGGCATCCAGTACTTGATCCGAAGTAACCCCCGGCCTCAACTGACGGAACAAGGCATCCCGATAGGCTAAAATATATTCATAAAGTGCTTTTTGCTCTGGGTTAAACGTGCCATTTACCGGCCAAATGCGGGTAACATCACTGGTGTAGTTGCGGAAGTCCGGGGCGTAGTCCATGAGCACCAGGTCGCCGTTTACCAGCGGGTCAGTTTTGCGGAAGTAATGCCCCATATAAGCATTGGCTCCGCCTCCAATAATCGCGGGGTATCCGTCGCCCTGAGCGCCGTGCAAGTAAAATACGTATTTAGCTGCTGCATCCAGTTGGTATTCGAAAATGCCCGGGGCTGTGGAGCGCATGGCCTCCATTATTGCCAAACCGGCAATTTGAGTGGCCTTGCGGATTACTGCAATCTCGGCCGGACTTTTAATCACCCGAAGTTTGTCGAGAATGGGAGAGAGGTTCCGAACGTTAAAATCCGGGAAGCGATCTAAGATCAATTGTTTAAAATGGGCTTCCCGTCCTATGGAATGGTCCCAGGGGTCTGCAGCAGCTCGGGCTCTACCGTGTAGGATTTCATCCCGGCTGTCGTTACCGGTTTCGGCAGGAGAAAATGGAAGGTATAAATCGGGCGCATTGCTTTTTATGAGTCCGGTTCCTACAAGGTCGTTACCCAGAAATTCAATGGGTTTTACCTGTTCAATTCCGGTGAGTTGCCCAACCAGTTCGGCATCTTCTGCAGAGAGTATTTTTCCCTGACTTTGCTCCCTTCCTTCGTCCCGATGCGGCAAATAGAGGGTGGTGGTTCGGTTTTTACCATTGAGCAATAGATAGGCATGTCCCTCTTCCAAACCGCTCAGATAATAAAAAGTATTGGACTGGCGAAAAACTTTAAATCCGGCCACACTTGGTGCACCTTGAATAACGGCTATGGCATTGGGTCCTATTGCATCAAAAATTTGGTTTCGCCTGCTGCTAAACTCCGCAGGGGTAAATTCGGACTGAAAGTAGTGCTTCTCCTGAGCCTTTAGGATCATTGGTGCCAAGACAAGTACTGTTAGGATATACCGAAATACCGGATTGGTTTTCATATGCTTTTATTGGATTTCCGTAACTTGGGTGTTATCGGGCGGTAGGGTTAAGGTAATCAAAATTGATTAAAATTGATTCCGTTACGGTTGCAGCCTAATAATGGCCTCCGCTTAATTTTAAAATGATTGTATGAAAGCCTTTGTGTCCCTATTTCTTGGTTTCTGTTCCATGAACCTTGTGGTTGCCTCCAATAGCCCCCATGCTGCCTATACAGATAGCTATCCCAAAAACCCGAATGTGGATGTAATCAATTACCGGTTTAACCTAGAATTATCGGACCAAACCGACATAATAGAAGCTAGTGCCACCATCGATTTTGTATTTAAGGTTGCCGACATGGACAAATTGCGGCTAGACTTAATTGCAGGAAATCCCCAATCCGGTATAAAGGGCATGGAGGTGATGGCAATTACCCAAGGCGATTACGCTTTGGGTTTTACCCACCAGAACGACGAACTTCTAATCTTTCTCAAAGCTCCGCCGGCGGCGGATCAGGTGCAATCGGTGACCATAAGGTATCGGGGTATTCCGGCGGCCGGTTTGTATATTGGAAACAACAAATACGGAGACCGTACTTTTTTTAGCGACAACTGGCCCAACAAGGCTCGAAACTGGTTGCCTACCGTAGACCATCCCTACGACAAGGCAACCTGTGAGTTTATCGTTACCGCTCCCCATCATTATCAGGTTATATCGAACGGATTAAAAAAGGAAGAAACAAATTTGGACGATGGCTTAAAGCGAACCCACTGGAAACAGGCCGTGCCCATTGCATCTTGGCTATACGTGCTCGGCGTAGCCGAATTTGCGGTTCAATATGTGGATGAATTTGACGGAAAATCCATTCAAACTTGGGTGTATAAGCAAGATCGAGATGCCGGATTTTATGATTTTGCCGAGCCCACCAAACAGGTGTTGGAATATTACAGTACCCAAATCGGGCCCTACTCGTATGAGAAACTGGCCAATGTGCAGTCCAATAGTGTTAGCGGAGGTATGGAAGCGGCATCTGCCATTTTATACGACGACGATGCGGTCACCGGCGACCGGAGCGAGCGCTGGCGCAATGTAGTGATACACGAAATTGCACATCAGTGGTTTGGAAACGCCGTTACTGAATACGATTGGGACGACGTTTGGTTAAGCGAGGGTTTTGCCACCTATTTTACCTTGCTCTTTATCGAGCACGCATATGGGCGGGAGGCTTTCTTGGAAGGATTGCAGTCCAGCAAAACTCGTGTAGATGCCTACCAGGCAGAGCATCCGGAGTACACCATAATTCACAACAACCTGGCCGACATGAGTCGGGTAACCTCTTCTCAGACCTATCAAAAAGGAAGCTGGTTTTTGCACATGCTCCGCGGGGTAATGGGTACAGACTTGTTTTGGGAGGGCATTAGAGCGTATTATGCCGAGTTCAAAGATCGCAATGCCACAACCCAAGATTTTAAACGGATAATGGAATCGGTATCCGGTTTGGATTTGGAGCAGTTTTTCAGGCAATGGTTATATGAGCCGGGAACACTTAAGGTTACGGGAAGCTGGCGGTATGATTTTAGTAGCCAAAGCGTTATCCTGGAATTGAAACAAATCCAGACCGACGGCAGCCTGTTTCAAATGCCGGTTGAGGTGGAAATACACCATACCTCCGGGACAAAAACCCTGCATCGGGTACAACTCCGTGAACAGACAAATCGCTACGAAATTAAAGCTGATGCCGAACCTGCAAACCTTGTGTTGGATCCCTACCATTGGGTGTTGCTGGAGGGCGAGTTGAAAAGGCTATAAATTTCAGGATTACTTGCTGTTTGCATTTCAGTTTTGCAGATCGACTATTTTATGGCAAAGTAGAAGGCATTTCGGATTTAATCCAGTTCCAAGGGGCAAGTGTCTCCGAACTAGAGTGCAATTTTATTACTGCGGTAGACGATTATTTAGAGACCTATAAACGCCTGAACCGCAAACCAGATAAGACCTACAAGGGTAGTTTTAACGTACGAGTGTCTTCAGAAACCCATAAGTCTGCGGTCTTATTGGCCGCCAAATACGGCATAAAATTAAAC
The DNA here is from genome assembly GCA_046047415.1 of Bacteroidota bacterium. GTDB lineage: Bacteria > Bacteroidota > Bacteroidia > Flavobacteriales > Flavobacteriaceae > Robiginitalea. The sequence continues at coordinate 9,320 of JBJOHX010000099.1, forward strand.
GACGTTGTACGCCGTACGTTGGATTATGTCCTTTGTAACGAACATATACTGGCAGAGTAAATCAGAACCGCTTCCCTAGGGCTACACCACCTCTTATTGCAACGTCTGATCGGTATCCATTGGAATCGGAACTATTGTTAAATAAGAATCTTCCTAATCCAAACATTAGCTCAAAGCTCCAAGCTTTTTTGTTGACCCATTTCCGCCCTATTCCGGCTCCAAGAGCAAAATCTGTAAAATTATCGGATTCAACGGTAGGGGTAGGCATAAGACTCATGTCCGGAAAATACTCATAATAGTAAATCTCCTCATTTTTCCCAAAGGTCAACCTACCAAAGAGTTCTGCAAAAAATCCCGCACCTCCAAAATCCGTTTTATTGAAAAAATAAAAGCGATAAAACGGGGTAAGCGAAAACCGATCAATCCATCCGTCTGCTGTTCCCATATCGCTCAGATTTAAATAGGTATTTAATCCATAGGAAGAATACGGATCCGAAATTATTTCGTAGGTCACGTCCAGGGCCGGGTACGCCAGCAGATCTATTACGTCTACCTTAAGCTCGTGTGTGCCCAGCTCTTCTAGCAATTCCGTAATCTGGGCATCGTCCCGCACTACCCGCACGTTTTGTATTTCCTGAGCCAGCGTAATAACAGGAATAAGCAAGAAGAGATACAGCAATCGCATAGCACTAATTTTAGTTTAGCCAAGTTAGGAAAATTGCAGTTACCCGCCCAAGGGGTTCAATTAATGGTGCGGTTTTTTGCGCCGGTAGCGCTTTAAGGCACCAAAAATTTTTTTTTAAAGCATTAATTCAAAAAGGTACACTAGAGCTAAATCAAGATTTTTCCTTTTCAACCGAAACAGCGAAAGCATACAAAATAAGGAATATTTTGTATCTTCCATAAAATCGCTAAATCCTTAACAATGAAAAAAATAGTTTTTTTATTTACTTTATTGGTTGTACAGTTTTCTATGTCTCAAGATGCAGACAAACCGAGCAAGCACTTTTCGCTCGGTTTAAAAGCAGGGGTTCCAAATATTGTTTCCGTAAACGGAGAATTGGTGTTGCCCATCTTAAACAATCATCTGGCAGTATTTGGCGATTATGGGGCCTTCAATTTGGAAGATGGGAGCACTGAGGTGGGTCTAAAATATACCGAATTTGGGGCACATTTGTATTTTGGTTCTCGAGGAAAGGGGTTGTATGTCGGTGCCGGAATGGGCAGTTTGAGTACAGATTTAACCTTTAACGACCTCACCTTCGAAGATCAGGGCACATCTGTTCAGGGTTCTGCAACAACCGGCCTGGATATCAATACTACTAACCTGAAGTTGGGATTAAAAACGGGAGGAACTATTTATTTCAGAATTGAAGTCGGTTACGGATTGGGAACCGTTCCTGACCAGATTCAATTTACGGCTACCTCCGGCGGCATAACCGAAACCTTTACCGAAGAAATTCCAGCCATTCCAGGAGTGAGTGCAACGGGTTTTGCTATTGGGAATATTGGGTTTGGGATATCGTTTTAAGCGCTAGCATTTTAGTTGATTTAACTCCTTGCTTTTCGGGGGTTTTATGTTTTACCAATTTTCCGACTCTCTAGTCATCCAGCACTTTATTATCAGGTGGTTTCATTATTGGCACGGATATATTAATATGCTGAAAAACAAGAATCTAAACTAAAAAATTTATTTTTTGGCGTTCTAAAAATGTAGGTTTAAAATCGCTAGCTTAAGGTCACTCAAATATCTTCACTTGGGGAAATTCAATAGGGGCTTTAATATGAATGATTTTAAAAAATACAGCATCGAATTTACCCTGCTTTTCTTGGCGGTAACCCTTGGTTTTTTTGCTGAAAATTATCGGGAATATTTGGTGGAACGCGATCTGGAAAAGCGCTATTTGATAGCCCTGCAAGAAGATTTAGTTCAGGATACCGTGAAAATCAATTACAGCCTTTGGTCTAAGGAAACCAAGAATCGCTATTTTGATACCTTAAATATTATCCTAAAACAAGCCCCCAAGCCCTGGCCAACCCGAAAACTCTATTTTATTGCTCGATTTCTGAGCATACGCGAACCGTTTTATGGCACCGAAGGCACACAAAGACAGCTGGAAAATTCCGGTGGGTTCCGACTCATTCAAAATCATGCACTCATAAACCGGATTAACGAATATTCCGCCGCCAAGGAAAAGATTTATAAAATTCAGGAGATGCGGGATTTCTATAACATTCCGTATAAAGAAGCGGTGGGAAACGTTTTTGAACCGGCAGCCCTGGCCTTGCTCTTCGATTCCAAAAAGCATCAGGGAAGCCTTTATTACATGAAAGAAATGGATTGGGATCCACCTCTTTTGGGTTCCGACAAGGAAGTAAACTCCTTTTTTTTCTGGGCCTCCAACGACATCTTTGTGGAGCGCAATCTAGCTGCTTTATTGGAACAACTAAAAACGGAATCTTCACAGCTCATCCAGGAAATCCGAAACGAACTTAACCGACTAAACTCATGAAATCCTGGAAATCGTATTTTTTGGACTTTGCCATGGTCTTTTTGGCCGTATTTCTGGGCTTTTGGGCCGAGAGTTACAGAAATCAGATAGCGGATAATCAGCGCATCACAAAATTAAAGAAAGCGATTGTACGCGATATGGGTAAGGACCTTGAGCAGATTGATGAATACGTGGCACAAGCTAAATTTAATCTTTCAATGATTGACCGAATGGATTCTCTGATGGCTCTTGATCCTTCTGAGATTGATCAACAAGATTTCTACAGTACCCTGGTAAACTACAGTGTAGCCTATATGTTTGTGCCCAGTGATAAAAGTATGCAGCAGGCAGAACAGGCTGGAATTATTCAAAATGAAGATTCAGACAGTTT
>JBJOHX010000100.1:0-86010 GCA_046047415.1 Bacteroidota bacterium
AAAAATTTAAAGGAGTCAACAGACCTTTTTGAAAAGCTTTTAGGTGATGCTCCGTATAAAACGGAAGAAGTGGCCTCCGAGGGAGTTAGAACCGTCTTTTTTAAAAAGGGACCAAACAAAATAGAACTGCTGGAGGCTATGTCTATGGATAGTCCTATAGCAAAATTTTTAGAAAAAAGAGGAGAAGGAGTGCACCATATTGCATTTGCGGTTGAAGACATTGAGGCTGAAGTGGAGCGCCTAAAAGGAGAGGGTTTTGTTCTTTTGAATGAGGTTCCTAAGATTGGCGCAGACAACAAACGGATTGTATTTCTGCATCCTAAATCCACATCGGGCGTATTGATTGAGCTTTGTCAGGAGATATAAAAGAAAAACCTTTAGTATTCTATATAAAATCATCCTTCTTTACACCGAATCTGACCGTGGAATCAATTTATGGAGTACACTTGGAAACGAAGACCAATCAAAATCACTTCTTCGGCCCATTTTGTTGTAACACCGTAAAAAAAGCAGTAATATTGCATCCGCTAAATATCTCCGGATATTTGCACGAAATTTGAAAAATAATTTCGGGTCCTATAGCTCAGTTGGTTAGAGCATCTGACTCATAATCAGAGGGTCCCTGGTTCGAGCCCAGGTGGGACCACATCAAGCGAAAAACCTCGCGCGAAAGCGCGGGGTTTCTTTTTTTGAAGGCACCGTCAAAAGCTTGCTTTTGAAAGGTGGCGCAGAAAAAAGAACCCGCAGCCCATTGGGCTGCCAAGGTTTTTCATTTGCAGAAGCGGGACTTCTCTGGTCGACGCGCCGGATGGCGCGGCAGCCCTAAAACCTGCTTTATGTTTAAGAAATAAACTTCTCAATTAATCTGATTACCAAGAAAAATGCCACTACTAGAACGAATACTAAACTGGCAATAAAAAACATTAAATAGGGGTTTTCTCTGAAGGCACAGGCGGAAGCTAAAAGTATGGCCAATAGTAAAACAATGAGCGCTACTCGAAAAATTTTAAGTAGAGAAATTTTACGATTTACTTTGGTCACAACTCATTTTTTAAAGAAGATAGCCTAAGTACGAGAAACAAACAAGAAAAAATACCTGCATTATATTGCAGGTATTTTTTAGGCATTGAACCAAACGGGATACGTGTATTTAACACACAATTAGTTTAACGAAAAAGGAATTATACCATCAATTTTAATTGGTTCGAAAGCCGCAGTGCTAAAGCAGTTAAGGTAAGCGTTGGATTTGCCGCTCCCCCGGTTGTAAAACAGGAAGCCCCAGCCACAAAAAGATTGGAAATACCATGAACTTTGCAATCCGAATTTACTACACCTTTTTTCGGGTCATTGTGCATTCGGGTAGTCCCCATGTGATGCCAGCCACCATTGGTATAATCCGGAAAGGCTCCATCGGTGGGATCCCTTAAAAAGTCATTCAATCGCACTCGTCCCAGTCCGGATTCGCCAAAGGCCTGACCCAGCAACACTCCCATTTTTCTAAGGGAATCTTTTTCAAAACTACCAAGTTCCCAATGCAAATGTGCTTTAGGAATACCTAAGGCGTCTTTTTCCGCACTTAAGGTAATTCGGGAATTTGGGTTTGGAGCCTGTTCCAAGCGCGCATTTAGTTTAAAGGCATTTAGAATGTTGCCTTCCTGACCTTTAGATTGTCTTCTGGCAGCTCCCCAGTCTGCAGTAGTTTGTTCCTTGCTTTTTCTGGGATCCTTATTTTGCCATAAATTCATTCTGGGAGTTTGAAATTGCCCCATGGCTAGCGGAAATAAGGAGAACGAGGCATTGAGCAAACCGTTTTTTTCCTGTGCCTTGGCCGTAAAGGCAATTTCGGCACTTGCTCGTGTAGCTGCCGATTTCCTGAAATACAATTCCGTTCGAAATGGCTCGTAAAGCCAGAGTTCTCCGGCAGCAATTTCAGGATGCTCCATAAAATATCGACCCACCAAATCGTGTTGATTGCCCACACCATTAGCGACCTGACTATTAGAAGCAAGTAATAGTCTAGCGTTTTGTATGCTGCCGCAGGCGAGCACAAAGTTTTTGGCCCTAAAGCGCAAGGATTTTCCAGAAAGGGTTTTTGCTTTAATTTCCTTTACGTTTTCAAGATTTTCCCGCTGCTCAATGGCTACAGCATTGGCATAGGTATACAAATGAATATTATTTGATTTTACTATGGTTTCTTGGTAAAGAGCCCCAAAACGAGCTTTGCTATATTGCCACATTTTGGTCCAAACCATAGCCTCATTCAAAGGAAAGGAACGTGGATTTTCTAACTTTTGTTTCCAAAACGCGTATTCAAAAGACGGAGTTTCTAATCCAAGCAGGTTACCAGCCAAAGGATAATATGGGTTAAGATCTGTTAATGAGATTGGCCACCCGCTATTCATTACCCAGGGACGTTCTTTAAAATCAATGGTATCGAACGGTGTACATAAACCGGACCAATGCCCTGTGGTTCCCCCAAAGTAATGCAGCCGGGTAGACATAAGAGGATAATAACGCTGACCACTCAACGAACCGTCGAACAATTCCTGCGTATCTATTTCGTATTCAAAACCACCGCCCTCCAGCAGCACTACTTTTTCCTTTCGACCCTCCCAATCCAAAGCCATGGCAATGCCTGCGGCACCAGCCCCTACAATACATAAGTCTGCCTCTACAACAGTGTGGTTTTCCAACAATCGGGCGTCTGAATGCATGATTAATCGTTGTGGTTAAGGGCAAAGAGAGCACATTGACGGGCCTCTGTAAGTGAAACTACCCAACCGCCCAACACCTTGGTATGCTGTGATTCAAAGTCTTGTTTTATTTGCTCCATTAAATTGTACTTAAGGGTCTCGCTTCTTGAATACAGAGAAACACCCAAAGCCTGTATTATAATTTTGGAGTCGTTTTCTTCAGGCACACTAGACAAATATTCTAGCCCCATAGCTAGAATTAATTGGGAATCGCAAAAACCAGACAGGGTTTCAGGAATAGCCAAAACCTCTTTGTAATTAAAGGATTTAAGACATAGGCAATATCCACCTCCAATCACTGCAACACCGGCCAATCCGGATAGAAAAAGAAAGGATTTTCGATTCACGGCACAACAATTTTGAGCAGCGGGGCAGAGATGATTTCGATGATGTTAAGGTACAAAATTGAGTGCGATAATTTATTTCAATTATAATAAACCGAAACGGACACTGTTGAAAGGAGAAGTTGATCAAAGCATTTAGAAGCAAATCGCAATTGTAACAAACACACAAGAAATGGATGAACGGGCCCATAAAATGGTACATTAGCAAACCAAACCAAACCTTATGACACAATCTTTTCTCGTAAAGCCCAGTGAACTTATTTTAAAATCTGGTCCTATGCCACAACCTCAAAAAGGAGAGGCATTGATCCGCATGGAGCGAGCCGGAATATGTGGGTCTGATCTGCATTTGTTTCACAAAGGTCATGGTCTTGCACATCCAATAACCTTAGGACACGAAGCCGTGGGAATTGTTGAGAAGCTGGGATTGGGGGTTCTACCTTCGCTATTGGGCAAAAGAGTGGTTGTTGAACCAAACATTCCTTGTGAAAACTGTCTTGAATGTACCAATGGAATGGGGCACGTTTGCCGAAATAAGCGGATAATTGGGGTAAATGAAAACGGCTGTTTTACGGATTACGCGGCAATCCCTGCGCTGTATTTACACAGCATACCTGATGGAATTTCCGAAAACGACGCTGTTACCATTGAGCCGGCAGCGGTTGCCTATTCGGCACTCAGGCGTTCCGAACTTCCTGCACATAGTACTATAGCGGTCATTGGGCTCGGAGCTATAGGCATGTTAGTGTGCCATATTGGATTGGCTTTGGGATATCGGGTATTCGCCTTTGACCCAATTGAAAACAAATTGGAAAAGGCCAAAAAATTAGGAGCACATCCCATTCCAAAAGACACTCCAGTAAATATTGAAAACTTTTTAACCGCATGTGGTGTTGTGGGTGTTTTTGAATGTGCCGGGGCCTCAAAAACGGCAACTTTTTCCATAGAAGTTGCGCCAAGAGGCGCTAAGATCGTTTTATTGGGGTTGTCCGAGGATCCCGCTCAATTTATTCCCAGGGTCTTGGCTCGTAAGGGCAATACAATCATGCCCTCATTGATTTATGATCACCCTACAGATTTTCAGCAAACCATAGAACTAATTAACATAGGGGTTATTCAACCGGGGTTTATTGTTGAAGCGGATTTCGCATTAAATGAGCTAATTACAGCATTTGAACATGCCCAAGCAGGACAAGCCATTAAGGTTACCTTAAATTTTTCCAACCATGATTAAACCATGTGACACAGACACGAAAGCACAATCGTGCGGGAATGATTTTTTTAATAGTAAGCCCATGTCGTGGTATCAAGTACTTGTGGTATTGATGTGTTTTATTCTAAACATGAACGACGGAATAGATGTACTGGTGGTGTCCTATACTGCTCCTGAAATTATTGCCGAATGGGGTATTTCAAAAGGATTATTTGGATACGTGTTTAGCGCAGGCCTTGCCGGCATGACTTTAGGGTGTCTTTTTTTGGCACCTTTGGCAGATCGGATGGGGCGAAGACGTCTTTTTATACTCGCACTATTTCTTGAATCCGCGGCCATGATTTTGTCTTCTTTGGTAGATAATTTTAATCAACTACTGGGGTTGCGATTTTTAGCAGGCCTTGGCATAGGGGGGCTTTTGCCCGCCATGGCAGCAGTGGCATCGGAAATATCCAATAACCGCAGAAAGGATTTGTCGGTTGGATTTGTACAAGCGGGGTGGCCTATAGGGGCAATATTAATGGGCTTTTTTACAGCTTGGGCAGTGCCGCAATTTGGGTGGCGAAGCGCTTATTTAGCTGCAGGAATTGCCTCTGCACTAATGTTTCTTATGGTTGTTTTATTTATGCCTGAATCGGTAGATTACCTGCTAAAAAAACAACCGAAGCACGCGTTGGCACGAATAAACCAAATACTTTTAAGAACGGGAATGCGTCCATTAGACGAACTTCCCAAACGGCATGTGGAAAAGGAGCAACGCCGAATTTCTCCGCTCAGCGCGGAATTTAGACCGGCAACCTTTAGACTTTGGATAGGGGTGTTTTTTGGATTCATAACCCTATATACATTAATTAGCTGGGTTCCCACAATTGCCTCCGAAGCCGGAATGCCCTTTGAAACGGCAACGTATGTAGGAACGGTGCTTAATATTGGCGCATTTTTGGGGAGCACTGGAATAGGTTGGTTAGCCTCAAAATACAGGATAAAGCGGCTCATCTTTTATTTTTTCCTGATTGCATTTGGGGTAATGATAGCCTATGGCACCTTAACCTTAAACAACGTGTTAATATTTGTGCTTACTTTTTTGATAGGAGTTTTTGTTCAAGGAGGATTTAATGGGTATTGGCCAGCGGCAACGCGTATTTATCCAGCAGAAATGCGAACCACAGGTGTAGGTTGGGCCGTTGGGGTCGGCAGATTCGGAGCTGTATTGGGCCCCCTTGTTTTTGGCCTATTGTCGGACACAAGCTTGGAAACAGGGGTATTGTTTCTAATTTTCTCTGTGCCCTTGCTAATTTCCGGGGTGGCCGTATTTACAATTCCCTCCCGTTATTTGCAATAAAACACCTGAAAAGGTCAAAATGCAATTACCACCTAAAGGTTTCGAGGTAACTATACTTCAGTGAAACCCCAAGGGTGATATTTGAATTGCCAGCCCCTAATAAATCTGCCCCAACGGCAACACCAAGGTGTAGATTTACTCCCAATGGGGCATAGGCCTGAAGTTGGCTATAGAGCTTTTGGGTTTGGGGATTCAGGGGCGCGGCTTTGCTGCCCATGTTTTTAACATAACTGGCTTTAAACAGATATTCTATGGTGTTTATTTGAGCCCGAGCACCCATATGAAAGGCCACAATACGATTGTTGGTAAATGCTGGAACTGCAGCATCGTAAGTAAAAAAAGGAACACCTAAACCTTGACCTTGGTAGGTCCACCCCGACCGGTAAACACTGTGGTTAAAATAGTTGTCACTGCCCTGACCGTTGGTGGCAATACGCTCTAGGAGTACGGCTTTAAGGAGGTGTTCCTCCCCAAGGTCATAATAGAGCCCCAACAAGCCATCTGGTAGGTTTGCGGTTTTCATGCCCGCATAAGTTTCAAACAGCCCCTGATAATACAACTCCAAAACACGGTCTTCGAAGGTCTGTTTAAAAGAGAAGTTATACGACCCCAAAGGATTTCCAGCAATGCGATTATTGGCTCCATTTTTACCAAAAAAGACCAGGATAAGATCCTTAAAGGAGGTGGGTTGCGGTCCTGTAACTGGACTGTTACCCCCCCATTGAGCGTAGTGATGCAAACTGGCTTTTATTTCACTTTTCTCGGCAGGGCTAAAGTAGAGCCCCAGATATTTATAGTGCAGGTAGGCGTTTTGAACAAAACGCTCATCGCCCAACCAATAATGAGCAAGCGCCCCCTCCAGTCCAATCCAGCGCCATGGCTTCATAGGATTTCGCGTACGCACCTCCAATCCGGGAATAGGACGGGAATTGTTGCTCCAGAGCAGATCACCGTTTACAGAGGACAGCCCCTGAAATTCAGTTTCACGACCTCTAGCGCCTACAGTACTTTCTATAACCCACCAGGCTGTGGTTATGTAAGCTTCGTTTATAGCGAGTCTTGAGGGGCCCTTGGAGGAGTAGTCGTAGAATGCAGAGGCACCAACTTTAAGGTCGGAAAGTTCGCCCAAATAGGTTTGATAATTCCCGTTTAAAAGAGTAATCGCCTGAGATTCTGGCCGAACTACCCCTAAGGAATTTGCCGAAGACCAAAATGCGTTTTGCCCACCTGACAGCAGTCCTTTTTGTTCAACTTCGGCAGTCCAGAGATACTGAGCACCAGAGTACAAGGGAAAAAGAAAACAAAGTCGGAAACAAAAAGCTTTTAAATTTTTCAACACCATCGGCAATGGAGGAAGATCCTCATATACCTAAAACGCGCTTATACCAAGGCTTATTGTTTTTGTCCGACGAATAACCGTATCCGTATCCATAATTGTAACCATATCCGTATCCATAACCATATCCCCTGCGGCTTCCCCTGTGTACATCGTTGATAATTATCCCAATGTTTTTAAGCTTGCCTTGCTTGTGAAGGGCATCTACATGTTCCAGCAGCTTCTTTTCGGACACCTTGGCCCGGGTTACATAAAGTGAAGCATCTACAATGTCGGATATAATAAGCGTGTCGGTAACCAAAATGGTAGGAGCGGTGTCTATTAGAACAATGTCAAAGTGCCTGCGGGCATAAGATAAAAACTCTTCAAATCGACTTCCAGAAAGCAATTGAGGGGCGTTGGGAGGAATCCTTCCGCTGAAAACGACATTCAGGTTTGGATTGTTTGAGTCGGGTTGAACAAGCAGGCTTTCCCAATCCTGGTTGGAATCGGATAAATAATCCGAGAGGCCTAAAACATTTTTTTTCATGCCTTCGAAATGCTCGTGGAGTCGTGGGTTTCGAAGATCCGTACCCACCAACAACACCTTCTTTTGAAGGTTGGAGTAGGCCTTGGCCAATTCCACTGCAATAAGTGTTTTACCTTCCCCTTTAATGGATGAGGTCACGAGTATCGCCCTTCCTCCTTCCGCGGCATTGCCGCGCAACAGAAAATTCATATTGGTGCCCAGAATCCTAAAACTTTCCGATAGTGTAGACCGTTCTTTTTTCTCTTTCTCGCCGTGACCCATAGGAATAAAAGGAATTTCGGCAAGGAAAGGAACGTTTGGAAGTGCTTTTTCCACATCCTTTCTATCGTGGATTTTTGTGTCCAAAGAAAACACAAGGAAAACAATACCAAATGGAATAAGAAGCCCCAAAAGAATTGCAATGCCATAGACCTGAATGCGCTTTGGAGACGAAGGGATTGACCCCGTAAGCGCGTAATCAATCACCTTGATGGAAGGTGAAGTAACAGCAAGTTCAATTGCGGCCTCCTCCCGTTTTTGGAGCAACACCAAGAACAAGGCCTCCTTTAGGTTTTGTTGGCGCTCAATTGCCCTGAGCATGCGTTCCTTTTCAGGCAATCTTGAGTATACACTACTGGTTTGTGCACCTTGTTGTTTGAGGCGGGACAATGACGTGCGCAATTGTGCTTCATAAATATTTAGGGATTTTAAAATATTTACCCTGCGGCGTTCAAGACTGTTGTTCATCTCTATAAGCATAGGGTGATTTTCTCCCATAGTAGGGAGTACCTTTTCGCGCTCCAACGCCAACTCATTGTAGCCGGCAACCAAGGTGTTGAGGTTTAAGTTTTCCAGTCCTACGTCGCCAGGAAGCAAGGTGTAATTGGCCTGACCCTCAAGCACCTCTCGCAATTGACGGGTTAAATAAGTTTGGGTTTCCAGCTTAGAGGCCTGGGTTTCCACTTCGGATTTACGAGAGAGCGTTATACCGGCATCGGCCTCAATGTAGGAAAGTTGATTCTCTTCTTTAAAACTCTGTTTTCCGGTTTCTATGGAATCTAGTTCTTGGGTAAGATAGGCAAACCGATCATCTATAAAGTCCAGTGTTCTTTGAGAAACCCTTTGCCGATCTAAAATACCATCCTGATTGAATTTATCGACCAAAGTGTTGAGAATAGTTTCAGACCTACCCGGCGCCTCACCGCTTATGCTAAGTGAAAGGATATCACTTTCTTTGGCTGTGGGAGCCACCTCTAGTTCCCCCATTAACTGTAAAACAGCATTCCGTTTAGATGTCAAGACCACTTTATAGGGGTCTTCCCCATAAATCATAGTAGAGGCCTGCTCGCTTAGACCAATACGAAAGGGCAATTCGGTTTGTAAACTGTCTGGAGTACCGTATGGAATAGTGATGGACTTTTTGCCCTCTTGAGACACTAAAAAGCCCTTATCGCTTAAGGCAATCTGATACTCAAGCGTTCCGGGCAAGCTGTCTTCGGCAACCATTTTGGTTACCACAAACGGGCTAACCCACATTCGGCTCGTTTTTATATCTCCTACCTGAAAATAGGCTACATCCAGACTTAACTCGTCTACCACCTGTTGTAACATCCTATAGGATTTCAGGACCTGGATTTCATTCTCAAGAATGATTTTACGACCTCCAAGCAAGGAGCTGGGATCAAGGGCCAATAATGATTCCTCTTCCTTGTCCAGAACCATGATTTTTGCAGTAGAGACGTAAATCACCGGGGCATACCTCAGAATAAACCAAGCCGAAAAACCGGCCAACAGGAGTCCGGCTAAAAACAAGGGCCAGAACCTCAGGTATTTAATAACTAGAGCCTTTAAGTCTAGCTGTTCTTCTTCTGGGTCTAATACCACTTGGTAAGGCGCTTCGTGTTTTGTGTGCATTGGGCCTAAATTAGGAAGGAATATTATGGTTCAAAAATACATCAAATATTGTGCATAAGACAAATCTGTCAAATCAGTAGGAGAAAGTCTACCAAAAGAAGAAACAAATGAGATGGCTGAACACACATTACGGGAGATTTTAACAACGAAGAATCGAATTACAACCGAAGGTGAGTTAAGAAGCCTTGCGAAAGGGACTTACATCCGATACCAGCGTAGTTATCTTAAAGCCAAGGGACGGAAAAACGAGTCTTATCTTTCTGGATCCCAAGCGCTCTACGTAAGCAACGTTGTTTTTAAATCCCCCGCGAAGGAGCACAACAGGGTCGCCAATTTGCAATTGTTCTACCAAGAATTCCTGTTTTTCTTTGCCCTCAAGATATGCTTGAATCATCTCCAGTTCTTGATCCCGAATGATTGCGGGTTTTCCCTGCCAGTAAACATATCGAAGCACTCCAGGATGACAAAACGCCTGCGATCTTTCAGCATCAGCAAGACGAACAAACACATAAGATGGAAAATACGGAATCCGCAACTTTTTTTTGCGGTCGGACCATTGTCGAATCTCGACATAGGAAGGAGCATAAGCAATTATGCCTTGGTTGTTAAGGTGTTCGCAAACCTTGAGTTCGTTCCTTGGCTTGGTTAGCAAAGCATACCAGTTCATAACGGCTAAGGGGTTTCAGATTCAAAGATATTCATGTACCAATTGGTAAATTGTCGATGCAAACGATTAAACGACAGGATAGGAATAAGATAGATATTTATTCCTATACCCACTACGAGTAAGAGCTGGGTGTTAACATCAAAATTCTGAGTAAGATAGGCCAAGGTAAAAACCAATAAGGTTTGAAGCAATAAAATTGCGGTCGATTGTTTGTGGCTTAGCCCCAAGCGCAATAAAATATGATGTAGGTGCTTATTGTCTGGCAGGAATGGGCTTCCTCCTTTAAGGGTTCTTAAAATAAATACGCGTAGCGTATCGAGCAGCGGGAAAGAAAGAATCGCCAAAACAATGACGGGAGTATTTGTGAACAATTCGGGTGTCTTCCCTGATTCATTTAAAAACAAAATGGCTTGGCCTGCCATTAAAAAACCCAAGACCATGGACCCCGAGTCTCCCATAAATATTTTTTTTATGGCAGAGAAATTGAATTGCAAAAATCCCAAAAGGGCACCCGCCAACACAAACGAAGAAACCGCATAATTAATTTGTCCCATATTTAAAAAGAACAAACCAAAAATCAAGGAGCCAAAAAGGGCTACAGAACCAGCCAATCCATCTATACCATCAATGAGGTTAAAAGCATTAATCAGCAGCAGAAATACAAAAAAACTAAACAAAATTGAAACATAGAAAGGAAGTTCGTAGACTCCAAATATGCCGTCTAAACTATAAATGCGCAAACCTGCTCCAGCAACCACAATAAATACAGCGGTGAGCTGGCCCAAAAACTTTTTGTTTGGACTCAGGCCAATTAAATCGTCTTTTAAACCTAAGAAAAAAACTATGGTTAAACCCGCAATCCAGGATGGACGCCGTTTAAACGACTCAGGCGTTAATTCTATAAAGGTAAACAAAGTCATGGTCAACACAACATAAACCACAAAAATCCCAACGCCTCCAAGGTTAGACACCTGTGAAAGGTGTACTTTGCGGGCTTCGAATCCTTCTACAAGATTTTTCTGAATACTGATTTGTATAAGGGTAGGAAATAGTTTAACAGACAACAAATAAGCTGCTAGCATGCCTGCAAAAACCACAAAATAAGGTTGTCCTATAAATGAAATAATTTTTTCCGGCAACATAGCGTATAGATGATAATGCTAAAGCGTGTTTTAACAAACTCACGCCAACCTAAGATCTAAGGAATGGACGTAAGTGATGCAGGCAAGTACTTAATTTTGGACCGGAAGTACAAAGCACATTTCACAAACGGCAGGTATTCTTATGTAAAATGCCGCAAAACTAAAGTCATATTCTGCAGATTTAGCTTCGGACAGGTAAATAGGAAAGACAAAAAAGAGCGTGAATCGACAACAATTAAAGGACCCCAAGGGCATTTGCCCGAGAGATAAGGTGCACATTATTTCTGGCTTGAAACCTGTCCTTCAACACATTTATCTTTTTCTCAATACTACTGAGGCTAAAGGGCTGAATGTTTTCTTTACAAAAACGACTTGCAATTTCGCGTTGTGAGTATCCATTGGCCAAATCTTGAATTATTTTTAAGCCTATTTCATCCAGAGCAATGTGTTGCACCTCTTGAATATGCTCCATAACATTGGGCGAAATATAGCGTTTGGCGTCAATGACCCTTCGGATGGCTTTAATTAATTCGTTTGCCCCGGAATGGTTTTGAAGCACTAAACCATTAACAGAGGAGTTCTGTGCAATTTCCCGAAGTGCGAAAGGTCTTTTTTCGGAAGAATACACCACAACCTTAAGTGTAGGCTGCAAATCTTTGGCCTCAGCAATTAGTTTGGCCGTATTGATTTCATGATGATGCCTTTCATAATCGGCAATCAACAAATCAAAGGGAATAGATTTTTTAAGGGAAGAACGGAGCATCCACAGCGCAGAAGCACTATCAGAAACTTGTTCAGAGGACAAAGAAAAGGACTCCTTAAGTAGCGTTCTGATACCACAGTAGGCGGTGTCACTAGGTTCTACAACAAGCGTTTTTCGTATCGGCATAGAGGCTTTATTGGGGGTTAAGGTTTCTAAGCAATCTGGCGGCAAGAATAGCTATCAAAGCACAGCAGTTCTTTCCTTCTTTAGCGAATGGCTGAGAACATTCTCTAGAACCATTGAGACTAAGGTAGTCACCTCCCTTTTATCTAAAAAGAAAAATTAGCTGCATTATAATGCAGGTATTTTTAAGGGCCAAAAAACGGCTTCGGCTGGGGTTACCGAATCAAAAACAGCGTATGGTCCAAGACATAGCTTTTTAAGCGTTTATCCTGAGAAGAACGAGCTGTGATAATCAGATCTTTTTCTGAATTTAACAGCGCACGAAGCCTTATGTTAATGGAAGCGATTAGTTGGTTTTTTAATTTTAAGTTGTGGGACTCCGACAGTCCTGTTTTTTCCACAAAGGATGTTAAGCTTTGAGAAGAAACCTCTCCGCCGGATGTAATCATTAACCGGAGAAGATCTGCTGCTTCAGGCTCTAGTTTTAACTTCTTGCCTTTATAATTGAGTGTGTTGTTTTGAAAGAGGACTTTATCTTTAGCCTTAAATCGGGAATATCCCACAACCGACACCCCAAAAACAATTACAAACCCCAAAAGTCCCAAAACCGGAAACCAAGGGAAACTATTTTTTGAATACAATTCGGTTTCCCTAAGTGGAGATTTAAATAGGTCTTTCTCGGAAATCTTGTAAAGTATATGCTGGTCTCTTGCCGCTTGTCTTAGCTCGTTTTCGCCGGCCTTCGAATCCGAAATTGAAGCACGTTTTTGGGAAACCACGTATAAAAAGCCTTTGTGGTAAAAACAAGATACCCCTAGAAAAGATAAAGCTGTATCTACATAATACAAGGGGGAAGGAAATTTGTAATAGGTAATCCTGTTGTTGAAGGGGTCAACAGCGCCCAATTCTTTAAAATTTCCAATTAAAATCTTGTCTCCGGTGGAACCGATATAGTTCAATCCAAATAGCGCTTTGTTAAGATTGCCAAGATTTTTCCATTTCCTTTTATTGAAATTAAATTGCCAAATATCAGAAACAGAGTCTATGGCTACCGGATTTTTTTTGTTGACAACTAAACCTTTTAATACATAAACTAGACTGTCGTTCTGACAAATCCAGGACCCAAACCTGCCTTCGGGAGCTTCTTTACTGCCGTATGGGGTAAGGAGTTCCCACTCCTTGGTATCAGAACTAAAATAGGTGAAGAAATTTCGTGCCGACCAAAAACCGTATCCGCCAAAACGCATAATGGTGTCGTTTCGGCTAAAAAGGGTTGAGTTTAATTGCATACCATGGCTGAAGGATTTATCGACTCGAACAATCGAATCCTCAACCAATTGATGAACTATCCCTCCAAAATGCTCAATAAAAAACAATGAATTTTGGGAACAAATAGCTTTGCTAGTTTCCAAGAATTGATAACTGTATCTGGGTTTAATCTTTTTATGAATGGAATAATCGGCAATATTGTAGGCAATGATGCTGTCTGTGTAAATGGCGTAAAAAATTTCGGACTTCGCATCAAAGGCCGTAGATTTAAGACCGCTCTTTAAATTTATTTCCTGGGCCGAAACGGAAGAAAAAATTCCCCAAAGGACCCATAAGACGGTTCTCAATAGAAGCTTTATCTCCATTTTTCTCTGATGAGGGAACAGGTGGAAGCGGAATATGCTTTCTGCTGCCACAGAAATTATGTAAACACAAATATATAGAAAGCATACGCCACAGAATTACGGCTTTCCGTAAAGTGTTGATAAAATTAACTCAACAAACCAGAAAACGCACCAGGTTTTGATAGTTGTTTATGGTGAAGGGTTATTACCGGAGACTAAATCGAGAAGGATCAAGCGAATAGTGCTTAATGCGCCTATCTGATGAAGAACGTGTTTTAGTTATGAGTTCAGATTCTTCGTCTACTAGTGTTTTTAATTGCCAGTTAAGCGAATCAATTATTTTGGTGTCGGAAAGGCTATTAAAATCATCATTGTTGTTTGCGTTTGCCAACTCTAATGTTTTAGCAACATCCAATTGCCCGTCACAAACAAGAAACTCCCTTAGCACAAGCATTTCAATAGACGTTGGGGAGCAGAAAACGCCTTTATATTCCAGATGGCTTTGAAACACGTTAATTTTCGCTTTAGTGCGGAACCGTTTTATCAAGACAATGCTACCCCCAACAAGTAATAACACCAAGATTAAACTCAGCATAAGCATTTCATAATGGTTTGCGGAGACATAAAGCGGTTCCTCCCGATAAGGCTTGCCTAAAAAATAGGAGACAGGTACTACTTCATAAACCAAATTACGGTCGGGGCTGCTTCCAGCAACCAAGTTTTCATAGCGAACAACAAATACGTTGCCGTCGGAATAAAAGGGTTTTATGTGGTCATTTAGAAATAAATTACCGACTGAAGGCTTTTTATCGTGGTAGGTAATTAAATTGCTTGCGGGATCTATTAAAGCAAATTCATTGTTTATCTGCAACAGTTCAGTGGAGTCTATCGCGAACAACTTGTCATACGGTAAAGTAAGTGTGTTCGATAGCCCTTGGTACTCCCATGTCTTATTAGGAACATCAAATTTCCAAACCTCCCGATTTATTTCCTTTATCATTGGATTGGTCTTGTTTTCGGACCGTCCGCTCATTACATAAAATTCATTTTGATGGGTCAAGAAAATCGAATGGGTTAAGCCCGGCGGGAAGTGCCTGCTATTTTTCGGAGGCAGGAGATTCCAAATACCGGTTTCCCAATCAAAATAAGTGAGATGGTTCCAAGAGGTCCAAAAACCATTTCCGCCAAACCGGAAAAGGGTGTCATTTTTCACCAACAGGGAAGACGCATTTTGAATTTTTTCCCGTCCGGGTTTGTTAATAGGAGTTAGCGATGTTCCATCAAACACCAAAACAAGATCGTCTCCATCATGCACAAAATATAGCGAGTCCCGGGCAAAAAGGGTTATGAAGCGCCTTGGGAAATCGGCATTGGGTTTTTGAAAGGAAATTAGTTTGCTTTCTGTGTAATCCGGAGCGTTAAAAATCCGAATACTATCCTGCCAAATAGCATAGATGTTTTTTGTTCCCGGATCAAAGGCAGTACCCTGAAGCGTGGAGGCATTGCCAATCCTAAAAACTTGACCACTTACATTTAATAACCCCCAAAAAAACAGAACGGCCAACTGCACACCCCGAATTTGGTGTGCCCTACGGTTAACCGTAATCCGACAAGCAAATAGTTGTTCCAGAAAACTCAACATTATAGGCGTTTAAATCGCTTAACATCAACCGTATAGCTCTTAACCCGCTTATCCTCATCCGATCGGCGAGTTTCAATCAGGTTTTGCTTGGCGTTTAGTAGGGTTCGCAAATTTAAATTAAGGGATTCAACGACTTGGTTTTTTACCTTAAAATTATGAGCTTCCGATAAGGATGGGTTTTCTAGAAGCCTAATTACCTCTCCGGATGAAACGCTGCCGTTGGACTGTAATAACATTTCGAGTAACGCAGCTGCCTCCGGCTCAAGATGGATGGTGCGGCCTTGATAACTGAGGCTTTTGTTTTGAAAGGCAATTAATTCTTTGGAAGTCTTGTTTTTTTTCAAAAAGAAAAACAATCCTGCCATTAATGCAATTAACCCAAGCAAAGCAAGCGATTTTTGCCAAGGAAAACCATCTTTACGATACAGGGCTTCGACCCGTATAGGATTTTCCAGAAACGCTGATTTTGGGACAACGCTGTAAACAAGATCCCCCGGCTGAAATCCTTTGGCCTTGGCCGCGGCATCGGAAAGCGTCTCAAGCAAAATGAAATTCCCGGAGCTGTAAAAACTGCTTAATTCATTAGGAGGCGCCAAAAAAGTATAGTTGGCATCCCAGTGAAGTGAACCGGTCCTCGCGTAGGTTGTGAGGGTATTGTTTACCGGGTTCGCAACTTGCATAGCATTGGAATACTGATTAAAGTACAGCACACCATCCTCCATAGTAACCACATTAGACATGCCGTATAGTGGGGCATCAACAACGCCAAGACGATGCCATTTTCTCAAGGAAAAATTGTAGTTCCAGATATCCGGATACGGTTTTGAAATCAAAGGATTGTGAACATCATGTTTTAAGCCGGAAAAAGCGTAAAACGAATCTTCTGTCGCGAAAACCTGAATTTCATAAGAACCTTCCGGAATTTGTTCACTTCCATTGGGAGATACGACTTCCCATTCGTGAGTACTCGGGTCAAAATAGGTGATTAGGTTTCTTTCGGACCAAAAGCCGTATCCACCGTATCGGAACAGGGTGTCATTGCGTAGGAAAATGGACGACTGCACCTGCATTTTATGATTATAGGATCGGTCAATTCGGCTTAATTTGCCATTTTTTAGCTGATGCACCAAACCGCCTTCCGCGTGAATAAACAACAGGGTAGAATTTGCAACCACAGGATTATAATTTTTTGGAAAAATCGTGTCCGGAGGGTTAATTCGGTAAACTACGGAATGCTGGTAATCCGGCCCTTTATATTCGCGGATACTGTCCGACCATATGGCGAAAATAGTTTGATTTTTTTCATCAAAGGCCGTGGCCTTTAACGTTTTAACATTTCCAATTTTAAAAGATTGAGCCTGCAGCGTTGGCGGAACAAGCCAGCAGCAGAAGCCAAAAACCAACACCTTTAGTGCCTGACCACGCCAAGTTACTTTATACCTGAAATTTGAAACGTTTGTCATTCAATATTAGGCCTTTCTGTTATTCATTTGGAAACCGGAGAACGCAACAACACTATCTTGAAAAATACCATAAAGGGTTTCTGACTTAGGGTCAAAAGCTGTTGATTTTACGTTTTTGGCACTGCCGAAGTGTATGCGTTGGGAAATCATCTGCTGAGGCCCAAGGAGGCCAAAAGCAATAAAAAGAAAGCAAATTAATTTTTGACTTTCTAACATTCTCCTCAAATGTTAAAATTTAATTTATAGCGTGTATTTTCGGAAATGTTAATCGCAGCGTTATGTTTTAAACCATTTAGCGTCGAAAATAGGCATATTTATCGATTATTTTTTACGGAAAACCGTAAAAACACGTATGTTTTGGTTATTGTTAATGCGTTTTTTTGCATCGCAACAATAAGCTAGGAGTGCGCATCTTCGGAAAATTAAAATCAGGGCGTTTGAAATGCAGGAGGGTCAAAATGTAACCAAAGTCACAAATTAAAAGGTATTGAACCGCTATTTTTGTGGAACTAACACAATCGAACTACAATGCGTAAAGGGAGTAAGCTTTTCAGTATACTATGGCTAAAATGCCCCCGATGTCATGAGGGGGAATTCCTGGAAAGCCATCCGTACAATCTCAGCAATTTTAATCGGGTTCGGGAAACTTGCCCTTCCTGCGGCCTTAAATACAAAATAGAGCCTAGTTTCTATTACGGTTCTATGTACGTGTCTTACGCGGTAGGTGTTGCTGTTGGGGTCGCTGTGTTTGTATTGATTACCTTGTTAGGAATTGAATTGAGTATTGGTGGTCTTTTCGCCACAATTGTAGGCACTTTAATTGCGCTAATGCCATGGATTGGAGCGGTATCCAAGTCCATTTGGGCCAATATCTTCTTTAAGTACAACAAAAATGCCAAAAACATAAATTTGGAAAAGTGATTCAAGAATTAAAATCTAGTTACGGCAGGTTTTTCGAAGAAGACCTTATCAATGACATTGCCCAGGTTGGCACTTTTAGAGAAGTGCCTGCAGGAGAAAAATTAATAGATATTGGAGAGTTTATCAAAGGAATGCCTCTATTGATTTCAGGTGTAATCAAGGTTATGCGTGAAGATCCAGACGGAGATGAACTTTTACTGTATTATCTGGAACAGGGAGATACTTGCTCTATGACCATGAGCTGTTGTATGGGTCAGACCCGAAGTGAGATTCGTGCCGTTGCCGAAACCGATGCCAAACTCATAATGATTCCGGTTCGCAAAATGGAGGAATGGATTGCAAAATACAGGTCCTGGAGAAATTTTGTTTTTGAAAGTTACAACAGCAGGTTAAACGAACTCATGCAAACCATAGACAGCATAGCGTTCATGAATATGGACGAACGACTTATCAATTATTTAAAAGAAAAAAGCAGGGTAAACGAAGACAAGATTATTCGAAACACCCATCAGGAAATAGCATACGATTTACACAGTGCCCGCGTGGTTATTTCACGTCTTTTGAAAAAACTCGAGCAAATGGGCAAAATAGAGCTGCATCGTAACCACATTAAAATCTTAGATCTCTGAAACGTTTTCTACCCATCTTGGAATGGCTGCCAACCTATAAAAAAGCCTATTTAGGCGGAGACTTATCCGCAGGTCTTACCGTTGGCATCATGTTAATCCCGCAGGGCATGGCTTACGCCATGATTGCCGGATTACCCCCCGTTTTTGGTCTTTATGCGGCCATGGTGCCTCAAATCATCTACGCCCTTACTGGAACGTCTCGCCAATTGGCTGTTGGTCCCGTGGCAATGGATTCCCTTTTGGTAGCTTCCGGACTTGGAGCCCTTGCGCTTTCGGGTATCGAAGAATACATCGCCATGGCCATATTTTTAGCCTTATTTATGGGTGTATTGCAGCTCGCTTTTGGCTTGTTGCGAATGGGGTTTCTCGTAAACTTTTTGTCCAGACCGGTTATTAGTGGTTTTACCTCCGCTGCGGCAATTATTATAGGACTAAGTCAATTAAAGCATCTTCTTGGCACCAGAATCGAGAGCAGCAATCAAATCCACATATTACTTGCAAATGCTTTTAGTACAATTGCCGAGACACATTGGCCAACGCTCCTAATTGGTGTTGCCGGAATAGCTGGAATCCGGGCGATAAAGCGGTTTTCGCCAAAATTACCCGGCGCACTGATTGCAGTTGTACTTGGTGTTTTGGCGGTGTATTTTTTAAAACTACACGAGATAGGGGTGCGTATTGTTGGAGATGTTCCTGGAGGATTGCCAATACCACAAATACCGCATGTGGAGCCCGATCGAATTGCCCAGTTATTTCCGATAGCCATTGCATTGTCGCTCATCGCTTTTATGGAAGCGATCTCGGTGGCAAAAGCTGTGGAAGAAAAGCGGCGTGAAAACCGGGTAAATGCCAACCAGGAATTAATTGCGCTTGGACTTTCTAATATTGTGGGCTCGCTATTTCAGTCCTATCCCACCACCGGTGGATTTTCAAGGACTGCTGTAAATGATCAGGCAGGTGCGAACACCGGTTTAGCCGCCATAATTAGCAGCGCAGTTGTTGGGCTAACCCTTTTATTTCTTACTCCGTTGTTTTACTATCTACCCAATGCCATTTTGGCCGCCATAATCATGGTTGCTGTTTTTGGATTGATAGATCTGCGCTACCCTGTGGAGCTTTGGAACAATCGCAAAGATGAATTTGTACTCTTACTGGCCACGTTCCTGCTAACTCTTATGTTGGGTATAAAAGAGGGTATTTTGCTCGGGGTCCTCTTTTCATTGCTATTGTTGGTTTATCGGATTTCTATGCCTCATATGGCGATACTCGGACGTATTAAGGGCACCGATTATTTCATGAATATCAATCGGTTCTCGGAAGACACCGAAGATTTCCCTGATCTTTTAATTGTTCGGTTTGACGGTCAATTGTTTTTTGGGAACAAAGATTACTTTCAAACCCAACTGCGCAAGCAGATTACCCGAAAGGGCTCCGTTTTAAAGACTATTATATTGAATGCAGAAGCCATCAATTATATAGACAGTTCGGCGGTTTTTACCCTCAAATCCTTGGTTCAGGAACTCAAACGGGAAGGATATCGGTTTATGCTTGCAGGTGCTATAGGACCCACGCGCGACATTTTGTACAGCAGCGGATTAATAGAAGAAATAGGAGAGGAAAACCTTTTTGTCAAAACAAAAGACGCTTTTAGCCAATTTCAGGAGCTATTAGAGGGATCTGAAATTCACAAAAAAATAGTCACGCAGTCTACCAAACGCAATGTGTAACCTAAGTAGCTGATAACGCGAGGATTGTTCGGTACTTTTATAGTATTAATCACAAAATCTGAACAACCTATGAAAGTTGAACAAATCTACACAGGATGTCTTGCCCATGCGGCGTATTATATTGAGAGTAACGGAGAAGCAGCCGTTTTTGATCCCCTTAGGGAAGTACAGCCCTACATTGACCGTGCTCAAATTGACAACGCCGAGATTCGTTACGTTTTTGAAACCCATTTCCACGCCGACTTTGTAAGCGGTCACCTGGATCTGCAAAAAAAGGCCGGAGCAGAAATTGTATTTGGGCCCAACGCAAAACCCGCATATGATGCTACCGTAGCCAAAGACGGTCAGGTGTTTAAGGTAGGAAACTGCAAAGTTAAGGTTATCCACACCCCGGGACACACCATGGAAAGCACCACCTATCTTTTAATAGACGAAACGGGCAAGGAACACGGTATAATTACCGGAGACACCTTATTTATTGGAGATGTCGGAAGACCCGATTTAGCACAACACGTTGTATCCGATCTTACCGAAGAAAAATTGGCCGGACACTTGTTTGATTCCTTGCGCAATAAAATTATGCCGCTTTCGGATGATTTGATTGTATATCCCAACCACGGCGCTGGTTCTGCTTGTGGAAAAATGATGAGCAAGGAAACCACAGACACGCTTGGTCATCAGAAGGAGGTCAATTACGCACTTCGTGCAGACATGACCAAAGAAGAGTTTATCAAAGAATTGCTTAGCGGGCTTACAGCACCTCCGGGATATTTCCCTCAAAATGTGTTGATGAACATAAAGGGCTATGAGTCTTTAGACAACATCATGGATCGCGGAACCCAGCCGTTGTCTCCCGAGGCCTTCGAAGCTGCGGCAAATGAATCCGGAGCATTGGTGCTCGACACCCGAGACGCATCCGATTTTGCCAAAGGATTTATTCCAAACAGCATAAATATTGGCCTAGAAGGTAGTTTTGCCCAGTGGGTAGGCGAAATGATTCCAGATGTACAGCAACCCTTGTTATTGGTAACCTATCCGGACAAAGAAGAAGAGGCTGTTACCCGTCTTTCCAGGGTTGGATATGACAACACCTTAGGTTTTTTAAAGGGCGGATTTGATACTTGGAAGAACGCCGGCAAAGATGTGGAATCGACCCAAAGAATTACCCCCGAAGCGCTTGAACAGCGAATCAATTCCGGTCAAAAACCAATGATTATTGATGTGCGTAAAAAGAGCGAATTTGACTCCGAGCACGTAATTGGCGCGTTAAATATTCCATTAAATGAGATAAACCGTCATTTGGCAGAAATACCTAAGGATAAGCCATTTGTATTGCATTGTGCAGGAGGGTATAGAAGTATGATTGCAGCATCCATTTTAAAACAGCGGGGATGGGATAATTTTGAAGATGTTATAGGTGGCTTTGACCAAATCAAGGAAACCTCAATTAAGGTTTCAGATTATGTTTGCCCCACAACGTTATTGTAAATTTTTTAAAACGTTTAGCTTTAACACCCGCCAATTTGGCGGGTGTTGCTTTTTTGGTAACATTTGTTACCTTGAGGGTGCGATTGGTTCGCTATTTTTGTGTGATTTTAATATTTAGCATTTATGACTATTGAGCAGATTTATACCGGATGTCTTGCACAGGGGGCATATTATATTGAGAGTAAGGGAGAGGCCGCAATTATTGATCCTTTGCGAGAGGTCGGTCCTTATATAAAACGCGCACGCCTAGACGATTCAAAAATCAAATATATTTTCGAAACCCATTTTCATGCCGATTTTGTAAGTGGCCACTTGACTTTGTCCGATAAAACGGGCGCCCCTATTGTATATGGCCCAACCGCAAATCCAAAATTTAAGGCGATAATTGCAGAAGATGGTCAAGAATTTAAGATTGGAGATCTTACCTTAATAGCATTGCATACTCCGGGTCATACTATGGAAAGCACTACTTACTTGTTGCGAGATGCCTCTGGAAAAGATCATGCCATTTTTAGCGGCGACACCCTGTTTTTAGGCGATGTAGGTCGTCCGGATTTGGCTCAAAAGGCTGCCGACATGACGCAGGAGCAATTGGCCTCTACGCTTTACGACAGTCTTCGGAACAAGATAATGCCACTTTCGGATGAGGTAATTGTTTATCCGGCACATGGAGCGGGTTCGGCATGCGGGAAAAACATGATGAAGGAAACCGTAGACTCTCTTGGGAATCAGAAAAAAATGAATTACGCTCTTCGTGCAGACATGACGCGAGAGGAGTTTATCAAAGAAGTAACTGACGGTTTATTGCCTCCGCCTCAATATTTTCCGCTAAACGTTAAACTCAACAAAGAGGGATACGAACATGTAGACACCATTTTGGAACGAGGCACACGACCTTTAAGCCCCGACGAATTTGAGCACATGGCCAATGAGTCCGGAGCGGTGATTTTGGACGTTCGTCATCAGGACGATTTTGCAAAAGGACACATTCCAAGATCCATTTTTATCGGGTTAGATGGCAGTTTTGCACCTTGGGTTGGCGCATTGGTAGCAGATACTGAACAGCCAATATTACTCGTTACGCCCGAAGGACGCGAAGAAGAAACGGTCATAAGACTTTCTAGGGTAGGATTTGATCATACCCTTGGCTACCTGAAAGGCGGATTTAATTCTTGGAAACAGGCCAGTAAAGAATACGATACTGTTAGCCCAATTAGCCCTGTAAACCTCAAAGAAATAATGGCTAGCGAAGCGGTTAAGGTTTTTGATGTTCGCAAGGAAAGCGAACACCTGTCTCACCATTTGATTGGAGCACAAAACACACCGTTGGATTTTTTAAACGATTATTTGGGAGAATTCCCCAAGGACAGCGCATTTTATCTGCACTGCGCGGGCGGGTATCGCAGCATGATTGCAGCCTCAATACTTAAAAGTCGTGGAATTCACAACCTCGTTGATATTACTGGAGGGTTTAAGGCTATCGAAGAAGCTGGGCTGCCGGTTTCCGACTACGTTTGCCCATCTACGCTTTAAAATATATATTATGTGTAACAGAAGTTACGGTTTGGAACTTTTATAACACGTACTTTGGTCGTAAGAAGTCAACATAGCTTCGGGCTCCGGAAAGGGGAACAAGCCGGATCTGAAGCTTGAGTAGATTGTTTTAGTGAAAAAAGCGACCCAAGCGGGTCGCTTTTTTGATTTACACGGAATTTAATTCAAACAATATGAAAAAGTTGTTCTTTATCGGTCTATCGATTGTGGTCCTTACACAATGCAAACAGGCACCTACCAATCCAACTGGAAATGACAATAGAGCGGTTTCGCAAGTCAATCCGGAGCCTTCTTATGAAGGAGCAAAAACGATTGCCATTTCCGTTCAGGCCAAACTTGGAAAAACCCTCCAAGAAAAGCTGAAACAGCAGGGTATTACAGGAGCAATAGCATTTTGTAACGCAAATGCTCTGCCCATAACCGACAGTATTGCCCAGCAAAATGGCGTTCAAATACGGCGGGTTACGGATCGAGCAAGAAACAAAGTAAATCAGGCAAATCGAATAGAAATTGCTCTAATGAATCAGGTTCGGGATTCAATGCTAATGGGATCCCCACCCGGCAATTTAACAATAAAAGGAGAAGCAGGGGTTTCTTATTATGTTCCAATCGTAACGGCAGATTTTTGTTTGAAATGCCACGGTTTTCCCGGAAAAGAAATTAATCAAAACGATTACGACGTAATTTCCCGGTATTATCCAGAAGACAAGGCCATTGGTTATGGAGCACCGGAACTCAGAGGACTTTGGAAGGTTACAGATAATTCAAAATAGCAAATACGACCATGAAATTAATTGGATTAATCGGCGGCACTTCCTGGCACTCTACTCAGGCCTATTATAAAATGATTAATGAAGGTGTCGGCCAAATTATTGGCGAAGAACACAACCCGGAATTGCTCATTCACAGCATTAACATCGAGGTTATGCGATCTGAGGATCCGCAGCGCATTCGATTAAAATATCTCGAGGTTGCCAAAGGCCTAGAGGCTAGAGGTGCCGAAGGAATAGTAATTTGCGCCAATACGCCTCATTTGGTCTATGATTTTGTTCAGCCTCAAATAGGCATTCCCATTCTTCATATCGCCGATGCTACAGGTGCGGCAGCAGGAAAATTGGGGCTCAAAAAATTAGGGTTGTTAGGCAATCGGCCTACAATGACCGGTGATTTTATCCCGGGGGTATTGCGTCGAAACTATGGGATAGAAACCATAATTCCGGAGACACATTGTATTTCTCAGGCGCACCATTATGTTTCAAACGAACTTACTCTGGGTAAATTTACACCCGAGGCAAAAGGATTTTTCATGACCCAGATAGGCATGCTTAAAGAAAAGGGAGCCGAGGGGATAATATTGGGATGTACGGAATTACCCTTGTTGATTAAACCTTTAGAAGTGGACATGCCAATTCTTCCAACAACCGATCTACACGCCCAAATGGCGGTTAACTTCATCTTGGATTTATAGACGAATTGAAATGAAAATCAAGCGCTTGGCCTCAATTTGCATTGCCTTTTTCACATTATCATGGGTAGGCCTGGTTGCGCAGCAAAGGACACAAAATCCGGATTTTGAGAAGTTGCTTGAAAAGCTACTGAATCACAATGTGCCGGAAATGGATATTTCCAGAGCTCTGAATCTAAAGGACTCCACAGTATTTCTAGACGCGCGAGAATGGGATGAATACCGGGTGAGTCATTTGCCGCAATCCATTTGGGTTGGGTATGAGGATTTTATCATTGAACGGCTGGTTGAGGTTGATAAAACCCAACCCATTGTGGTCTATTGCTCCGTTGGTTACAGAAGTGAGCGCATCGCACAAAGACTTCTTGAACAAGGGTTTTCCAATGTCGCCAATCTGTATGGCGGTATTTTTGAATGGGTAAACAGAGGTGGTCCGGTATTCAACGAGAAGGGCAACACCAAGGCCATTCACACGTACAATAAAGATTGGTCTCGATGGGTTACCGATCGAGCACAAAAAAATTATTAAGGCGTTAACAGAAAGCTAGGCACTTCCATTTTTCCCGAAACCATGGAGATTTTGGTGAATAAAATCTTTTGGAAAGGTTTCATCTCCGGGAAACCCCAAGGGTATGGTACCGCTATCCTCAGGAATATAGTTCGTTTTAAAGAGGTAATCCCAAAGGCTTAGACTAATCCCAAAATTCACCCCATAACTGTCCTTTGGCAGGGCATAAGCATGATGATACAAGTGCATTACCGGGTTGTTGAGCACATATTTTAAAGGGCCCCAGGTAAGTTTTACATTGGCATGATTTAAATGACCAATGGCAATTGCAGCAAAATGGACCAAATAGGCTTGTTCCGGCTCGAACCCCCCAAGCAACATTACTCCAAACGTCTTTAGCGGTTTATAGAGCACATTTTCCATCCAATGGTAGCGCATATGTGCGGCAAACCCCATTTCTTTTACACTGTGGTGTACCTGATGAAATTTCCAAAGGGCCGGAAATTTATGCAGCAACACATGGGTAAACCATTGCACGAAGTCTAGCACCACAAAAAACACCAGTAATTGCAAAGCCATGGGCCAATCTTGAATATCCACAACGGCCAGGCTTTTGGAATGGCCTCCAAATGCTTCAAAGCCCACGCCTAAGACCCGGTAAAACCCGCTAATTACAATAGAGAAGACAAAGAAGTTGAAGAACATATAAAAGGCGTCCAGCCAAAAGTCCTTTCTGATTACGGATTGATTTTTTCGCCAGGGGAACGCTATTTCAAGCCCCCAAACCAATAAGGAGATTAGGATAAGCCCCCAGAAGTAATTCATATACCAAGGAACCTCAAATAATATAGATTTCCAAGTCCAATTCACAGTACCGGAAAAGGCATTGGCAAATGCAGTGAGATATTTTTCCATAGCAAAAAACCTTTAGTTCATTAGTTTTCCGACGTTTCTAAGTCTAGCTCATACCACTCAATTCCTGTTAGTTGCTGTCTACGCCCTTTCTTTTTAGGCGCATAGTTTGCGGCTAAATAATCCAAAATTACGGATTCGTTTGGACCTAGATCCCAAAGGTTCTGGGTTTCTTGCATCCATCGGATAAGCCCTTCCCATCCTTCTCGGGACATACGGTTTTGGGTCACTAAACTTGCCGAATGACAGGCAGTACAATTTGCCACCACGGTCATTAGGCCCTCATCGTCTACAAATCCGGTGCGCACATGAATGCCGTTTACAATTTGATCGATATCCGGTTCTGGATTTTCTTGAATCTCGGATGCCTCGTCGAAATCGGGATATTCTTCTTTTCCTTGTTTTTGTTGTAGCACAAAAACAAGAACAATTAGGACGGCGCCAAGAGCTACGGGGATCAAGGCGCGATAGACCGATTGCAGCCGATTGTTTCTGTCGCGATTATTGTTGGGCATTAGATGACTTTTATTGCAATACGGTGACAGGAATGATTCAAATAGCCTTTTGGGTTCCATGATGGCAACACCATGGGTTGGGCTCTTCCGGTAGAATCCGTGGCCCTTGCCCACAGTTCGTAATATCCCTGACGAGTAAAGTTAACACTTCCTGAAAATTGTTGCCAGGCCAGTCGATTTATGGGTTGTTGTAATTCGCAAGTCCGCCAGGAACTGCCAAAATCGATAGAATACTCAACTTTTGAAACCGATAATTCGCCTGCCCATGCCTGTCCTCTAAAGTTCAGCTTTTTGCCAAACTCCAATATAGCCCCGGTTTTTGGGGCGGTAATGAGCGATTTTACGGGCATGGATTCAATAATGCACATCTTTTCATCTGGAACTTCAGTTCCAGGTGCCACGTGTTCACATGGCACACGATAGGAGCTGCCTTGCATTTTTTCTCCGTCATGAACAATATTTCGAACACTAATTCGTCTGAGCCACTTCCCTGAAACTGAAGCAGGCCAACCTCCCGCAACCAGCCGTATCGGAAATCCGTGCGCTAAGGGAATGTTTTCTCCATTCATTTTAAAGGCAATAAGCGTTTCTTCTTGCATTGCCTTGGCAATTGGAATGCCACGAGAAATAGGTTCTTTTTTGGGGTCGCCGCTCAAATGGGTATCCGCAGCATGATATCCAATATAAACCGCATCTGATTTAATTCCCACATCTTTTAGCAGGTCTTTTAACCGAATGCCAGTCCATTGAGCACAGGAAACCGCCCCAAGGGTCCATTGATTGCCGGATGCTGGCGGATCAAACTCGGCCCGGCCATTTCCTGCACACTCCAAGGTTAGCTGATAGGTATAGTGCTTAAAATGCGTCTTAAGATCGTTTAGCGTATAAGTCTTTGGCGCCTCAACGGACTCTCCGTCTATGGTTAAAGTCCAATTATCTACATCTATTTTTTCAGGTATTTTCCCATTATTCCGAATAAACATATAGCGATTAGGAGTAATCGCATCATCTAGTAGGTGTGCCCGGGATTCCATATTCAAAGGGCGGTCTCCCAACAAAATCATTTCTGGGTCTTTATTGTGTAATTTAAAGGGATCCGGGTCTTGAAGCCCCAATAAAGGTAACCCATTGGGCAGTTTGTTTCCGAAAACAATTTCAGCACCAAGTAACGCACTCATGGCACTGAGGCCGGAAACCGACACAAACTTTCTTCTTTCCATTGAATATGATCAGTATAGACGAGTAAACTTCGGGTTTTTTATTTTAAAAAATGGTTATACAAGTTACAAAGTATTTTTTTGGGGTTAAAGGGGGAACGTTGGCTACTTTATTTCTAAAACATGTCCGCATATTTTCCGTAAAACGGTATATTATGATTCCAAAGTAACTTTTGTTACAGTTGTTTTTAACTTAAACACCTAATTTTATTTAGCTAAAACAACCCGATCATGGAAACACATTTTGAAATCTTAATTATTGGAGGCGGAACCGGTGGAATAATGACGGCTGCCAACTTTTTAAACAAAAACCCAAAAGTAAAAGTGGGCATTATTGAGCCTGCAGAAAACCATTATTATCAGCCTGCTTGGACGCTGGTTGGCGCAGGAACTTTCGACTATAAAAAAACAATCCGGCCTATGCGCTCTGTAATACCCGCTGGAGCCCACTGGATACAAGATGCCGCAACCGGATTTGATCCTGAAAATAATGGGGTATTAACGGCAACTTCTGGAACTCTTACTTACGATTACCTGGTAGTTGCACCCGGCTTAACCTATGACATGGAAATGGTTCCCGGCCTGGGAGACGCTCTAGACAAAGGGGTTGTCTGCAGCAATTATACCGATCCTAAACACACCTGGGATGTGGTTCGCAATTTTAAAGGAGGAACGGCTTTGTTTACGCAGCCGAATACCCCAATCAAATGTGGTGGTGCCCCTCAAAAAATCATGTATTTGGCAGAAAGCTACTTTCACAAGTCCGGTGTCCGGAATAAAACCAACGTGGTTTTTGCGACTCCCGGAGGGGTAATCTTTGGAGTTCCTGAGGTGAAAAAGACCCTTATGGAAGTTAACGACCGTAAAGACATCAATCTCAGATTTGGCATGCACCTGGTAAAGGTTGACGGGGCCAATCAAATAGCTTGGTATAAAACTTTGGACAATGCGAGCGAGCACAACCACAAGGACATAAAAATTGAACACGAGGGTGATCTTATAGGGATTCATTACGACATGATGCATACCGCTCCACCTTCGGTAGCACCCGATTTTGTTCGCAATTCGACCCTGGTAAACGAAGGAAAATGGCTAGATGTAGACAAACATACACTGCAGCACCACAAGTATCCGAACATCTTTGGTTTGGGTGATGTTGCTGCATTACCTACAGCTAAGACGGGTGCGGCCATCCGCAAACAGGTCCCTGTTGTTGTTCAGAATATTCAACGTCTGCAGGAAGGCAAGCCGTTGGGTGAGAAATCCTACAATGGATATTCTTCCTGTCCGCTAGTGACGGATTACGGAAAAATGGTGCTGGCAGAATTTGATTATGACAACAAGTTTACTCCAGACCCAAAGCTGAAACAAATGTTAATTTCTGATTCTTCAAAAGAACATTGGAGGCTTTGGATGCTTAAAAAGTATGGGTTACCCTATCTTTACTGGAACAAAATGCTAAAAGGAAAAGACGTCTGATTTTTATCGCTTCGTTTCAGGGGCATCTTAAAGGAAACTAAAATTTAATTGTATCAAAATGGAATGGATTATGGAGCCCTGGCCCTGGTATGTGGCCGGGGCAGCTATTGCAATGGTAATGTTACTGCTCATTATGAGCGGTCGGTTTTTTGGCATGTCCTCTAACCTTAGAACGTTCTGCACACTTTGTGGGGCAGATCATCAGTCTGAATTTTTTAAGTTTGATTGGCATTCGCAAAGGTGGAATTTATGGGTGCTACTAGGCACTATTCTCGGCGGGTTTTTGGGCTCCCAGTACTTAAGTTCTGAACAGGGCGTAAACATTAATCCCCAAACGGCAGAAGAATTGCATCAAATGGGCATTCAAAGTGCTGGAGACGCTTATCTTCCAACAGAGTTTTTTTCAATTGAACACCTTTCAGACCCAAAGGCACTCTTAATATTGGTTGTTGGGGGGTTTTTGATAGGTTTTGGCGCCAGGTATGCTGGAGGCTGTACCTCTGGCCACGCAATTTCAGGGTTGAGTAATCTGCAATGGCCATCTTTACTTGCAGTAATTGGATTTTTTGCCGGTGGACTCACCATGGTTTATTTAATATTCCCCTTAATTTTTCCATCATGAAGACCTTAGGATATCTAGCAATAGGAATGCTTTTTGGCATTACCATGTATAAATCGGAGGCAGCTTCTTGGTTTCGGATTTATGAAATGTTTCGCTTCGCATCGTTTCACATGTACGGTATTATAGGTACAGCCGTAGCATTGGGAATTCTAATGGTAGGCGCAATTAAAAGATTCAACATTAAAGCTTTTAACGGTTCGCCCATAGTTTTTGAGCCTAAAGACAAAACCATACCGCGATATGCCATTGGCGGATTCATTTTTGGCTTAGGTTGGGCTTTGGCAGGTGCTTGTCCGGGCCCAATGTTCACCTTAGTTGGAGCCGGCTGGCTTCCCTTGTTATTGGTAATAGTATCTGCTGTATTCGGAACTTTTATTTATGGGCTTTTACGTGAAAAATTACCGCACTAGATTGACTTGTGGGGTGTTAAAACGGCTGTTGAATTTGGCAGTACAACAGCATTAGAAGTGCGAAAAGTCCTAATCTATTTGTGGGCGATTTTGTTTTTGTCGTGCAGCGACAAAGACCCGGTTATCCCAGTGCATCAAGATAAGGATTCTGAAGCCGAATTAAGTGACACTGAACTTTTGG
This sequence comes from Bacteroidota bacterium, assembly GCA_046047415.1. Lineage (GTDB taxonomy): Bacteria > Bacteroidota > Bacteroidia > Flavobacteriales > Flavobacteriaceae > Robiginitalea. The sequence continues at coordinate 30,452 of JBJOHX010000100.1, forward strand.
AACTTACCCAACGCGAAACCTTTCGCTATTTCTGGGATTTTGCAGAAGTAAATTCAGGAGCCGCCCGCGAAAGATTCCATCCGAACAACCCGGAAATGGACTCGTTTACGGTTACTACCGGAGGTTCGGGCTTTGGATTAATGGCAATAATTACCGGAATTGAGCGAGGTTATATAACACGATCCGAGGCAGTTACCCGACTCAACAAGACACTTTCATTCTTTAAATCCGCAGATCGGTTTCACGGGGCTTGGCCACATTGGATCGATGGAAGATCCGGCCGGGTTATTCCATTTAGCCCAAAAGACAATGGCGGAGATTTGGTGGAAACGGCCTTTTTAGTGCAGGGCTTAATATGTCTTTATGAGTATTTTAAAGCCGGAAATGATTTAGAATCAGACCTTGCTCAAACGGCGTATACTCTTTGGAAGGAGGTAGAGTGGGATTGGTATACCCAGGGACAATCGGTATTGTATTGGCATTGGAGCCCCGATTTTGGATTTGAAATGAATATGCCACTACGCGGCTATAACGAGACACTAATCACCTATATCTTGGCGGCTGCGGCTCCCGATTACGGGATTAGGCCTGAAGTCTACCAGCAGGGATGGGCTCAAAATGGCGCTATTCAATCTGAGCAATCGGCCTACGGCTATTCATTGGGTGTAAATCATGTAGGCAACCAAAGTAGGGGCGGGCCATTGTTTTGGGCTCATTATTCTTTTTTAGGGCTAAATCCGAACAATCTATCAGACACCTATTCAAACTACGAATTGGTTGCCCGAAATCACGCCAGGATAAATTATGAGTACTGCCTTGAAAACCCAAAAAACTTTGTAGCTTACGGTTCGGATTGTTGGGGATTAACTGCAAGTTATACCCGAAACTCAGACGGGGGCATTGGTTATGCGGCACATAGCCCGTCCAATGACCTTGGAGTGATTTCGCCTACGGCTGCCTTGGCATCTATGCCCTATATGCCAGAGGAATCTATGCGTGCGATGCGTTATTTTTACAACAACCGCAAGTTATTGTTGGGTCCGGCTGGGTTTTATGACGCGTTTAGTCCGCAACAAAATTTTTGGGTGGCTCAGGCATATTTGGCAATAGATCAAGGCCCAATAGTTATCATGATTGAAAATTTTCGATCCGGCCTACTTTGGAATTTGTTTGGCCAAAATGAAGACGTCAAAAATGGAATACAACTGTTAGAATTCAAATATGAAAATTAAAACAATCGCCTCGCTGCTACTCCTGGTTTTGGGGAAGTTTACCTTATCTGGTCAAGACATGGACGAATATCAAAAACTCAGCTTTGGCCAAGAGCCAGAATCCCTAGGGTATCGCCTTTTATTGCCTTTGAATTTTGACAGCACTCAAAAATATCCCTTATTGCTATTTCTTCACGGAGGAGGCGAGCGGGGATCCGACAACGAAAAGCAACTGACCCACGGCGCCAAAATGTTTCTTGAGCCCCGTAATCGTGGGGCTTTTCCGGCAGTTGTGTTAATTCCACAATGTGCAACCGATTCCTATTGGGCCCAGGTAGACATAGACCGGAGCCACTACCCGATTGGACTGGACTTTCATTATGAGCGGGGACCTACAGCTCCTTTAAAACAAGTAATGGAGCTTTTAAACACCTATTTGAGCGCTTCATACATAGATCAGGATCGGGTATATGTAATGGGAATGTCTATGGGGGGCATGGGCACGTTTGAATTGTTGTATCGAATGCCCGGAGTTTTTGCAGCAGCGGTGCCAATCTGTGGGGCAGGGGTGCCGGAAACGGTATCTTCCTATGCAAAAAGCACACCGCTATGGATATTTCATGGAGCACAGGATCAAGTTGTTGGACCGCGACAATCTGTTGAAATGGTAGCAGCTTTGCTGAAGGAGGGTGCACAACCGGAATTCACATTATATCATAATTTCAATCACAACAGCTGGGACGGAGCGTTTGCTGATCCGGAATTGTTGCCTTGGTTGTTTTCGCATCGGAAAGCCAAATCAAACCCATGAAGTTCATAAGGGACATAGCAAGGCTCACGGTTGTCTTTCTATTTTTTGTCCCCGTTCATAGCGCATGGGGCCAACAAACAACCTATTGTAATCCAATTAATATTGATTACGGGTATACCCCCATTCCAAATTTTTCCACTCAAGGAAAACACCGGGCTACAGCAGACCCGGTTATTGTAAATTTCCAAGAAAAGTACTTTCTTTTTTCGACCAATCAATGGGGTTACTGGTGGAGTGAAGATATGGTGAAATGGAATTTCGTCTCGCGTAAATTTTTACTTCCCCGGAATCAGGTATACGACGAACTCTGCGCGCCTGCTGCCTTTGTCATGAAGGATACAATGTATTTAATTGGCTCTACTCATGGTCCAGCATTTTCGATGTGGAAAAGTGCTAACCCTACGCAAGATAATTGGGAAATAGCCGTAGACTCCTTAAAAGTGGGCGCATGGGACCCTGCTTTTCACTACGATAGCGATAAAGATAAACTATATCTATACTGGGGGTCTAGCAATGCTTATCCGCTATTGGGAACTGAGATTAACACCAAGACCTTACAATCCGAAGGTTTTGTAAAACCACTGATTCGATTGCAGCCAGAGGATCACGGATGGGAACGCTTTGGCGAATACAACGACAACACGTTTTTACAACCCTTTATGGAAGGGGCATGGGTTACGCGTCACAATAACAAGTATTATTTACAATACGGTGCCCCAGCCACGGAATTCAGCGGTTATGCAGATGGCGTTTACGTGAGTGACCAGCCGCTAGAGGGATTTACCTACCAAAAACACAATCCTTTTGCCTATAAACCCGGAGGGTTTGCGAGAGGTGCTGGTCATGGAGCTACCTATCAGGACAATTTTGGTAATTGGTGGCACGTCTCTACTTTGGTCCTGGGGGTAAAAAACAATTTTGAACGGCGTATTGGAATTTGGCCCGCCGGATTTGATGCTGAGGACGTGTTGTTTTGCAACACTGCCTATGGCGATTACCCGACCTTTTTGCCTAGATCAGGAGCGAATCATATTTTGGATCCATTTGCCGGCTGGATGTTGCTGAATTACAATAAGCCGGTACAGGTTTCTTCTACTTTGGGCGGATTTCAACCCAACGCAGCGGTGGATGAGGATATTAAAACCTATTGGTCTGCCGTTACGGGAGGTTCCGGAGAATGGATTCAGACCGATTTGGGTGAATCCTCTGAAATTAGAGCAATTCAAATTAATTACGCAGACCAGGATGCCGCGTTTCTCGGGAAAAGCCAAGGCGTATATCATCAGTATCAAATATTTGCCTCTCAGAATGGAAAAACATGGCAACTCCTAATAGATAAGAGCAAAAATCTCACGGATGTGCCGCACGATTATATAGAACTTGAAAAACCTGCACGGGCCCGGTATTTAAAGCTGGTAAATCTGCATATGCCAACCGGCACCTTTGCAATTAGTGGATTTCGAGTATTTGGGAAAGGAAGCGGATTGGCACCTGAACCGGTTCAAGATTTTATGGCTTTGAGAGCGTCCCGTGACACCTATGGAGAAAGGCGAAGTGCTTGGCTAAAATGGCAGCAAAATCCTTTGGCAGATGGGTATGTGATATATTTTGGGAAGTCGGCAGACAAATTATACGGAAGTATTATGGTATATGGTAAGAACGATTATTTCTTTACAGGAATGGATCGTGCAGACACATATTATTTTAAAATTGAAGCCTTTAATAACAATGGCATTTCGCCAAAATCGGATTTGATTATTTCGGATTAGCCCCCATCAATTAAAATTATCGCCCATGAAAACAAAGACAAATTGCACACTAATGCTGGCTCTGGCCTTTTTTTTATTAGGCATGAAGACCCCTATTGGAGCCCAGGAAGTTAGGATTATGTCTTATAATATCCGATTCGACAATCCGGCAGATGGAGCCAACAGTTGGCCCAACCGAAAGGCGTACCTTATAAAACAGGTGGCACACTATGCACCTGACGTATTGGGAACACAGGAGGGATTACTGCATCAGCTCCAAGAAATGGAGCAAGGTTTAAAGGGTTATCGGTTTTTTGGGGTTGGGCGAGACAATGGGGGCCTGGAAGGCGAATTTTCGGCAGTATTTTACAGGGAAGACCGCTTGGAATTGCTGAAACAAGAGACCTTTTGGCTTTCTAAAACCCCGGAAGTCCCCTCAAAAGGATGGGATGCCGCACTTAACCGAGTTTGCACCTATGGACTTTTTCGAGACCTTGAAACCGGCAGGGCCTTTTACGTATTTAACACCCATTTTGACCATATTGGGGAACAAGCACGTTTAGAAAGCGTGAACCTTATTATTGAAAAAATAAAGGAGTTTAACCTTGAAGGTTACCCGTCTATCTTAACCGGTGACTTAAACTTGGAGCCGGATTCGACACCCATTAAAAAATTATCTGCCACCTTGGAAGACACTTTTACCCATGCAGGAGAACGGATTTACGGTCCAATAGGAACCTTTAACGGGTTTAATTGTGAAGCGCCGCAAGATCGCAGGATTGATTATATTTTTACAAGTCCCGGTGATTTTGAGGTAAAGGCACAAGCAACACTGGGCGAGGTATCGGGCACAGGGTTTCCTTCGGACCATTTTCCGGTCATGGCCGATTTAAAAGGACTAAGAAATTAAGATTATTTCAGCATCATAACCAATGCCCCGATAGCCGTGAGAATTAGAATGAGCCTGCGGTAGAAGCCTTCTTTGATACGTTTAACAAGCCAAATTCCCGAGAGTAATCCTAATGCAAGCCCCGGCAGCAAAAAGAAATTTATTTTAAGCACCTCCAGGTCTATGGTTTCCCACACCCAAATGTGGAAAGGAAGTTTAAACACATTGATAATAAGAAAAAGCCATGCGGCAGTGCCAATAAATTCATTCTTTGGCAGTCGCATTGCCAAAAAGTAGATGTTTGCAAATGCACCGGCCAGATTACCTACCATAGTGGTTATGCCGGCTAAAATTCCAACCCCACCACTAAAGGTCCAATGTTGAGGAACTTTTTCAGATTTTCTGAGGTCCCACCAGAGCATTACTCCCACACTTCCGAGTATAATTAGGGCCATTGCCCATTTAAACAAGGCTTCCGGTAAATCTTTCCCGAGCCATACACCCACCAAGATGCCTAATATAATCCAAGGGAGAAATTTTCGAATATATCCCCATTGCGCATGCCGGTGGTAGTAAACAACCGCAAACACGTCTCCGCAAATTAATATGGGGACTAAAAGTCCAGTAGACTGACGCGCTCCCAAGGCAAGTGCCATGAGGGTTACAGATAATACCGCAGTGCCTTTCACCCCCGCCTTTGTAAATCCTTGTAAAAAACTAGCTCCAAGGGCCAGGCCCCAACTTAGTGTGCTGAGGTCCGACAAGGTTAAAAATTGGGCCATGGCTAAAGCGAGTGAAGGGTTAAAGGTATTTTAAAAAATAATATCTTTAAGCCTTAACCTAACCAAATTATGGAAATCAGCACACTCGATTACACCCTGATTATAGGGTTCTTTAGCTTGGTTCTGCTCGTTGGAATTCTGGTTTCCAGAAAATCCGGCCAGAACACTACAGAATATTTTCTTTCCGGACGGAGCATGCCATGGTGGTTGCTCGGTTTTTCAATGGTGGCCACAACATTTTCTACGGACACACCAAACCTAGTCACAGACATTGTTCGCAACAATGGAGTAGCGGGCAACTGGGTTTGGTGGGCTTTTTTGCTTACAGGCTTGCTTACGGTTTTTGTTTATGCAAAACTTTGGAGGCGCTCGGATGTTACCACGGACATGGAATTCTACGACTTGAGATACGGGGGCAAACCCGCTCATTTTTTGAGGGGATTTCGGTCGGTTTATCTGGGTATTGTTTTTAACATAATGGCCATGTCTGCTGTTACCCTTGCAGCCATTAAAATTGGACAGGTAATGTTGGGGTTAACACCTGTTCAAACCGTATTAATGGGCGGTGTTATAACGGTAATATTTAGTGCAATTGGCGGTTTTAGAGGGGTGGTATACACTGATTTTATACTGTTCTTTACAGCCATTGCAGGAGCCGTGGGAGCAGCAATTTATCTGGTCAATTTGCCTGAAGTTGGGGGCGTTGCACAATTGATTGCCCACGAAAATGTAAGAGATAAAATTTCAATTCTGCCCGATTTCAGCGATGCAGAAGCGTTAATCGGAATTTTAATTATTCCGCTGGCCGTACAGTGGTGGAGTGCCTGGTATCCGGGGGCCGAACCCGGTGGCGGCGGATACATAGCCCAGCGTATGCTGGCCGCAAAGAATGAAAGTCACGCGATTGGAGCCACTTTCTTTTTCAACATTTTACATTATGCTCTTCGACCCTGGCCTTGGATTTTGGTGGCGTTGGCTTCTTTGGTAGTTTATCCGGATCTAGAAAGTATTAAAGTGGCATTCCCCCTATTGGAGGAGGGAAAGCTGGGGCATGACTTGGCGTATTCCGCAATGCTTACCAAATTGCCGAGCGGTCTTCTTGGATTGGTGCTGGCCTCCTTGGGAGCAGCCTATATGTCTACGGTCTCCACTCATCTGAATTGGGGGTCTTCCTATGTTGTCAACGATTTTTACAAGCAACAAATTAATAGGGGGGCTTCCGAAAAGGAACTGGTAAACGTGGGACGAATTACTACCGTAATTCTCATGTTGTTTAGCGCCTTATTGGCCCTAGTTCTGCAAAACGCATTACAGTTGTTCGATATCATTCTCATGTTCGGAGCAGGAACAGGCTTGATATTTATCTTGCGCTGGTTTTGGTGGCGAATTAACGCTTGGAGTGAAATTTCGGCAATGTTTGTTTCCGGAATTGTTTCCTTAGTCTTCAATTTAACAAATCTTGGAACATTGCTTTTTGGTGGTCAGGATTTGTTAGGAGAAACCGTTCTTGGCATTTTGCCCGGATGGAGTAAATATCCGGCTGTTGTTGGAATTACCACAGTGGTATGGTTGGTGGTTACCTTTATTACTCCACCGGAATCTGCAGGGACACTTCGAAAATTTTACCGAAAAACACGTCCCGGAGGTCCAGGCTGGAGCAAGGTGGTAGAGGCTGCCCGGGAAGACGGAGATGATATTGCCGATGCTACCGCGGCATGGACTGTTCCTTCTGGGGTATTGGCAATGGTGATAGGTTGTGTATTGGTATATAGCTGCATGTTTGCCACCGGCAACTGGATTTATGGAAATTATGCATTGGCAGCAGGGCTTACAGCGACCACTTTGGTGGCGGCCTTCTTGTTAAAAAAGGTTTGGGATAAAATTAAAGGAGACGTTTTTTAATATGGAATCACGCATTATATCTGTAGATATATTTAGGGGGCTTACCATAGCCTTAATGATATTGGTAAATACACCCGGCACCTGGTCTGCGGTTTATCCCCCATTTTTGCACGCAAATTGGCATGGATATACACCAACTGACTTGGTCTTTCCATTTTTCCTATTCATTGTGGGTACCTCCATTGTTTTTGCCTATCGAGACCGTAAACCGGATGCTGTTACGCATCGTAAGATTTTAATACGAAGCCTTAAACTGATTGGTCTTGGATTATTCTTAGGGGCATTTATTTTAAAGGCTCCGTTTTTTAAGCCTTATGAAAACATAAGGTTTCCGGGAGTATTACAGCGAATTGGAGTGGTATTCTTTTTTGCATCGCTGTTGTATTTGCATCTTAAACCGCGCACACTTATTCTTTCAGCTGTAGGGATTTTGCTCGGGTACTGGATTTGGATGGCCTACATTCCCCTGGGAGGTGAAGCCCCTTCCTTAGATCGCGCACCAAACAATTGGGCTAATTATTTAGATGTAATGATCTTTGGCACCCACAATTATAAACCCGACTACGATCCGGAAGGGTTGTTGAGCACCTTGCCGGCGATTGTTACTTCAATTTTGGGAATTGTTACCGGCAGGTTGCTGTTGTCTTCACACAACGACAAACTCAAGCGATTAACTCTGTTAGGATTGGCATTTCTGGTTTTGGGAACCTTGTGGGACTTAGTGTTTCCAATAAACAAGGCGTTATGGACCAGTTCTTTTGTGTTGGTTACCGCCGGTTGGGCGAATTTGGTGCTAGCCCTGATATACTTTCTTACCGATATTAAAGGCCTAAAGTTTGGCAGTATTTTTCGCTATGCAGGAGCCAATGCAATAACGGTATATTTTTTATCCAGTTTTATTTCTAAGTTGTTTTATTTAATCAAGGTAGACGGAGAACAGGGAGTTCACGGCTGGCTATTTAGTACAGTTTATGTACACGAAGGAATGGCTTTGGAATTGTCGTCCTTGCTTTACGGACTTTCCGTGATGGGATTTTATTTGGTATTGGGGTGGATCTTGTTTCGGCGAAAAATATTTATTAAGGTTTAGGCAGATGAGGACCCAGCAATCGGGCCACATATTTTCCAATCAAATCAAACTCCAGGTTAACACATGAGCCAACGGTGTATTCACAGAACCGTGTATGTTCATACGTGTAGGGAATAATTGCAACACTAAAGCTTCCGGGCTCGGAATCTACCACGGTTAAGCTCACGCCATCGACCGTAATAGAACCCTTTTCAATGGTAACACGACCCGGGGCTGGCTCGTAAGCAAAATGAAAAGACCAGCTCCCTTGTTCCTCTATTATTTGAGTGCATTGTCCAACACCATCTATATGTCCTTGAACAAGATGGCCATCTAGCCTGCTCCCAAGAGACATGGCTCGCTCAAGATTTACACGATCTCCGACCTGCAGGGTTCCCAAACAAGTCCTGCGAAGAGTTTCAGCTATAGCGGTTACGGTATAGGTGTCTGTCTGAATGGAGACTACGGTTAGGCAAACGCCGTTGTGCGCTAGACTTTGATCTATTTTTAAGGTTTCGGAGAGGGCACTTTGCATAGTTATATGCAGGTTACTACCCTCCTGAAGCAGGGCGGTCACTACCCCGGTGTTTTCAATTATTCCAGTAAACATGAATCGGTGAAAATGAGTAATTTTGTATTGATGTCAATAAGACAAAGGTACACTATTCATGCAGGAAGAAGGACAAGTGGTTAGGGTTGGGATTTCAATCGGAGATTTAAATGGGATTGGAGGGGAGATTATTCTCAAAACTTTTGAGGACAATCGTATGTTAGAGTTATGTACCCCCGTTATTTTTGGGTCTACCAAAACTTTAAACACCTATAAAAACCATTTTAATTTCGACCATAATTTTCAGGGTATATCAAGCCCGAGTCAGGCCATAGATGGGAAAATAAATGTTGTAAATGTTTGGAAAGAAACGCCGGAAATCACCTTCGGAAAGGCCACTGAATCCGGCGGAAAGTACGCCGTGTTATCTCTTAGGGCCGCGGTAAAAGCCTTAAAGGACAAAGAAATCGACATGCTAGTAACGGCACCCATAAACAAAAAAACGGTACAGAGTGACTCCTTTAAATTTCCAGGACATACGGATTATCTCGCTCAGGAATTGGAAGGCGAAAGTTTAATGTTTATGGTTACGGACACACTAAAAGTTGGTCTTTTGACAGACCATGTGCCCGTTAAAGATGCACCCGCCTTAATAACAATTGGTCGAATTGTGTCGAAGGTGGCTGCCATGGAGGATTCTCTCACACGTGATTTTGGAATTAATCGTCCTAAGATAGCAGTGTTGGGAATAAATCCGCACAGCGGAGATGATGGAGTGATTGGCACAGAAGACGACGAAATTCTTAAGCCGGCACTTAGAAAATTGAGCGACAATAAGCATCTTGTTTTTGGACCATTCGCTGCAGATACTTTTTTTGCCTCAGATCAATACCTAAAATATGATGGTGTTTTGGCAGGCTATCACGATCAGGGGCTTATTCCATTTAAAACATTATCCTTTGGCAAAGGAGTAAACTTTACCGCAGGTCTTTCACGAGTTAGAACCTCACCCGATCACGGCACTGCCTTTGATATAGCCGGTAAAGGAATAGCAGACCCGTCTTCATTTCGGGAAGCGGTATATACAGCAATACAGATATTTAGAAATCGAACACAACATGAAGAGTTAATGCGTAACCCGTTACAGAAGCAACGGGTTAAACGCACAGCAAAAGGAAGTGATAAAGAGAAATAGTTGTCTTATTTATTGGACGTTTTCAAAAAAAAAGTATCTTTGCGGGCCCTAAACGAATGGAAAAAACCATGAAAGTCAAGGAATTTAACATTCCTTTTTCGGGGTTAAATCTTGGGAAGCATCAATTTGAATATCAAATTGATAAGTCGTTCTTTGAGGCTTTTGATTACGAGGATTTTAACGCAGCAGACGTTAAAGTTCTAGTAGTTCTTGATAAAATGAGCACGGTTATGGAGGTTGAAATGCAGGCAACGGGTACAGTAAATGTAGCTTGCGACCTCACAAACGAGCCGTATAATCAGCCTTTATCCGGAAAATTAAAGTTGGTCGTAAAATTTGGCGATAGTTTTAATGACGAAGACGACGAAATTTTAATACTGCCGCATGGAGAACACCAATTCAACATCGCGCAGTACGTTTACGAGATGCTTGTTTTATCCGTTCCAACTAAGAGAATTCACCCCGGTGTTCTCGATGGCAGTTTGGATTCGGAGTTGTTGGACAAACTTCAAGAGCTTCAACCCAAGACCGAAAAAGAAGAGCAAAAAAATACAGATCCCCGTTGGGACGCATTACGAAATTTAATAAAAGACAATAAAAATAACTAAACATGGCACATCCTAAAAGAAAGACCTCCAAAACGAGAAGGGATAAGCGTCGGACCCATTACAAGGCTGTAGCGCCTACGCTCGCCAAAGATCCTGTAACAGGAGAGGTACATTTATTCCACCGCGCCCACTGGCACGAAGGTAAATTGTACTATCGCGGACAAGTGTTGGTAGATAAAACCGAAGAGTCTGCGGCTTAAATAGAAAATCCTATAAGAAAACTCCCACCATTTAATGTTGGGAGTTTTTTTTATGAGATAGTATTTCATTTTCGTCAGTTTTTGAAGCAAAAGCCAAAGATTCTCCGTATTTTTCACGAATTTTGTTGTGCTTTTGACAAATTTTCAAATGTTTTTTGAATGAGCAAAATTACGGCCGCCATTACCGCTGTTGGGGCTTATGTTCCGGAATATCGTTTAACCAACGCTATTCTGGAAACTATGGTAGAGACAAACGATGAATGGATTACATCTCGCACGGGGATAAAAGAAAGACGAATACTCAAGGATCCGGATAAGGGCACCTCTTTCCTAGCAATTTGTGCAGCTCAAGATTTGATTCGAAAGAAGAATTTAGATCCAGCCGAAATTGACATGGTTATTTTGGGTACTGCAACTCCGGACATGCCGGTAGCTTCCACAGCAGTATTCGTTGCATCACAAATAGGCGCAGTAAATGCTTTTGCATATGATCTTCAGGCAGCTTGTTCGAATTTCCTTTATGGGATGTCTACAGCAGCACGCTACATTGAATCCGGCAGGTATAAGAAGGTACTCTTAATTGGGGCAGACAAAATGTCTTCCATTATTGATTACACCGACCGCGCAACCTGTATTATTTTTGGCGATGGAGCAGGAGCAGTCCTTTTTGAACCAAATCAGGAAGGTCTGGGATTGCAGGATGAATACCTCCGTAGTGATGGTAAAGGCAGAGAGTTTCTGAGGATTGAAGCCGGAGGATCCTTATTGCCCGCCTCTGCTCAAACCTTGGCGCAAAAGCAGCATTACGTGTATCAGGACGGTAAAACGGTATTTAAATTTGCAGTGTCCAACATGGCTGAGGTTGCGGCTCTGGTCATGGAACGTAATGGGCTAACTCACGACGATGTAAATTGGCTGGTTGCACATCAGGCAAATAGACGTATAATTGACGCGACAGCCAATAGAATGGGGGTAGACCCAGACAAAGTAATGTTGAATATTGAGAAGTACGGCAATACGACCTCTGCAACCTTACCTTTGTTGTTAAACGATTACGAGAAGCAACTCCGAAAAGGAGACAAATTAATATTTGCGGCTTTTGGTGGTGGATTTACCTGGGGAGCTATTTATTTAACCTGGGCTTACGATTCAAAATAACTAAACGATAACTAATTCAATTTCCATGGATTTTAAAGAAATTCAAAACCTGATCAAGTTCGTGGCCAAATCAGGGGCCAGCGAAGTTAAACTGGAAACGGATGAAATCAAGATAACGATTCGCACAGGCCCCCTTGGTAGAGGAAGTGAAACGGCCTATGTACAACAGTTTCCAATGTCTGCGCCGGTGATGCCTGCGACAGCTCCTGCTTTGCCTCCTGTTGAAGCTCCTGCCGCCGCAGACAATAAATCTGAAGGCGACGACTCAAAATACATTACTATAAAATCACCTATCATTGGCACGTTTTATCGTAAGCCATCTCCCGACAAACCTGCATTTGCAGAAATTGGACAACAAATAGCAAAAGGAGACGTGCTTTGCGTAATAGAGGCCATGAAGTTATTTAATGATATCGAGTCCGAAGTTTCTGGGAAAATAGTTAAGGTCTTGGTAGAAGATTCTTCGCCTGTTGAATTTGACCAACCGTTGTTTCTCATTGATCCCTCCTAGGCTAGATTACAAAAAGATTTCTAACCTTATATTAAACAACTGTCAACAGACGCGTTATGTTTAAAAAAATCCTAATTGCCAATCGTGGAGAAATTGCCCTTCGAATCATTCGAACTTGCAAGGAAATGGGAATTAAAACTGTAGCGGTTTATTCCAAAGCAGACGAAGAGAGTCTACATGTGCGCTTTGCAGATGAGGCTGTTTGTATTGGTCCAGCACCAAGTAATCAATCCTATCTGAAAATTCCAAACATTATTGCCGCTGCAGAAATTACAAATGCAGATGCTATACACCCTGGATATGGATTTCTATCTGAAAACTCTAAGTTTTCCAGAATATGCGCAGAACATCAGATAAAATTTATTGGCGCTACCGGAGATCAGATTGATCGAATGGGAGACAAAGCCTCGGCTAAAGCTACGATGAAAGAAGCAGGGGTTCCTACTATTCCTGGTTCAGATGGATTACTTAAGAATTTGGATCACGCGAAAAAGGAAGCCAAAAAAATGGGATATCCCGTGATGATTAAGGCTACTGCGGGTGGTGGAGGAAAGGGTATGCGCGCTGTATGGCGCGAAGAAGATCTCGCAAAGCATTTTGATAGTGCCGTGAAGGAAGCTGAAGCTGCCTTTGGTAATGGAGGCATGTACATGGAAAAGCTTATAGAAGAGCCCAGACATATTGAAATTCAGGTGGTTGGAGATCAATTCGGCAAGGCTTGCCACCTGTCGGAACGCGATTGCTCAATTCAGCGCAGGCATCAGAAATTAACAGAAGAGACCCCTTCTCCATTCATGACCGACAAGCTGCGTGACGATATGGGAAAAGCAGCCATTCGTGCGGCAGAATATATTAATTACGAGGGAGCTGGGACCGTTGAATTTCTTGTAGATAAGCACCGAAATTTTTATTTCATGGAGATGAACACCCGGATTCAGGTTGAGCATCCAATTACCGAACAAGTCATTGATTATGATTTGATTCGCGAACAAATTTTAGTTGCTGGAGGAGTGCCAATTTCCGGTAAAAATTACACTCCAAATTTACACTCAATAGAATGCCGAATAAATGCAGAGGATCCATTTAACGATTTTAGACCCTCGCCAGGCAAAATCACCACACTGCATACGCCAGGGGGTCATGGAGTTCGGTTAGACACCCATGTGTACAGCGGGTACGCCATACCTCCGAATTACGACTCAATGATTGCGAAGCTTATAACAACGGCTCAAACCCGGGAAGAGGCCATTAATAAAATGAAGCGAGCTCTCGATGAGTTTGTGATTGAAGGGATTAAAACAACCATTCCTTTTCACCGTCAGTTAATGGATCATCCAGACTATTTAGCAGGGAATTATACGACTAAGTTTATGGAAAGCTTTGTTATGAAATCTGAGTACGGGAACGGCTAAATTCAACGGATAATTTAAACCGGAAGCCCCATGAATTTAAGTTTTTGGGAGATTCGTTCTTGGTTGTCTGATATCGATTATTGTATTGTTGGAAGTGGGATAACAGGTCTTTCTTGTGCCCTTGAATTGCAACAGCAATTTCCGAAGGTCCGAATTTTGGTGTTGGAAAAGGGTGTTTTTCCGCAAGGGGCAAGCACCAAAAATGCCGGATTTGCTTGCTTTGGAAGTCTTACCGAAATCCTAGACGATCTTCAAACGCATACAGAACAAGAGGTTCAGGAATTGGTGGCACGCCGATTCAAAGGGATTGGACTGCTTCGATCCCGACTTGGCGACAAAGCTTTAGATTACCGTGAATACGGAGGTTATGAGGTCTTTCTGGATCATGAATCCGGCAGTCATAGAGCCGCTTTAAGTGCATTGGATCGTATCAACGATTTACTAAAACCAGTATTTAACACTGCACCATTCGAAATTCGAAAAAACCAATTTGGATTTTCTGGGATTCTGCCGGAATTGATTTGCAATCCGCTAGAAGGCCAGATAGATACGGGTAAAACCATGAACGCCTTGTTGGGGCTAATACGGCAACATCCCATTCAAATATTGAATGGAGTGGCATTACAAGAGTTTGAGGATAGCGGTAGCGAGGTGCAAATTAAAACCAGCCAATTTGAGTTTAAGGCAAAAAAACTGATTCTAGCAACTAATGGTTTTGCAGGACCTCAAACCGGTTTAGATGTATTGCCGGCCCGTGCACAGGTTGTAATTACCACACCAATTGCTGATTTACCGGTTCAGGGGTGTTTTCATTTGGAACAAGGGTACTATTATTTTAGAAATATTGGAAACCGCCTGCTGTTTGGCGGCGGCAGAAATCTGGATAAACAGGGTGAAACCACCACTGACTTTGCCCAAACCCCACTAATTCAAAACCAACTGGAAACCTTGCTTAGAACAGTGATATTACCCCGTTTTGATTTTGAAATTGAATACCGCTGGAGCGGTATAATGGGGGTAGGATCGCTAAAAAAACCTTTGCTTGAAAGACTTTCTCCCAATGTTTGCTGTGGCGTTAGATTAGGGGGTATGGGGGTGGCCCTTGGAAGTCACCTGGGACATGAATTAGCACAGTTGGCCTCTGGCGCCTAATGATGAATATTATTAAACGTTTATTGCACGACTTCGTGAAAGGCTATGCAGATAGTCGTAAAACAGCCTTAATCAAACAAATAAAAGGCCTGCAGGAAGATTTAGGATCAGAAGATCGAAGTACCGCTGGTGATAAGCACGAAACTGGGCGTGCGATGATGCAATTGGAATTAGAAAAGTTGGGCAACGGATTAAAAGAAGCCGAAATTCTGCAGCAAGAGATTCAAAAGATTCCGTTTCCGGGACAGGTATCAACCATAATAACAAGAGGAAGTTTGGTTTCTTGTGAGGGTGGATGGTATTATTTGTCTATTTCTGCAGGGGTATTTAAGCATCAGGATATCGCCTATTATTGTGTGTCTCCTCAAAGTCCTATCGGGCTGCAGTTAATGGGAAAAACGACCGGAGACCGTATAAGTGTTCCTGCAGGAATCTTTACAATTAAAGGGGTGTATTAGGCCCAAATAGCCGCTTATTGATAATGTCTAGCGGAATATTAAGAAAAACAGTCTTGCCGGGCTTTATGAAATCCGGAGAATTAAATTGTACAGGGGTTTCCCCTTCTATGACTCCCGACACACGATAATAACCTCCAAAGTAAAGGGAATTTTTAACCTCCGTTTTCATCCCTGATTTGGGAGCAATTTGTAGTTCGTCTGCATAGACAATAACTTCTGCAGTACTTGTGCCATAGGGTTTCAATACATTTACCGGAATGAGGTTTACCTCGCCAAAAAGGGAGGCTACATAGGGATTTTTTGGCTTTTCATAAATCTCCTTGGTGTCTCTAAAGTCTATTATTTTTTGATTTCGTAACACCAGCACTTTTTGAGTGTAGGGCAGCACATCTTGAGCGTCGTGGGTTGCACAAATACATGTTATGCCATATTCTTTTATCATGGTAAACAAATTACGGCGCAGCGCGGTTCTTCTAAAATAATCAATGTGGCTAAAGGGTTCATCTAAAAGCAAGAGCTCTGGACGTTGCGCCAAAACCCGGGCCAATGCCACACGCTGTTGTTGACCGCCGCTTAAATCCCGAACTTTTTTATCGCGATAGGGTAGCAACTCCATGGCAGACATAAGTTCTTCTCCTCTGTTTTTTGAGGTTTCGGCCTCCCGAACCGACAAAAACTTATGAATGTTTTCCTCTACACTTAGAAAGGGCATTAGGTCAAAGTCTTGGGCTAAATATTTCATGTAGGGTGCCCCGGGGAGTAATTGATAGTCTGGCCCCTTTATTGCCGATTCTTTCCAATGTATTGTGCCCTGATTAAAGGGTAATTCCCCGTAGATAAGTTTAAGCAATGTGCTTTTTCCACATCCGCTTTCCCCCATTACAGCCAAAATTTCTCCGGGTTTTAAATCAAAACTAATCAGATTCAGAACAGATTCTGAAGCGTATGAAAAGCTGAGACCACTAATACTGAGCATGACGGGATCTGGTTTAACGAAACAATATCACTCTTTAAAAGTTTTAAGTACTGCCTTATTTGGGAGGTCGGAATAACCCATATTGAAAAGGGTAAAAGCGAACAGGTCTGCGCTTTGTTCAATGGTCTTAGTAATTGGAGTACCCGCTCCATGACCGGCATTGGTCTCAATCCGGATTACTACCGGGTTATTTCCTGTCTGATGTTCTTGAAGGGTTGCGGCAAATTTAAAACTGTGTGCCGGGACTACCCGGTCGTCGTGATCGGCAGTGGTTACAAGGGTAGCCGGATAAGGGTGGTTGTTGTTTATGTTGTGAAGAGGGGAATAACCTTTTAGATACTCGAACATTTCAGGGCTATCTTCTGAGGTTCCATAGTCATATGCCCATCCGGCACCTGCGGTAAAGGTATGATATCGCAGCATGTCTAACACTCCAACCGCAGGTAGGGCCACCTGCATGAGGTCTGGGCGTTGCGTCATAACAGCCCCAACAAGTAAACCACCGTTAGAGCCACCGCGAACTGCAAGGTATTCGCTAGAGGTATAACCTTCCTTAATCAGAAATTCAGCAGCAGCAATAAAGTCATCAAAAACATTCTGTTTTTGAGTTTTTGTGCCTGCATCATGCCAAGCTTTCCCGTATTCCCCTCCACCGCGTATGTTGGGGACAGCGTAAATCCCACCTTGCTCTAACCAAACAGCATTGGAGGTACTAAAGCTCGGAGTCAGGCTAATATTAAATCCACCATATCCGTAAAGCATGGTGGGGTTTTTACCATTGCGGGACAACCCTTCTTTATAGGTTATTATCATTGGAATTTTGGTACCATCCTTGGAGGTATAAAACACTTGTTCCGACACAAACTTATTCGAATCAAAATCAATGTCTGGCTTCCAGTAAAGTTTAAACGTTCCGGTTGTAGTGTTGTATTTGAAATAAGAGGTTGGAGTGCTGTAATTCGTAAAAGAAAAGTACAACTCCTGCTCTTCTTTTTTGCCGCCAAACCCACTTACACTTCCTACTCCGGGAAGAGCAACCTCACGTACAAGTTGTCCGTTATAATTGTATTGTAATACCTTGGAAATGGCATCTACCATATACTCTGCAAAAAAGTGCCCGCCTCCATTACTTACAAAAAGCACATGCTCGGTTTCTGCAATAAATGGTTTCCAGTTTTCTGGGGTGGGATTTAATGCGTCTGCAGTAACCATTTTTTTATTTGGCGCATCGAGGTTAGTAATTAAGTACAAGGTGTTTCCTGAATTCTCAAGAATAGCGGTGTCGGAATCTTCATGATTTAAAATAGTCACAAAACCTACCTCCGGGGTATTCAGGTTTTTAATAAAGAGCTTGTTGCCCGAAGTAGTATTTGAGGCAGACAAGATTAAGAATTGCTGATCATCAGTTACGCGAGCATTAATATACCGGTGCTTTTCCTGAGGCAGCCCTCCAAATATGAGTTGATCTTGTTCTTGAGGCTGCCCGAGGGTGTGGTAATATACCTTGTGCTGATCTGTTTTGGCCGAAAGTTCACTGCCATTTGGTTTGTCATAGCTAGAGTAATAAAACCCTTCATTTCCCTTCCATGAAACGCCACTAAATTTTAGATCTATTAAAGTGTCTCCTACAATTTCCTTGGAATCGGTTCGTATTACAACAACCTTTCTCCAGTCGCTGCCGCCCTCTGAAATTGAATAAGCCGCAAGCGAACCATCCTTTGTAAAACTCAACCCTGCCAAGGAAGTAGTGCCATCTGCGGAAAAGGTATTCGGGTCTAAAAAAACTTCTGCTTTTTCCGCATCTCCTTTACGGCGATATAGGACCGATTGATTTTGCAGCCCATCATTTTTGTAAAAGTAGGTATACGCACCTTCGTGAAAGGGAGCGCTCACTTTTTCATAATTCCATAATTTTTCGAGCCTTTGCTTTAAAGCCTTTCTAAATGGAATCTGATCGAGATAACCAAAAGTAACTGCATTCTGAGCTTTTACCCAGTTTTCAGTTGCTGGGCTTCGGTCATCTTCGAGCCAACGGTAAGGGTCTTCGACCGGCACACCAAAGTAGGTGTCTACAGTATCCATTTTAGTGGTTCCCGGATATTCAAGAGCCATAGGAGTTTGATTATTGTGTTTACAGGCCAAAAGCGACAGTGCTAAAATGGCAAATAATTGAATCGTTTTCATGGTATTACAAATTCTGGAAAATTAAAAATACCATAAAAAAATAGCCGGAACTATTTGTGCCCGGCTGTTTTTGAAGATTTTGGACTTAATATTATGCCCAGCCCTTACTTAAAAGATATTCCCCAATTTGAATTGCATTGGTTGCAGCTCCTTTCCTGAGGTTGTCTGCGACAATCCAAAGGTTTAAGGTATTGGGCTGGCTTTCGTCTTGTCTAAGTCTACCAACAAACACCGCGTCTTTATCGTGAGCCGTTATAGGCATTGGATAGATGTTTTGTTCCGGGGAGTCTTGCAGAACTACCCCCGGAGTATTGGAAAGAATGTTGCGCACTTCATTTAAGTCTGCAGCTTCATGAAATTCTACATTGACGGCCTCGGAGTGACCTCCCGAGGTAGGCACCCGAACCGCCGTTGCAGTTACGGAAAAACTGTCGTCTGAAAGAATTTTTTTAGGTTCCCGGGCCAATTTCATTTCTTCTTTCGTGTAACCGTTCTCCAAAAAAGTGTCACAATGTGGTAATACGTTTCTGTGAATTGGATAGGGATATGCACGCTCTCCTTCCTTACCGGCAGCTTCATTTTCCATTTGTTGAACTGCCTTTACTCCGGTTCCGGATACCGACTGATAGGTAGAAACTACCACGCGTTTCATTTTGAATCGGCGATGTAAGGGAGCAAGTACCATCACCAGCTGTATTGTGGAGCAATTTGGGTTAGCAATAATTTTATCTTCTTTTGTGAGTTCCGTGGCATTGATTTCGGGAACAATAAGTTTTTTATCGGGATCCATTCGCCAAGCCGAAGAGTTGTCGATTACTGTAGTTCCAACGGCTGCAAATTTTGGAGCCCAAGCCATAGAAGTATCGCCTCCTGCCGAAAAAATAGCGATGTCTGGGCGTGCGCCAACTGCATCTTCTAACCCTATCACGGTATATGTTTTTCCCTTAAAGGATAATTCCTTGCCCACAGACCTTTCAGAGGCAACCAACAAGAGTTCATCAAAAGGAAAATTACGTTCTTCCAAAACTCGGAGCATTACCTCTCCTACCATTCCGGTGGCGCCAACTACAGCTAGTTTCATAATTATGTTTTAACAGGAGGCAAATTTAAAGTAGTTCCCACGTTCGGACAAGCGGCAATTCAATAAACCTTAAAAATTAAACAACGCGTTATAAATATAACAAAGGTCGGTTTTAAAAAAATACCCGCTGCGGAAAAGCAGCGGGTTTTAGGAGTTAAAATGGTGTAGCGGAACCAAACAAAGTGTTCGGTAAAATTACTTTTTTAGTAGGTCGCGAATTTCTGTTAAAAGCTCCTCTTGAGTTGGCCCTTTTGGCGGAGCGGGTTGAGCCTCCTTTTTAATTCGGACCTTGGCATAGGATTTTACAATAATAAATAACACAAATCCTACAATCACTAAATTAATTAGTGAATTTGCCCAAGCCCCATAACGAATAGCACTTTCCGGAGTAACAATTTTTCCGCTAGTATCTACTACGGCTTCGGACAATACAAATTTCATGTCTGAAAAGTCTATTCCTCCAGTAAAGAAGCCAACGATAGGCATCATAATGTCGTTAACAAACCCGTTAACCACTAGGCCAACAGCTCCAGCCATTAAAACAGCCACGGCAAAGTCTATGACATTGCCAGTCATTATAAAGTTTCTAAATTCTTTCAACATGATGATTTGTATGAATTAGACTACAAAAAGATACGAATTATTTAATTCAAATCTGTTATGAATCAAGAATTTGTCTTGCTACTCGCTGCGAAATTCCAGTAATAAGTTCATAGGAAATGGTACCGGCATTTTCTGCTTGTTCTGAAGCCTTGTGCTGAAATCCGAAAAACTCAACCCTGTCACCTTCCTTGCAATCGAGATGACTCACATCTATCATGGTCATATCCATACAAATATTGCCCACTGTTGGCGCCATCTGACCACGGATCAAAAATTGGGCGTTTCCATGGCCAAAAATTCGACCAATACCGTCTGCATGTCCTAAGGGCAATGTAGCCGTAACCATTTCCTTTTGAGCCACAAATCCTTTATTGTAACCCACCCACTGCCCAGGGGCAATATGATGCAGCTGACTGATGCGTGTAAGCAAACAAGACACCGGCCGCAATAAGCTGTCGATCTCAGGATTGTTGGAAAACCCATGCAGGCCAATTCCTGTTCTCACCATATTGAACTGAGCTTCAGGAAAATTAAGAATCCCTGAAGTGTTTAACAGGTGTATTAAAGGTTTTACAGGCAATTCAGGTAAAAAGGATTCTAAAATGGTTCGAAAGGATTGGATTTGTTTTTGGGTAAAATCACGTTCGTTTAAATCGTCCGAGGCGGCTAAGTGAGAATATACTGAAGCCAATCTTAATTTGGGATGGGATTTCACTGTTTGAATTAACCAATCCAAATCCTGCATACCAAATCCCAGGCGATTAAGCCCAGTATTGAATTTAATATGTACTGGAATCGAAGTGTCGTTTAGTGCCCTTGTACGTTCTAAAAACGCATTGAATACAGAGCGATTGTAAAGACTGGGCTCCAGCTGATAGCGCATTAGAGCATCCAATCCTGAAAGTTGTGGATGAAAAACCAGAATGGGCAACCTTATTCCGGCTTTGCGCAGGGTTATTCCTTCGTCTACAAAAGCCACTGCCAGGTAATCTGCTCCTAAATCTTCTAATTTTTTGGCAATCGCAACAGCCTCACTGCCATAAGCAAAAGCTTTAACCACACACAGAAGTTTGGTTTCCGGATTTAAACGCGACCTCAGAAACGAGTAATTATGAGCCAGCGCCCCCAAATTTATTTGAAGGAACGTGTTGCGGTTGGGCAGCATTTCGGGAATCATTTTTTTTCGGAAGGTTCCTTTGATGTGGCTTCTGTCTTGCCAATTTTTTCAGAGCGCATCGCCTTATAAAAAGCCCCCCGACTTAAGGGTTCATACGCATCGGTTTCCCCAAGTAAGACCAAGCGGTCATTACTGGACTTTCTAAAACTGTAATGTGCCAAATTCCCTGTTCTGGTGCAAATGGCATGGACCTTGGTTACGTATTCCGCTGTGGCCATCAAAGCGGGCATGGGACCAAAAGGGTTTCCTTTAAAATCCATATCCAAACCGGCAACCACCACGCGTACACCCCGGTTTGCCAGGTCGTTGCAAACCGAAACAATTTCATCGTCAAAGAATTGCGCCTCGTCGATTCCTACAACCTCGCAATCATCTGCGAGCAGCCTTATGTTTGCGGCTGCCGGCACAGGCGTAGACCTGATTTCATTATCGTCGTGAGAAACTACTTTTTCGTCGTCGTATCTGGTGTCGATCAGGGGTTTAAAGATTTCTACTTTTTGTCTTGCGAATTGCGCGCGCTTTAGCCTGCGAATAAGTTCTTCGGTTTTACCCGAAAACATAGACCCGCAGATGACTTCGATCCATCCGAATTGTTCTTTGGGATTCACAGTGTTTTCGAGAAACATTTTGTAATTTTATACAGATTAGTGCGTGAGACGAGTTCAATTCATTTCAGCGCTATAAATGTACTAAAAAGGCATTCCTTACCCGATAAGGGATTCCAACAAAATATCATGAGGCAAAAAATTAAGGAAGAGCTTTCGCAGTTGGCCAAAGATATTATTGAAGATCCGGGACTCGAAACTCTCGCTGCGCTCTACCTGAGATCACGGGCGTTGTATGAAAAGGTGTCGGCCTTAAAATATGTTGAAGAACAACTTCAGCATTTGGAGTTGGGTGTAGCACCCAACGAAATTGGCGAACGTTTTGAATTCATGGCCAACGCGGTCCTAAACGAGAACAAAAAAGTTCCAGAATCCAATCCACATCAGGAAGATCTTATTGTTTCTGGCATTGAAACCATAAAGCACATGGTGTCAGAAATGACAGATGAAGATGAATTGGAGGAAGTATTGTTGCGTTTGCTCAATCGGCGAGGAATTGCGACAAACTTTAAAAAAGAGGTTTCAACACCCTCCAAATTTGTCAAAGAGACTCAGGTTCCCAAATCGTTAAATGATGCTATTGATCACCAACAGGTAAAAATTGGCCTAAATGATCGATTGGCTTTCGTAAAACAGCTATTTGATGGAGACAACTTGGCGTTTGATCAAGCTATTAAGGAGTTAAGCAGCATGGAGACCCAAGTACAGTGCGAATTGTATTTAGAGCAAACAATAAAGCCTAATTATAACAACTGGTTGGGTAAAGAGGAATATGAAGTGCGCTTAAAGGCTTTAATTTTGCGCCGATTCATTTAATTTGAACCCCGTTTTATCATTGACCTTTATTTAGGCTGCAATTTTTAGGCAGCTTTTTTATACCATGCAAACCGGTACCTTATATATTGTGCCAACTCCTATTGGAAACCTAGGCGACATTACCCTACGGGCACTTGATATTTTGAAAGCTGTAGACGGGATTCTCGCAGAGGATACCCGAACGAGTGGTAAATTATTAAGCCATTATCAGATAAGTACTCCCAAGCGATCGTATCATATGCACAATGAACACCGAAATGTTCCGGGTATAATAAAGGAATTGTTGGGAGGTTCATGTTTCGCATTAATCTCAGATGCTGGAACACCGGGAATTTCTGACCCCGGATTTCTATTGGTGCGGGCATGTCGGGAGGTCGGAGTTCGGGTGGAATGTTTACCTGGGGCCACCGCCCTTATTCCTGCTTTGGTAGCTAGCGGATTTCCTTCTGATCGCTTTGTTTTTGAAGGGTTTCTCCCCGTAAAAAAGGGCCGACAGACCCGTTTACAACTACTTTCAGAAGAATCCAGAACCATAATTTTTTACGAATCGCCCCACAAGCTCCTCAAAACCCTGGAACATCTGATCGCGTTTTTTGGATCGGATCGGGAGGCAAGTGTAAGCAGAGAATTGTCCAAACTATATGAGGAAACCATTCAAGGTACTTTATCTGAAGTTTTGGGGCATTTCCAAACGCATGCGCCAAAGGGCGAATTCGTATTAGTGATAAAAGGAAAGGCTTAAGCAGTTAATCGCCTTTTTCTATTTAATCTGTACGCGAAAAAGGGTATCTTTTGCCAGAAGATTGTACAGAGGCATTCATGAAAGTTATTAAAGTTACATTTTTAGGGATGCTGTTGCATTGCGGGATTGCTGCACAGCAACCCGTTTCCCAGGTTCAGGAGGTACAGACAATTACCCTAAACGAGCAAGCGCCGGGAACACGACAACATTATTGGCTTAGGGTGGGTTCGGACATGTTTGGCCGCTCTATTGCGGTACCTCTTATTGTGCTAAAAGGAAGTAAGCCAGGAAATGTAATGGGGATAACCGCTGCAATACACGGCAATGAACTCAACGGGATTCCAGTTATACATCAGTTACTTCAAGAAATTGACCCCCAAGCGCTAAAAGGCAGCATTATTGCAGTGCCAGGAATGAACCCCATTGGGATGTTAAATAACAACCGAACCTTTTTTGACGGGGAAGATTTAAATCGTGTTTTTCCGGGCAAGGAAAACGGCAATGAGGCCCAACAACTTGCACATGTTTTGGGAAACAGATTACTCGAGGTGCTAGACTTTCATCTGGATTTGCATACAGCGAGCTTTGGTAGGGTAAATAGCTTGTATGCGCGGGCAGATTTAAATGATGACACCTTGGCTTTTATGGCAAAGTCTCTGAAACCCGACATTATTCTAAACAGTAAAGAAGCATCTGCAGGAGCCCGAACCTCTGGCACTTTTCGTGAAATGGCCTTGACTAGAAATATAAAATCAATCACTCTAGAAATGGGAGACCCACAAGTTTTTAATCGTGAGTTAATCGACCGAGGAGTTAGCGGAATCAAAAATCTATTAACCGCTTATGGATTTATATCAGGTACGGAATTACCAAATGGCCCCCAAGTGATTTGTGAGCGTTCTTATTGGATTTATACGCAATCCGGAGGGATCTTAGAGGTTGCCGTTGAGGTTGGACAAATGCTTAAGAAAGGGGAGGTAATCGGGGTGCTTAAAGATCCTTTTGGAACTATACGAGACACGTATTTTGCCCCTTCCGATGGCGTAGTGATTGGCAAAAGCACCAACCCAACTGCACTATCGGGCGCCCGTATATTGCATCTAGGAATACTTCAAAAAACAAATTAATGTTGCTGCCCGGAATCATAACCCTTACCACAGTTGCCTTAATTCGGTGGTTGGAAGGCTTAAAGTACAGTATGCTTAAGCGCATTTTTAATGTAATTCCATCTATTTTATTGGCCTATATTATCCCGGCTATTGTAAGTGGGATATCGGGGCTGGATTTTTCTGATAGCCCTATTCACCAATGGAGCCGTAATCTCCTAATTCCACTCGCTATTATTACTGTAATGAGCAGCCTGTCGGTTCAACAATTAAAAATAGTGGGTTGGCGTCCTATTTTATTGTTTGTAATAGGATCTGCCTGGATTGCTCTATTTCCGGTGTTGGTATGGGTGTTGCTTTGGCTTTGTGGATTGGGTGTAAATATTTTTGGACATCCGGACTTTTGGCTAGGTATACCACCAATTGTAGGCAGTTGGATTGGAGGGAGCACAAGTCAATTAGTTCTGAAAGAAGTAGCAGCTTGTCCTGAGGGGGTTTTCTTAAATGTTCTTGTTCTCGATGCACTTTTAGTGAACATTTGGACCATTTTTATGTTCCAATTTATAAAGCGCTCTGAAACGGTTAACACCAAACTCGGGATAAAGGACACAATTAACCCGCAGTATTTAGCTTCCAATTTGAATACCGCTGCAAATGGTATATGGACACTTGTAGGAATTGTTATTATTTTAGGAGTTTACCAGTTTTTACCAGGGAGCTTTGCCATTCAAGTCTTGGTGCTGTCAGTAGTTGGACTGGCAATAGGGAATTTTATAAAATTTTGGAATCACGCTTTGGCGCTTAAACTGGGGGGAATTTTTATTCTATTAGTAATGTCTGTGTTGGGGCTAAAGCTTCGGGTGGAGTCTTTGACAATGGATGCTGGGTTTTTGATATTTCTTGTGGTTTGGCTTTTAACGCATTTTTTAGCTATGCTGTTTGTAGCCCGAAAGTTGAACCTTCATATTGCATGGGTGCCCATTGCGAGCATGGCCAATGTAGGAGGTATAGCCACGGCCCCTGCGGTTACTGCGGCCTACCGGGCAGAGTGGATGCCACACGCCGTTTTACTGGCAATATTGAGCATGGCTACGGGTACGTTTTGGGGAATGATAACCCTTGGGTTATTACAAGCCTTGGGTATTTGATTAAGGCATACGGGCAACCTCATACATAAACATTCCTTATTATTCAACACAGACAATAAACTTTCATTATACTACTTTCTTTGACCAATACAACACGGTGATGCGGCAGATGTGATCGCCCTTGAATATATTTAATTTATGATTTCAAGGGATTTGCAAATACAGGCCAAAATCGACCGCCTCAATTCCCGTGTGGACTTCTGCGTTTTTGATTCCTACACTTTCACCATTCGATTCTTCAATGGCATTTCGGAAGAAGTCAAATTGTATAAGCTTGGTGGGATTTGGCTGCACCCTCCCGGGCTGAATTAGTCTTCAGGTTCAAAGACATAATCACGGAACTGACCTTCCACCACTTTATCATGGGGTTTGCCTTCCAGTATTTCATTGGGAATACCTGAAGGAAACGCCATGCAACACAGGTCTGAAATGTAGTGCTTGCACCTTGGACAACCGCTGTCTATAGTCATAAGTTTCCTGTATATGGTCTTCCCAAATCGAAATCAAAGCGATTTTGGGTTCCTCGCAGTTTGTTTACTTCCGGTTAGCACCGAATTTGGGCAAAACCCCAAAGATTCGTTAAAGAAAAATGCGAGTTTTGGGTTTGAGTATCCGTTATGGGACTAAGCGGGTTTACTAAGGGCATAACGGTGTTATTTATTGTATTTTTATACCCTCTAAGAAACGAAAAAAATGGCAGATACCAATCTTGTTTCAACCCGTTGGCTGGGTGGAATGGCATTTGAAAGCAGCAACCCCTCTGGGTTATCTTTACGAATTGATGCAAGTCCCGAAGACGGAGGGGCCGGCAGCGGATTGAGGCCCAAAGCGTTAATGTTAAGTGCTTTGGCTGGCTGTTCAGGTTTAGATGTCGCCTCCATTATCCAAAAAATGAAACTGGAGGTTCGCGATTTTCACATCGATATTCACGCGAATCTTAGTGAAAGTCAGCCACAAACCTATATTAGTTTACGATTGGAATTCCATTTTTACGGCGCAAATCTAGACCTTAAAAAACTGGAACGAGCAGTTTATCTATCACTCGATAAATATTGTGGCGTAATGGCCATGTTTAGAAATTTCGCCGAAACAACCAGCACAGTTATCCTACATGAGCAATAGCTACTGAAGGGATATTGCAGCGCTACAAACGAACTTTTGCCAATTATGGTAAACCGATGGATTATTAGGCCAGAAGCAGACCCAGATGAAATAAAAGTTCTGGCTGCAGAATTGGGGGTAGATCGCATTGTAGCCTCTCTTTTAATACAGCGTGATGTTCGAACCTTTGATGGGGCCAGAGATTTTTTTAGACCGGCCTTAACGCAATTGCACGATCCATTTCTAATGCAGGATATGTATAGCGCCGTTGATCGCATTGAAGAAGCCCTGGCAAAAGGAGAGCGGATATTAGTATACGGCGATTATGATGTAGATGGAACCACCTCAGTAGCTTTAATGGCTACTTATTTAAGAACGCGAACAGGGCAAGTTGCCACCTACATTCCAGATCGGTATAAAGAAGGCTACGGGCTTTCCATTACCGGAATCGACTTTGCCCGGGATAACGATATTTCTCTTATCATTGCCTTAGATTGCGGTGTTAAAGCAATAGACCAGGCCACATATGCCAGGAGCAAAGGAATTGATCTCATCATTTGCGATCACCACAGGCCCGGGGAGACATTGCCGGAGGTGGTGGCTGTTCTTGATCCGAAGCGAAAAGATTGTTCTTATCCCTACAAGGAATTATGCGGATGCGGTGTGGGGTTTAAACTTATACAGGCTTTAGAGTCACATCGTGGACAAAGTGTGACTCATCTGTTGCCCTACTTGGATTTGGTGGCTACTGCAATTGGAGCAGATATTGTCCCAATTACAGGAGAAAACAGGGTGTTGGTTTATTTTGGACTTGAGGTGCTAAATTCAAACCCCAGACCCGGTCTTTGGGCTTTGATGCAGAATGTGAATCGGGAAACTTTTCAGATTTCCGATGTAGTATTTCAATTGGCGCCAAGAATAAATGCCGCCGGAAGAATGGAACACGGCGATGAGGCCGTGGCATTGCTTAGCTCATCCGACAGAAATCAGGCGTTACAATTGGCTTCTAAAATAGAATTCCTAAATGCGGAACGCCGTGAAACCGATCAGCAAATTACGGAGGAGGCCTTGGCACTAATTCGCGAATCTCATGAAGAAGAATGCACTACAACGGTTGTTTATAATGAAAATTGGCATAAGGGAGTAATTGGAATTGTAGCTTCTCGGTTAATAGAAACCTATTATCGGCCTACAGTGGTTTTTACCAAAAGCGGAGACTATCTCACGGCCTCGGCACGTTCGGTACGCGGCTTTGATTTATACGAAGCATTAGAAGCCTGTTCGGATTGCCTGCTGCAATTTGGAGGACATACATACGCTGCAGGACTAACCCTGGAACCCTCTAGATATGAAGAGTTTAAATTAAAGTTTGAGGGTTACGTTTCTTCTACAATTTCAAAGGATTTGTTGGTGCCTGAAATTCGAATGGATTTGCCGGTGCACCTGAGCGAAATAACCCCTAAACTACTTCGAATTTTAAAACAGTTTGGACCCTTTGGACCAGGCAATCAAGCGCCTGTGTTTTTGTCTGGCCCAGTTCACGATTCTGGAAATGCCAGAACGGTTGGGGAAACAGGAGATCACTTAAAATTGACGGTTATACAGGACGGTGTGGGTCCATTAGATGCCATAGGATTTGGTTTAGGCGAACACCTGAAATTAATTCAATCGAAAACGCCGGTTCAGGTAGCATATTCCCTAGAGGAGAATACTTGGCAGGGCAAAACGAAAATTCAATTGAAAATCCGAGACCTTAAACCAAGCTAATGCCTTTATGCATCTTGGTTATAGTACTTGATTTGCATGGCATTGTCATCGAAGACTCCATAGCTGTAGTATTGAATCCAATCCCCTAAATTGATGTATTGGGACTGTTCCTGCAAAGTTACTTCCAACGGTAGGTGTCGGTGTCCAAAGACAAAATAATCATAGTGATTGGATTCCAGTTTGCGCAGAGCGTATTGTACGAGCCATTCTTTATCAGGGCCCAAATAGTGACGATCTTCTTTTCCGGAGATCAATTTGTTTTTAACTGAAAAATAATGCCCCAACCGAACCCCTACATCCGGATGCAGCCAGCGAAAAAGCCATTTGGAAAGCGGATGGGTAAACACTTTTTTCATACGCTTAAATCCCAGATCGCCTGGTCCCAGCCCATCTCCGTGCCCGATAAAAAAGGATTGATTTCCTAGCTTAAACACCTGAGGTGTTTTGAATACGGTAATGCCGAGTTCTTGTTCAAAATACCCATTCATCCACAAATCGTGGTTACCCACAAAGAAGAAAACAGGAATGCCGCGGTCTGTCAAACGGGCCAATGCGCCAAGTACCCTAGTAAAACCTTTTGGCACCACCGTCTTATACTCAAACCAAAAATCGAATAAATCGCCTAAAAGGAATAGGGCTGCCGCTTCGTTTTCTATAGTATCTAGCCATGAAACAAAAAGGCGTTCCCTAGGCTTACTTGCTTTGGGAGTAGGAGCGCCAAGATGATTGTCACTGGCAAAGAAAATCTTTTTGCCTTCCGGAATATCGAGGGATATTATCTGTTGCTCCAATTTTTTTTGTTCAGGCACTGGACTTACGAATTATCACTTGCAAACCATTCGGCGTATGCCGTGGCAGTTTCACGAAGTTTTAGCGAAAAGAGTGAAACGCCTTTGGGAAGGCGCGCCCGGATTCGTGAAGCAAAATCTACCACCATGTTTTCACTAGTGGGTTGATATGCAGCCAAAATGACTTTATGACCTTGGTTTGCGAGGGCATTTGCTAATTCAACGTGTGGTGTGTTTTTATTAAATATTGTTGCGTGATCAAAGGGGTCTATAATCTCCTCACGTACAATGGTCTTTAAATCACCAAAGTCAAGAACCATTCCCAACTTTACATTTTCTGCCTCCGAAATCGGTTCTCCAATTACTGTAACCGCGAGGTTGTAACTGTGGCCATGCACATTCCGGCATTTTCCATCATACCCGTATAAGGCATGACCGGTTTCAAAAGTAAACTCTTTGGTAATTCGGATTTTAGCCATAATGTTGATTCTGAGTGCAAAATTAGAAATTATGTCGGAGCAATTGGTCTATGATTTACATTTGCGCACTTTTTTGCGAGTTTATGGGAGAAGAGCTTTTTGAACAGCTGGCCTTTGAGCCAGTTGCCTTGTTTGAGAAGATTATAGATGATCTAATGGTTCGCCAATACAGCGTAGTACCCAATTTCTTATCCCAAACGGAAACCACAGCACTGCGAAATGAACTGCTGTTTGAATTTGAGCAAGATCAATTTCAGAAAGCGGCTATTGGCAACAAATTCAATGAGCAAGTCAATTCTGAAGTGCGAGGTGATTTCATTTTATGGTTGGATAGAAAAGCTCAGTTGCCGGCAGCAACTTCCTTTTTAGCACGTATAGACGAATTGATTGTCTATTTAAATCGCACATGTTTTTTGGGGATTTTGCAACGAGAGTTTCACTATGCGGTGTATCCCAAGGGCAGTTTTTATAAACGGCATTTAGATGCCTTTCAAAATGACGATAGGCGAAAATTATCGATTATAGTATATTTAAATGAATCAGATTGGAAGGAAACAGATGGTGGTGAGCTGGTAATCTATCCTAAAATCGACACGACCGAAAAACAATTAAAACTTAACCCGTGGCCCGGTCAGCTCGTTATTTTTGAAAGTAAGTGCCTAGAACATGAAGTTTTTCCCGCCAACAGACAGCGCCTTAGTCTTACCGGATGGCTCAAAACGCGATAGCTTGCCCCGGCAGATTAATGCTTTTCTTTAAATTTCTTAAGTATATTTTGAGTAGTCTCGGAAAGCGCAAGTTTTCCAGTTAAAGCCGCCCGCTCAAACAGTAAGGTTTCCCAATGCTCGGTGTTTTCCCAGAGTGCTGATTTTAAGGACTGAAGACTTGCCGCTGTATAAGTTGCCAATTGCGTGGCAAAGGAATGTGCTTGCAAATCCAATGCATTACGATTGGGATAGATCTTGGAATACAATCCAAGTTGGACGGCCCTTTCGGCGCTTACCCATTCCATAGGGGAAAGGGAGAGTTCCGCCAATCCTGACACACCTATTTTTCTCGAAACAGCAGGGGCGATAACCAATGGAGCTATTCCAATACTCAATTCCGAAAGTCGAATAGAGGCATCTGCAGAGGCCAGAACATAATCGCACCCAGCCACTAAACCAACACCTCCTCCTACGGCTTTACCGTGAATTCGACCTACAATGGGTTTGGGGCAATTACGCATGGCATTTAATAGCCGTGCAAAACCGCCAAAAAAATGGGTGCTTTCTTCGGCGGATTGAATTTGTAATAGCTCATCGAAAGAGGCCCCTGCACAAAAAGCACGGTCTCCTGAAGATTGCAAAAGAATTACATGGACGCTGCTGTGATCTCCCAATCGTTCCAATTCTGAGCACAAACCATTGAGCAAACTTGAGTTTAGCGCGTTTCCTGAAGGATGACCAAATTCCAGAATCGCAAGGTTATCATTAATCTGCGTCTTTAATTCTCCCGAAACCTTGGACTTTTCCATTGTTTTTTATTCAAAATTAGGTCTTTTGTAATAAGGGATGAAAATATTGGTGAAACTTCCAAACCAACACCCCACCCCTGAGAGCCATCCAAAAGGTCAAAGCGCCCCAAATACCAATTAGGCCCCACTCCATATACTGGCCAAGGAATAATGAAGGCAAGTAGCCCAGCGTGGTGGTTAGGACCAGCAAATTGCGCAATAGTTGGGTCTTACCTAAACCTTTGAAAATACCATCAAAAATAAAAGCAACTGAGCATATTGGCAGGCCTATGAGCACCCACTTGAATAATGTGCCGAAATCCGACAGAACTGCTTTATCCGATGAAAATTGTAATCCAATTTGAGTATAAAATATAACACCAAATACAATAAGCAAAGCCGTAACCCCCAAACCATAAAACAGGATTTTTTGTGAAAGCTGCCAAAGGCTTGGAATGTCATGGGCTCCTATAAATCTGCCAGCCAATATCTTGCCGGCCACTGCATACCCGTCGATAAAAAAGGCGGCAAACAACCATAAATTAATGGCAA
This sequence comes from Bacteroidota bacterium, assembly GCA_046047415.1. Classification (GTDB taxonomy): domain Bacteria; phylum Bacteroidota; class Bacteroidia; order Flavobacteriales; family Flavobacteriaceae; genus Robiginitalea. The sequence goes on from JBJOHX010000100.1 coordinate 62,728, forward strand.
TGGTATGCGCCCCAATGGCCGACGCCCCGAGTCCTGCGGCCTGCCTTACTGCAAAAAGTAATGCAATATTAAGAGCGAGTGACCGGATAAATAGATTTCCCGCCATGCCCAAAACACGACCTAGTTCCGGGTGCCATGAAAAGGATGGTATTATTTTAATATGGGTATATCTGTGAATTAGGAAGAGTGCCAAAACCACCATAACCCCCTGGGCAATTAAGCTAGCCCAAGCCGCTCCTTCGAGCCCCAAAGCTGGAATCCAACCGGGGACACCGTAGACAAGTAATACATCCAACACAATATTCAGGGCAGCTCCTGTAATGGCCACCGCCATGGGCCATGTGGTGTTCTGTAATCCCTGAAAGACCCCCATAACTCCAAAAATAATTAAGGTTAAAGGGAACCCCCAGGCCCTTATGGCATAATATTCCATACATAATTGCATTACGTCGCCAGAGGCATTGAGCATCCCAAAAATCGAATCACTAAATGGTAGAGAAATCAACAAAAGGAAAATGCCAATCAACAGATTTACTGCGATTGCCTGACCAGGTAAAGGGTTGATTTGATACAGTTTATTTGCTCCATAATATTGAGAAACAACCGCAGACAGGGCAGAACTGGTTTGTCCGAGAATCCAGACCAGCATAGCTAAAAACGAACCAACAATACCCACGGCAGCTAATGCGGCTAAACCCTGCTCTGGGATGTGTCCTACTATTGCAGTATCTGTAAGACTCAATACGGGTTCAGTAACACCTGCCAATAGGGCCGGAATGGCCAAACGGTTTATATGCTTACGTCCAAGAATCGGATTTGGGTGGTTTGTCATAACAATGCACGCACGAGATTTAAAAATTAAATGTACCCCGGAAAGGAATAGGAAAAAGCTGGGTTGGAACCATACAATTGTTAGATTTAACCTGAGTGAGACGCTTAAATTGGAGAGGTAACCATTTCTTTTGTAAAGGGAATCTTGAACCTAGGTCTTTTTGCGTAAATTTAGCTAATAAAACACATTAGCTATCGCATGAAAAACATACTTGTTCCTGTGGGTAACCCTGAAAATGCCCAAGAGACTTTACAATACGCAGTTAATTTTGCCAGTGCTTTTAATGCCAATATTTTTGTAATGGAAGTTCTTACACTGGGCTATGTCTCTGAGGACATGGGACAATTACGGGAAAAGGTTGTTGAGAGCAGTCAGGACCGGATGCGGGAATTAATCTCCAAAATTGACAAATCTGGGGTTAACATTAAAATTGCCACCTATACAGGAGATCTAATCGACGGTTTAAATGACTTGGAGCGTGAATTGGGGATTGATTTAATTATTATAGCTCCAAGAAGCGTAGAGGTAGATGAAACCCTGTATTTAGGTAAGGCCTCCGGGCGAATTATAAAAAGAACAAATATTCCAACACTTATTGTCCCCAAAGGAAATTCCTTTACACCATACACCAATATTCTTACCGCATTTAGGTCTGGGGTGGTAAAAAGAACCAAGGTTCTTGAGCCGTTGATATCTATTAAAAATAAGTTTAATGCCAAGGTTAGCCTTTTATTAGTAAAAACGCCCAACTATACCGATGCAGATCTTAAAATCAATACCGCTTTAATGGATGTTGCGTCTCAGGTAACATTGGCAGAGCACGCTACTACGTATTTGGGCACATTAGAACACCTTCAGTCTCATCATCCGGATTTGCTTTGCGTCTTTAGACGAAAACGTGGATTTTTTAGTGCATTATGGGAAAAAAACACGATCCTGAAAACGGAATTTTCATCGCGCATTCCAGTTTTGGTCTTAAGTGTAAAAAAGGAATAGAATATCGGAGTAGCTAAGGCTGCTCCGCAGGTATACAGTCCTGCAAATGCAACGTTCATTGCTTTGCAATGCCTGTCAGCATCTGCGCCTTAGAAACACAAAAACCGCTCAAGTAAACTTGGCGGTTTCCATTATTTCTAATTCGCGCAATGAAAGTTGCGCTTGATCGTGGAGAATATCGGAGTCGAACCGATGACCTCTTGCATGCCATGCAAGCGCTCTAGCCAGCTGAGCTAATCCCCCAAAGATAGACGGCAAAAATAAGACTTTTATACGAATAGCAAAACAAGATGTTATATTTTGAATTAGTGTGCCTACAAGTTTTATGCGTGGCCCATAATAAAAATTTACGTTAAGGCATTTGTCGTTTGTAAGCGCTAATTATTGAAACAATCACAACGGTAAAGGTTTGGTCATTTTGTAATTCTTTTAGTGTAGGAATTATGGCAGAAAATCGGTTAAATGGCGGCATACGAGTCGCGTACCTAATTTAGCTCACTTCTTCGGCATCCTTTTCAGTAAAGGGAATATCTGGATTCCAGATTTCTTGGATGAGTTGTACCAATTCTGCTTCAAAGCATTCTAAATAATCTTTGGTTAATAATTCATCGTAATTGCGGCCGCCGGCATGAAGTCCAAACCACATTTTTCCACTTTTCAAATTTTTAAAGGACACGATTCCTGCTTTTAGGTTTGTCGAAGGTTGGTATTTGGAGTAGAGCCAGGCATAACAAAGTAACTGCATGGCCTTAGCTTTTTGGGACTTTGACATTATCTCGGGCCAATCTGCAATTCTAATTTGATTTTGAAGGACCTGACCGCTTTTATAATCTACAATATGCACTAAACCATCAATTTCTTCAATACGATCTACCGTGCCTTTTAAATGAACCGTTTGGTTCGGTCCGGGTATGTAGAGGGGATATTTTAGGGTGTTTTCCAATTCTAAAATCCGAATGCTTTGCGTCTTAATTTGCTCTATTTCCTTTAGGATGAAAGAATCTACATATTGTGTAAGTACTTTAAGTGCGATGAGGTTTCTGCCACGTGGGGGCGAGTCTTTTAAATACAGTTCCTTAAAATATTTTTGGGCCAAATGTGATCCTTGTTGTTTTGCTTCGAGCAACATGCTTCGATTCAGTTCCACCCCTATATAAGGACGGTAAACTTCTTGAAGAACCTTGTGTAGTATCGTGCCAAAAGTATTGGCTGCAATGGTTTCTTCCAGTAAATCGGGATCCTGAATCTTTAGAATATACTTTTTATAAAATGCTAAGGGATCCTCCAGGTACTTACTAATGGAGGTTGGAGAAAAACCCTTTTCCGATTGAATTTTGAGTTCGTCGAACAATAAGGCGTTTTTATGAACTGCACGTAAAGTTGTGTTTTCTGCCTGCAATTCTGGCGCTACAATGAACGAACGCACACAGTCTTTTAGTTGGGGCTCCGTTCTTAATTGGCTTAAAAACCGACTTGCCTCACCTCCTTCCAAGGCATCGGGCTCTGTGTTGTATAAGAGATAAACGCGTTTGGCGCGTTGCAATAAACGATAAAAGTGATATGCATAAACGGCGTCTTTTTCTTTGTAAGTGGGCAGGCCGTATTCCTTTTTTACGTCGAAAGGTATAAAGGAAGAATTTGTTTTCCCGGCAGGGAGAATGCCTTCGTTTACCGAGGTTAAAATTACCGTTTCAAAATCCAGATTTCGGCTTTCCAGCATTCCCATAATTTGAAGCCCCTCGAGGGGCTCTCCTTCGAAATCTAGCTTTTCATTGGAAAGGAGTTCCTTAAACAAAACTTCCAAAGTGCCCAATGTATTAATTACAGGGTGGTTTCTGCACAGTTGTACCAGTTGATTAAATAATTGATCGAGGCGAAATAGCGCTTCCAAACTTAACCGATCCTGAAGCCCGCTAAACACGTCTCGAAGTAAAAGAATAAGTTTTCGAAAACGGAGCAATTGTTGTTCGGGCGTTGTTAGATCTTTTGGAAACAATATTTCCTGAAGCTCCAGAGACAATCCAATGGTTTTGAACATTTCCGGGGAAACCTCAAGAACATGTTCGCGAATCAGATACCGGCTAGCTTTTTCGTAATTAAATGATTCTTGTTGAAAGAGTTGTTTTAAGAACGGATGGGCGAACACTTCCAAAACGTTTCTAACATACCACCCGGATCCGATATTTTGACGTGCCTGATTTAGTAATAATTCAAACAATTGCGTGGCTGGGCTTTGATTTAAGGGATAGCCCATGGTTACGTTTGCCGAAGTTATTTCATCGGGAAGGCTATTGAGCATTGGTTCTAATAGCATTTCATTGCCGAGAATAAGAGCTGTTCGCTCCAGATTATTCCCGTTTTGGGAGCTTATTTCGGCTAAGAGATTACCAGTGTATTTGGCTTGAGCTACCGACTTTGGAACACCAATAATGCGCACTTCTTTAGAAGCGGTATAATGGTTTTGAAGTCCCTTGAGGGTTCCTTGTAATTCGGTCCATTCTTTTAAATGTTTGCGAAGGTATAGACCTGCTTCGTGATAGGAATTGGAAATATAAAGCGGGTCTGCATCCCAAAGTATTTCGCCGTTTCTGACCTGTAGGAAAGTTCTAATTATTTGGGTTTCAGCGGCATTTAGTGCGTTGAAGCCCAGGAAGATGTGTTTTTTATTAGCATTCTTTTGGCAATATTCTGTGACCTTTTGTGCTGCATTTCGGTATAGCATACCTTGATATCCTATTCCTTGCTTAAGGAGTGTTTGAGTAAATGCTTTATAAAGTGGCCCAAGGTTTCTCCAAAATGCCAAACGTCTATCCATGAATTCAGTATGACCTCCCTCTAGGGTCCAATTCCGAATTTCTTGTAGATTGGAAAGAGTGTAAAACAGTGACTTACTGTCTATAAGATAACGATCTAGCTCATTGAAATCTTGAATAAGTAAAAGTCCCCATTTTGAAAAGGATTCAAAGGATTCTTTTTCTGGGAATTCTTGAGTTAGATAGCATTCGTAGAGCTTAAATAGCAAATGTAGGTCCGAGGCTTGTTTAAGCCCGGATAGTGAGGCTATAAAATCTTCAATACTCCAAATTTCGGGAGCAATTAAGGTTTGTTTTGCCCGCCGTGCCATTAAATTTTTAAGAAAAAACCCGGCCCGTTTACTGGGAAGAATAAAGATGTGATCCCTGGGGGAGCTCTCCCATTCTGGATATTGGTCTAAGGCGTTTTCAAGAAATGAAGACATGAATCCAAATTAAAAAACCCGGACGAAAGTCCGGGCTTTTTATTAATGATTTTATAAACCTTATTAGAGTTTAAGCAAGTTAATCTCTACCCGGCGATTCGCACGACGGCCTTTATAGGTATTGTTCGGCGCAATTGGTCTTTCTTCTCCGTAACCGTTGGTAGAAACACGCTCCGAGATAATTCCATGGTCAATCATGTACTTCATTACAGAATTTGCTCTAGCCTCTGAAAGTTTTTGATTGTAGGATTGGCTTCCTATGCTATCGGCATGACCATCCAAAGTAAATTTGGAATGTGAATAGTTGTTCAAAATTAGGATAATCTTATCTAGGAACATCTGAGTTTCTGACTTGATGTTGGATTTACCGGTGTCAAACAATATTGATTTACCTGAATCCATTATTGCTTGATGGTCTTCGGTACTAAATTCCGGACATCCTTTGTTTGCTACCGTTCCCACTACATTTGGACAAAGGTCGTCCTTGTCTGCCACACCGTCTCCATCAGAATCTTGCCAAGGGCAGCCCTTGTTGCTAGCAGGGCCGGCCTCTGTTGGGCATGCATCGTCTTTATCAGCAATACCGTCTCCATCTGCATCTGGGCAACCTGCAAGGGCAGCAGAACCCGCTTGGTTCGGACATGCGTCATCTTTATCTGCAATACCATCGCCATCGGCATCTGGGCAACCGTTCATTTCTTTAGAACCGGCCTGGTTTGGACAACTATCTTTAGAATCCTCAATGCCGTCTCCGTCGGCATCTGGACAACCGTTGAACGCTTCTAAACCTGCAATCTCCGGACAAGCGTCGTCTCTATCGTAAACACCGTCTCCGTCTGTGTCTGAGCCGCCAAATCGGATTGAAACACCTGCAGAGTGTTGAAAATGGGTCATGCCTTGAGTTTCAAGAGCGCGTTTATATTGTGTTTGAAGGGTTAAACCAAAAAAATCGTTAAACCAATAGTTTAAACCCGCGCCTCCGTTTACAGTTCCTGCGCCAATTGCGTCTACCCAAGTATATCCACCTCCTATTTCAACAAAAGGCTGAATCTTACTGCCTTCGTTTAGGTTGTATTTCAAGGAGCCATCTACACTGTAATACGCCAGACCATCTACCTCGGTATTTCCAAGTTTATCAATTTTATTTACTGATCCACGAATACCAGCAGACAATCCGTCGCCTATATATTTTGAAACCTGAATATAGGAAACGGTTGGCACCAAATTCCAGTGGTTTTCTACACTAAAAAACTCGCCTAGCATTTTTCCAGTTTCATAACTGGGCAGCATGGTAGAAGCAGCAGAATTTGTAGGGTAAACGTCTACAGCGTTGGTTCCAATACCAACAAGCCATGTGTTGTTTGAATCTTGAGCGGAAAGAAGATTAACTCCTAAGCATAAAAAGATTAAACCAAAGTATTTAACAGATAACTTCATCAATTATTGATTAAAGGTGAAATAATTAATATATAAGCGCCAGAACAGCAAAAATTATAATCGAATGGTCAATCCGGCAGAATGCTGGAAATGAGTCATACCGTAAGTTTCAAACGCAAGCTTGTAAAGGGTTTGAAGAGAAACACCAAAGGAGTCATTTATCCAATAATTTAAGCCAGCTCCAGTATTGGCAGTTCCGGCACCAACGCCATCGACCCAATAGTAACCACCTCCAATTTCTACGAAGGGTTGAAGCGGTTTGCCATCGGTAATATTGTATTTTAAAATTCCATCAAGGCCGTAATATGCAAGCCCTCCGGAATTGGTATTTCCGAGTTTAGAAATGTTATTTACCGACCCGCGTACCCCAAAAGAAAGACCATCGCCTACATACTTAGAAATTTGCATATAGGTAATTGAAGGAACAATGTTCCAATGGTCACTAATGCTAAAAAATTCACTCAATAATTTTCCTGTCTCGTAAGATGGCAACTGAGTAGCATTATCGGAATTGGTTGGATATACGTCTACTGCATTTATACCAACAGTTATTAGCCAAGGATTATCTGCGTCCTGAGCAGTTATTTCGCTAATGCTGCCAAAGAATAGAACAACTAAAGCAATTCTGAAGAGTGATTTCATGTTTACAGTTTTATACTAATAAGTTATTAGATTACAAATGTAGATTTTAGAGGGTTACTAACAAAATGAATTGCCTTGTTTTTGGGCTTTGAGCGGGATGTTGATTAAATTACACCCAACTCCGAACCGACCTCCCTAAATGCTTTTATGGCAACGTCTAAATGTTCTCGAGTGTGGGCTGCCGACAATTGTACCCGAATTCTCGCTTTGCCTTGAGGCACAACAGGATAGAAAAATCCAACGACATAAATCCCTTTTTCTAGGAGCATGGATGCCATTTTTTGAGCTAAATGAGTGTCGTAAAGCATTACCGGAACAATGGCAGAACCTCCTTCAACAATATCGAAGCCGGCCATTTTCATGCCTTTTTTGAAGTAATCGGAGTTTTGATCTAAACGTGATTTTAGGTCGTGATCGCGCTTTAAAATTTCGAAAACTTTAAGGGATGCACCTACAATCGACGGTGCAAGACTGTTCGAAAACAAATAGGGACGCGAACGTTGTCTCAGGAGATCGATAATTTCTTTTTTACCAGTGGTAAATCCCCCCATAGCACCGCCCAAAGCTTTGCCAAGGGTTCCCGTAATAATGTCAATTTTGCCGAGAACTCCCTTTTCTTCCATGGTTCCGATACCGGATTCGCCAATAAATCCGGTTGCATGACATTCGTCTACCATTACCAAGGCGTTGTAGGTTTCGGCAAGGGCACAAATTTCATCTAATGGGGCCACCAGGCCATCCATGGAAAATACGCCGTCGGTGACAATGAGTTTGAATCGGACACCTTCTAAATCGGCGGTTTTGAGTTGTTGCTCCAGGTCTGCCATATCGCCATTTGCATATCGATACCGTTTGGCCTTACACAAACGAACCCCGTCAATTATTGATGCGTGATTTAATGCGTCTGATATTATAGCGTCTTCGGGTCCTAAAAGCGGTTCAAAAACTCCGCCATTGGCGTCAAAAGCTGCCGCGTATAAAATGGTATCTTCGGTGCCAAAAAATTCGGCAATGGTTTTTTCCAACGCCTTGTGAATGTCTTGAGTGCCGCAAATAAAACGCACTGAAGCCATGCCAAATCCATGGCTGTCTAGTGTATCTTTTGCTGCCTGAATCACTTCGGGATGAGCAGCCAAGCCAAGGTAATTGTTGGCGCAAAAGTTCAGGACTTCTTGACCGTTGACAATACGAATTACCGCACCCTGTGGCGAGGTAATAATACGTTCTTCCTTGTATAATCCGGCGTCCCGAATTGCTTGAAGTTCGTTGGCCAAATGCGTTTTAATGGATCCGTACATGCTCAGATAAATTCAAGTGTTATGCGATCTTCCGAAATGTAAATCAGAAGGGCTTGTTCTACATTTAACCCTAAATCTTCCACGGCCTCGGCATAACCCTGAAGTTGGAATTTGTCTGCTGATTTGGGCTGGCCGGTTTTGTAATCCAAAAGGACTGCTTTTTTATCGCGAATCAACAACCGATCAGGTCGCAAAATTAGCCCATTTTTTGATATAATATCACGCTCGGTGAGCACTTCCCAACCTGGAGTAAAAAAGGAGAAAAGTTGCGGATGGGTTACAATTGTGTTGCATAATGAGATAAAGTGCGCAGTGTCTTCAGCGGGCATAAGCCCTTCAAGAATCAAATGTTCAGAAACTTTTTGAATATCTTCTGCCGAATGGATCATACTTAATCCGTAATGAAGAAAAGTCCCGTGTTTTTGTGCGGCCTCTTGTGGGCTTCCCCAAAGCGCACTGTTCCGGGTAACCAAATTGCATTTTTTTTTCTCGGATGCGTTTAAGTGCAGTTTTAATCGCCCTGGCGTGTCTTTTGATTCCGATGTCATGGAAACAATATTATGGCCAAATACATATTGATATTGATTGGGATTCCACAATCCCATGTCTCGCAGGTACGCGGCATACAAATCGCTATAGGATTTGATATTATTGGAATTTCCATCGTTGGCTTCTGTAAGCACATAAAGTGCTTCGGACGCCCGTGTATGGGCAACATATAAAACATTAAAGGCGTCTAATTCCAACTTCTCCCGATCTTCAAGGTAGAGATCTCGAATACTTTCATTGTATTGAGAAACTTCATTTTTCTTTGAAATTTGGAGATACGAAAATTCATCGAACGGGAACCCACTAACGGGAATCCAAAGTTTTGCATTTTTCTCATTATAAAATTCGGCGTTCGCAAATGGAAAAATAACAATTGGAAATTCTAACCCTTTGGATTTATGGATTGTCATTAATCGTACCGCATCCAAGCCCTCCGGAGCAGCAACACTTAAGCTGTTCTGTTTCAGATTCCAATATTTTAAAAAGGCACCTATCCCCGTGTTTTGAATATTGCCAATTTCCAACGCCAAATCTAAAAGAAAGATTAGATAGGCATCATCCTTACCGGTAAGGCCAAATTTTAATATACTTCTTTCCAAAATATCGTATACCGGCATTCTGGAGTTGGAAGCACAATTAAAGTCATAATCGGTCAATAAATAATGTTCTAATCGCTGGAGTTTATCTGCAATCCAGGAGTGTTGGTCCGGTCCATTCGGAGCAAGATGTTCTAAAATTTCGAATTGCGCATGCTGATCTCCAGGATTGGCTATAAAGGTCAAAAGCGCAACTAGAAAAGACACGCTGCTGTTGTGCTTTAGTAAAAGTGTTTCTGAGGAAACAATAGGAATGCCAGCTTTTAGGAGGTGGTTAGACACCAGCACACCGGATTGGCGTTTTCGGGTAAGGATGCAAATATCTTTGAAGTTGAATCCCATTTCCGTTGCCGAATTTATAAGTTCCTCACATCGCTTTAAGTAGGGCAATTCCTGAGATTCTGAATCGGGAGAAATAAATTCTATTTGAACCAATCCGCTTTTGGATGGCTCTACTTCTTGTGCGCTCCCGTCTCGGTACAAAGTTTCGTATTCCGGATTTCCCAAATGTTGACTAATGTGTTTGAAAAATGAATTGTTGAAGGCAACGATTTGTTCTCTACTCCTAAAATTCTTGGGTAAATCCCGGACCTCAGGCAAAAAGACAAAGGGTGAATTTTCAGTTGCAAGCTGCAACAATTGCTCGGCCTTGCCACCCCGCCATCTGTAAATGGCTTGTTTGGCATCTCCTACCAAAACCAAAGAACCTCGCTTTCCCGAAAGGTCTTCTCCTTCTAAGGCGTTGGCTATTAAAGGAATAAGATTGTTCCATTGTAGTTCGGAGGTGTCCTGAAATTCGTCAATAAAATAATGGCGATACTTTTCGCCTAGGCGCTCGTAAATATAAGGGGCAGGTTGGTCTTTAAGTTCTTTAGCTACCAAAGCATTGAAGTGGGAGATAGGAACAAGGCTTTCTGTTTTTAAGATTTGCGCAACTTCCAGTTCTAGCAAGCCAAGAACTGTAAAGGGCCCCATATTGGAAAGGGCATTGACATAGAAGTTTCTTCGGTTAACCCACTCACGGATTTGTATAAAATGATCCGCAAGCTGAGGTAACAACGCATCCAATACCGCCTTGCTGCTTTCGGGAGCGCGAGCAGGATACAAAGGCTCGGTGCCAAAGCGTTGTTTCCAGACAGAATCAAAGTCTGTTTCGAACTTACCTAGTGTAAATTCGAGGATAAATTTGTGGAAGAAACCACCCTTAAAATCTGAACGCTCCAACCCATTTTGATCAAACAAATCCATCAGGGATTGTGCTAGTTGAAGCAGGTTTTTTTCAAGGACTTTAATTTCTGCCTGAAGTCTATGACGTAAAGCCACAAAATCCTGCATGTTTTTATCCTTAAGACTGCTTAATATGGAATAATGGGTTTCGTCAAAAAGCATCTTACCCATACGAAACAATTCATGTTGAATGTCCCAACTTTTATCCTCTGAAGATTTTTCAAGCGCGAAAGCTATAAGCACTTTGGTAAGTTCTGGATTGTCGCCTGCCTTTTGCACAAGTGCGTCCACGGCTTTTTGCAAAACAATGTCGTAGTCCATAAGAACCTCGAAATGAGCCGGGAGGTTTAAATCCCTCGCAAATGTTCTAATAACCCGATAATAGAATTTATCGATTGTGGAAACATCAAAAAAAGCATAATTGTGTAGAAGTTCTTGAAGAACTTTTGTGGCACGCGCTTTGAGTTGTTCAAAGGTCAGGTTCAATGATTTTCGGACTTCTTCAAAAAGGGGGGAGGTGTCTTTTGCAGCGGGGCTTTTAGCAAAATGCTCAAGACTTTCTAGAATTCGGCTTTTAAGTTCACCAACGGCCTTATTGGTAAAAGTGATGGCAAGAATTTCTCTAAAAGCCTGACCCGACCCAGGAAGCAGCAACAGTTTAAGGTATTCCCGGGTTAAGGTGTAGGTCTTTCCGGATCCGGCAGATGCATTGAATATCCGAAATTGGCGCTCCGTCCGATTCATTGATGCCAAATTACGTAAAGTCAGTTGGTTCTTAACAAATTATTAGAGGAATTTGAATGTTAAAATCCGTAGTTTTGGCATTAGCAATAGGAACTTAAATATACTTAAATGGCTTTTCAATTACCGAATTTACCCTACGCATACAATGCACTTGAGCCTCATATTGATGCTCGAACCATGGAAATTCACCACACCAAGCACCACAATGCCTATTTAACAAAACTAAATGGAGCTATAGCAGGAACCGACATGGACGGAAAGACCATAGAAGAAATTCTCACAGGTCTGGACATGAATAATGCCGCAGTTCGAAATAATGGAGGAGGTTTTTATAACCACTGCTTGTTCTGGGAGGTGATGACCCCCAACGGTGGAGGAAATCCCACCGGTGAATTGGCTGCCGCCATTACAGATTCATTAGGATCTTTAGAGGCTTTCAAGGATGCCTTTGCCACGGCTGCTGCAAATAGGTTCGGGTCTGGCTGGGCCTGGCTTTGTGTGCATCCAGGAGGAAAATTAGAGGTTTGTTCTACACCCAATCAAGACAATCCAATTATGCCAGGGGTAGGTTGTGGAGGTTTCCCAATACTTGGTTTAGATGTTTGGGAACATGCCTACTATTTGAACTATCAAAACAGACGTCCGGATTATATTGAAGCTTTCTTTAATGTAATTAACTGGGAACAAGTGGCAGCAAATTACGCCGCAAAAAAATAAGAAAAATCTTACGCGAATAAAAGCCTAGACTTACAAAGTTTGGGCTTTTTTTATGGGCTAAATCAAAAAAGAAAAGAGCGGAAATACATCCGCCCTTTTCATCCCAAATCTTACCATAAACTTAACCTACTTATGCTATGGCAGGACTAAAATACTGGCTTTAAGGTAAATCACAAAAGAAAATCATTGTTTTTTAAGAGAAGTTTCCTACAAAAAAGTTTTATTTAAAACACCATCATACTTCTTAAAACATAAAAAGGCAAGATTTTCATCTTGCCTTTTCCCCAAATCTTACCATTAACTTAACCTACTTATGCTATGGTGAGTCAAAAGTAGGGTGCAGATTTAGTTCTTGAAAAGCTTTTAGACTAACGCCACTAAATTCCGTTGAATTACCTTTAATTAAAGCTTTTAGAAGCAACGGGACAAATTCCGAGTATATTTCCGGCATTGATTGGAAAAGAATTTGCCAATTTTAATAGGCGCGTTCATTTCTTCCTTCGTAGAAATTAATAAAGGATCTATTGACCACACGCATACCCCCAGGGGTAGGATAATCTCCAGTAAAATACCAATCCCCCAAATTTTTAGGACAAGCCTGGTGTAAATTTTCTACAGTTTGGTAAAGAATCTCCACCTCTGCTTTTATGTCTTTAGGGCTGAGTAATATCGCAATTTTCGCTGAGATTTCTTCCGGAGTAAAGGGAGCATAAAAGGCCTTTACATGATTAACCGGAGGATTTTGAGACTCCGAAAAATACGCTTTACAGTTCTGATATATTTCATCAATGACATGCATGCTACCTTTCTCCCGATGCAGCTCTAATGTGGCTCGAAAGGCAATGAAATCCTCTAACTTGGCCATATCTATGCCATAACAATCTGGATAACGGATTTGAGGAGCAGAAGAAACCACAATGATTTTTTGAGGATGTAACCGATCCAAAATGCGAAGGATACTCTTTTTTAGGGTAGTACCTCTTACAATACTGTCGTCTATGATTGCGAGATAATCTCCGGGTTTAACAGATCCGTATGAAATATCGTAAACGTGAGCTACTAAATCGTCTCGGCTGCTGTCTTGCGTTATAAAGGTTCGGAGTTTGGCATCTTTGATAGCAACTTTTTCAATTCTCGGGCGTACATCAAGGATATTTTGAATGGCTTCAGGAGAAATATTGTTTCCTAAAGCAATAATTTGTTCTCCTTTGTTAACATTCAGGTGATTTTGTGCAGCTCGAAGCACACCGAGAAATGAAGTCTCTGCGGTATTGGGAATGTAGGAAAAAACAGTTCTTTTAATGTCGTGATTTACGGCCTCGAGTATTTGAGGAAAAATCAATTTCCCGAGTTCCTTTCGTTCCTGGTAAATTTCCTGGTCGTTGCCTCTGGAAAAATAGATGCGCTCAAAGGAACAAGCCTTTCGCTCCTTTGCTTCTTGTATTTTTTTAATTGAAACAGAACCGTTTTTCTTTACAATGATGGCCTTCCCTGGCGGAAGTTCTTCGACTCTTTCAAACGGAACATTAAAAACAGTCTGAATAGCTGGTCTTTCCGAAGCAACCACAACCACTTCTTCGTCTTGGTAATAATAAGCCGGCCGAATTCCATTAGGGTCTCTTAGTACAAAGGCATCCCCATGGCCAAGCATGCCTACCATGGCATATCCACCATCCCAGTTTTTTGAGGAGCGTCTTAGTATTTTAGCCACGTTTAGCCGTTCGGCAATATGTGGCGAGGCCTCCATTTTATTGTATCCCTCCAATTTGATTTCTTTATAGAGCTTGGCCACGGCATCGTCTAAAAAGTGACCGATTTTCTCCATAACGGTAATGGTATCGGACATCTCTTTGGGATGCTGTCCAATTTGCACCAGATTGTCGAACAACTCTTTTACATTGGTCATGTTAAAGTTACCTGCAACAATCAGGTTGCGATGCATCCAATTGTTTTGCCGGAGAAATGGATGCACATTTTCGATACTATTCTTTCCAAAAGTTCCATAACGAACATGTCCGAGCATGAGTTCACCTACAAAGGGAATATTTCGCTTTTGCCATTGCACGTCTTTAGCCGCTTCCGGTGTTTCTTTTAAAGCCAGATTGATACGTTCGTTTATTCGATCAAAAATATCTTGTATGGGCTGAGACTCGTTGGACCGAACTCGACTCATGTAACGTTCGCCGGCTGCCATATCTAACTTTATACTTGCAAAACCTGCACCGTCTTGCCCTCTGTTGTGTTGTTTCTCCATCATCAGGTACATCTTATTCACACCGTAAAAGGCAGAACCGTATTTTTCCTGATAATATTCGAGTGGCTTTAGCAGCCGAATAAAGGAAATTCCACACTCGTGTTTGATGGCATCGCTCATGCTAGCAAAGGTAAAAACCCCAAAAGGGTGTTATTTCATTTCAATATCGAACTGCGTCAATTCACGGAATTGGGACAGCCTAGATTCAATTTCGGAGGCAGATAAATTTAAAAGCCTTTCAGTGCCAAACTTCTCCACGCAGAATGAGGCCAAGTTTGAGCCGTGTACCACGGCATTTTTTAGGTTTTCGAATGAGATATTTTCGGTTTGAGTAAGATATCCCGCGAAGCCTCCTGCAAAAGTATCCCCAGCTCCTGTAGGATCAAAAACATCTTCTAAAGGTAGGGCAGGCGCAAAAAACACATGATCTTCATGAAAAAGTAAAGCTCCGTTTTCTCCTTTTTTAATAACCACATAATTCGGACCCATGGCACCGATAAGCTGGGCTGCTTTCACTAAGGAATACTCGCCGCTTAGTTGGCGTGCTTCTTCGTCGTTAATTACAATTACATCGATCTCTCGAATAACGTCCATTAGGGAATCCCAAGTGTTGTCCATCCAGTAATTCATGGTATCCAGAACAATTAATTTGGGCCTTTTTTCCATTTGGCGAATGACCTTGAGTTGAATATCAGGATGAAGGTTTCCCAGCATTAGAAGGTCTGCATCTTTGTAATTCTCAGGGACTACAGGGTTAAAATCGGCAAGGACATTGAGCTCGGTAGCCAGGGTTTCCCGACGGTTCAGGTCGTTAAGGTACTTGCCGCTCCAAAAAAAGGTTTGCCCACCCGGAACGATTTCAAGTCCGGAAGTGTCTATGCCCTTTTCAACCAACAGATTTAAGTAGTTTTCCGGAAAGTCTTCGCCAACAACAGACACAATCGCAGAATTGGTTTTGAAGTAAGATGCAGCCAGGCCAATAAAGGTTGCTGCCCCTCCTAAAATCTTATCTGTTTTGCCAAAAGGGGTTTCTATGGCGTCGAAGGCCACGGTCCCTACAATTAGTAATTTCCCCATTCGGATTGAAATTTGTTGTAAATATACATCATTGAAATTCGAATGCAGAGATTTAAAAACGTTTATGTTTATACGGATTATTTTCGCCCAAAATCGGCGGGAATTTCACCCCAGACCTTGGTTTCCCATTTTAAAATTGGGGTGGTTACCCTATGCGATCTTAACCAGTCTTCTGCCCTTTGAATCATTTCGAAAAGGGGTTTGTTCTCGGCATTGACAGCTAACTTGGTATTGCATTGCTTTTTTTTAATCCAACCGATGGCTATTTTGGAATCGGTATAAATTATCCGGTCGCTCCTCTGGTTTTGTAGGTAAGCCAAACCGTGAACTATAGCCAGAAATTCACCGATATTATTGGTGCCCTCTGGGAAGGGTCCTTGGTGAAACAACTTTTTGCCAGTTTTTGTGTCTACACCTCTATACTCCATGGGCCCGGGGTTACCACTAGAGGCAGCGTCTACGCAGATGGAATGGAAATTGGGGCCGCCCAAACCTTGATTTCGTTTTGTGCCTACCAGGCTTTTTTGTTTGCGTTGAGAAAGGGCGGTGGCGTAACTATGCTTAAAGGCCAGTTTGGCGGTATCTTCAGTTGGAAAGCCCATATATTGCGCTCCCGGAAATCCTTCAATTTGTTGTTTACAAGCCTCCCATCCCGAGTACACCCCGGGGTTTTTGCCTTTCCAAACGGTATAGAATTGATTTTTTTGACTCATTTATGAAAACAACAACTCCTGAATGACCTTAGGGAAATGGCGGTATTCCAGTTCGTGAATTTTTTTGGCTACTGTCTCCGGGCTGTCATCGGGCTGCACCGCTACTTTGGCTTGAAAAATAATATGACCTTCGTCATACGCTTCATTTACATAATGAATCGTGATACCCGACTCTGCTTCACCAGAGCGCACAACGGCTTCGTGAACGAAGTTACCATACATTCCTTTTCCTCCAAACTTAGGCAGTAAAGCCGGGTGAATATTGATTATTTTATTTGGAAAGGTTTGCACAAAAGATTCGGGAATTTTCCACAAATAACCTGCAAGTACAATAAGGTCGGGGTTTAGAAACTTTAAAAGATGTAAAAGTGCTTCAGGGTTTCTGACGGCAGACCGATTAAAACAGTATACTGGAATATCTAATCGATTGCAGCGTTCAATAACGCCAGCCTTAGGATTATTACAAAAGACTCCAGAAATTGAAATTTCGTGATTATCTAAAAAAAAGCGGGCAATATTTTCAACATTCGACCCCGATCCCGAGGCAAATAATACAATGTTTTTTGAGGATTTTCCGCCCATAACTAGAAGTAAAAAGCGCCCCAAAATTAGGGAAGATGCGGCACAACTGTGTAATTATTAGCACATTTTAATCTTTAAAGATGGTTTTAATCCAAAGTTTTTTATTTTTGCCTCCAAATTATAAAACCAAACATTATGTCGGATATTGCATCACGAGTTAAGGCCATCATTGTTGATAAACTAGGTGTTGATGAGAATGAGGTGGTTCCAGAAGCGAGCTTTACCAACGACCTGGGCGCGGATTCATTGGATACCGTTGAGTTGATTATGGAATTCGAAAAAGAATTCGATATTCAAATCCCGGATGATCAGGCAGAAAACATTGCCACCGTTGGACAGGCTATCAGCTATATAGAAGAGGCTAAATAATACGATGCTATCATCGTAAAAGAAACCTACAATTATCCATGTGGTTCACAGACTACATGGATATTTTTTTTTAAATTAACCTAGGATTTTCTGCATCCAAATAGTTTTACTGCATGCATTTAAAACGAGTTGTTGTAACGGGTCTTGGCGCACTAACGCCAATTGGAAATACAGTAGAAGCGTACTGGGAGGGTCTAATCGCAGGTAAAAGTGGTTCGGCACCTATAACCTATTTTAACGCGGAAAAGTTTAAAACCAAATTTGCTTGCGAGCTTAAAGGTTTTGATCCACTCAATTTTTTTGAACGAAAAGAGGTGCGTAAACTGGATCGGTTTACCCAATATGCTATGGTTTCTTCGGACGAAGCAATTGCCGATGCAGGTCTTGAATTGGATCAATTAGATATGTTTCGCGTAGGGGTAATTTGGGGCGCTGGTATTGGGGGATTAGAAACGTTCCAAAACGAGGTTCTAAATTTTGCCGCTGGCGATGGAACACCTCGTTTTAATCCGTTCTTTATTCCTAAAATGATTGCAGATATAGCGCCTGGCAATATTTCCATCAAAAATGGTTTTATGGGGCCTAACTACACCACTGTTTCGGCCTGTGCCAGTTCGGCAAATGCAATAATTGATGCCTTAAACTACATTCGGTTGGGATACTGTGACGTGGTAGTGACAGGAGGAAGTGAAGCGGCCGTGACCATTGCGGGTATGGGAGGATTTAACGCCTTGCAGGCCTTGTCTACCCGGAATGATAGTCCGGAAACGGCCTCGCGACCGTTCGATGCTACACGTGATGGATTTGTGCTCGGAGAAGGCGCGGGAGCCCTAATTTTAGAAGAATACGAGCACGCCAAGGCGCGTGGCGCGAAAATATATGCAGAGGTTGCCGGAGGAGGTCTTTCAAGTGATGCCTATCATATGACTGCTCCGCATCCGGAAGGAATAGGAGTGGTACGTGTTATGGAAAATTGCTTAAAGGATGCGGGAGTTACGCCCGAAGAGGTAGACGCCATTAACACCCACGGCACATCTACGCCATTGGGCGATGTGGCCGAATTAAAGGCAATTTCAAAAGTGTTTGGCGATCATGCACCCAACATTAATATTAATTCTACCAAATCCATGACAGGCCATTTACTTGGGGCGGCAGGAGCCATTGAGACAATTTCAACTATCCTTTCAATGAAATACGGTTTGGTGCCTCCAACGATTAACCACGAAGTGGTCGATGAGAATATTGATCCAAGATTAAATCTAACCTTAAATAAAGCACAAAAGCGAGAGGTTAAGGTAGCTATGAGCAACACCTTTGGATTTGGAGGCCATAATGCTTGTGTATTATTGAAGCAAATAAGGTAAGCAGATTGCGTATGGCATTTCCCAGAAATATTTTTAGTTCCCATCCCAAAGCGGATGGGGATTTTTTTTTGGGGATATCAAAAATACTCGGGTTTAAGCCAAAAAATCTGGAAATTTACAAACGAGCCTTTTTGCATCGTTCGGCCAATCGCAAGGATAGCTCCGGAACACCCATGAATTATGAACGCTTGGAATTCTTGGGGGATTCCATGCTGGGCACAGTGATCTCAAAATATCTTTTCAATGAGGTTCCGGCAGGAGACGAAGGATATCTCACAAAAATGCGGTCCAAAATAGTAAGCAGAAAACACCTAAATGAACTGGGTAAAGATTTGGGATTGTTGCGGTTTGTGGAAAGTCGTATCCCAAAATCACATTTTGGTGAAAACATTTACGGCAATGTATTTGAAGCCTTAATTGGTGCGATCTATCTGGATCGAGGTTATAGTTATTGCGAGAAATTTATAAGTGCAAGGGTAATTGGGCCCTATATAGACATTGAACAATTAGAAGGTCAGGTAATTAGTTATAAAAGTTTGGTTATTGAATGGTGCCAAAAGCAAAAAAAGGAGTTTCAATTTCTAGTGTACGAAGACACCGGTAATGATCCGGTGAAACACTTTGCTGTAAAGTTGTTCATAGATGGACGTATGGTTTCTAAGGCGCGGGCTACCTCCAAAAAAAAGGCAGAAGAGCGGGCCTCTAAAAGAACCTATTACGCCCTACAGCATAAATTTGACCGCTAAAATTTAGGGAATTGCTTCGAGAAAATGAGTTTAACAAGTGATTGGGTAACCGATTTAGGTGGATTCGGGCAGAACCCCTATATTTGGCACTCGTTAAAAACGAAATGAGCGCAATGCATTCGATTTGGGAGGATTTGTTAGACGACGTTTCCTTCGGTTTGTTTGCCATTCATTGTCAGTTAGAAGACCATAGTCTGGCATTTGCTTTAAACTCGGCCTGCGGGTTTAAGTTAAGCAGAACTCGCAACGACCTTGAATTGGATTCCCGTGTCCTATTTCCTGTGTTTTATTGGAAAGATGAATTGAATTTTCGGACATGGACTCTTTTTAAGAATCAAGGAAGCAGCACAGTAAACGCTTTTGAATCTGGCTTGTTTTCTGAGCAAACTTCGGAGCTGCGCCACTATCTCATTCCAGAGAAGAAAGAAGTGGATTATTTTTTAAAAATAGAGGGTGAAATTCACCCGTCAGGAGTACTTGAAAAATTGCTTAAAATCCCGAGGATTATAACTGCATACCACCTGGAATCCTCGGTTTTAAAATCTAAATACAATCTAATCTTTTAAGATACCATGTCAACTCAAAAAAAGACAAAAATAGTTGCTACCCTGGGTCCAGCAACCGAAGATCGCAATGTGCTTCGCCAAATGATTGAAGCCGGTGTAGACGTATTCCGGGTAAATTTCTCCCATGCCGATTACGAAGACGTAGCACGACGTATACAAACCATTCGTGAATTGAACGAAGAACTTGGCTTATATACCGCTATTCTAGCAGATCTTCAGGGGCCTAAATTACGCGTTGGAGTTATGTCTGGCGAAGTAATTGTAGCTCCGGGAGACGAAATACGCTTCCGTACTGGTGAACCTTTTGAAGGGAATGCGGAAGCCGTTTACATGAATTACACCAATTTTCCTAGAGATGTGAAGCCTGGGGAGCGGATTTTATTAGACGACGGAAAATTAATTTTCGAAATTCTTGAAACCAACGGCAAGGATGAAGTAAACGCCAAGGTAATTCAAGGTGGACCTCTAAAATCCAAAAAGGGAGTTAACCTTCCAAACACTAACATATCATTACCTGCACTTACAGAAAAAGACATAAAAGATGCCATTTTTGCGATTTCTCAAAACGTAGATTGGATTGCACTTTCCTTTGTGAGACACAGTCAGGATTTGATAGATCTACAGGAATTAATTGCAAAGCATTCGGATCATAAAATTCCGATTGTGGCCAAAATAGAAAAACCTGAGGCGGTAAAGAACATCGATAAAATTGTTTCGTATTGCGACGGCCTAATGGTTGCCCGAGGCGATTTGGGAGTAGAGGTGCCCGCAGAACAAGTCCCACTGATTCAAAAGCAGTTAGTACTTCGTGCCAAAAAGGCTCGCATCCCTGTAATTATTGCAACCCAAATGATGGAGACCATGATTACGAGCCTAACACCAACCCGTGCCGAGGTAAATGACGTAGCCAACTCGGTAATGGATGGGGCCGATGCGGTGATGTTATCTGGAGAAACTTCCGTAGGGAATTATCCGGTTCAGGTAATTCAGCGTATGGCAAGTATTTTAATGTGTGTTGAAGGATCGGAATTGATTAAGGTGCCTCAGGAACCTCCAACGGTTCGTACCAAAAGATATATTACCAAGGCGGTTTGCTATCATGCAGCCCTAATGGCAAACGATATTAAGGCAGCGGCAATAACCACTTTAACCAATAGTGGCTATACTGCGTTTCAGATCTCTGCATGGAGACCTAGTGCCCACATTTTGGTGTTTACCTCAAACAAAACCATTTTGTCTCAGCTCAATTTGCTTTGGGGGGTTAAGGCCTTTTATTATGACCGGTTTGTTTCTACGGACGAAACTATGGAAGATGTGAACCGTATTGCTTGCCAAAAAGGGCTGCTTCAGGTAGGGGATATGCTCATAAGCCTCGCCGCAATGCCCATTATGGACAAAGGAATGGTAAATACCCTTAAAGTGACTCAGATTGAGGAGAGCTGCGCAGGGTAAAGAAAATAACTAAAATTCCAGACGAAGCTGTTCTGTAATCAAAATGCCGGGTCTTTGTGGCCCGGCATTTTGATTTTCGGGAACATCCAGATTGGAAATGGAAATTCCCAACAACCGCACAGAGTTCCCCAGAGCCTCCTGATACAGTAATTTTCGGGCAATGTCTAGTATTTCGGTGGCTTTTCCAATTGGGTCTAAAACTGTCTTACTGCGCGTTTGGAGGGTAAAATCACTAAATCGAATTTTGAGGGTAACGGTCCTACCACTGTGCTGTTTACGAGATAATCGCTGTTCCAATTCTTGTACAAGTACCTGCAGTTGGGATTCCAAATAGATTTCACTGCTAAGATTCTCCGAAAAGGTTCGTTCTGCACCTATGGATTTAGCAATCCGAACTGGTTGAACTTCACTGTCATGAATACCGCGTACAACCCTATAAAAATGGGCGCCGCTTTTTCCAAAATGAGCACTTAAATATTCTTCCGATTTGGCCTTTAGGTCTGCTCCCGTAAAAATGCCCAGACGGTACATTTCTGCCGCGGTTACCTGCCCAACACCAAAAAACTTACGAACATCTAAGGCCGCAAGAAAGTCCGAGACTGCATCTGGTGGCACCGTTTTTTGTCCGTTTGGTTTGTTTACATCGCTGGCTATTTTAGCGACAAATTTGTTAATGGAAATTCCAGCAGAGGCTGTGAGTCCGGTACGATCAAAGATTTTTTGCCGTATTTCTCTTGCAATATAGGTGGCAGAAGGAAAATTGAATTTATTAACTGTAACGTCCAGATAGGCCTCGTCTAGAGACAAAGGCTCTACTAAATCTGTATAGGTTAGGAAAATCTCTCGAATCTGATGGGATATTTCACGATAGCGATCAAATCGTGGTTTTACAAAGATTAGATGCGGACATTTTTGTTTTGCAAGGACACCTGTCATTGCAGAACGCACACCGAATTTTCGCGCTTCGTAACTAGCCGCAGCGATAACCCCGCGTTTTTCGGAACCTCCTACGGCAACAGGACATCCGCGTAAATCCGGATAATCCAATTGCTCCACAGAAGCAAAGAAGGCATCCATGTCTACGTGAATAATCTTACGAACGTTTTGTTGGTCAGACATATTCAAATTTAGGTATATTTAAAATCAGGGTGAGCTAGTTTACCCAAGTGATGTATGTTAGAGATTGAACGCAAATTTTTAGTAAAGGATAAGACCTATAGAGCGTCTGCAAGTTCAAAATCAGAAATGGTACAGGGCTTCTTGAATACCGATCCTGATCGGACCGTTCGGGTTCGTAGTATGGGTGCAAAAGCTTGGTTAACTGTGAAGGGCAAATCGAATACTGCAGGGACGACACGAATGGAATGGGAATATGAGATTCCGCTAAACGAGGCCGTAGAATTACTTAAAATATGTCATTCCGGAGTCCTGAGAAAGATACGCTATCACGTGCCTGTAGGATGTCATATTTTTGAGGTAGACGAGTTTCTTGATAAAAATGAGGGTCTGATTCTGGCCGAAGTTGAGCTACAAGACCCCGATGAGGCTTTTGTGAAACCGGATTGGCTCGGAAAAGAAGTTACAGGTAATCCTGCCTATTATAATTCGCAATTGAGTTTAAAGCCGTACAGCACATGGAAAGAATAAAGCAGTTTTTGGGATTATGCCTAATATTTACGGTTATAGCCTGCAAGGGACAACTCAAGAAGGAGCCGGACACCACCAACAACAATCCTTTAGTGAAATCTGGAGAAAGCTATCAAGAAGTGCGATCCAGATTGGTTTCGGAGGGGTATCAGCTGTTTGATTTTATAGACGAAAAAAACGGCGATTCAATCTTAATGCAGCAGTATTTTATTGCTTTTTTAAAGCGCGGTAAAATTC
>JBJOHX010000101.1:0-14675 GCA_046047415.1 Bacteroidota bacterium
AGCAGCTCATTTTATTTTAGAAAGAAACCTATATTTGGCAGATGAAAAAGACCTTCTTTAGACTGTTGGCCCAGTTGAATAAATGGATTCTTCCTTCCCTTACCAAACGCCAACTGGACCCTTCTAAAGCCAAAAAATGGCAACTTGCCCTGTTGGGATGGCGATATTACGTAACCTCCCGGGCTATCGATTAATAGGAAATTAAAGCCTTACAGTGAATCCCGCTTAGCTTTTCCCTTCCATTTAAGAATTCCAGTTCAATCAGAAAATTGCATTGAACCACCTCTCCGCCCAAGGATTCAATCAGGTCACAAACCGCCTTTGCCGTACCGCCCGTAGCCAGTACATCGTCGTGCAACAACACGCGGTCTCCCGGTGCAATGCTCTCGGCATGCAGTTCCAGCGCGTCCGTCCCGTATTCCAGATCGTACTCCTTCCGCGCCGTCTTTCGCGGCAGCTTTCCGGGCTTTCGAGCCGGTACAAAACCCGCTTCGAGTTGCTCTGCCAGCCAAGGCGCAAAGAAGAATCCGCGACTCTCAATACCCACCACCTTATCAATTTTTTGTCCCGAAACCAGATCCAACAGCGCATTTGCCGCTTTTCTGAACGCCTCCGGCGCCTCCAGCAACGGTGTTATGTCCCTGAATATTATTCCTTTAGCCGGAAAATCCGGCACATCCTGTATATAGTCCTTAAAATTCATAGAATTGCCCCCACTATTATTTTGCCTTAAATGTAAAAAGAAATATATTTGCATCCCTCATAACAAGGGATACAATAAGGCCACGTGGCGCAACTGAATAGCGCATCTGATTACGGCTCAGAAGGTTGCAGGTTTGAATCCTGCCGTGGTCACTTAAGAATGAAAAGCTCGCCCGCAAGGCGGGCTTTTTTCGTCTGAGCGCGGCAACAAGCTTGCTTGATTGCCGAAGTGAGGGCGAAAATAGCGACAAACCGCAGGTTTGAAGAGCTTTTCATTTCCACTACGGAGCACAAAGGAAAACCGAGCGAAGCGAGGTAATCCTGCAACAAGCTTGCTTGATTGCCGAAGTGAGGGCGGAAAAAGCAACAAACCGAAGGTTTGGCGAGCTTTTTATTTCCACTACGGAGCACAAAGCAAAACCGAGCGCAGCGAAGGTACTCCTCCAACAAGCTTGCTTTTGTAAGGCGGAGACGGAAAACAAAACCGCAAAGCCGTGAGCAATTTCCCTTAAAATTCCACCGCACCGGCTCGCTCCTCACTGTAAAAGGTCCACTGGACCTTTTACGGGCGTTCGGCCGTATTTGCAGGAGTGAGCTACAAGGAAAACGACACGCAGTGGCGTAATCCTGCCGTGGTCACATCAAGCAGAAAACCCCGCAACGTCTGCCAGTAACCGGGATTCGGGTGTGTCCGAGGTACTACTTTAGGCGAGATCAATGACAAAGGCCGCCGACCGGTCGTTAGCCAGGGTTTGCGACGCCAAAGGTAACGTACTGAAAAGAGTGCCTGCAACCCGACATTTAGGTTTCACACCCATCTTGATTTTCGATTCCTGTCTAATTTCTGTAAAGCCCTACCCGCAAGATCGTAAACCGGTCGGGAGGCAGGCTGACTTTTTGTTCGTCTCCGTTCCATCGCTTAGTCGGGGTAAATTTCCCCGCCCTGAAATGTCCCTCGTCAATCGATAGCAAACCCAAATGCGTGACCGAAATGCCCGGCTTCAGGCGAATTCCGAATTTCACCCCGTATCCGGCTAAAATAAATTCATCAGCCGCAGTTTGGATGACCATAGCGGCCCCCAATTTTTCCGGTAGTGGGCCGAAAGGCCCCGCGGGCATGGCTTCCGGCTCCGGTTCGGCGTTGCCGCCTAAAGGCATTCCGGGTGGCGCCGATTTTCCCCAGGTTTCCAAAGACTTTCCGAAATCAATGCTAAAGCCCGACTCACGAGAATCACTCGCTTCCAAAATATAATCTCCCATTTGGAGTTGCTGGGATTTTCGAAGCGGGAACAGGTACACGCCCTGCATGGTTTTCTTGCCAAAGTGTTCCGTAACCAAAGGCGTCATTTCTGAAAGCGCCCCGTAAGTCTGGGTTAATAGCTTTACCTGCTCCGAATTGGAAGGGTTCCTGGCGCGTTCCCCGTCGATGCCGAAAGGGGCAAAGCCTAGAGAGTTGTACTGGGCAATGGAATAGATGGCCCCGGCTGGAGCGATCAGGGACTCGGGAATAAACAAGGTGTTGCCCCCGGCGGTATATTGAATGAACAAGGGGTCATAATCAATAGTATAGACGTTGGGTGAATAAAAGTCAAGGGCGCTCCCCCCGGCCCTGTATGCATCCAGCACATGTGGGTTTACGGTGCCGTGCGGATAAAACCCTTTCGGATTATACAGCCAGCCATTGCAGAAGGCAGGCAAATCCAAAACTTCACGTCCCTTAGCCGCAATGTGGTTGATGTACCTTGAATAGGTATAGGCCATGAATAGTTCCTCCGTATAATGGGGGTATGGGCCGTCCGGTTTTCCGGGACCGAGGACTTCCTCCCAGGTACCGTCGGTGCGATAACCGCGGGCTGCCCAGGCCTGCTCCAATTCGGGGAACAAGTGCCCCTTATGTGCTCTCAAGTAAGAAATCATGGGAGCCGGAACCTTTTCGTTCCAGGCCTTCTGGCCTTCGCGGGAATAGTCCCGGTAATTTTCAAAACAGCCAGGTTCATTCTCAACCTGTGTCATTATAACCGTATGGTCGGAGTCCACCTCACGAAGGTGCTTCATCAGCGCCACATAAGCACGTGCGTCTGCATCTCTATTGGCATCCGAAAACGGGGAGAGCATTTCGAGGGTGTTCCCGTTTTCGAGCGTGTATCTCTGAAAGCGACGCGGGTTGGTTTTAACCCATGCGGGAACATAAGACGAGGCTGTACTTTTCCAACTGCCGAACCAAACCAGGATAACCTTGAGTCCGTTTTGACGGGCGCCTTCTATTAGGGCATCCACCAGATCAAAATTGAAAACCCCTTCCTCTGGCTCCACCATTTCCCAGTAGGCATAGCCCAACACCGTATTCAGCTTGAGTTCTTTGAGGTCTGCAAGGGACATGCCCAGCTGCCCGAGGTCTGAACCGGAGGAATTATGTAATTCGCCCCCGAGAACGATGTAGGGTTTCCCATCCACCAGAAGCCGGGTAGAACCCCCGGAATGGTCCAAATGCGCCAACTGGGCCTTTCCGGAAAGGCCAGTAAAGGCAAGAATCAATAACAGGATGTACTTCATGGGATGTTTACTTTTAATCGAATGGTTGTGGTTCATATTTTCTGGCATTATATCGGTAGGAAGTTAAAACTATTTACATTAGAACGATAACACTATTCCGACCTGTTCTGATGTCCTGAAGTGGAATTTAAGCGTCTGGAAATCACTGTTTACTCCTAAAATATAATTTGAACCCATTTAATTGGATATACGCTAAATTTAGGCAATTTTCCTTATTTGCCACCGCACCGGCTCGCTCCTCACTGTAAAAGGTCCACCGGACCTTTTACGGGCGTTCGGCCGTATTTTCAGGAGTGAGTTACAAGGAAAACCGAGAGCAGCAAAGGTAATCCTTCAACAAGCTGGAATACCCCAACTATGTTCCTTATCTGCTTTCGTGATGCAGTTTGAACACTATTTTCAATAAAATCAATCGCCTTGTGCCTAATTTATTGAAAATTGGAACCGAAAAGTGAAATAGAAATTTATCAAAGTAAAGATGGAAAGACAGAGGTTGAAGTAACATTTGAACACGAAACAGTTTGGCTGAATCAGGAACAAATGGGTCAACTATTTGGTCGTGACAGAACTGTTATTAGCCGCCACATTAGAAATGTTTTTAAAGAAGGTGAATTAACAAAAGAAGCGGTATGTGCAAATTTTGCACATACCACCAGGCATGGTGCATTAGCAGGAAAAACACAGAATAAAAAAACGACTTACTTCAATTTAGACGTAATCATTTCTGTCGGATACAGGGTCAAATCTCCGAGAGGAACTCAATTTAGGCAATGGGCTAGTCTACGCTTGAAGGAGTATTTAATTGAAGGGTATAGTATTAATCAAAAGCGACTAGAACGCACCAATCAGGAAATCCGAATCTTAAAATCAGGAATTCAAATACTTGGCAGAGCAATTGAAGGAAAAGCACAAGAAAAAGGATTGGAATGGCTCGATTTGTTTGCCAAAGGCCTCGCTTTATTAGATGATTACGACCATGAAAGGCTTGATCCCGAAGGTCTGACTCAAGGAGCAGTAAATTATCCAACAAAAAAAGAATTCCATTCTTTAATTGATGAAATGAAGAAAGTATTCAACACAGATGTGTTTGGATTGAAGAAAGACAAGGGATTTGAAAGCGCTATTTCTCAGATTACAAAAGGATTTGGTCAGGAAGATTTTTATCCAAGCCTGGAGGAAAAGGCAGCTACACTTCTTTATCTAATAACTAAAAATCACGCTTTCACCGACGGAAATCAAAGAATCGCAGCAGCCTGTTTTCTCCTTTTTCTTGAAAAGAACAACATACTCAGAAAAGGCTATGAAACCACGTTAATTAGTAATGAAGCTATTGCCAGCTTAACTCTTTTTGTTGCCGTAAGCAAACCTGAAGAAATGGAGACCGTAAAGAAACTTATCGTTAGTATTCTGAACAGAAATAAAACTAATTTATATCAAAACACATTGATTGAAAAACCCAATTCCACCATTTAAGAGGCCCACAAATCGTCAACATCCCGCATAGGATTAACGAATGAAAACCGAGCCAAGCGAGATGCCTAACCCAACTGCGGTAGAAAGACCTTAATTAAATTGCTACGAACCCTTTATAATTAAAACTGAAGACTGGTTTTCCCAGGGGGATTTAAAACCCCTGAATAAATACCAGTCCGCAATCGGCTCCGTATGAGTTTCTCCGGTAAAAATATTGAACCAGGAAACCTGAATTTTTCCGGAGTCGTGTCTTGGTATGACTATATTTATGGCGTCGTTTTCACCTGGAACAAAATAGAGAAACAATCCCTGATTATCCGTTAGCGGGTATCCGCTGGTAGACAAATTATCGTTTCCCAAATTGCCATTAGTGGTAAGTTTCGGTTTATACGGTACAAGGGAATTGTAGTTGAACCGGGTAAACAAATCATGGAGATGTTTGTAATAATCGAATCGGGGCTTTGGAAATGATGATTCCCGGTTTAGGGCATCATAAATTACAATATCCCAGGCGGTATTCTGCCAGTAATAAGTGGAATATACTCCAGCGAAAACACTTTCATAATTGCGTTCCAAACAAACTTCCGGATTGTTGTAATTCCCGACAAACGACTGATAAGGCCCCTTTTCATACCCTCCGTGTTCGATGTTCATAACCGGCTTATCGGGATGGTTTAATAAGGCCTCCATGCTAAGGGAATACAAATCCGACCGCCAGTTTTGAATGGATATAAAATCTACCTTATCGGGTTCTCTGGAGCAATACTCATAGTCGTGTACGGTTACCAAGCGACGGTACGCATCCAGTCGTCTTATGCGTTCAATCCGCTCATTGATGTACGGAATGTCGCACCGGCCGTAATCAAGTGCCTCCTTGGAAACATCCCATATAATATTCGGATAAGCCTGATATCGCTTAATCACATAGTCAAAATAGCGATTGTCTTCCGTTGAGTACATGGCAGGCCAATTTACTTTTTTATTCCAAACGTAAATCATTAGATGAGCTGCAATACCCTGTTCGTTGAGATGCTGAATAACCCTGTCCAGATGTTGGAAGAACGATACGTTGAGTTGACTGAAGTCCGGATTCTCGTTATTGCCTCCGAAAACGGAATACTCCGGTTTTTTAAAACTGTACCGGGAAGGCACATTTTCTGCAACCGGCCAGCCCACATCGTAGGCATAAACATTCATAACTACCTGATTGAATCCATTTTTCTTAACGGATTGAATAATCTCTGCAGTTTTAGGGATTCCCTTTTTAGTATTTACGTCTAATGCAAATAACCAATCCAGCTCAAAGGCGAGGGCAAAATAGGGTTGCCCATCCGAATAGCTAAACTTTTGCGGTTCCTTTGATGACACCTGAATTGGGCCGTGGATATCCGGATTCGGATTAACAGTTACTCGAATATTTCCTTCAAAACCGGATAAACCCGGAACCGCTGAAAAGGTTTTGAACCTGTAATTCCCTATAGCTTCGGCAGTAAACCGAAGTACGTATTCCCGACCGCCATCATAGAAGCCGTTTACGGTTAGAATGGACCCGTTTTCTGCAATGAAATTTGCACCAAACGTCCTGTCGAAGGGATTTTCCTTGGTTAATGCATCGATTTCAAAAACCAAATCGACCGGTTGATGGGTTACTGCCTCAATCTCTTGATTCTGGGAACGGATATCGATGCGCGACTGTGCCGGGGCGAGATTTCCCGTGATGAGAAATATTAGCGTAAAAACTAAAGAAAGACTTGAATGTTTCATGAGGTGAAAGCCTTAAAGGTAGTATTTAAAATCAATTGCAACCCGCCAAGGCTTATTTTACTCTGAAAGACGGCACCACCCGATTGGCTTCCCTCTTCCTGGATTTATTGGAGCGCCAGTTTCCAATTGACTCGCCAGATGAACCATTGGAATTAAAAAGTGCCTCGGAATATGCCGACCGCCTATCCGTCCATGTGAACTATCTAAACCGGACCGTCAAAGAATCCACATGGAAAACAACCAGCGAACATATTTCGGATCGTATCGTTCAGTAAGGGAAAGTGCTACTGCAACATTCCAATTGGAGTATAGCGGAAATTGGATATGCACTCGGGTTCGAATATCCAAGCCACTTTACGGCGTTTTATAAGCGGGTTACCGGCGAGAGCCCCTCAGCCCATCGGGAACTTTGAGCACTTAAAGAAGCGGACTTTCAGGGCATTTAATACGGCCATAATGGTGTATTGAAAGTTAATAGCTACGTTCATGTAATCCCTTTCTTTTGAGTTTGCGAGTAAACAATGATGGTCCCTCTATTTCTTCTCCGTACAATTCCAGGATTACACCTTTTGGAAGTGCTACGGTAATTTGATTTTTTTCAACATCTATCGTAAGGAGTCCTTTGGGCAATGGTACGGCAACATGCACCCATTTTAAAGCACCTAAATTGGGGTCAATGGCCACGCGTCTCCACCCGTCTTCCAGCAGGCGAATCCCCAATATTTCGGCAGGTAAAATAGCTGCTGGCCCCGCACTCCAGGCATGGTTTAAACTTTTGGCATAGGGCCGGCCGTAATACGCGTACTGCTCCGGACCATTTTGATTGGCATCGTAGGCCTCCCAAAATGAAGTTGCCCCGCGATTAATCATCCCACCCCAGTACTCGGATATTTTATCTAAGGTGTAGTCTATATTCCCCAAGCGGGACAACCCCATCATCTCAAAACCAGCCATATAGGGAGTGCCAACAGCCGCCACGCTGTTGTCTTCGAGCAACTTTAGAATGCCCTCGGCAGAATCGGGCTTTGTTAGTCCGGAAACCACAGCAAGGAAATTGGGATGCCGGGTAAACAGCCGAGTCGAATCCGGGCTAGATAACCAGGCCATGCGATTTGGATCCCACGCAACGGCTTGTAGGTTTTCTTGTAATACCTTGGATTTTTCTACCCAAAATTGAACACCCTTGTGATCCTTCATGCGGCTGGCCAATTGCATCGCGCTGCGCTGCGCCCACCACCACATGACCTGAAGTGCGGTCCACTTAGGTTGATTAACCCAATCTATAAACACCCAATCTTCCGGGCTTACCTTTAAAAATCCATCAGGATCCGTGCGTGAAATCAGAATTTCCAGCGTTTTCTGAATGCGGTACCATTCCCGTTCTAAATGTTCGCTATCGCCGTAATAGCGCTGATATTGATCTTGAGCAATAATCCACCACAGGGAATAATCTACAATACCGTTTATATCGGTCTGAGCAATTCCAGCCCGGCCCAAACCCACTAAAGACCGACGAGCAACTTCCTGATCTGCAAAGGTGAAGGAATTGACCAACATGCTCATGGCCATGTCTCCAGTCCAGGGTAAGCGGTCGCGCTTCATACCATCCAGCAGAAAATCATGCATATTTAACCGAAGCGTGTAGGCGCTTTTCATCCAAATCTCATTTAGTAGCGGATCGGAACTGGCAAAGGCGCCCCTATACATCTCGGGCCGGATTATTGACTCGCAATGGACGTTCTCCAAGGGCAATCCGGGCAAAAACGCATACCGAAAAGCAAGCGGCACCTTACTGCGCCATAAGTCCTTTCCATATGGGATTAGTTTTCGAGTTTGCTCCAATACGGTATTTTCGATATCCCGAGCCTCGGTTTCGGATTCTCCAAAATACAATGTGGGTTCTTGTGCACTGCGGATTACGATATACCCGTAAAGTTCACGACCAAAATCGAAAATGCCGTTTTGAACCGATTCCGGCTTCAAATTCATTATGGGGTCCTCTAGCCGGTGGGGTGGCAAATTAGAGCTGTTTTGTGCATATTGGGTTACAGGCTGCCAAGGCCCGGAATCGACCTGCCACTGCCAACCTAGATTCCCGGTGGCTATTGCCCCCTCTTCAATTAGCAAGGTAGGAGGATCGGTTGGTGAACTCAGTGAAATGCGCACTTCATGAATGGAATCGGACGGATCTAAAAATAAAGTATCTGTTTCCCGGTTACGCCTTAAACCTTGAACCATACGGCCATTGATATAGATCCTGCCCTGTCCCACCCTGCGCAACACCAACCGATTTAGGGTTACCGGTGTAGTTGGTACAAACCTATAGGTAATTTGAGAATAGGGTTGGTGGTAAGTACCTGGGTAGCCCACCTTGAGTTCCGCACTATCTTTACGGGCCAGTAGCAATTTCAGGCGCCAAGCTTCGAATTCTCCAGATCCATAAATCCAAGGGGTTGCTCCAGACTTAATCTGGGAAGCCGGAACTACCTCAACACCACTATAGGCCGGATCAATTATAAAAGGTTTTGATAAATCGTGCGCCCGGGATTGACCCGTCAATTGAAACGAAAACAGGATACAACCTGTTAGCATCAATTTTAATTGGAAAAGGTTCATTTGGTATTGACTTTATTTATTAGACTAAGCCAAAATACTGGCTTTTCTTGCCTTTTAAGTTAAATAAAAGCAACATACACATTCTTTTTTCAAGATTTCGGAAATAAAGTATTGGTGTATTCCAATGCTGCAGATACTATTTAAAAACAACCCCCACTAGTTCCGTATAGACCTTGCATGGGATCCTTTTTACAGCAATTTTATTTTTTGTTCCTGTAAATTATCCAAGGAACAGCTTGGCACTATTCAAATAATAAGGGTACAAATTCGGTGAGATAGATTCTCCAGTTGCGCCAAATATGTCCGCCTTCGGATTCGCGATAGAAGTACGGACCGCCAAAATCGTCCATTTTTTTGCGGAATTCAACGCTGGTATTGTACAGGAAATCCGTTTTTCCCATACCAATCCAATACAGCTTATACCCGTTGGCAATTTGTTGTTTTAATGAGCCGTCAATATCGCTGTAAAGGGTTCCGGTTGCATCTTCGCGTGTCATTAGGGCTGCAGAAAACTGCCCGATATAATCGAACATGTTGGGGTAATAACGAGAAATGTGCATGGTGTGAAAACCGCCCATGGATAAACCGGCAATAGCGCGATGGGCCTTATCTGGAATAACCCGGTAATTGGCTTCCGTAAATTTTACGATGTCCATAAAGTTGTTTTCGTACACCCCGTTCATGGTTTGGGGGATCATAAACTGCGGCTTGTAGTATCCTCCCGAACCTTCTCCCGGAGCAGCATCCTGAATTACGTTGCCATTGGGCATCACAACAATCATGGGCTTAGCCTGGCCTTGAGCAATCAGATTGTCGAGAATCTGTGCGGTGCGTCCCAAGGCAATCCAAGCCTCTTCGTCACCTCCAGCTCCGTGAAGCAAATACAATACCGGATAAGATTCGGTACTTGCTTCATATCCCGGAGGGGTATAAATCGTTAACCGACGGTCCATTCCAAGTCCCGGAGAATCATACCATCTGCGGGCCACGGAACCGTGTGGAACGTCATTTACGGCATATACATCGGCACGTCCATTTCCTACCAAAAGAATGTTTGTGATACTACCAACATCCCGAATGAGAAAAGGATTGTTGGAATCTATTGCCCGAAGGCCGTCTACTATAAAACTGTAGGTGTACAATTCGGAATCTAAGGGAGAAACCGTAAAACTCCACAGCCCCTGATCATCTTTGGAAAGACTGGCGATACCCGGCGCATCGGCCTCGCCTCTTGGGGTTTGAACTTTGACTGTGGGCAAGAAATCCCCGGTTACCTGAACCGAATCGGCCTGAGGTGCCAAAAAACGAAAGGTTACGGAATTATCGCTGTGTACTTCCGGAGAAACGATTTGGTTTCCCCGCATTAAGGTCTCCTGAGCCGAGACCCAATTGAGAATGAAAAGGGCCGCGAATAGCCTTAGCTGCTTTTTCATGGTAAAGGCGTTTATGGGTTAGTTTACATGTTATGCAGTAAGGGGATCCCAATTTTCATACCCGGAACCTCCCTTTCGCTAAACGTATTTTAGACGCAAAAATAGGCGTGTGGTTTAACTGCTTTTTTTAGGTAACTTTAGAAAAAGGGAATTTATCTATTTTTTCACCCCTTTATAAGGTTGCAATACCTTCTAGAATTCCAGAAAAGATGAAGCTGTTCCAATTCGATGAAAACCATTATTACAGACCCTCGCTGCTTAATCTGGCTGTAGTGTTTTTAATAGGGTACGACAACTTTATCTATTGGACGGCATACGCACGGGGAGCAATTTATGAATATGGAGGGGTAGCCCTGGCTTTATCCATGTTGGTTGCCATGGCAGGCCTTCTCGGGGATTTTATCCTTCAAAGATTGCTGCGCAATGTTTGGGTAATTAATGGGATTGAGGCCGTGGTAATTGCGATTTTTGTATTCCTTTATGTTACCTAGAATCCGAATGGCAGAACACTCCTATTTAGCGATAACCTGACCTTAAAAAGACCCGACAAATCGAGCTTCATCACTTATAAAACCTTCCATACTTGGATGGAAACATAATCTTTGGTAGGTACGCCTTTGCAAACAAAAATAGCATTATTCATCCAATTGTAGGGAGAATCCATTGGAGCTTCGAATTTTGGCGCTGCCCGAAAATAAATTTTACTCCAATCTGCCGCGGCACCATTCTTTAAATTTTCCATGATATCCGGGTTCCGATACACCAACCCCACATTGCGAATGTGGATTAAAAACCCATCATCGGTTTTTACGCTGTAAATTGCCTCTATCTCGGTTCGGGTATTCTCCGGATTCACAAATTGATAATCTGCACCTCCGCTCAACACCTTCCCCTTTATGTTTGGTCCCTCAAAAGTACCTCCGGTAATTGGGATTATTCTGCGCTCACCGTGTGCTGTTTTCCCAACAACCTCAGTTTCACTGGTAGTTACCTTAAGTTCACAAACAAATTCTAATCCGGGAGGAGTTATTTCTTGTGCGTGCAAGTTTAACGCAACTAAGCACATTAAAAGGAAAAGATATTTTTTCATTATTCAATTTAAATTTTTTAAAACTAAGTTATTTTCTATCAAATCTTAACCCGGAAACCTGATAATGAGCGTTTATTTCGGCTGTATCGATAGCAAATCCCTTTGCACTACATCAGAATTTACGGAAAGCCCCAAAGCACCGGTATTACCTTTTCTAGGCTAGATTCCTATAATTGCCTGAAGGATAGCATTATGCCAGACAATCAACAAAGTAAACCGACAATCCATCGCTTCATGAGGCTTCCTTTTTAGCAAAAATTATACTGAAAATGTATCCCAATCCAAAACAGGATACCACCCCAAAGCAGGCAAACATTAAAAAGCTAATTGGGGTGTAGGCGCTTATGGCAGCGGTAATCAGGGCACTTAGCCCGAGGCCAACGAGCGTCCCAATACCATTTGCCCTTTTGGTTAGCATGCCCAATAAAAACATACCTCCTAACCCGCCGGTAAACAAACCTAGATACCGATAAAACTCATCCCAAAGGGATTTGATGTTGGAATGCGCCATCCAGAGGGCCAGCAACACCCCAAAAAGACCCGTAATAAGGGTGGCTACACGGGCAATTTTCAGCAATTTCGCATCCGGTGCACGCGGCACGAATCGTTTATAAAAATCATTGCAGAATGCTGTGGATACGGAATTTAGACTGCTGCTTATGCTACTCATGGCAGCCGAAAATATCCCGGCGATTAAAAGGCCGGATACCCCAACCGGGAGCTCGGTAACGATAAACCAAGGGAAAATGGCATCTATGTTGGCTAAATCCGGGGTGAGCCGTTCGGGTCGTTGCACATAAAAATTAAACAGTAATGTACCGATTCCGAAGAAAATGAGTGTAGCCGGAAGGGTAAGAATGGCGTTGGTGTACAAGGTTTTTCTCGAGTCCCGCAAACTCCTGGCCGTAAGATAACGCTGAACAATAGTCTGATCGGTTCCCTGCGTAACCATTGCCGAGGCAAGTCCGCCGATAACCACAACCCAAAAAGTAGATTTCGTAAAATCGGGGGTTAGATCGGCTATGTTGAATTTACCGCGCTCTTGGGCAAATTCGAAAATTTCTACAGGCGAGGAAGAACTATCCAAAAAAAGCCAAACCACTGCCAGTACACTGCCACCCAGCAGTACAATAACCTGCATAACATCGGTCCAGATTACGGCCTCTATACCGCCAAAAGTGGTATATACGATACAAAGGACACCCATTATGACTATACTGTTGTCTACCGGAATTCCGGTTACCATCGAAATGGCCAGTGCAGGTAGCAACAAGACAATACCAATGCGCCCCAACTGAAACAGGATAAAGGAAAGGCTTCCAAACGCCCGGGCCGCATAATTGAAGCGCACCTCCAGAAATTCATAGGCCGTTTGAATCTTGAGTCGATTAAAAAAGGGGATAAATACGAATGCAATTACGGGTGTAATGCAAATGGCCATCATATTGAGCATAAAAAACGACCAATCCGTGGCAAAGGCCTTGGCCGGAATGGCCATAAACGTTATGGCGCTAAGCAAGGTCCCAAACAAACTGAGGCCTGCAGCCCACCAGGGAATACGCCCTCCGCCGGTAAAATAATCGTCGGTAGATTTTTGTTTTCGGGAAAAATACAAACCGATAAGAACGGAGAGCAACAAATAGGCCCCTAGGACCATAAAATTAAGGAATCCGAACGGCTCGGCTGTATTGAGCTCCGTAAACTTTAAAACCTGAGGGGTGCGAATGCCGGGGGCAACCTCTCCCGAAACCAGATAATAATCCGATTCCGACGTAAACGAAAGCGCCGTTACGGGTAAAGGATCGGGACACTTGGCGTAGGTGAACCATCTGTTGGTGAGTGTATTATAGGCCAAAACCGAATTGGAAAAACCGGGATGGTTATTCAGTATTGAATCCCGCCGGGCAATTAAGGCTTCCCTTACGGCATCGGCAGGATTTTGTTGCAGTTCCAGTGCAATTTTTTCGAGTGTATCAAACAACACCTCATCCGACCCACCGAATACCAATAGGTGCATGGCCCCTTCGGCCGTTGCCGATGCACCCATTAGCACCGCCGGGGAGCCATCCGGATCAATTGGCCCCATTTCGGTCCAAATCTGTGTTTTAAAATCAAACGCCAGGAAATCGGAATGCGGAAAAGACTTTTGCCCAGCTTGTTCGTCTCTGCCTCCGATAACAAAAAGAGCCCGGGAATCCCGGGTGTCCTGAACGGCCAGGGCATGCAATGCTCTGGGAGGACCCGGAAAATCCGGAAGACGCTCCCAAACCAGGCTGCTCAGGGACAAACGGTACATCCGATTGCTGGTTTCAGCCTTGTTCTTCCCTCCTACAACATATACATAATCCCCTTCCCGAACGGCTGCCGTGTAGGCCAAGGGCTCGGGTAAATCGGGATATGCCGTAAGGGCAAGGCCGTCAGTTTCGGAATCGTATTGCATCAAAAACACCCGCTTGCTGGTGGCCTCTGCGTTTTCACCTCCGATGCAGAGAATACCGTCGGATAAACGTACTGAAGCTCCATAGGCCAGAGGCTCCGGAAGTCTGGACCGAGTTTTTTGCCATCGATTATCTTTTAGGACATATACAGCGTCGTGCCATACCTTTTTCCCACCATTCCAAGGCAGCGCATCCGGAAAATTTGCTCCACCTGCTGCAATAAGCACCCCTTCAACTTCCCCGCCAAACATGCCCGCAAAACCGGATTGCGGAAGTGCCGTAACATTTTCAGGTTTAAGTTCGATCTGGGCCATAAGGCTTGTTATTCCCAATAGCCATAGGCCCACCAGGATTACCGCCTTATTCTTTATTGTATGCTGCATTTAAGTTCGGATTAAACCGTAAATCGCCAACTTCCTGAACGCCAGATTCCGATAGGGAAACCGGCACACAGGTAAACATCCATTTCCAGGAAGGCGGCGCATGCGGTATTTTAAGTAAAAATGAATTCCAACCTGCCTTTAAGGGAACCGGAGTAGGCTTGCGATAAAAATAATCTTCGTCTACAAACGGTATTTCGTCCGTTTTTACACCCAATCCGGGCTG
>JBJOHX010000102.1:0-5844 GCA_046047415.1 Bacteroidota bacterium
TACTGGCTAGGACCTCCCGTACCTCATTGGCCCGCTCCAGATTTGGAAACTCTTTAAGTAACCGAACCATAGACCAATGCCCGTGTACTGCCGAGTGCCAGTCAAAACAGCCGTAAAATGCCGGATGAAGCGCTGTAGGCTCAGCCAAATCATTGGCGCCTTCCAGAGTTTGCCCCAATTTATTCGGGTATTGCTGAACAACACAAGTTATGGGTAATTCGAGTAACCTGTTGGCCTGCTCTAATGTGAGCCGAACTGAAGCTAATGCAGGGACGGGCTTGGAATTGCTTTCCTTTGCCCCGGCCTCAGTTATATTGGAAGACTTGGTATGACATGAAACGAAAACACCAAAGGCACTCAAACAAATTACAGTTATAATTCGCATGCTGTTATAATTAGAAATGGGAAGGTAGCATTTTTTACAATGATGTTCCTTCCCTTTAACCTGAATTGCATTAAAGCCAATTCTATTCCATTTTTGGATTGGGTCCGTGTTGATTCTCCCCTACCTGGCTATCGGTTACATAGAGGACCAATAACCAAATGCCCCCTATCAAGGGAATAAGTGAAATTAACAACATCCAACCACTTTTTCCAATGTCATGCAGCCGTCTTACTGCAACAGCAATGGAGGGTAGCATGGCAAAAAGAGCATAAGCAAAGTACAAATAGCCATAGGGCAACAACCAGACAGTTGTTCCCAAAATGTTGTCTAATAGCATGGCCAGGATTAAAAAAATCCAATTAAAAAGGGCAAACATCCAAAACTCCTTTCGCCTTGCGCGACCGTTAAAATTGGCATATTCTTTAATTACTTTTAAATACCAGTTCATATGTGAAAATTTTAGTTGGTTTTTTGCACTTATGGGCTTTCTGTTCCTCCTTTTTTAAAGTGGATATACTTTATCTTGTTTTACGATTTTTATAAACTCGAATTCCAAAACATTCAATAAAGTAGGTGTTTCTTAGCATTATTTCGCCACCCAGCTTGATTGGAATAATCTACGAAGTAGATTTTTAAATCTGCTTGGTTTTCGTAAGCTACAAAGTAAATTTTCTTATCTGCCTGATTGGAGTAATCCACAAAGAACCATTTCCCATCATTTTTACCAGCCTGATTGGAATAATCTACCTTATAAACATTTAAATCGGCCTGATTTTCATATTCGACAACAAACACCTTAACCTCTGCCTGATTCGCGTAATCTGTGGAATACACTTTTTGGGCATTGGCACTTAAACCAAAGCACCCCATTAGTAATAAATACCATAAACTAGGTTTTACTTGATTTCTCATAATTTTTGGGGCTTAACTCGCCGCATTAATGAGTTGCAAATGAGTCAGTAATATACTGAAAATCTATTAAGTATCTGAATCTTTGCAACATTCAGCCCCTCCTATAGGGCCTTTTTAATAAATTGATTTTCGATACTTTTGTGATCCCAAGTAATATGGACACTTAAAAATCAGCAGTTTTATACCAAAATTAGCACTCATGAAAATCAATTTAATCTCCTTCGCTTTATTTTTCTCAGTCGTTTTTACTTCGGCTCAGACCAAACTTTAGGTACATCCGAACGCAGATCAATATGCCAGTACTACAAATATGATTGGTATTTTACCCCTGCGTACTCAGGTTAATTTACGTCCAAAAGAATTAAAGGATTTTACGCCTGAGCAAATCGTACAAATGGGGAAAGATGAATCGTTGGACATTCAAAAAGGAATGCACTCCTGGTTTCTAAAGCGTAAGCAACGCGGGGAATTTACGGGGAATGTACAGTCTCCTGCACAAACCAATGCGCTACTCTTGAAAGCAGGAATTGATATTCATAACTTGGATGGTTATACTCCATCG
Organism: Bacteroidota bacterium; assembly: GCA_046047415.1. Taxonomy (GTDB): domain Bacteria; phylum Bacteroidota; class Bacteroidia; order Flavobacteriales; family Flavobacteriaceae; genus Robiginitalea. The sequence continues at coordinate 1,860 of JBJOHX010000102.1, forward strand.
GAATTGGGTGAAATTTTAGGAGTAGATTGTGTAATAATGGGAAGTTTTGAAACCTCAAAACCCATGTCTAATGGTGCAGCAATTGGCCTAATGCTTATTGGCATTGGTGCAGCCACCCAATCCGCCACCTGCAACATGGACTTCTACGATACCCGAGATGGTGAATTGGTTGTAAATTACCTTAAGCAAATTAAAGGTGGTCTGGGCAGTAATTCTCAGGATTTAATTAATGTACTTATGCGGAAAGTGACTCGGAGAATCCCATATACCAATTAATAATTACTACTCAGCTAACCTGTGCATGTAAATATAAACAAGCCCGATCAGATGATCGGGCTTGTTGTTTCATAGCACTTAAAATAGTTGCTTATTGGTTTACAGGTGTAGGATCAAATATTGAGGGTATTGGAGAAGGGGCGTTGATATTCCCGTTGATTTCGTTTTGTGCAATTGGGAATCTTTGTGCATGCTGGGACCCTGTGGTTGGGCTTATAGGCAAAGCAATATCCGGATCTGTTTTACGCACTCTAGCAAAATCCAAAAATGGTAAGTGAGTACCAAACAATGTAACGTAGCGTTCCTCGTTTATTTCTCGTAAAAGGGCTTTGGCCGGGGCTATACCATCTGCATTTTCAATGCCACCAGCGTCAAAATCCAATGCCTCAAAGGCTGCGTAATTGGAGGAAAGCGCAGCATCTCCAATATAACCCTTACCCGAGTTCAAATAAGCTCTATGGGAATTTAAATGATCCAATGCCGTGTTGAACTGTCCGAGTCTTGCAGCAGCTTCGGCAAGAATAAGCACATTTTCCATATTGGACACCATAGGCATCTTTACATTTTGACCACTTATACGAGTACTTGCTCGCTCATCTAAAGAAACTTTCAAGTAATCCCTTCGTTTTGTCTCGTCTGTTTTGGAATGGTTTCTTGAAGCTTCAGCCCCGGAATCCAATAAATTTTGCACATAGGAATTTGCAGATGAAAAATCACCTCCACGAGATCCATTGAGTACAATAAAATAAAGGTTGCTATTCTCTAAAGTAGATCCATATCCGGAAAAGCCCTTGGCAAAACTCATGTTATTGACATCTGTAGAAATACCAGCCGAGGCCTCGGAATAGGCGGCCTGATAGTTTTTGGTCATTAAATAAAAACGGGCTTTAAGGGTATGGGCAATTTGTGTCCAGGCTGCTGCATTTTTTCCAACTAGTAAATCCTGAGGTAATACGCGAGTTGGCGTAACCGAGGAGAGTTGGCCAATGGCCGTATCTAATAGATTTTGAACCTGATCAAAAACTTGTGACTGACTATCGAATTCAGGATCTGGTGTTCCGTAATTGCTGTAAGGTATATCTCCGAATAGGGCTGCCATGGTTCCAATTGAATGGGCTTCAATGATATTACCAATGCCTTTTATTAAATCATCTTCAGATTCCGATTGGATGATTCGATTTTGGGTTACAATACCATGATATACAAAAGACCAATCACCATTGGTCTCCTCCGGTGCAATATTATACAGGTACAAGTTTTTATAAAGGTTGCCAAGACCCGTTAGCTGACCGGTCCACAATTGAGAAATCCTCATGGTATGTCCTAATTGCAGCTGAACATTTGCCAATTGCATTCCCTTAATAATTAACTCATTGGGCACAGAGGTAGACTGGTTGGGATTTTCATTTACATCCAGGTAATCCTCACATCCTGTAGTAAGCAGGAATGCAGCGATAAGCAAGAAACGTAGATATATATTTTTCATGATTATTGAATTAATAATTAATGGTGATTCCTAATAAAATAGACTTAGAGCCAGGGTTTGTAAAGTAATCCAATCCCTTTCCATTTCCGTTTCCAAACTGGTTTACATCCGGATCAATTCCTCGTAAATCTGTAAATAAGGCCAAATTTCTTCCGGTAACATTAAAATCTACCGAGCGCAGTTTAAGTTTTTCAACGATAGTGCTTTTTAGTTCGTAACCCAAAGTAAGCTCCCGGAACCTTACGTAACTGGCATCTCCTATTGCAAATTCACTAATTACAGAGCCACCAAATCCACCGCCTAGAGTGGTATACCATTTTTCATCTAAGAGTACATCTCCTCCCCCAAAATTCATGATATTTCCACGAACTGTGGAACCTGCCGGGATGGTGGTGCCTTGGTAGTTTACAATATCTGAGGGTACAGTAACCGTTTTACCTACATCTGCATGCGTACCAAATCCGTATAATACATACCGCGTTCTTTCTGCAAGGTCATTCCCCTGGCTCGTGTCGAACAACGCATTGAGCTTAAATCCTTTATAGTTGGCACGAAGCCCCAAAGACCCTCTCCAATCGGGATTGGGATCGCCGATAACTTTATCTCCGGTAGGATCTAATTGAGGAAATCCGTTGGCATCCAACTCTAGATTTCCGTTAGCATCTCGTAAGGCGGCAGACCCCATAAGTATCCCCAGGGGTTGTCCTACCACTGCACTGGATTTTACAGAAGATCCACTAGTTAAATTAACTGAAGTAACTCCGCTAAGGTCAAGTACTTTATTTCTATTGGCAAATACGTTCCCGTATACACTTAAATTAAAATCTGCCCCTCTAAAAACAGCGTATTCAAATTCAGTCTCCCAACCTTTATTCTCGATTCGTCCTGCATTTTTATAGATACTATTATATCCTTCTGATGGATTTAAATCCAAATAAAGCAATGCATCACGGGTTTCGTTGCGATACAACGTTCCCGATAAGGACAGGCGATTTCGGAAAAAACGAAGATCGATACCCAATTCGTATTCCTTCTTTTTCTCAAATTCCAAATCTGGATTTCCTTTGTCGTCATTTACCCGAAATCCACCGCCGAAAGCGTCGAGGGAAATCAGATCAGAATAACTGGAATAAGAGGCGTTTTCGTAGGTAGTTGCGAATAAATGAGCTCCAGGAGGTAATCCTACTTCACCATATGCCAATCTTAACTTACCAAAAGACAGCCCCTTGGTCATATCTTCTTTGATCAGTTCGCCCCAGTTAAGTCCCAGTTCTGCACTCGGGTAAACAAAGCTCTTAGAACTAGACGAGGCGTCTTCATAGGTTGCTCCTAAATTTAAGTTTAAGAAATCCTTATACTGAAACTGAGATTGTACATAACCCCGCACAGTTCTAAACAAGCGATTTCGTTCCTCATAATTTTTAGTTGCTGCAACTGCCGGATTTTTTAATCTGGCATTGTATAGGAAATCCACTGCTTCCAAATAGGTTTGTTTGCGCTGAGAATCATTTATAGCAAAGCCAGAAATCAAATTAATGTCCAAATTTTCCAGTGAAAACTGCATGGACGAAATTATTTCGGCATTGACATCTGTTACCTGGAAGGTCTCATTCTGATAGCGCCCATTGGTTGCTCCATCGGATGAGAACATTGGAAAAAAGTAAACCCGATCATCCGTATACTGATCCAAACCGGAACGAAAAACGGCATTCCACCAAGGGGCTAGAGTTGCGGTAAATTCCGTAGTTGCCACTACCCTATTCACATCCGTATCACTAGTTTGTTCAAAGAGGGTCCAAAGCGGGTTATTATAGGTTGCAGATGTGGAATTTCCCAAGTATCGGCGATAACTTCTATGTCTGTTTTCGGTAGGGTTTCCATTGTTGTCGTAATAGGTTCCAATATAACCGCTGATGTCAAAATCCGGTGGGGTTCTGAGTAATCCTAGATAAATACCTGCAGTATTTGACCCCTGCTGAATCCGGTTCGAGTAGTTCGTGGAATAAATAACCTTGGAACTATTTTTTAACCAGTCGTTAAAGTTATAGGTAGTTGCTAGAGTGAAAGACTGTTTATTATAGGATGAATTTCGCATAATACCGCTTTGGTCTACTTTATTCATACTCATGTAATAGGTACCTTTGTTGTTACCTCCAGAAATATTAAACTGATGCGTTTTGGTATTGCCCGTGGTAAATACCGCATCAAAATTTCGATCTGAAT
>JBJOHX010000103.1:0-55908 GCA_046047415.1 Bacteroidota bacterium
TAATACTTGTTTCGTTGTTCACGAATCGCCGAATCCGTCATATAATCGTCGAAAGAGAGATAACGATCAATGGTATGGGTAGGGGTAAGCTCCACAATGCGATTTGCCACTGTTTGAGCAAATTCATGATCGTGGGTGGTGAAAATCACGGTGCCCTTAAACTGCTTTAGGGAATTGTTGAATGCCGTAATGCTCTCCAAATCAAGATGATTTGTTGGTTCATCTAAAAGCAACACATTGGCTCTTAGCATCATCATGCGACTCAACATACAGCGTACCTTTTCTCCTCCGGAAAGTACCGTACATTTTTTTAGCGCCTCTTCTCCACTAAAGAGCATTTTTCCCAAAAATCCACGAAGAAATACCTCTTCCTTTTCTTCCTGGGTTTTTGCCCACTGCCGCAACCAATCGACCAAATTTAAATCCTCGTTAAAAAATCGACTGTTGTCTGCTGGCAAATACGAGGTGGTGGTAGTAACTCCCCAAGAAAAACTTCCAGTTTCTGCTTTACGATTCCCGCTAATGATTTCATAAAATGCTGAAGTTGCTCGGGAATCTCTTGAAATTAATGCTACTTTATCTCCTTTAGCAAGGTTGAGCTCTCCATTTTGAAACAACCAATCCCCATCTTCACTTTTGGCCCCAAGGCCTTCAATGTGCAGAATTTGATCTCCGGCTTCCCGTTCTTGTTCAAAAATAATGGCAGGATACCTACGGCTAGAGGGTTTTATGTCTTCTACCTTAAGCTTGTCTAACATTTTTTTTCGGGAAGTGGCCTGTTTACTTTTGGCCACGTTTGCACTAAAGCGCATAATAAATTCCTGCAGCTCCTTGGCCTTTTCCTCGGCCTTACGATTCTGCTGTGCTCTTTGCCGTGCCGCGAGTTGACTGCTTTCGTACCAGAAGGTGTAATTACCGCTGTAAAGATTTAACTTGCCAAAATCAATATCGGCAACTGCGGTACAAACCGCATCTAAAAAATGACGATCGTGAGAAACCACAATGACCAAATTCTCATAATCTGCCAAAAAGTTTTCCAGCCATTGAATGGTCTCGTAATCCAAATCGTTTGTAGGCTCATCCATGACAAGTACGTCAGGATTTCCGAATAAGGCTTGGGCCAATAACACCCGCACCTTTATTTTGGCCTCCACATCTGCCATAGGAGTAAAATGCAAATCTTCAGTTACCCCTAAGCCAGAGAGCAATGCAGCGGCATCGCTTTCGGCATTCCAGCCATTCATCTCCTCGAAAGCTACCTGCAATTCCCCAATCCTATCGGCATTGGCGTCGTCATAATCGGCGTATAGGGCATCGATCTCCGTTTTTATTGCAAACAGTGGCTTATTGCCCATAAGCACTGCCTCCAAAACCGTTTGACCGTCATAAGCATTGTGATTTTGTTCCAATACAGACATACGTTTACCCGGCTCTAAAATTACCCGGCCCGAAGTTGCATCTTGCTCGCCTGAGAGAATCTTTAGAAAAGTGGACTTCCCGGCTCCGTTTGCACCAATTACGCCGTAACAATTTCCAGGAGTAAAGGTTACGTTTACCTCATCAAAAAGCACGCGTTTCCCAAATTGAACGGAAAGATTAGATACCGTTAGCATGTACTGAAATTTTAAAATGCGATGCAAAAGTACACATTTTAAAACCTTGGTTAAATCATATTTCAATTAAGAAAACATTGCAAAAAGCTGATTTTCTTATTTTAACGCCCTATTAACAAGGCCACAGCAGTCGATTTTTTAATTTTGAATGCTAAATGATAAGACATTTGAAATCAGGTTTTCTAGGCCTTCTGCCTGTCTTTTCGCTTCTGATGCTATCTTGCAATCAAGAACAAAAGTCCAACACCAGTGTGTATTTTGGTGGCGAAGTGGTGAATCCAACTTCGGATCGGGTAGTGCTCTTTTTGGGAGAGCAAGCCATTGATTCCGCAATGTTGGACGTAGACAATCATTTTGAAATGCGATTGGATACGCTGAGTTCTGGGTTGTACCATTTTTTCCATAGACCCGAAATGCAGTATGTTTATTTAGAACCTGGGGACAGTCTGCAATTGCGTTTAAATACCACTTCATTCGACGAGTCACTGGCATTTTCGGGCACTGGAGAAGCTATCAATAATTATTTAATAAATAGCTTTTTGGAATCCGAAAACGATGAGCAAATGATTCGTGATTCCCTAATTCCTTTAGAACCCGGCACGTTTATTAGACGTATGGATCAATTGCTTCAGGATAAATTAGAACAATTGAATCAATTGCGTATAGATGAACAATTGTCGAATTCGGCCTTTGAAATGGCCAAGGCAAGTTTAGCCTATAAAAATTATTATTACCGGGAGAGCTACCCGTTTTGGCACCGTAAAGTGGGTACGGATAAAACGTTTCATCAGATTCCTGCATCCTATTACAAATACCGGCAACAGATTTCATATAGCAATACTGCCCTGGCATTTTTGAGACCGTATTATGAATTTATGATTTATCATGTGGGCAATTTAGCCTATATGAATTGTCAGGAAGGCTGTGAAAACGGTGCAGAAACAGCTGTAAATCAATTGCGTTTTAACGAACATCGGCTAAAACTTATAGATAGCCTTATTCCCAAAGGAGAACTGCGCGACAATTTGTTTAGAACCGTTGCCTTTGATTACCTGCTTAAACACTCCAACGGTTACCAAGTAGATGAGTTTATGGCTTTATTTAATAGGGTTTCCGTAAACAATCGACACAGTAACGAAATTGAAGCGTTGAGCCAAGCCATAAGTAACCTAACACCCGGGAGCCCCCTACCCGATTTAAAGGTATTCGATGTAGCAGGCAATGAAGTGCAGATGCAAGCAATTAAGCCAAATGGTGCAGGTACTACACAGGTTTTCTACTTCTGGTCCGGTCGCGAACCCAGGCATCTTGAAGCTTTGAATGCAAGAATTGCCTACCTAAAAACTCAACATCCGGAATTGACCTTCATTGGCATTGCGCTCAGAACCGATTCCGATCAATGGACAAACTTGATTGGTCAATACACAATGGATTCCAGGCTGCAATTTCGGTCAGACCAATTTGAAACTTTTGCACATACCTTGGTAATTTATCACCCATATAAGATTCTAATGAGCAAAGGCGGTAAAGTATTAGACGGTTTTGCCAATCTGAATACCAGTTTTTAAAAAAGTCATTAAAAAAGCCGCTGTTCGCGGCTTTTTTAATTCTTAATTGTTTCCTTTTCGATAATCCTCTAAGAATTTTTCGAGACCGATATCGGTGAGCGGGTGCTTTAAAAGGCCTTCTATAGCCGAAATCGGTCCGGTCATAACATCTGCACCGAGTTTTGCACACTCGATAATGTGCATGGTGTGCCTAACGGAGGCAGCCAATATTTCAGTGTCAAATGCGTAATTATCGTAGATTTCGCGAATATCTGCAATAAGCCCCAGACCATCTGTTGAAATGTCGTCTAAACGACCTATAAATGGTGAAACATAATTGGCTCCTGCTTTGGCCGCCAACAAGGCCTGACCGGCAGAGAACACCAAAGTACAATTGGTTCGAATTCCCTTATCTGCAAAATATTTAAGCGCTTTAACCCCATCGCGAATCATTGGTATTTTTACCACAATTTGCTCGTGCAATTCGGCAAGTTCCTCGCCTTCACGTATCATATCTTCGAAACGTGTCCCAATTACCTCTGCAGAAACGTCGCCACCGTCTACAATGTCACAAATCGCAACATAATGCTTCAAAATATTATTTTTTCCAGTTATACCTTCCTTGGCCATTAGTGAGGGATTGGTGGTTACCCCATCTAATACGCCCAAAGCTTGAGCTTCGCGAATCTGATCTAAGTTTGCGGTGTCTATAAAAAATTTCATTGTTCTTAATTTTAAAGTTAATCTCAGGAAATAGGTAAATTTCTTGAAGGGTTATAGTTTGTAATGATTTCGTAGGAGTCGCTCAAATACCACACCCGGCAAAAAACGCTTTAACACTATAGATAAGCGTTGCATTGGGCTTCCTACGGTATAATGTACGCTTGGATTTTTGGACCTAATTATTTCGAGCAGTTTACGTGCAACCTGATTTGGGTCTCCACCGGAATTGACATGCGAATTCATCAATTCCAGACTTAGACCATAAGTATGTTGGTATGCAGAGTCGGGATATAACGGACTGTGATACCTACCCGAAGCAATATTGGTGGCATAATCACCGGGGGCCAAGGTGGTTATCGAAATCCCTTGTTGGCGAACCTCCATTCGAGTTGCCTCAGAAATAATATGAAGCGCTGCTTTAGACGCAGAATACATTCCTCTAAATGGCAGTCCCATATAACCCGCAATTGAAGTAACGTTTACGACGAGACCAGATCCTGCTTTACGCATGTGAGGCAAAACGGCCTGCATCATGCGTATTGGACCGTGAAGGTTGGTCTCGAGTGCTAGGATGTTCTCTTTGTAAGGCACCTCTTCAACGGGACCTGTAATGCCCATTCCAGCGTTATTGACCAAGATATCGATACGACCTTCTCTCCTGATAATTTCTGCAACCAAAGCAGTTACCGAGATTTCATCACGAACATCTAACGGCAACAATTCAAAATCGTTGAAATCCGAATAACGATCGGGGTTTCGGGCAGTACCGTAAACACGATATCCCTGATCGGCTAACAGCTTACCCTGCGCTAAACCCAGTCCGGAGGAAGCACCGGTAATTAGAACTACGCGTGAAGTATTCATGCAAAGAAAATTACAAAAATTTGGAGACTCATATGGCCTTCCAGATTTTTTTAAATACCTCAATATAAGGCACAAAAAAACGGCAAGCTACCTACATCGCACCGCTACAACCGCTTACCCTTGCTGCGTTCCCACCCTGGGGGATTCTGCAGGAGCTGGTCGTGTAGGACTTGCCGCGCGCAAATATACGACCTTTTTAAGTTTGGGACAAAGGCTGCTGCACCGTATTTTTGTATTGATTCAAAGCCAAGTTTAACACTGTAACATGCCAACTGATATGCATTTCTGGAAATTTATGCTGCCTTCCCTTTTTTTTACCGTTTTATTGGCCTGTGGCAACGATGACCTGACGCGATATTTTGCCCTTAAATTAGGAGATGGAGCTAAGAAGTTTCAAAACGGCACCGCGGTAACCGTAGAAATAACTGCTAAAAATGGGTATTCTATTGATTCGGTGAATTATTTCTTAAGCGGCAAAAACCTGCCCGTAGTAAACAAACAGATAACTTTAGGGGCAAGCACCCTGGGTACACATCAATTTAAAGCCATCCTATTTACTTCGGGTCAGGAGATTACATTACAACAAGACATTGTGCTTTTATCCGATACTGCTCCTGAAATATTCACTTATGAAATCCTAAATACCTACCCGCACGATAGTTCTGCATTTACCCAGGGTCTGGAGTTCGTTGGCGACACCCTTTACGAAACTACAGGCATTAATGGAGAATCCAGCTTGCGCAAAGTGGAGTATACCAGTGGGAAAGTACTAGCACAGACCAACCTAAAAGAAGAATTCTTTGGAGAAGGTCTAACTATTCTTGGAGACACCCTATTTATGCTTACCTGGCGAAGTGGAAAAGGATTTTTGTACGACCCCACCACCTTAGAAGCCTTAGGTCAATTTAATTACGGTGATAGTAAAGAAGGTTGGGGCTTGTGTAACGATGGTGAAACCCTTTTTAAGAGCGACGGATCTCAATACATTTGGAAACTTGATCCAAAGACCCTAAAGGAAATCGACCGCATCGAAACGGTAACTAACAAGGCTGTATTTAACAAAACCAATGAATTGGAATATGTATCCGGCAAAATTTACGCAAATGTTTGGCAAAAACCGAGCATGATGATCATAGACGCCGCATCGGGTGCTATTACCGGAGTAATAAACTTTAGCGGACTAGAAAAATTAGTAACCCAGCACGAAAAACTCGATGTTCTTAATGGAGTGGCCTACCACCGGGGCAGGAATACGTTTTTTGTAACTGGAAAACGTTGGGATAAACTCTTTGAGGTGCGTATTTTAAAACGCGAACCGTGAAAAAGTACACCATAAATATTACCGTATTACCCTCAGATCTAGACGAATTGCAGCATGTAAATAACATTCGGTATTTAGAATGGGTACAGGAAATATCTAAAGCGCATTGGAAAGCAATAACACAGAATCAATTTAATACCCGATTCTTTTGGGTAGTACGGCGTCATGACATGACCTATTTAAAATCTGCGGTAGCAGGTAATGTGCTTACCATTAGCACCTATGTCCCGGAGCTCAGAGGGCCAATGTCTCGCAGAATCGTAGAATTCTATATAGCGCACCCAGATAACAAAATTGCCAAATGTGAAACGGAATGGATTCTTATGGATAATAAAACCGGCAAGCCTTGCAGGATACCGTCGGAAATCCAGGAGTTATTTGAAGGCTAATGGTTCATATTTCGTTTAGTCAAAGGCAACTAAGCCCCTATTATGCTCTGTTAACGACACCACTTAAGGCTAAACGTGGCCCCCAACACATTATCATTGCTTAATAATTGCCAATGTATTGATCAAGCACAATAGAAGATGTAATGCATTTTTAAAGTAAGGATGGCCCCAAAATGGTTACACCAATTCAAAATCATAAATTAATCTATCCCACAAACAGCGGCCTACCTTGCATTAGGGCATTTACCTCCTGTTTCACTGCATGAGCCACCGATTCGGATTCAAAATCTGAGATTACACGATCAATTAATGAAACCACGGTCTCCATATCGGATTCTTTAAGCCCGCGAGTGGTAATCGCTGCTGTACCGAATCTAATCCCGGAAGTAATAAACGGGGATTGGTCGTCGAAAGGCACCATGTTTTTGTTTGCTGTAATATCTGCTTGAACCAAAACATACTCGGCTTGCTTGCCGGTAATTCCTTTATTGCGGAGATCGATAAGCATCATATGGTTATCTGTACCACCTGAAATAATTTTGTAACCCCGTTTCACAAATGCAGCCGCCATTGCTTGTGCATTTTTACGTACTTGAATCACGTAATGTAGAAACGCATCGGACAAGGCTTCTCCAAAGGCAACCGCTTTTGCTGCAATAATGTGTTCTAGCGGGCCACCCTGATTGCCGGGGAAAACGGCCAAATCAATTAGCGAAGACATAGATTTTAGGGTGCCGTTTTTAAGTCGCTGATCAAAAGGATTTTCAAAATCTTCACCCATAAGGATCATACCTCCTCGTGGTCCCCTAAGGGTCTTATGGGTAGTAGTGGTAACAAAATGACAATGGGGAATAGGATCGTTTAAAATTCCTTTTGCAATTAGACCCGCAGGGTGCGAAATATCTGCCAGGAGTAATGCTCCTACCTGATCTGCAATGGTTCTGAAGGCCTCAAAATTCATATCGCGAGAGTAGGCAGAAGCCCCTGCAATTATAAATTTAGGCTTTTCTTTCTTTGCCAGATCGGCAATCTTGTCGTAATCTAAAAGTCCGGTTTCTGCTGAAACACCATAAAATACCGGACGATATAATTTTCCTGAAAAATTAACGGGAGAGCCGTGTGTCAGGTGACCTCCGTGAGAGAGATCAAACCCCATTATGGTATCTCCAGGTTGTAAACATGCCTGATATACCGCTGCATTTGCCTGAGACCCAGAATGCGGCTGAACATTTGCATAAACAGCTCCAAACAACTCCTTTGCGCGTTCAATTGCCAGAGTTTCTACTTCGTCTACAACCTCACAGCCCCCGTAGTACCTTTTTCCCGGGTACCCTTCGGCATATTTATTGGTTAGGACAGAACCGGCAGCTTCCATTACCTGAGGGCTAGTAAAATTTTCTGATGCAATGAGCTCAATACCACTGAGCTGACGTTCCTTTTCTTCCTGTATCAGGTCAAAAATGAGATGGTCTCTTTCCATAGTACAAAATTCGCTTGTATATTCCACAACCATAGTATTTCTGCGAACTACCTCTTAACATTACGAGGTATTTCAATAGCAAGAAACTAAAATTGCGAAATGCTTTTATTGGGCGTAAAAGTACAAATTGAATGGGGTTTTAACCTTTAAAATATACCTGTGGATTCACGAACTTATCAAAAGGCAATTAACAACCGTTCCAATTTTGGCATAACTCTTGTAACTGTTACTGTAGAACCCCTAAAACCAACACCATGAAAAAGTATTTTACTCTTGCAGTCATTGGTCTAACTTTATTTTCTTGTGGAGGGATTAAAAAAACCCAGCAAGCCTTAAACGGTGGCAATTACGAATATGCCATTACCGTAGCTCTGGAAAAATTAAATAAAAACAAAAGTCAAAAACGAGCAGATGCTTACCTACTTATTTTAGAGGAGGCCTTTCAAAAGAATACCGTTTTAGGCAAACAACAAATTGAGAATTGGATTGCAGAAGACAATCCGGAACATATAGAATCGATTTTTTACAAGTTGCAAAATTTGAATCGTATTCAGGAACGGATTAGGTCGTTACTTCCGCTTTACTTGAAGACCCTGCAGCGGGATGCACATTTCAAGTTCGAAGCCTATCAGGAGCTAATATTAACGTACCGATCTAAGCTGTCTGCCCATCTCTATGACGTGAGCCAAAACCTTATTGTAAATGCGCAATCTAAAACTGATTTTAAAAGGGCCTATATAAACTTGAGTAAACTTGAATCCATTAATCCGAATTACAAGGACACGCGAATATTATTACAGGAAACCAAGAACAAGGCCATGTATCTTGTACTTCTTAGATTCGAAAATTTAACCGATTTTCAGATTCCTGAAACCCTTGAATTGGAATTATTGGATACTCGTTTGGCAGATCAACATAACGAATGGGCAAAATTTCATCGCTACCCCGAGAGCAATAGCGCCTATGATTATGAAATTGTGCTTGCCTTACGGGATGCTGCCGTATCTCCCAATCAAATTATAGAAAGGCAGGAACTTATTGAAAAAAAGATTAGCCTTGGAAAACAGGTGGTTCTAAACCGTGAAGGCGAGGTTGTAAAAGACAGTGTTGGCAATCCAATTGAAACCGATCGCTTCACCAAAGTTAAAAGCAGATTCAACATGGTATTCCAACAAAAGTCCGGTATGATTTCCGGTTCAATTGCCATAATAGACAGCAATACCGGTGAAACCCACGAAATCCAACACCTGAGTGGTGAATCCAACTTTGAAAACCGATATGCCACACAACACGGAGACGACCGTGCATTGGAAAAATGGCAACAGCGGCTCCTAAAAAGAAGACCCGTTCCATTTCCTTCTAATTTTAATATGCTGAGTGAAGCCGGCGCCGCGTTACGTTCAGAATTGTGGGACGTATTGAACAGGTATACCTTTGAATAGTTGCAATTCTAAATATTAATACCCCGACCCTTGGTTGGGGTATTTCATGCTAAAACATATTGGGATGTAAAGCAGAAATATCGCCATGAGACTCATGTTCAAGCAATTTACCCCCTTTGAGCACCAAGACTTGAGGGGATTGATGTAGCACGTTAAATTGCTTGGCAACAGCATCGGAAACGGATCTATATTGAATCAAATCCAGCAGGTAGCACTGCATGGATTCATCCTTGTGCTGCCAATTGCTTTCGAATCGGCGCAACATCATACTGCTTATTCCACAACGTGTGGAGTGTTTAAAAATAACTGCCACAGCATCTGGCCCTGATATGTTGAATTGATTCAATTGCTCCGTATTATCCAGCGCTATCCAGGGAAAAGGTTCTTTTTCGATACTTTTTTCCTTGGAATTAGCACCTAGCCACTGTTTGAATGTTTTTTTTAGCATCTCTACAAATCTGTCTTTTTGTCTTAAAGATTCAAATTTAAACTGTCATTTTGACGCGAAAATTAAACTGGTAAGGTTCTTGTCGCCTAATTATCGTACCCAAAGATAATAAGACCTATGAACATAAATCAATTTACCATCAAATCTCAAGAGGCCATAACAATGGCCCAACAAGTGGCCCAAGAAATGGGACACCAACAGGTTGAAAACGAGCATTTATATAAGGCCATTGCGCAAGTAGACGAACATGTGTTGCCCTACTTACTAAAAAAATTACAAGTCAATGCCTCCTTAGTGGAGCAAATTTTGGATAGCGAGCTCAAAAGTTTTCCAAAGGTAAGCGGTGGAAATCTGATGTTTTCATCCGAGGCCGGACGCACCCTAAACGAGGCGCAGTCCATCGCTCGAAAAATGGAAGATGAATTTGTCTCGATCGAACATCTTCTACTGGCCATACTAAATTCTAAATCAAAAATCAGCCGCATTTTAAAGGATCAAGGAATAACCGAAATAGATCTTAAAAAAGCTGTAGATGCATTGAGACAAGGAGGAAAAGTGACCAGCCAGAGTGCCGAGGAAACGTATCAATCCTTAAACAAATTTGCTAGGAACTTAAACGCCTTGGCCGATTCTGGAAAACTTGATCCCGTTATTGGCCGTGACGAAGAAATTCGTCGGGTACTTCAGATATTATCGAGACGTACCAAAAACAATCCTATGTTGGTAGGCGAACCTGGCACGGGTAAGACCGCAATTGCCGAAGGACTTGCCCACCGGATTGTTCAAGGCGACGTACCGGAAAACCTCAAAGATAAAACCATCTACTCCTTGGATATGGGTGCCCTTATCGCCGGTGCAAAATATAAAGGGGAGTTCGAGGAACGACTAAAATCAGTAATTCAAGAGGTAACCAAATCCGACGGAAATATTGTCCTATTTATCGATGAAATCCACACTTTAGTAGGTGCGGGTGGCGGTCAAGGGGCCATGGATGCCGCAAACATCTTAAAACCAGCCCTAGCCAGAGGCGAATTGCGGGCAATAGGCGCAACGACTTTAGATGAGTATCAAAAGTATTTCGAAAAAGACAAAGCCCTGGAACGTCGTTTTCAAAAGGTTACGGTGAACGAACCGGATACAGAAAGTGCCATATCCATACTTAGGGGGATTAAAGAAAAATATGAAACCCATCATAAAGTGCGCATAAAGGATGAGGCGGTCATTGCAGCTGTGGAACTCTCACAACGCTACATTACAAATCGTTTTTTACCGGATAAAGCTATTGATCTTATGGACGAAGCAGCCTCGAAACTCCGTATGGAAATTAACTCCAAACCCGAGGCGTTAGATGCGTTGGACCGGAAAATTATGCAATTGGAGATTGAAATCGAGGCCATTAAGCGTGAAAACGATCAGGTAAAGCTTAAGGTATTACACGCAGAGTTGGCCAATCAAAAAGAGGAACGCAATGCATTATTTGCGCAATGGGAGCGCGAAAAATCTACTGTAGATACGATTCAAAAAACCAAACAAGATATCGAGGAATATAAATTAGAAGCCGAACGAGCAGAGCGCAATGGAGATTATGGCAGAGTGGCAGAATTGCGCTATGGAAAAATTAAAGAGGCCCAGGAAACACTGGATCGCATGCAAGAGACCTTGGCGGCACAACAAAACGGAAATACCCTTATAAAAGAAGAAGTTACACAAGAAGACATTGCCGAAGTAGTTGCAAAATGGACGGGAATTCCTGTAACTAAAATGCTACAAAGTGAACGCGACAAGTTGCTAAATCTAGAAGACGTGCTTCACAAGCGCGTAATTGGACAAGACGAGGCCATCATTGCAGTTTCCGATGCCATAAGACGCAGCCGGGCCGGCTTACACGATCCCAAAAAACCAATAGGTTCATTTCTATTTCTGGGTACTACCGGTGTTGGGAAAACCGAATTGGCCAAGACTCTGGCGGCATACCTGTTCGATGATGAAAACGCTATTACCCGTATAGATATGAGCGAATATCAGGAAAGGCACGCCGTAAGCCGTTTGGTAGGAGCACCTCCAGGGTATGTTGGCTACGACGAAGGCGGTCAGCTCACCGAGGCCGTGCGTCGCAGACCCTATTCCGTGATTTTACTAGACGAAATTGAAAAAGCCCATCCTGACACCTTTAACATCCTGTTGCAGGTTTTGGATGAAGGGCGATTGACCGACAACAAAGGTCGGGTGGCCGACTTTAAAAATGCAATCATTATTATGACTAGCAATATGGGAAGTCACCTGATTCAGGAACAATTCGAAGTACATTCAGATCCGGAACAGGCCGGAGAAGCCGCTAGAGGAATGGTTCTGGATTTGTTGCGGAAATCCATCCGCCCTGAGTTTTTAAACCGTATCGATGACATTATTATGTTTACGCCCTTAAGAAAATCAGATATTAAGGAAGTTGTAAAACTTCAACTGAATCAGATTAAAAAAATGCTGGACGCCCAACATATCACTATCGATGCTACGCCAGAGGCCATAGCATATTTGGCAGAACAAGGATTTGATCCGCAATACGGAGCAAGACCCATTAAACGTCTTATACAAAAAGAAGTCCTTAACAAACTCTCCCGAGAATTGCTCAAAGGAGTCATACATGCAGAAAGTGTGTTATTAATCGATTGCTTTAATGATGGCCTTGTATTTCGTAATGAACCAGTGCTGGCCTCATAATTCAAAAGATACCGAATGAAATAAACCCGATTGAACCAATCGGGTTTTTTTATTATTTTAGCCATAGACCTTCCCATTAAACAAAACCAACCGATGAGCACTAAAGCCGCGCGCACAAAAGCGTATATTATCGATACCGTAGCGCCTATTTTTAATCGGCAAGGGTACGTGGGTACTAGTTTAAGTGATTTAACCGAAGCCACGGGCCTAACTAAAGGTGCGATTTACGGAAATTTTGAAAACAAGGATCAAATTGCCCTGGCTGCTTATCACAAGAACAGCTCACGTTTATTGGATGCCTTAGACCAGATTTTTTCGAGTCAAGGCACCGCAGCCGAACACCTTATTCAAATTATAGGCTTCTATAAGACATACGACGAGTTTACCAGAGAAATAGGAGGCTGCCCGCTGGTAAATACCGGAATAGATGCGCAGTACAATCACCGTGGCCTGGAAATGGCTGTACGAGAAACCATTCGCATTATTGAGGAACGAATTGCTACCGTTTTGGAAAAAGGAATAACTACCAAAACAATTCGTTTATCGGTAGCACCAATTATTTTTGCGCGGCAATTCTTCACCATTATTCAAGGTGCTGTAGCCCAAGCTTCACTCATGCAAGACAGAAAATATCTGACAAATACCATGAATTATCTGGAGGTCCTTTTACGTAAAGAATTAATGCACTAAAGATGCATTAACGAATCCTGAAAATCCATAACTCTCCGGGATAACCGCTTTCAATTTGCGTAGCCCTGGCCTGATTGGCCTCAGAAAAACTACCAAAACGATTTAAGTATACGTAATTATAACCGTTGGCCCTTCTGTAGAATGATTTTGATGCAATACCTAACTTTCGCAAATCTTCCATAAAGGCATTGAGATAGCGTTCGGTCTCAAATACATTCGCAATCACATAATATCCGGAATCCAGACCTTCTTCTGCTGCCACCTCTTGGTATACTCTACCTGTTCCTACAGTGGCACCGGATTCCACCGCTACAATCTGTACTTGCTTTAGGGAGTCAATAATTTTTTGTTGATTTGCCAGCATTTGAGACATCCGAATCGAATCCGACTTACGCTCTGCTGCTGCGCGATTACGCTCGGCTTCCATGGCAGCTGCCAATTCGGCTAAATTGGCCTGGGTAGTCTTTTCCTCGGGAGTTGCTACCTGGGTCACCTGCTCCTGTCCCTGACCTTTAGTATCTTCTGACTGCTTGTTGGTCTTATGACCACGTTTTGCACCATCCTGTCCAAAACTGAATTTCGCCATTAGCTCTAAGGTATAATTCTTGGTGTCTTCCTGCATTACAAGTGACTTATCCTTTTCAAATACACCACCTAGTGAAAAACCCGGACTCATTTCGAGTCCAAATCCAAAAGATGCCCCGTAATAACTATTAAGACCCGCTTGTAACCAAGAGCCACCCGAAGAATAAACTGTATTTATACCCACTTGTGTGCTAAAACCATATACGCGCTTAACATACATTAAAGGCCTTAATGTTTTTTGGTTACTAGCATGGGATTCATTCAAGTTAAAAGTGTAATCGGCTACTATTTGATAAGACTTAGAATCCCGATTAAATTCTGACCCAATGCGCTGCAAGCTAAAATCCGGGTAATTATCGTATCCAAAGGACACACCAAAGTCGTTGTATTTTAATTGGGCGGCTGGAGCAAAGCGCACAATAAGGTCTCTCTGAAAGCCCAACGCTGGGTTGGTTCTAAAAAGTAGACGGTACTCCCTGTCCTGCAAATAAGTAAACAAATTAGTACCGATTCTCAGGCTCCATTGATCTGCCAAAGGTATAGCATACGCTAAATTCAAATTTATTCCCCTTTGCCGGAAAACAGAGGTTGTATTTTTGAAATACCCAATACCCGTTGCCAGATTTCCAATGCGCAACGAATAATCCGTAATAGAAGTAGTAGGCGTATTGTCTATTTTTTGCCATTGCCAACGCGACCAATATCCAATTTCATGCTGATTCGTTTGATCAAGCGCAAACACTGGATTAAACATTTTAGGATTAACCATTAACAGGTTATGCTGCCTAAAATCATAGGGGAAGGTTTCCGTTTGCGAATATGCTTTTACAGCAAATAGCGTCAACAAAACAATTATTGCCCGTTTTCCCATATACCTATATCGTTGAACTTTTAGTTGTTGTATTTTTGTGAATATTCCTGATGAGGAAATATTTTAAGCACTAAAGTATAAAATCATATTCGCGATGAAAAATTTTCATACAGTATTTTTAAGTATTGTCTTGTTAATAAGTAATAGTTGTATTGAGGAAAACCGTCAAAATACCACTCCTGAGCCTTTGGCAATTACTACATTCTACCTAATAAGACACGCAGAAAAAGATCGAACAGACCCCGGAAATTCTGATCCGGAACTTAATCAAAAAGGCATGGGAAGGGCCATGCACTGGGCAGAAATATTTAATGATGTACCCTTGGATGCCATTTATTCCACAGATTTTGAGCGTACCGAAATGACCGCTGCACCCACAGCGATTAAAAAAGATATTTTAGTACAGTACTACGATCCAAAATCTTTGGATGTAGTGAATTTCTTACGTGAAAACCGTGGTAAACGAGTGCTTATTGTAGGACACAGTAACACCACTCCCGATTTAGTAAATAAATTAATTGGCGAATCCAATCGATTCCATGACATGGACGATGAAGACAATGGGAGTTTATTTTTAGTGCAGCTTATTGGTAATCAGTCGAACGTTACACGTTTACACATCAATTGCAATTGCCCGGAATAACAACGATATCTTCTAGCACAATCCTGGAAATTTCCTCTAATCGACCGTTTTCGAATTCGATATCTAAGGCTGTAACTGCTAGGGAATCTATAGGTTTGTAATTTATATAGTCCGCAAATCGCACTCCTTCAATTTGTCTGTCGTTGTAGGCAGCTCTAAAACGAATTCCACCTCCATTGGTGTGATAGAGGTATGCCAGATAATCCGGACGAAAACTTTCTGTATTAAACCAAAACACAAAAATATCCTCATAATCTTCACCGCCTCCTTCCTGATCGAAAGTGACCTTAATTTTGTAATACTCTTTTTGTTTAATAACCACTTTTCCTATGAATTCTTTACGCACCGCACCACCGTTTAATCCATATGGCAGATACGCAAAATAGTGCACAGAATTTACAGCATTGGATAATTTATTCCGAGTGCTATCTGCCAGATCTACCACCTCCCCGTCAATCGAGCGAGTAAATCGTTCGTCTGTTCTGCGATCTTCGATTTGAACCGAATCGGATACCAATTTCCGAATCAAAACGCGTTTGCCCGATTCGGTACACGATATATAGGTGTTGCCTCTAAAAACAAAGGAAATACTGTTGGTGCGGTAAGCCGAACCGCCCGACACCTCAACGGCCCGATCTACAATTTCCTGTGCAGTTAAAATGCTTTCTTGTTTTTCTACACAAGAAAGCAGTACCATAAATCCAAAAGCCATTCCAAAGATTTTCATTATTCGCATTTTTTTACAAAAATGAGCAATTCAAATGAAATGATTCCTACCTGCAAAGGTTTCGAATGCCTTCCTCAAGAATTATACTAATTTTGCATCTTATGCAGAAGACTGTAGACATAAAAAATAAACGCGCCAGATTTGATTACGAAATCCTGGACACCTATGTGGCGGGTATAGTGCTAACAGGCACCGAAATTAAATCGATTCGCAATGGAAAGGCCTCCATTTCGGAAAGCTTCTGTGAATTCAACGACGGGGGAGAATTGTTCGTCATAAATATGACAGTAGAAGAATACAGTCACGGCACACATTACAACCACCTGCCCAAAGCAGCACGTAAGCTTTTATTAAATAAGCGTGAACTCAAAAAATTAGATCGGGAGGTACGCACCACTGGGCTAACCATTGTTCCTCTCAATCTGTTTGTAAATGAGAAAGGACTTGCCAAACTTAAGATTGCTTTGGCACGTGGAAAAAAACTGTACGATAAGCGCGAGACCTTAAAATCCAGAGAAACAAATCGACAACTCGACCGGGTTAAAAAGTCGTACAACCGCTAGGGGGCTACGTTTTATCCTCCAATAGCGGAACAAAACGGAATACTCCACAGGCCTGTTGCTGAAACTCCTTTTCCGAGGTCCGCTCAATGACTAACATTTGCTGCTCCTGATCTCCTACAGGAATAACCAATCGGCCGCCAACAGTCAGTTGAGCCAATAGCGCTTTAGGTACAGAAGGCGCCCCAGCCGTAACCAAAATGCCGTCGAAGGGAGCCTCCTCGGGTAAACCTTTATACCCATCTCCAAATACAAATTTTTTAGGCCGATAGGCCATTTTTTTGAAGAATAACGAAGTCTTTTTAAATAAGGTACTCTGACGCTCAATGGTGTAAACCAAAGCCTTTAAATGAAGTAACACCGCCGTTTGGTAGCCGCTTCCAGTTCCAATTTCAAGAATTCGATCCCCTGGATTTACCCGAAGTAAGGACGTCTGAAAAGCCACGGTGTATGGCTGTGATATGGTTTGCTCTGCGGCTATTGGAAACGCCTTATCTTGGTACGCATGATCCTCAAAACTGCTGTCCATAAATAAATGTCGAGGCACAGCTCGAATTGCATCCAGCACCTTGGGATTGTCTATGCCTTTGGTCTCCAACAGGTCTGCAAGCTGATTGCGCATTCCCCTATGTTTCAAGGTATCTTTCAAGTTGATTGGCTTTGGCGCTAAATTAAAAAATCCACAGCTTCTGCCCTATCGTTATCTCACGAATCCGAACTCGAGCATATCAAGATATATTGCGCCTTGATATTCCTCCAAGAACACATAGCATCTCGGGGGTAATCCGTAAATTCGCAAAAATTTTCATTTCATGATAAAAGCAGGTGTTTTAGGTGCAGGACATCTCGGAAAAATTCACATCCGCCTTCTCCAACAATCAAAACATTATGACCTTATTGGGTTTTACGATCCCGATGCCAGCACCGGAAATCAGGTTTCCAAAACTCTGGGAGTCCCGTACTTTAATTCGGTGGAAGCTTTAATTTCTGAGGTAGATTTGATAGATATAGTTACCCCAACACTATCGCATTTTGATTGTGCCAAAAAAGCTATAACTGCAGGAAAACACGTTTTTATTGAAAAACCTATTACACACTCGTATCAGGAAGCGCTTGAACTTATAGATTTGTGTGAACGGCATGGGGTAAAAGGTCAGGTAGGACACGTAGAGCGTTTCAATCCTGCCTTTACGGCGGTTAAATCCCAATTGGAAAGCCCCATGTTTATTGAATCGCATCGGCTAGCGGAATTTAATCCGCGTGGAACTGACGTACCAGTGGTTTTAGATTTGATGATACACGATATCGACATTATTTTAAGTGTCGTTCAATCCAAAGTACGAGATATTCAAGCTAGCGGAGTATCTGTAATTAGTAAATCTCCGGACATTACCAATGCACGTATCGCCTTTGAAAACGGCTGCGTAGCCAACCTTACTGCCAGTCGCATTTCCATGAAAAATATGAGAAAATCGAGGTTCTTTCAAAAAGATGCCTACATCTCTGTAGATTTTTTGGAACGCAAAGCCGAAGTAGTTCGAATGAAAGACGCCCCAACAACACCTGGACCTTTCGATATGATTCTGAAAAATGCAGAAGGACAAGAAAAACAAATCTATTTTCAAAATCCTGAAATCCAACCGAACAATGCCATTTTGGATGAATTAGAGCAAATGGCCGATGCCATTGCACTGAACCGGAACACTCCTGTGCCTTTGGATCAAGGAGCCCAAGCCTTGAAAGTTGCCCTAGATATTATTGCAGCCTGCGAGCGCAATTTACCCCCGCAATCCTTGTGAAAATAATCCTAGGAAATATGACGCAAAAAGCAGTAATTGGAACTAGCCCTAAGGTGCTGATTGATTCAACGGGTTGCTTATTGGCACCTCTGAGTTAAAACCAATAAGGATTTTATGACGCTACCATATTTAAAAAAGCCAAATACGTGTCTGCACGTTTTACATAAAATTCATGCCCAAGGTTATTCCCTTTAGAGCGGTACGCCCGCCGGACATTTTGTGTGAACGTATTGTAACGCGTTCCTATGAGGCCTATTCCTTTAAAGAAAGACAAGAAATTCAAGCCAAAAATCCGGATTCTTTTTTGCACATTTTAAATCCGGAATTTGAATCACCTGTTCGGCTGAGAGGCAAAAAACGCTACGGGCGCGTACGTGAAAAATATCTCGATTTTTTTGCCCAAGGAAAATTTCAAAAGGATAGATTACCGTCTTTTTACCTGTATCGCAATACTGAAAATGGGATTACTGCGACTGGCATTGTTGCAGCCATGTCGGTCAGAGAATACCTTTCAGGCCATTTAAAAATACACGAAGACACTCTTCAACTGCGCGAAAATCGCTTTGCTGATTATTTAAGTAGTGTACAATTTAATGCAGAACCTGTACTGGTTGCATACAAGGACCATCCAAAGTTGCAAACGTGGTGTGAATACATAGCAGAAAGCGTTCCACAAACCTCCTGCATAGATGACCAAAAGGTTTTACACGAAATTTGGCCTATTACCAATGCTTCTCAGCTCCAGGAAATTCAAAATTACTTTTCAGAAATACAGGATACCTTTCTCATGGACGGGCATCATCGAACGGCTTCTTCGGTAAGTTATGCCAATGCGCAAAATCAGTTGGGCGTTCAGAGTTCGGATGCTAACCAATATTTTATGGTCTGTTTGCTGCCGGAATCCCAATTGCGAATTGAATCCTTTTCTCGATTGCTTACAGATCTTGGCGGGGGTACTCCAGAATCAGTGATCGCACAATTGGAAAATAATTATTGTATAACCCCTAAGGGCACTGCACCTTGGGTACCGGAAAAAAAACATTCTTTTTCAATGTTTTTGGCAGGGCAATTTTATCAGTTGGACTTAAAAGAAATTCCAAAAGATTTGGCACAACATCCGGATAAACTCGATGCACGCATCCTTTTCGACACCATTCTTTCTCCTATTTTTGGAATTAAAGATCCAAGGCACGATCAAAGACTTAAATACCTTTGGGATTCGCAACCTGCTATTGGCATTCGAAAAGCAGTAGACGGAGGTGCTTTTGCTGCAGGATTTGGACTGTATCCTGTTGCCTACGCAGATATACAGGCTATTGCAAGCAAAGGGCTTACCATGCCACCTAAGAGTACCTACATTAAACCTAAGTTATTGAGTGGTTTAACTATTTATGAATTATAATACTTGTGTATGGGGTCAATAGGAGATCGAATTAGTGAGATACAAAAGAGTTTACCGAATGGCGTTGCCCTAATCGCTGTTTCTAAAACAAGAAACAATGAAGAAATTCTGGAAGCTTATCAGGTGGGACAACGGGCCTTTGGCGAAAACAAGGTTCAGGAACTTGTAGCCAAATACGAAGAACTGCCCAAAGACATAGAATGGCATATGATTGGTCATTTGCAGCGCAATAAGGTTAAATACATTGCCGGCTTTGTTCACTTGATTCATGGAGTAGATAGCATGCGCCTATTGGAAGAAATCAATCGTAGAGGGGGAATCGAAAATCGGGTTATTGATTGTCTTTTGCAAGTCCATATTGCCGAGGAAACCACCAAATTTGGATTTGACACCTCGGAAATTTCAAGCATCTTAGACGGACCGGAGCTTAAAGCCATGTTGAATGTTAAAATTCGAGGATTGATGGGCATGGCAACCTTTACGGAAGATCAATCCCAAATTTCACGTGAATTTACTACACTTAAAAAGGTATTTGATACTTGTATTGTCCCTCGGATTTCCAATCCCATCCTCTCTATGGGCATGAGTGGCGATTACCCTCTTGCGGTTTTGGCGGGAAGTACTATGGTCCGTATAGGAAGTAGTATCTTTGGAAACAGAATGTACTAGCCCCAAGGGTAAATGCGCATATGTATTCGGTTATCGACATAGAAACTACTGGAGGTGCTTTTAATGAAGAAAGTATTACCGAAATTGCTATACATCGCTTCGATGGGTTTAAGGTGGTAGATACCTTTATCAGTCTTATTAATCCTGAAAAGGAAATTCAACCTTTTGTTCAAAAGCTAACCGGTATAACAAACGAATCGGTTCGGAGCGCACCAAAATTTTATCAAGTTGCAAAACGCATTGTCGAAATTACAGAAGAGAGTATTCTCGTTGCACATAATGCCGCTTTTGATTATCGTATTTTAAGAACCGAATTTCGCAGACTGGGATACGATTTTCAGTTACCTACGCTTTGTACGGTAGACCTCTCTCAAAAATTAATTCCTGAGGCTACTTCCCACAGCTTGGGTAAATTGGCCAAGGCCTTAGGGATTCCAATCACCGACAGACACCGTGCAAACGGAGATGCACTTGCAACCCTAAAACTTCTTCAGATATTGCTAGATAGAGATGCCGAAAAGCAAATTGTAAATCGAATTGTTCGTGCCGCTGCCTACGGAGAACTCTCAGAAAGACAATTGATACTTGTAGAATCTGTGCCTAGTGAAACAGGGGTATATTATTTATACGGCAAAGACGGAGACCTCTTGTATTTAAATGCCGCCGGAGACATGAAAAAAGAGGTGAATCGGCACTTTACGGTAGAGGTAGGAATAAATAAAGCCTTGCGCAAAAGTATTCGGGAGGTCCGGTTTGAGCGTACTGGTAGTGTGCTTATGGCACAACTAAAGGCCGCTACTGAAAATCAGGTAGCAAAGCCAGCTTTTCAATCTAAAGGCCGCAAATACAAACCTATTACCAACGATTTTTTAGCAGTAAACGGAACCTCTTACTCGCTTACAGACGCAAACTTTCTGATTATTGACCGCGGCCGTAGTGCCGGTGAAAATAGCGCCTTTTGGATTCAAAATGGAGGCCTTAAAGCTGTTGGTTATTTTAACCTAAACCATCAAATTCGGAACAGCGCAATACTTGAAACCCTTCTCACGCCAATTGCACTCCCCTCAGACATTGGTATAATGCAACATTACCTTAATGATAAACGCATTTTAAAGGTAATTGAACTCAATCCTTAACCGTGAAAGAACAATCCGGAAATCGACCTTGGAAAGCCAGGCTTCATGAAATAATTTATGAGGCAGATACCCCAAAGGGTAAATGGTTTGATTTGATTTTACTTGCGGTAATAATTCTTAGTGTACTTCTTGTAATGTTGGAAAGCGTGCAGGAAGTAGATGCAAAATATCACCGGCTATTGTGGAATTTGGAATGGGGCATTACGTTCCTTTTTACCATCGAATATATCGCCAGAATCCTCTGCATTCGCAAACCGATACACTATATACTTAGCTTTTATGGCATTATTGATTTACTTGCCACCGTTCCTATGTACCTCTCTTTTTTAGTTGCCGGAAGTCAGGTATTACTAGCGGTACGAGCACTCAGGCTTTTGCGCGTTTTCCGCATTTTAAAGCTTGTTCAGTTTATAGGTGAGGCCACCCAATTGAAAACTGCACTTAAGGCGAGTCGTACCAAAATTGCAGTTTTTATTTATGTGGTAATTATCTTATCTGTTTTACTGGGAACACTTATGTATCTCATTGAAAGTGAAGCAGCCGGATTCACGAGTATTCCTAGGAGCATTTATTGGACCATAGTGACCTTAACCACAGTTGGGTATGGAGATATTGCGCCCCAAACTACACTAGGACAGCTCATTGCTACGGTTATCATGATTTTAGGATACGGGATTATAGCCGTACCAACAGGGATTGTTACCGCTGAATTTACCAAAAATACAAAGACCAAGGCTAGGGCTGGACTGGATGCAATAGCGATAAACACCCAATCCTGCGCCACCTGTGGTGCTGAGGGGCATTGGGATGGGGCTCGTTATTGCCACAATTGTGGCGCAATACTTGAGGAGCATGCGTAACGTGCTTATCTCTCTTTCAGGGCCTACCGCAATTGGTAAAACGGC
Organism: Bacteroidota bacterium; assembly: GCA_046047415.1. Classification (GTDB taxonomy): domain Bacteria; phylum Bacteroidota; class Bacteroidia; order Flavobacteriales; family Flavobacteriaceae; genus Robiginitalea. The sequence continues at coordinate 22,533 of JBJOHX010000103.1, forward strand.
GTTGGCCATAGCGCTAGCGCAACACTTTAAAACCGAGATTTTATCTGCAGATTCCAGGCAGTTTTTTGCCGAAATGCAAATTGGCACCGCTGTTCCCAATGCCGCTGAAATGGCTGCCGCTCCCCATCATTTTATTCAGCATCGTTCAATATTTGAAGACTATTCCGTGGGCAGGTATATGGAAGATGCGCATTTAAAGCTCAGGGAATTGTTTGTGAAACATCCAGTGCTGATTCTTGTAGGAGGCAGCGGATTGTATATAGATGCCGTAACTTCCGGACTGGATGATTTTCCCGATATTGACCCCGACATACGTTTAGAGCTCAACACTCAATTCCATGATTTTGGCATTGAAGCGCTTCAAAAACAATTAAAAATAAAAGACCCGAAATATTACAATCAGGTAGATTTGCAAAATCCCCAAAGACTTATTCGGGCCCTGGAGGTATGCCTGGGATCCGGAAAACCGTACAGCACTTTTTTGGGTAATAGAACTACACCCAATTTTTTCTCGCATTTGCCCGTGGGTATTACCGCTCCAAGACCCGTAGTTTACAGTCGAATCGAAACCCGAGTAGATCAGATGATGTCACAGGGATTATTGGAAGAAGCACGCGGTTTATATCCTCACAGGGAGCTCAACGCACTTCGTACGGTTGGCTATCAGGAACTTTTTTCGTACTTCGACAAACAGTGTAGTTTGGAAAAGGCGGTCTTGAACATTAAGCAAAATACCCGACGGTTCGCCAAAAGACAAGACACGTGGTTTAAGAGAGATCCAAATATTATATGGTTTAGTCATGAAACCGATTCGGCTTTAATTTTCAATCGAATAGAAAAAGAACTTAATCGATTAGGAAATGCCCAGTAAAGATTCTAAGATTTATATAATTATGGGGGTGTCTGCCAGCGGTAAAACCACCTTGGGTAAAGTACTCGCAGCAAAGCTAAATCTTCAATTTTTGGACGGAGATGATTTTCATCCACCTGAAAACATCGCGAAAATGAGTGCCGGTATCCCATTGCAGGATTCAGACCGCTATATTTGGTTAAACAGATTAAATTTAGCCGCTAAAGCTAATAAAAACAACGGGGCTGTAATTGCGTGTTCGGCCTTAAAGGAAAGCTATCGCAACATACTTTCAGAGGGTTTTGAAGCACAAATCGTATGGATAGTTCTACATGGCACTTTCGAATTTGTACAAGCCAGAATTCAAGATCGAAAAGACCATTTTATGCCACCGGGACTTTTAAAATCCCAATTCGACACGTTGGAATTACCGCCTTACGGTATACACCTCCCGGTTACCTTAAGCCCCGAAGAAATGCTTCGAGAAATTTCAAAAACAAAGTGAGCTGCTAATTAGCTGTATTTATTTTTCATCGGTTTTCACCACCAATCTAAAACCTTCGCCGTGAATATTTAAAATTTCTACGTCTGGATCCTGTTTTAAATATTTGCGCAACTTGGCAATATACACATCCATACTTCGGGAAGTAAAATAGTTGTCGTCTCGCCAAATTTTTGTCAAAGCCAATTCCCGTGGCATAAGATCATTTTGGTGCAAGGCAAGTAAACGAAGTAGTTCGTTTTCTTTTGGCGACAATTTTATAGGCTCATTATCCAAATAACTCAAAAAACGCAATTTGGAATTTAAATGAAACTGACCAAATTGAAAATCGTGCTGTTTGCTGTCCAACACATTTACTGTCGCCTTACGATTAATAATGGCCCGCAACTTTACCAAGAGGACTTCGGAATCGAAGGGTTTGTTTAAATAATCATCTGCACCGGCCTTATACCCTTTTAACACATCCTGCTTCATGGTTTTAGCCGTAAGAAAAATGATTGGAACATGTTCATTTTTCTCTCGAATTTCACGTGCTAAGGTAAATCCGTCTTTATAGGGCATCATTACATCTAAAATACAAGCGTCAAAATTGTCCTTCTTAAATTTTTCAAAGCCCTCCATGCCATTCTTGGCAAGCGTAACCTCAAAATCATTCATGGACAAATAATCCTTTAAAACAATCCCAAAGTTTGGGTCGTCTTCTACCAATAAAATTTTTTTATTTTCTGTTTCCATAATGCTATTTAAATTAAAGGGAGCTGAATAAAAAAGGTACTTCCTTTGCCTTTTTCACTCTCGGCATACACCCTCCCCTGATGATCTTCAATAATACTTTTCACATAGGCCAATCCTAAACCATGACCCTTTACATTGTGAATATCTCCGGTTGGTTCCCGATAAAATTTTTCAAAAATGCGTTTTAAAACTGCCTTGGCCATTCCTGCACCTTGATCCTTAACCTTAATCTGCATCAGGTTCCCAACTACAGAGGTGGTCAAGTCTATCTGTGGTGCTTCAGGAGAATATTTAATGGCATTGTCTAGTATATTGACTAAAACATTGCCCAAATGCACCTCATTGGCCAATACTGTACTCCTCTCGGCATTTAATTCGGCATTAATATACCCGCCCCGATCTAGAATTATAAGCTGAACATGTCCTATTGCATGCTGAATCACTGCATGGGCATCTAAAGGCTCCTTGTCAATATCCAATTGATTTTTTTCCAATTTGGAAATCCGAAGCACATTTTCAACCTGAGCGTGCATGCGCTTATTCTCGTCACGAATCATATCTAAATAGCGCCTAACCTTATCCTGATCGGCTAAAACCTTAGGATTCTTTATTGCTTCTACAGCCAGATTAATCGTTGCAATCGGTGTTTTAAACTCATGGGTCATGTTATTTATAAAATCCGATTTAATTTCAGAAATCTGCTTTTGCTGGATCAACTGATATATCGCCCCCCCATAAGCCAACATGATAATTAAAGTAAAGGTTAGAGAAAGCCCGGCCAACCCTAGAATGGAACTAAAAATAAATTTCTGCTGCTTCGGAAATGAAATTAGCAGGCTGTAATCCGTTTCGCCTTTTATGTTTTGGAAAAGTGGAGCACTGTAGTGCTGCTTGGGATTATATTTAAATTTAGCAGATCGGACTCTGGTAGGCAACTCCTCGCTAAAGACACCATATTCAAAGTCTATATCAATATTGTGGTCTGCCAATTCACGATTCAATAACAATTCAATTTCGGCCTTGCTTACCCGCTCATGTATCGGTATCTTTTCTGCAAATTCGCGATATACATCTTCGAATGCCAATTTTTCCATAATCGGTAAACCGCCAACTTCTTCGAGTCGTACAATAGGATTAAGGCGATACGATTTACCGTCCAATCCAAACTCTTCCCGAAAAACGGTTTTAGTTCTTCTGCTGGTAAAACTTTTTAATGCTGTAGACTCACCCATGTTTCCATTGTCAAAGAACGTAGATGCAATATTGTAGTCTTCTTCAAGAATACCGTGCTGGTACAGGGTAACTTCGTTGGAGTTCAAATCTTTATCCAGAAAAAAGAAGCTACTTAAATGTGCGCTCTTAAAAGAACCTATACTATCCCTAAGTTCCATAAACCGTCGGGAATATTCTTTAATTTCCCGATCTTCAATTCTATCGGTTACTTTACTGAGTACTCCGGTGATTACATTGGAAAACTGCTCCTCCCGATCTGCCACAGCATTGCGAATCCAATACAGCTGAACAGCTATAATTCCTATTAGTGATAGACTCATCAAAACGATGAGTGCAATAAATAATTTCTTGTTCATTTCCTCACCAAAATTAAAAATTTAACATTTAGAGGTGCGGGGGTTTAACCTAATGTTAACAGTGCATTTGGCAGATTTCAAGCCAAGGTTAGGAGGTAATTGTGAATTTTTAACACGGAAGCGCTTGCCTCGGCCATTGTATTATTTTGAATTACAAAATCTGCCAAAGGAATTTTCTTTTCGTCCGGCCACTGTCTGGCTATTCTGGCCCTAACGTCTTCCAGGGTAGATTCGTCACGGAGCACGACTCGTCGCTCTCGTTCCAGCAAGGGAGCAACAACCAAAATATTATAATCCATGGCCAAATACCCTCCATTTTCAAATAAAATAGCAGCCTCTTGTATTACATAAGGCGCTTGCTGGGAGTGCGCCCAATTTAAAAAATCTTGTCTAACATTGGGGTGCACCAGCTTATTTAAGCGTTCAAGTAAATCTGAATCTTTAAAAACAAGGTTGGCAATATATTTCCGATTTAATTTTCCATCTTTAAAAGTGGCCGGACCCAACAACTCAATCAATTCTGCTCCCAATTCCGGATTGCCCTCCATTAATATCCGTGCGCTTCCATCTGAATCGTATACCGGAATACCTAAAGCCTTAAAGTATTTTGCAACAGTCGTTTTTCCACTTCCTATACCGCCGGTGAGCCCAATATGCATCATTGGCGCCTAATTATAAATTCTACAGAGGTTTCCCGAAGTACCGCAGAATGAATACGGGCTGGAAACGCTTTTAATTCGAGTTTTAAGCGTCCGGTCAAGGGATCTGGATTTCTAAAATCGGCCACTACACTGAAATCGTTTGGACCAAGATTTTTTACGGCTTCTACCCTACCACTACACAGCACCTGAACCTCTGGAGGAAAAGTTTTAATTTGCAAACGCTCTGGGAGGTTGCTCACTACTACGGGTACTGTTACCAGCGCTTCAGTGAATCTAAAAACCGTACCGGACACGCGTACTTGGGCCGTGGAAAGTTTAGATTTCTCCAATTTAATGTCTAAGCTTAAGGGCAGATCCAAATCAAAATCTGCATCGACTTGCTGGAGCACCAAAGGCTGAGTGCTAAGGAACCGAAGTGAATCTATTTCTTCTGCAGGACCTACCACCTGAATTTCTGAGGGACTCACACGCAAGGCACCGTCTAACATAAAATTCTGGGCCAATTGCAGGTCCAAATCGACCTGCACCGGAACAATCTTTGTCTGCAATTGCTGCAAATTCAAAAACAGCGTATCCGAAGGCAATTGGAGTACACTACTACCTAAGGGCAGCTGCTCTGTAATTTGCCGATTCAAACTTGGGGCAGGTAAGTAATATTTCCCATCAGACACCGCTACAGGTTCCAAGTTCAATGCTATGTGTTTTGGAAGCAATTGATAACGCAACAATTGAAAGCCATTTGAACGAATCTTAACCGGCAATTCCAAAGCTTTCTCGCCAACTAAAATTAAATCTTCGGGCACCTTTTCCATACGGATTTGTGTCTGAATCTCGTAGGTATACGATTCTGAAAGCCGAGTAATCATCCAAGCTAAAAAGGAAAGTAACAGGAAAATTGAAAAGTCCCGGAATTTGGAATTCTGAATCCTTATTTTGGTGTGTTTACTCACCTTTTATCTTTTGAAAAACAACTCTGGCATGAGTGTTTCTGGGTCTGATTTACTAAAGGTAAGCAAGGTTGTGGATTTTAAAAAACCAAAACCGTAACCCCAAAACTGAACTAAAGTGGCAATTGGGACCAAATAGGCTACATTTAAACTTCTATAGGTTAATCCGGCACCTGCAACCAGAGATACGAAATAGATTAAGTATAAGTACGCAATCAGGTGAAACTGCCATTGATTCGTCACAATAAACAAACCAACACCCAGCAGCAATCCAAGGGAAAAAACCAATGGAAACCAATAGGTTAAACGTGCGCTTCCGGGGTGCCAACGGTTCAAGATTGGGCGAGTTAGGCCAAAACGACGCACCTGACGGTAAAATAATTTGAAGGTTATACGCCTTTTGTGATAGACTATAACTTCAGGTAAATAACGAATAGAGAAGCCCTTAGCTTTTAATCTTAAACTTAAATCTGGATCTTCGCCCGGATGAATATTTCCAAAACCCTTACTCTGTTCAAAGGCGATTTTAGATAACCCCATATTAAAGCTTCTGGGTTGAAAATTTTTCATCGGTTTTGAAGCGCCTCGCAGTCCACCGGTGGTAAGCGCCGAGGTCATGGAATAACTAATTGCTTTCTGCATGGCGTTGAATGAAGGGTGCGCAGCATCTCGCCCTCCAAAACAATGCGCAAAATCAGATTCTAGAGCAAGGTGTATCTTACTCAAATAATTCGAAGGCAGAATACAATCCGAATCAACTAAAATAAAATAATTGCCTGCGGCATGCTGCATTCCGTAGTTACGGGAATCTCCGGGACCACTATTTGGTTTGGGCAGGTATGTGATTTGAATCCGATCGCTGAATTGTTGCACAACCTGCTTTGCATCATGTACTGAACCATCTTCCACCACAACCAGCTCATAAGCATTTGTGTACTCTTGTTGCACCAAACTCGCTAGGAGCTCACGCAACTCTTCGGGTCGGTTATACACCGGTACAACAATGGAAAAATACAGCGACATGGAATATAAAAAACCACCCGACAAGCGGGTGGTTTACAAAGCGTTAATTTTTTCAGGGTGTAAATTTATCTATTACTTCCTGACTTACACCCGTATTGGAAAATCCTCCATCGTGAAAGAGGTTTTGCATGGTCACTTTTCGAGTGAGATCAGAGAAAAGCGAAACGGTATAATCCGCACAATCCTGTGCCGTTGCATTGCCTAACGGAGACATCATTTCGGCGTAATTTATAAAGGCATCGAACCCTTTCACACCTTGACCTGCAGTGGTCGGAGTGGGTGATTGCGATATGGTGTTTACACGAACTTTCTTTTCCTTTCCGAAGAAATAACCGAAGCTGCGGGCAACCGATTCCAAATAGGCCTTGTTATCTGCCATGTCGTTATAATCCGGGAAGGTGCGTTGAGCTGCCATATAGGTTAATGCCACAATACTACCCCAAGAATTCATGGCATCTGCCTTGTAAAGGGCCTGCATGGTTTTGTGAAATGAAAGAGCAGAAACATCCCAACCTTTGGCGGTCCAATCGTAATTCTCGTCTGTGTAACGCTTTCCCTTGCGCACATTGACAGACATTCCAATAGAATGCAATACAAAATCGAGTTTCCCACCTAAGGTTTCAACCGCTTGTTGCACCAAGGCCTCCAAATCGGACTCACTGGTAGCATCTGCCGGAATTACCTTAGATCCGGTAGCCTCTGCCAATTGATTGATTTGTCCCATACGCATTGCTATAGGGGCATTTGTAAGTACAAATACACCACCTTCTTGGTGTACACGTTCTGCAGTCTTCCAGGCAATGGAATTCTCATCCAAAGCACCAAAAATAATTCCTCTTTTGCCTTTCAGTAAGTTGTAAGCCATAATATTCCGGTTAATTTCGTGGCCAAAGATATTTAAAAAATCTTCAAACCGAATTGCAGTAGATACGGAATCAATAATTGTAGGCTAGAATTCAAACCCTATTAGCCGAGTAATTCGCGAGCGTGCTGCATGGCTGTTTCGGATTGTACTCCTCCTCCCAACATAAAAGCGAGTTCTTCAACACGCTCCCTTTGCGTTAACCGCCTTATTCGGGTATAGGTTTGATTTCCAATATCTTCCTTAAATACCTTGTATTGTTGATGACCTTTGGAAGCCACCGTTGGTAAATGTGTTATGGCAAAAACTTGCATATGCGCACTCATTTCTCGCATAATGTCTCCCATTCGATTAGAAATATCGCCGGATACGCCGGTATCTATTTCATCGAACATAATTGTTGGCAATGCTTCATACCCCGCCAATATAGCCTTAACAACAAGCATAATTCTCGATAACTCACCTCCGGATGCCGTTCGCTTTAAAGGGCCGTAATTTCCGCCCTTGTTTGCTGTAAAGTACAATTCCAAGATATCGGTTCCGTTGCTGCCAAAAATTTGCTTTTTTTGAAGTTCCCAAGAGAAGGATGCATTTGGCATACCCAATTTGGACAACTCCTGTTCCAGTCTTTGCACAAAATTTGGCAAAACCTCGGCGCGCCGCTTACTCAATACTGTTGACAGTTCCGTCAATCTCGAAGTCTCAGAATCGATTTTAACTTCTAAATCTGCTATAGTTGCATCCAAATCGGCTGTATCTTGAACCTGCGCCTCTAATTGCTGTTGCATTTCCAAAAGACCGGAAACTGAATGCACGCCGTGTTTCCGCTGCAAATCGTAGAGCACCTGAAGTTGAGACGCTACATCTTGCAATAATCCGGGATCTGCCTCATCTTCGTTTGCCCACCCCTGAATTTCTTGAGCTATATCTTCAAGCTCAAAATAGATCGATTGTACCCTATTGTTGAGCTCATCATATTTTGGGCCAAATCCGGCTAATTTTGATGTAATTGCTCTTAATTGTGCCTGGAGTACCAGTAACCCGTATTGCTCATCCTGACATAATTGATCGGATTGCACGAGCAACTCCCGGATTTGTTCTGCATGACTTAATTCTGCATGTTGGGTTTCCAATATTTCTTGCATTCCCGGCTTTAAATTGGCCGCTACCAATTCATCAAGTAAAAAGCTGTTGTAATCCTGTTCCTTAAATGCCGTAGCTCGTTTGGACTGCAAAGTTTCCAATGTTTTGCAGTGCGACAGATAGGACCGACGCAAGGTTTTGTAGGACTCCAAAATTTCGTTGTGTTGTGCAATCGCATCTACTACATGCAATTGAAAATCCTGCTCTACCAATTCCAATGTTTGATATTGGGCGTGAATATCGATTAACAATTTCCCCAATCTGGATAAAACTTCCAAGGTTACCGGACTATCATTCACAAATGCTCTGGATTTTCCGTTGGGGCGTATTTCCCTTCTCAAGACCGTAGCCGGATCGTAATCCAAATCCTCTTCTTTAAAAAAGCGCTGCAACCTCGAATAATTAGCGATTTGAAATTCAGCTTCAATTACACAGGTTTCTGAATCGTCCCGAAGTGCAGTCCGGTCTGCACGACCGCCAAGTACAAGACTCAATCCCTCGAGCAAAATGGATTTACCCGCCCCGGTTTCTCCGGTTATAGTTGAGAAATTACCGGAAAATTCTACATGAAGATCGTCTATTAATGCGTAATTTTTAATGGATAAAAAGGTGAGCACGGCAACTAGCAATTAGTGCCGATAAAGATAAGCCAATAGACTGTAAAATCTTGCGGTTAGTTGCGAATTCGATTCCAGGTAGCAGCGTAAAATGGTGCCACGATACTCAATGTTCGTTTTAGCTTATCAAGGGCTACCTGAGGCCCATCCGAGAAAATATTTTGAATTTCTTCTGATTTGGCATCAAAAAAGGCCTGCAGTACTAGGGCATTTGGTCTGCGTTGATTTAATCCTTCAAATGGTAAAATGGAAGCGATAATTTCTTGCTTAGCAGTAACGGGATCGGATGTCATTGCATCTAGGCCCATTCTATGGTATTGGTACAGTGCAGATCGGTACTCCCGAAAAGTATTGGATAACAAATTATCTGCAAGTTGGAATCTGGAACGCCCGTCCGAAGTAGATTGTCCCCAACCAGGATAGCCCGACCCTTGCGCCTGAGTTACAAGCGCTTGTGCCCTTTGATAATAAGGCGTACCACTTTCCAACGCAAAGGTATCTGCATCTAGCCCCAACATAATGTTAACATAGTAGGCAATTACCCCTACCAGGTTGGAATTGAATACACTTTCATTAAAGGCCAAAGGTTGAAATTCTATGTAATCAAAATTAAACTGATTGTCTTTATAGTTAAAAACCGGACTTTCGTACGTGGTGTTATACACTGGTCTTGCAGACTGAATCTGCAAATTGGCTTCGAAAAAACCGGCCTCATACTTGGTAACAGTAATAAAAAAACGACACTGTAAACGCTCCTGAGGAGTATAATTCCTTGAAGTCCAACGCGTTCGATTTACAAAATCAGAAAGGGACCTTTCTAAGGTTCGAAATATTTGCTGGTTGGTTTGAGAAACCTGGTCCGAATTTACCGTCACCACTGCATTGAGTTCTTGGGCCAATATCATTGGCTTGCTACCCAATAAAATCAAGAGCAGAATTAATTTAGTTCGTAATAGAATTATGAATTTCATCGAGAATATCTCGGGCAACTTGAGCCTTTGCTTTTAGTTCAAACGATTTTATCTGAAAATTCTTGTTTATGAAGGTAACTTTATTTGTATCCGAACCAAAACCAGCCCCGGAATCACGGAGAGAATTCAACACAATGGCATCTAATCCCTTTTCTATTAATTTGCGTTGCGCAAATTCAGCTTCGCGCTCGGTTTCCAATGCAAAGCCCACCACGAATTGATTTTTTTTGATGCCAGCCAAGGTTTTTATAATATCGGGATTGCGCTCCAAACGCAACTCCAAAAGCGATGAATCCTTCTTTAATTTTTCGGAAGCAACGTTAATAGGCCTGTAGTCTGCTACAGCAGCAGCACCAATAAACACATCTACTTCATGAAACTGCCGTAAGGCTGCCTGCAACATTTCGTCGGCGGTTGTTACCCGAATAGTTGAAATAGCAGGGTGATTTGCCTCAAGCGCAGTCGGTCCTGAAATTAAGATCACTTCTGCCCCTTGTTTGGCAGCTGCCATTGCCAGTTCAAATCCCATTTTACCACTTGAATGGTTTCCAATGAATCGCACCGGATCTATAGGCTCATAGGTTGGGCCTGCTGTAATCATAATTTTTTTGCCAGACCAAGGAGAGTGGTTTATAAAATAGGTTTGCAGCACAGCTACAATGGTTTCTGGCTCGGCCATTCGGCCTTCACCATATAAACCACTTGCCAATTCGCCGCTTTCGGCCGGAATTTCAATATTCCCAAAGGAGCATAATTCTGAAATTGCCTTTAACGTAGCAGGATGTTTGAACATATCCAAATCCATGGCTGGGGCAAAAAATACAGGACATTTGGCAGAACGATAACAAGCCAGCAAGAGATTATCGCAAGTACCGGAAGCCATTTTAGCCAATGTATTGGCTGTTGCAGGCGCTATAATTATGGCATCGGCCCACAACCCCATTTCCACGTGATTGTGCCAATCTACGATTCCCTGTTCTTCGCGTACAAAGTTGGTAATTACCTCATTTTTTGAGAGGGTGGCTAGCGTAAGCGGAGAAACGAAATTGCCGGCACTTTCGGTCATAACAATACGAACCTCTGCACCGGCCTTAATCAATAATCGAGTAAGAAATGTAGTCTTATATGCTGCGATACCCCCACTAATTCCCAATAGGATTCGCTTATAAGCCAACATTTAGTCGTTGTCTTTTTCGGTATTTCGGTGGTAAATTTTATCTTCCAACCATTCTTGCACGGCCAAAGCATGCGGCTTAGGAAGTTTCTCATAAAACTTAGACACCTCTATTTGCTCTTTATTTTCAAAAACTTCTTCCAGACTATCGCTGTAAGTAGCAAATTCTTCGAGCTTTTCCATCAATTCCTTTTTTATTTCTGAATTGATTTGATTTGCACGCTTTGCTGCAATGGCAATAGCTTCATAAATATTGCCTGTTTTGTTGTCGAACTCATCTCGGTTAACGGTAACCGTAGTAAGTGGAGCTTTTGAATTCTTGAGATCGTTCATATTTACTTAAAATAAAGTTCTTGTAATTTCTGGTGGGCTTCCTGTTCTGATTTCAGGTCTTCGATAATCTTATTGGCTTGGTCGGAAAATGTGCTTTCCGGATAATATCTTAAAAAGGTATTATAGGCAGCAACGGCAGCATCTAGCCGTTCTTCTTTTTTGGCAAAGGTACTATTAAGCGCCAATACCGCAGACGATTGTAATTTTAGAAATAATGCTTCTTCCCTAAAAATAGAGCCAGGATGATCGGAAATAAAATTATCCAGGGTAGCAATTGCAGAAATGTTATAATCTAAGGTGTAATATTTGCCAAGCTTTACAAATTGTTTTGCAATTTCAAAAGCCTTTTTCTCCTTCTTGGTGGTTAGCTCCTTGGCCATGGAATTTGCCTCTTCCAAATATTCTGAATCCGGATAGGCATTAATGAATATTTGCAATTTGCTTAAGGCCTTATCGGTATCTGCTTGATCCAGAGAATATTTAGGCGAAAGCAAGAAATAACTTTTTGCCCCTAAAAAGGCCGCCTCAACTGCTTTATCGCTTTTTGGATAGGACTTGAGAAAACGTTCAAATTGGTATCCTGCAAAATTGTGGTCTCCAATTTCGAAATAACTGTTTGCTAAAAAGAACATTACCCGTTCTCCCTGAGGCTTACCAACAAATTTCGGCGAAACTTGCTCCAATAAGCGATTTGCCCGACGAAAATCACCAGCTTCATAATAGCGTTCTGCAAGCTCGTATTTGGGAGAAACCTCAGGTTCTTTCAAAACTTTTTGGTATTCACTGCACGATTGCAGCATCCCCAAAAAGCCCATCAACAACCCAATTTCTTTTATTTTTTTAAACATGCGGCAAAATTAGGTATAATCCCCGACATAGGAAACGGAAATTATCCGGGAAATGTATCACGGATTGAATTAAGGCACAATCTATTTAGCCTAAATTTAACGAACGTAGTTGTGGATGTTTGTTAATCTTTCCTAAGGCCTCTGCCAGGTGCATGCTAAGCGCATCACTCGCCTGAACTAACGGGAGGCGAACCTGTTTACCGCAAATTCCAAGCAGCTCCAACATTGCCTTAATTCCCGCAGGGTTGCCTTCCTGAAAGATCAAATCCATGGCATTGGTGAGTTCCGAAAGTAAAATCTGACTTTCTACCCGGGCACCCGACAGCGCATAGCGCATCATTTCATTTACAAGGCCAGGTAAGGCTTGTCCTAAGACTGAAATTACACCAGCCCCTCCATAATAAGCGGTTTCGGCGGCGGAAGCATCGTCTCCGGAAATTACTAGAAAATGCTCTGGAACCAGAGCCAATAGACTTTTGACTTGTTGCATATCTCCAACCGCCTCTTTAATACCCAATATATTGCAGTGCGATTGTGCGAGTCTATTTACCGTTTCCGGAAGCATATTTACACCTGTGCGCGCAGGAACATTGTAAAGTATGATTGGTAAAGGAGTATGCTCAGCTAGTGTACTGTAATGTCTGTAAAGTCCTTCTTGTGAAGGTCTATTGTAATAGGGTGTCACAGATAAAATGGCATCATATCCGCTGAAATTTTGATTTTGCAGCGCAGTCACAAGTTTGCGGGTATCATTACCCCCCAAACCTAAAACCAAAGGTAAACGTCCGGCATTTTCTGAAACTACAAAACGCCTTATCCGTTCCTGTTCAACAGCATCGAGTGTGGCGGATTCGGCGGTAGTACCCAATACCACCAAATAGGATACTCCCCCTTCAACCACATGCCGAATCAAGTTCGAAAGCCCTTTATAATCAACGCTTCCGTCTTCGTGAAATGGCGTAACCAAAGCCACACCTGTACCCTTAAAAGTTTTTTCTAAAGCCATTTGGTTAGTACCTTTAAATAGCGCTGCAGCTCCGCTTCAAACGCCATATATTCTAAAGGATTGACATTAATTATTAAATCGTTTAGGTAAGCGGGAGCGCTCAAAAATCCAACCCGTAAACCCGCTGTAATGTGGACATTGGCTAATTTTAACATGAGATTGTCCTCATTAAAATAATTAATCAATAAGTCGTATTCCTGCCCAATAAAATCATTCATTGGCTGAAATTCTATCATTCCGTTCCACCCTAGGTTTCGATCTGTTAAAACCGGCACTGAAAAAACTTTGTCTTTAACAGCACTCTTTGAGTATCCAACAATCCGAATCGCAACGGGACTGAGATTTAACAAGCTGCTTAAGCCGTTGAATTGATCCAGGTTTGAAAATCGGTCCAAATCCACCAAAACACCTACTTGTTTCAGTTCCTTATTCAATTTATTTGGGTTGAAAGACTTAGCGGACTCCTGCTTTATAAATTTTCCGGCAGAAATCCGTTTGAACTTCTCCTTAAGACCATTGAAAATCATGTATATTTGAGTTTTCACCAAAGGTAGAAATTCTTCTAAATTTCAATGACGCTAAGATACGGGCAATGCGTAATTTAAATTACAAACATTTTGTTATATTTATAACATTACCTTGCTGCTTTTCATGTTACGACCGTGTTGCACTTCAGAAAAGTGTTTCCAGCAGGCAGTATAAAATTTCGGATTCCCTGCTTGCCGACCCTTTTATATCGGCTACCATAACTCCTTATCGGGATCACATCAATGCCGTATTGGACGCTCCCCTGAGCTATGCCCCAATTTTATTCACCAAAAAAGGGGGAAATCTCAACACCAATATCGGCAACCTAATGGCAGATATCGTAAGGACACAAACCGATTCCTTACTAGTTAAACAGCATAAACCCAAAATAGATTTTGTGCTTTTAAATCATGGGGGTGTTCGCAGTATAATTTCGGTGGGGCCAGTGACTGAGCGCACCGCATTTGAAGTAATGCCCTTCGAAAATACCATTGTTGTTGTGCACCTCAACGGAGAAACCCTTCAAAAACTTATCGAATATCTGGTAGCCCAAAAAACTGCGCACCCGATTTCGGGTATGCAACTAATTCTAAACCCAAATGGTAGCCTCAAGAGCGCGAGCATTCAGGGAAATCCAATCGATTTTAACAAGTCCTATGCTGTAGCTACCTCTAACTTTCTAATGGGAGGGGGCGACGGTATGACCTTTTTTAGCGAATCTTCTGAAATTTACGAGACAGGATACCTGATTCGCAATGCAATGATTGACTATTTTAAATCAACCGATACGCTCAAGACCGCGGTAGACGATCGTTTTTATCAATTGCCACAATCATGAAAAGACGCACCTTTATACAGAAGTCGGTTGCAGGGACCACTGCTTTTGGTATAGGCCTAAGCAGTTGTGTGGGGAGTCCCGCTAGCCACATTACCATATTACACACCAACGACGTTCACAGCCATATCGATGCATTTCCCGTAAATCATGGGAGTTTTCCTGGCCTTGGGGGGGTTGCGCGTAGGGCTGCACTCATACAATCAATAATGGCAGAAAATCCCAATACTTTGGTATTGGATGCCGGAGATATTTTTCAAGGCACACCTTATTTTAATTTTTACGGGGGCGAATTGGAGTTTAAGCTCATGAATCGGATGGGGTATCATGCAGCAACCCTTGGAAACCACGATTTCGATAACGGATTAAATGGATTGCTCGCTCAATTGCCTCATGCCGAATTTCAATTCCTTTCGTCTAATTATGATTTTAGGAACACTGTATTGGATGGATACATTCAGAAATATACGGTTTTTGAACGCGGAGGCATCCGAATTGGCGTTTTTGGAATAGGAATTGCACTAGAAGGCCTGGTGCTTCCTGAACTATATGGAGAAACGCAGGTAACACATCCGTACGAAACCGCTTCTGAAATGACCCATTTATTGAGACAAAATGAAAATTGCCAACTCGTAATTTGCCTCTCGCATCTAGGGTACAGTTATCAGGATCCGGAACGCTTTAGCGACTTAAATTTAGCCGCTGCAACCTCAGGAATTGACCTCATTATTGGTGGGCATACACACACGTTTTTGGATCAGCCCACGGTAGTGAAAAACCTAAATGGCGAGGAAGTGCTCATTTCACAAGTAGGTTGTTTTGGAATTAATTTGGGGCGGGTAGATTTCTTTTTTAGGGAAGAAACTGTTTCGAATACCTCTGGAGTCGCTCTAGGTGTATAAAAGCAAAGCACTTCCCAAACTTTTAATTGGTTGTCAGGAAATAACGCACCAATTGTTCGAATTCTTTCTCCAAGTTGATTAGTGGATAAGATTTGCCAGCACAATCATACCAATAACGGGCATTCCAATCATCTCCTTCTTTCCGATGCAGATAGGCGTGAATCCAAGCACCGTCCGATCCAGTTATCTCCTGCGCCAGTTCGTGAGCGTCTTCCCAATTCCCTTTCCCGTCTAACCACAGTGCAGATAGCGCTCTGATATTGAAATCGGGCAATTTGTCCAGTTTTAGAGAATTCAAGAAATCAGAATACGTCATTATTGTAATTTAATCCTTTGGCCTAATCGCCGATTAAGGCCATAAACGCTGCTTCTCCTATAATAGGAATTCCAAGATTTTCTGCTTTCGTCTTTTTACTTGGCCCCATATTCTCGCCAGCCACCACATAAGTTGTTTTAGCGCTAATGGAAGAAACCACCTTGCCACCATTGCTTTCAATTAGGCTCTTAAGTTCATCCCGAGAAATGTTTTCAAAAACACCAGACACCACAAAGTTTTGACCTTGTAACAGATTCGATTGACTGCTTAACTGTGCTGCACTAAGTTCAAAATTAAGACCTGCTTCTCGCAAACGATGAACCAAATTTTGTTTTTCGGGATCCTTAAAAAAACCATACACACTTTCGGCAATGCGCAATCCGATTTCATCTACTTGCATAAGGTCGTCAATTTCGGCATCCATAAGTGCATCTATGTTTTTGTAGTGTCGGGCTAGTTTTTTGGCTACTGTTTCTCCAACAAATCGAATCCCTAGGGCAAATAAAACACGTTCAAAAGGGACTTGGAGTGAAGACTTAATTCCGTCTAATAGATTTGTTACCGATTTTTCGGCCATACGATCCAGGGGTAATAAATCCGTAGCCGTTAACCGATACAAATCTGCGTAATCGCGAATGCAGCCCTGTTCAAATAACAAGGTTACTGTTTCGCTGCCTAAACCTTCAATATCCATGGCTTTCCTGCTAATGAAATGTTGAATTCTGCCCGTTATTTGAGGCGGGCAACCTTCCTCATTCGGACAGTAATGCAAGGCTTCACCAGATTGACGTACCAAAGGGGTGCTACATTCCGGACAAGTGGTTATGTACACATGTGGAGCACTATTTATAGTGCGTTGAGTTAAGTCAACTCCTGTAATCTTAGGAATAATTTCACCTCCTTTTTCAACAAAAACAGCATCTCCCTCGCGAATGTCTAGTTTTTCAATCTGATCTTGATTGTGTAAGGAAGCCCTTTTAACTACTGTACCCGCCAACAATACTGGTTCCAGATTGGCCACAGGGGTTATTGCACCGGTGCGTCCAACCTGATAACTGATATGAATCAATCGTGTAAGTGCCTGTTCGGCTTTAAATTTATAGGCTATAGCCCATCTTGGGGACTTGGCAGTAAAACCGAGTTCTGCCTGTAAATTCAAATTATCAACTTTAATTACTACGCCATCTGTTTCGTAGGGCAAGGTGTGTCGATGGGTATCCCAATAGGACACAAATTCCATAACCGCATCCAAATTGCGGCATTGTTTTGCCGTGTCTGGCACCTTAAACCCCATCTGGCGCAGCTGTTTCAATAGTTCAAAGTGACTAAATGCATTTAAGTTTTTGCCAATCATGCCGTACAGCAGACAATCCAAAGGTCGCTCGGCGACCTGTGCGCTGTCTTGCAATTTTAAACTTCCGGAGGCGGTATTGCGAGGATTCATATACGGATCTTCGCCACTTTCAATGCGCTCCTGGTTCATTTTTTCAAATCCCTTTAAAGGTAGAATTACCTCTCCACGAACATCAAAACGATCAGGAACGACTCCTGAGAGCTGCAACGGCACGGAGCGAATGGTTTTTATATTTGCTGTTACCTCATCGCCCTGTACACCATCACCGCGCGTCACTGCACGAAGCAGCCTCCCGTTCTCATAACTAAGACTTATAGACGCACCATCGTATTTTAATTCACAGGTATATGCAATATTTTCACTTTCGGTAAGCCGATGCAACCGTGTCTCCCAATCTCTAAGCTCGTCCATGGAATACGCATTGTCTAGAGAGTACATCGGAAAATCATGAACCACCGTCTCGAAACGTTTTGTGATACCTCCACCAACGCGCTGGGTTGGCGAATTGGCATCAAAATATTCGGGATGCAGAGCTTCGAGTTGCTGCAACTCCTTCATTTTCATATCGAATTCGTAATCCGAAATTACAGGCGAATCCAACACATAGTAGCGGTAATTGTGCTCGTTTAGCGTATCTCTTAATTTCTTTATGGTTTCTTTCAGCTGATCCATAAATGCCTTCGGATTAAGTTGATTCTCTAATTAGCGTTGTCCCCGAACAAAACGAGGTTTTCCAAAAATATCCATTTTCAATTGAACCTGTTGCATGCCCGCTTCCTTGAGCAGCGCAAGGACCTGATCGGAGAAATTCTCGTGAATTTCCAAGTACAACCAACCACCAGGCTTAATCCAACTTGTGCTGTTTTGGACCAATTGACGATAAAACTTAAGCGGGTCGTTATCGGGGACAAATAAAGCTGTGACCGGTTCAAAATCTCGCACATTGACATGAATTTTGGAAGCTTCGGCTTCCGGAATATAGGGCGGATTAGAAACCATTATGTCGAATTGGATATTAAAATCGTGTACGGCAAAAAGATCTTGTTCATACCAATAAACCTGAATAGAATGCTTTTTTGAATTTCGCTTGGCATAGGCCAAAGCCTCTGAAGATTTATCCATGGCGTGTAACTCAGCATTTGAAAACAGCCTACCTAGGGAAAGCGGTATACAACCACTCCCTGTACCCACATCCAAAATCTTCAATACTTCACTTTCTGGGAACGATTCCCAAATCCAACGCACCAGTTCTTCGGTTTCTGGTCTGGGAATCAAAACCCCGGGGCCAACCTCGAATTCCTGATCCATGAAATAGGCAATCCCTGTAATGTATTGCAAGGGCACCCCAGTTTGTAATTGAACCAATGCCGATTCCAAGGCTGCTGCCTCACTGTCTGAAATTACTTTTAAAGGTTCAATCCCCAGTATATGCCTGGGCAATCCCGAAATATGATGTATTAAGCGATAAAACAACGCATCAATCTCTTCTGGTAGGTAAAGCAGCGCCAATCGGGACCGAAATTCATGTCGCAAGCTTCTTAACTCCATACCAAAGTTAGACAAGCGTTTTAGCCATCCATACCTGACAGGCTGTATGTCCTGTGCACCCCATGGGCTGTTCCAATGGAAGAAACCCGTTTTTGTGATAAAGCGACAATGCGGCCTGCATGTAAGGCATTGTCTCCAAATAACACCGTGAAAAGCCAAAATCTTTGGCCGTTTCCAATGTCAAGCCCAATATTACCTGTCCCAGGCCTAATCCGCGAACTTCTACTTTGAAATACATCTTCTGTAGTTCACAGGTTTCGAGATCTCCCCCATCTAAGGGTGCAAAGCCTCCTCCACCCCACACCCTACCATTTCCTACAACCACCCAATACCGACTCCTCGGGTTTGAATAATTTTCGAACATGGCATCCAAGGAAGGATCTGCAAAGGCTGTACCTGTCATTGGTGCTCCCATAGCGGGAAGCACTTCCCGAATGACACGAGCAATTTCGGCATTATCCTGTGGCTGAATGGGCCGAATTTCATATCCTCCAAACTTCATATCAAAGTGCTATTTTTGCGTTGTGAAGATACATGAAAAATACCTTTCCCGGGCGCTTCAAATCGCACAATTGGGTTTGGGAAGTACAGCCCCAAATCCTATGGTAGGCTGTGTAATTGTTCGTGACAACCTAATCATAGGTGAAGGATTTACAAGTCCATACGGCGGTGCACATGCAGAGGTGAATGCCATTAAATCCGTACGACAGCCCCAATTGCTAAAGTCATCTACCCTCTATGTAACTCTTGAACCCTGTTGTCATTACGGCAAAACACCGCCTTGCACAAACCTAATTCTGGACTCAGGAATACCAAATGTGGTGATTGGTATAAAAGATCCCAATCCAAGTGTTGCAGGTAAAGGAATAGACCAACTTGAATCTGCCGGCTGTACTGTTATAACAGGAGTACTCGAGGAAGCTTGCATGCACCACCACCGCAGATTTTTAACATTTCACAGCAAAAAGCGACCCTATATTATTTTAAAATGGGCCCAAAGCCTCGATGGATTTATAGCTCCAAGCCAAGGGCATCGCGGAGCGGCACAAGCTCCTTATTGGATTAGCAACGAGCAATCACAACAATTGGTGCACCGCTGGAGAACTGAGGAGGCCGCCATTTTGGTTGGTACGGGAACAGTACATGCAGATAACCCCAAATTAAACAGCAGGTTGTGGGCCGGCAATAATCCTGTTCGGGTAATTCTAGATCGGAATTGTAGTATTCCGGCCAATTACAATGTAATGGACAACCGAACACTTACCCACATTATCTGTTCCGAGTCCTTTCCACCTCAAAAAATCGACAACACCTGTTATCATCCCCTAGATTTCGGCCCCGGTTTTATTGATCGATTATGTAGGCTAATGTATGAACTCCAAATCTTAAGTGTAATGGTAGAGGGTGGCAGTGAAACATTACATTCATTTATCACCTCAGAAATGTGGGATGAGGCCCGAATATTTACTGGGAATGTACCATTGTATAGTGGTCTATCGGCACCTGAAATTGCAGGAAAACGCTATAAGGAAACGCAAATTGGCAATAACATTTTAAGAATCTGCCAACGTGATTAAGAATATAATTTTCGACTTTGGGGACGTCCTAATAAATCTGGACAAAAGTTCCATACCCAAAGGACTTGAAAGGTATGAAACATCTGCCAATGACCCTATATTGGTGTCTTTGGGCGAGCGCTACGAACAAGGATTTATTTCTTCCTATGACTTTATAAATCAAGTGAGTAGTTTATTGGGTGAACCCAACACAGACCAAGTAACCCGCCTGTGGAATAGCATCATTACACATTTTCCACCCGAACATTTAGGGTTTGTCGAGAAGCTTGCCGAGTCTGGCAACTTCAGATTATTTTTGCTGAGCAACACCAATGCGTTACATATAGAATTTGTTCAACACCTTATGACCGCCCCGATATACCAACGTTTTAAGCAATGCTTCGAAGGTTTTTATCTCTCTCATGAGCTGGGACTTCGAAAACCTGATCCCGCTATATTTAATTACGTATTAAAACATCACAGACTGCATGCCGCAGAAACCTTGTTTATAGACGATACCTTAGAACATATTGAAAGTGCTGCATTGCTAGGCCTTAAAACATGGCATCTCAAGGTGGGAAAAGAATCGGTTCACGCTTTAAAATACCACCTGTAATATGGGATATCTAATCGGCAGTATACTATGCGCCACAGGCATTTTTATCATTTTTAAAGCTTTTGATAGCTTTAAGGTAAACACACGGAATGCCATCATTTCAAATTACCTAACCGCAGCATTATTAGGTGTTTATCTGGCCCCTGAACCACTAGTGGTTGGCAATCTGACGAAATTCACTTGGTTGGGCCAGGCCTTTGCTTTGGGCGTATTATTTGTTTTGGTTTTTAACCTTATGGCCCTAACAGCTCAAAAAAATGGGGTGTCATCTGCATCTGTGGCCACAAAAATGTCGCTAATAATACCTGTAGTCTTATCGGTTTGGTTGCATGGGGAGCACTTGAACCTAATTAAAATTTTAGGCGTTTTAATTGCATTGGCTGCCGTTTTTTTAGCTACTCAAAATCCGAAAAAACAGGGTGATAAAATTCAAAACCTAACATTGCCTATGCTGGTTTTTTTTGGATCGGGAGTGATTGACGCCAGTTTAAAATTCCTGTCAGAAACCCGGGTTCCAAAAAATGAATTTCCGTTGTTCTCTGCCGGCATATTTGGATCTGCTGCCCTTTCTGGTCTGATATTTGTTGGTCTAAAATTCCAAAAAAATAATCGGCAGGTACATTTAAGAGATCTTGCCGGAGGTATTGTTCTTGGGATACCTAACTTTTTTTCGGTATATTTTCTAATGCAGGCACTACAATATCAAAATCTCAGCAGTGTTACTGTCTTTACCTTAAATAATGTTGGCGTAGTTTTATTAACGACCCTAATGGGACTCTTGCTCTTCCAAGAACGCCTCAGTGCCCGAAATAGCCTTGGAATAGTGCTCGCGGTGCTAAGTATTCTTTTAGTAGCCTTGTTCTGATGCCGTCCTTTAAATCCATAGCAGCTCCTTGCGGACCGGTAATTTATAAAGAGCGCAAAAGTAAGTTTATTGGATTTGGTTTCAACGTTAACGAAGTATCGGCTGTAAAATCCGTACTTGAATCTTTACGCTCAAGATATCCAGATGCAGCTCACATCTGTTATGCGTATAAAATTGGGCTCCAAAATCCAGAAATCCGAATGAATGATGACGGAGAGCCTTCATATTCGGCTGGGGCTCCTATTTATGGCCAAATTGAAGCATTTGACTTAGAAAACATACTGATCTGTGTAGTTCGTTATTTTGGAGGTACAAAATTAGGTGTGGGTGGATTAATTCAGGCGTATCGGGAAACAGCCCGGATGTGCTTGGAAACAGCAGAAATATCACAGATTCAACCCATGTTGAAATTGGTACTGGAATTCGAATACAACAACATTGATTCAGTCATGCGAATCTTAGCGCAGCATCAGCTGGAATTGGCAAATCAAACCATGAATTTGTCGTGCAGTATTACCATAAGAGTTGCTGAATCCGAATTCAAGGAAATTTGTGCCCTGTTTCAAACCATAAAAGACATTAAAATTTCCAGCTCAAAACTTTAATCGTCGGAAATATTTAGTTTGTGTAGCAAATAATCCGGACATCGGATTGGTTTAAAATTTTTTGAATCTGCGAATGCCAAAGTAGTTTCCGCAGTTAGCAATAAATCTCCTTTTTCGGACCGAATTTCGTAGTCAAAAATTATACGAACGGTCGGTATTTTTCTTAAGCTGGTAATTACCGTAATCACCTCGTCATAAACGGCTGGTTTCTTAAAAAAAAGTTGCATGGATACAACCATTAACAAACAGCCGCGTAATTCCATTTCACGGTAACTGAACCCTAAGTTTCTCAACCATTCAACACGCCCTAATTCTAAATACTGCGGGTAGTTCCCATGATACACCACTCCCATTTGATCGGTCTCTCCGTAACGGATTCTAAAAGATATTTCATGTTCAAGCATTGGCGAAAGTTACAAAAGTGGTATATTGAAGCGATTAAATCGGACAGGTGCAGAACTTCCGAAAAAAAATGGAAAAATTCAACCCCTTAAAGGTTTTTTTTTTAATTTTTTGTAATCATATTTGCCCAGTCGAAAGTTGTAGGGAAACCTAGCATTTTTGGCTTCCCCAAATTAAAGTTCAACCATTAATAAAGAGTCCAATTCATGAGTGCCTCCGCTGCTTCAATATGGAAAAATTGTCTCTCCTTTATAGAAGACAATATCCAGCCACAGGCCTTTAAAACTTGGTTCCTTCCCATTAAGCCGGTTAAACTCTCAGAACAATCTCTCAGCATTCAGGTTCCGAGTAAATTTTTTTACGAATGGCTCGAAGAGCATTATGTAAAACTTCTTAAGGTTGCCCTTACGCGAGAATTAGGAGAAGGTGCCAAATTAGTGTACGTTATAAAGATGGAGCACACCTTTGGAAATCGCGAGCCTTTCACTGAAAAAATACCCAGTTCCAATAGGGCCCAATTGTCGCCTCAGGAAATGGATGTTCCTGTTAAAACAAAAAATCCGGAATTAAAGAATCCATTCATCATTCCAGGAATTCGTAATATAAAGATTGACTCACAGCTAAATCCATCGTACAGCTTTGACAACTTTTTAGAGGGCGATTCCAATCGTCTCGCGCGATCTGCTGGATTGGCCGTGGCCAATCGACCCGGTGGGACTTCCTTTAATCCACTATTGGTTTTTGGTGGAGTTGGTTTAGGCAAAACCCACTTAGCGCATGCTATTGGTTTAGAAATCAAGGAAAAATTCCCGGACAGAACCGTATTATATATTTCTGCCGAAAAATTTGCACAGCAATACATAGAGTCAGTAAGAAAGAATACTCGGAATGATTTCATTCACTTTTATCAACTCATAGATGTGTTGATCATTGATGATGTACAATTTTTCTCCGGTAAATCGGGTACACAAGACGTCTTCTTCCACATTTTCAATCACTTGCATCAAAATGGAAAACAGGTTATCCTTACCTCGGACAAGGCGCCTGTAGACATGCAAGACATTGAACAACGATTGCTTTCCCGATTTAAATGGGGATTGTCTGCAGAATTACAAAGTCCCGATTACGAGACACGCGTGAGTATATTGAGAAACAAATTATACCGCGACGGTGTAGAAATGCCGGAAGAGATTGTAGACTATGTAGCCAAAAATATCAAAACGAATATACGCGAATTGGAGGGCGCTATTATCTCCCTAATCGCTCAAGCTTCGTTCAACAAAAAGGAACCAACCTTAGATTTGGCTCAAATGGTAGTCGAAAAGTTTGTAAAAAACACCAAAAGGGAAGTTTCTATTGACTACATACAAAAAGTGGTGTCCGATTATTTTGAAATGGATGTAGACACCTTGCAGTCCAAAACTCGGAAACGACACATCGTACAAGCTCGTCAGTTGGCAATGTTTTTTGCAAAAAAGTATACAAAGGCCTCTTTGGCTAGTATTGGATCCCAAATTGGCAAGAGAGATCATGCAACCGTATTACATGCCTGTAAGACAGTAGACAACCTCGCCGAGACCGACAAGCAATTCCGAAAATATATAGACGACTTAAATCGTAAATTTTCCTGAAACCATGCCGGTTCGGGTACTTATGGTTTGTCTGGGTAATATTTGCAGATCCCCTTTGGCCCAAGGAATTCTCGAGAGCCTAACCGATTCCCAATCCTACTATGTAGACTCCGCAGGTACAGCAAATTATCATATTGGCAAAGCTCCGGATTACAGATCAATTGTGGTAGCTTCAAAACATGGCATTAACATTGGTAATCAACGCTGTAGACAATTTACGACTTCGGACTTTGATCAATTTGATCTTATTTTTGCCATGGACCGGGAAAATCTAAACAACATAAGATCAAAAGCACGAACCTCTAAGGATTTAAAAAAGGTAATGCTTATCTTGGAGCATGTAGGTTCCGAAATTCTAGATGTCCCAGATCCCTACTACGGATCGACTGCAGATTTTGAAGCTGTTTTTCAACTTCTTCAAGAGGCCTGCCTTAAATTTCTGAGCTCACAATAGCCCTGAAACCCATCAAATGAATGCGAACCAAGCAATTTTAGGAAAACTATACCTGATCCCCACGTTACTCGGCGAAACTGAACCATTAGAAGTTTTGCCACTTAGTATTAAGGGAATTATTGAGGAATTAGACCATTATATTGTTGAACAAGAGCGCAGTGCACGACGATTCATTAAAAAACTTGCACCCCGTAAATCACAAGATGATTTGAAATTGTCCTTGCTAAACAAATATACCGAGGATCATGAAATCCCTAAATTTCTTGAACCGTGTTTTAAAGGCATTCCTGTTGGCATAATCTCAGAAGCCGGATGTCCAGGAATAGCTGATCCGGGTGCAAACGTGGTACAATATGCACATGAAAATGGAATTCAAGTAGTTCCTATGGTAGGACCATCTTCCATTCTACTTGCACTGATGGCAAGCGGAATGAATGGACAAAATTTCACGTTTCATGGTTATTTACCCATAGAAACCAGCGCAAGAAAAAAAGCAATAAAAGAGCTCGAGAACCTATCTTCCGCACAGAACCAGACCCAAATATTTATAGAAACACCTTATCGGAATCAAAAATTGATGGGGGAACTATTGCAATATCTCAAGAAATCTACCCGGGTATGCATTGCGGCCGATCTCACACTAAAAACTGAATTTATTAAGACCTTAACCGCAGGACAATGGCAGGCTACTATACCAGAACTGCACAAGCGACCGGCTATCTTTCTAATTCACGCTCGGCCCTAAACCGCACTAATAATCAGATAGTTGCGGATTTCGTTTGGCGGGAATCATGGTTAAATCATAGCCTCTAAATTTTCGCAAATAATGTGAAATAGAACTTCCAAAGGCATCCTCGGCATCGAATTCACCCCAAGAACGCAGAAATTTCTTCACATTACCAGCACCGGCCAAGTGAGCCGCTGCAACCATTCCGGACTCAGTAATTACAATTCCGTGTATGCGTTTACCTGAGAATCGGGCAATGTCTCTTCTGAGTATCCATTTATTACGCGAAATATTGGTGATAAAAACCTTTTCCTGTAGTTCGGGATCATTTAAAAATTGAATGGTGTCATGAATTCCCATTAACTTAAGCGTCCCTTTCCCAAATTGATATTTTCCTAAATACCCGAAGGTATTAACCGAAAGATAATTCCCGCGCGACTCTTTATGCGCCAGGGCCTCACGAAATCCAATGTAACCTAAGCCGGTAAATGGTGGAGGGTCAGATTCAGGGGGTAGTTGCTCTAGCGGCTGTGGAAACGCCGCTTCAGGGGTGTTAGAAAAACGAAGTGACTCTGGAACCCTAAGGTTGTTATCCAAGTCAAAGCTCGTTAACACTAAAATCATGACAAGTGGACTTGTAAAACCAATCCATCTTCTCATAGAACAGATTTCTTAAGACTTACCGAGTAATTCGTGCTTAAATTTCAAGTTGCAAAATTAATACAACGCAATTATAAATTTGTGAAAAAAAACATAAATCGTAGGAAAATTCTACATTTATACTGAAAATCAATACTTTATCGTAATATTTTCTGAGTATTTACCCAATTATGATATTGTTTTTTGTTACGATTATGCTGACCCAGGGTTTCGGCAAACAGGTGATAGCCAAAATTTGAGGTATCGGCTACAAAAAATAAATAATCGTGAATTTCCGGATTTAATACGGCATCAATAGCAGATATATCAGGCATTGCGATAGGTCCAGGAGGCAATCCACCAAATTTATAGGTGTTAAATGGTGAATTTAATTCCAAATCACGAAGTAATACGCGTCGAATTACCGTATTAAAGTCACCGCGCATTTTCTTTAGGGCAAAGATTACTGTAGGATCTGCCTGAAGGGGCATATTTCGATTTAGCCGATTCAAATAAACCCCGGCAACACGTGGCCGTTCATCGGCCTTGACGGTTTCTTTATGAACAATAGAAGCCAGGGTAATTACCTGCTCCGGGCTAAGACCTTGTTTTTTTGCAAGAACTATTCGCTCAGGATTCCAAAATTTTTGATATTCCAGCAACATACGATTGCGAAATTCGTCCGCAGAAGTATTCCATTTAAGTTTATAGGTATTTGGTATATAAATCGCAAGCGCCTGATTGGCGTTTAATCCCTGAGATTCTAAAAACGAATCGGAGGTCATTGCATTGTATAAGGAAATACTATCTGCTTCTATTTGTGCTGCGATACGACCGGCAAGGGAGGCAATGGTTTCTTGATTGTTAAAGGTAACATTAATAGGTACGTTTCCACTTCGCAGAGTATTCACCAATTCATTACAACTCATTCCATTGATCAAAATATATTTCCCGGGTTTAATTCTTGCGGGATAATCTTTTAGTTTGGCTACAAAGGTAAATGCCTCGAGATCTTTAACTAGAGGACGGAGCTGCTCCTGAAGTTGAGAAAACGAACTACCTGTGGGAATATACAATACAACTTCGTTTTCCTCAAAAGCTGTGTTGTCATTAAAAACCAGGCCATACATGCGATACAGGAAAAACGCACCAAATACCAAAACCAATAAAATCAACAGGGGAAGAATCTTTTTAAACTTCATAATTGTTAATTTTTTGATACATAATTTCATCTTCATATCCAGAGGCAATACGATTCCAATCTCTACGTATACCCATCTGAACAAATCCTATTTTTTTAAAAATTCGGTTGCTAGATTCATTTCTAACGCCTACACCAGCATATATTTGATGTAAGTGTAATACCGAAAAAGCATATTCACAAAGCAACCCTAAGGCCTCACTACCATAACCTCTACCCCTGTTTGCGGGATCTGCAATTATTATTCCAACTCCTGCCCTTAGGTGGTGTGCATCAAAATCAAACAAGTCAATTAAACCAAGTGGATTTCCTTCACAGGTACAAATGACAAGCCTTAATTGTTTTACCTCGTAAAGATCTCTGTGGGCTTCTTCTAAATAAGCCTTCAACATCATCCTTGAAAATGGAATTGTTGTGCCGCTAACCCCCCAAACATCGGTGTTATTTTCAAGTTCGAATAAAAAATCTAAATCATCGGGCTCTAAGGCTCTGAGCAAAACCGATTTACCACTTAAATACTTCATGGCAAGATTCCTTGAAAAACCATTTCGGCCGGTCCGATTAACCATATTTCTGTGTAACCTCCATTTGGGTTTGCCTTAAAGGTTACCTGAAGTTGCCCTCCTTTTGTGGCAATAGGAACTGCAGTACTTGATATAACACCCTTGTAATGCAGTGCCAAGGCTGCTGCAGTTACTCCAGTGCCACAACTCAGGGTTTCATCTTCAACTCCGCGCTCATAGGTTCGAACTTCCAAACCGCCATGATCCAATACCCGAACGAAGTTGACATTACTTCCTAACACACCGTAAATTTCATTTCGGATTTTACGACCAGAGGCAACAACGTCTACATTTAAATAATCAGGTACAATTTGAACATGATGCGGAGATCCTGTATTTAAAAAACTGAAAGTATTGTGTTGTTCAATTACAGAAACATCGGTCATCTGAAGGGCTATTTGACCATTGGAATAACGGGCGCGGTGAGGACCGTCGGCGGCTAGAAATACACACTCCCGATCTATAATTCCCAAAAAATGAGCAAAGGCCACTGCAGTTCTACCTCCGTTCCCGCACATACTACCCAACTTGCCGTCTGCATTAAAATAGACCATTTTAAAGTCTGCATCCGCTACCGCTTCCAAAAGAATGAGTCCGTCTGCTCCTATTCCAAATCTACGGTGGCATAGCTTGGCAATAAACTCCCAATTCTCTACCGGGAATACTCCATTGCGATTATCTATAACCACAAAGTCGTTTCCTGTTGCCTGATATTTATAAAACCGATGTTCCATTATACGAATGTAAATATACAGCTAAAATGCACCTCACATCCTGTTAAATGGACGTTAAACCAAAAAATAGTATTGCCAAAACCTTTTAATTTTATGGCATCAATTGGCGAACTATGAAGCGATTAGCAGAATATTTTTTGATGGCACTCACCTCAGGAGCACTAACCCTTGGGGCCTATAAATTATGGTTTGAACCAAAAAAAACGGACATTGAAAACTGGCAATCGGACCTTGCTGTGGTACAAACCTCGAATCGTACAAGCAATTTTTCAGTTCCGGACGAAGGACCTTCGGACTTTATTCTAGCCGCAGAAAACACGGTAAATGCCGTAGTTCACGTCAAAAACTTAACCATAAGCAGAAGTTCCGGCGGACTACTCGAATTCTTCTACGGATATGAAGAGCGTGCTAGACCTCAAATCGGAACCGGTTCGGGTGTTATTATTTCACCCGACGGCTATATCGTAACGAATAATCATGTTATAGCGCACGCTACACAATTGACCGTTACCCTAAACAATAATAAGACCTACGAGGCCAGTGTAGTAGGCACAGACCCGAATTCAGATATTGCTTTACTTAAAATTGAGCCCGAAAAACCCCTACCCTACCTGGCTTTTGGGGACTCGGATCAGGTTCGGCTCGGGGAATGGGTATTAGCCGTTGGAAATCCATTTAACCTTACCTCTACCGTTACGGCGGGAATTGTAAGTGCTAAGGCAAGAGATTTGGGCCGAAACCAGTCATTTATTCAAACCGATGCCGCCGTAAACCCCGGAAACAGCGGAGGTGCGCTAGTTAATATAAATGGAGATCTTATTGGCATTAACACAGCTATTACCTCGCAAACCGGAGCTTACATCGGATATTCCTTTGCAGTTCCGAGCAACATAGCCCGAAAAATCGTAGAAGACATTTTGGAATACGGCGATGTTCAAAAAGGAGTTTTGGGCATTGAAGCACCGCGATTAAACACGCCATACTCCAGAGAGCATGGACTCGATGAAATAGATGGGGTTTTCGTAGACGGCATTGAGGAAGATTCCGGTGCTGCCGATGCAGGCCTTCGTAAAGGAGATATCATTCATCGGTTAGACGAAGTTGTGATTCGAAAATTCTCGGATTTAATCGGGTATATTGCTACCAAAAGACCTGGAGATGTCATTGAAGTTACCATAGATCGCGAAGGTGAGCAATTAATGCTCCCGGTAGAAATCAGGCCAAGACAAAGTCTGAATCTGCCGAATTTAGAAATGCGCGTTAAAAATCTTTCCGATAAAGAACGAAAAAAGTTCCGAACCGAGGCAGGGGTAAAGATTATTGCCGTACCTGAGGCATACAGTAGATATAATCTGACAGGAAAAGTGATTGTAGCAATAGGTGACACAGAAATAACCGATATAGAGCAGGCTCGGGAAATATGTGCGCAAATAACACGTTATGGATATACGAGTATTACTTTGCTTAACGAAGATGGCATACGCGAACGCATAATCTTTCAATAGCTTTATGAAATAACGCGAGTCATTTTGGCATAATAGTTTCCTAATTTAATTGGATTGAAATTTGGGTAACGCCTTTTTGATCGTTTGCGCTTTTAGGTTGGGACTATGTAGGTTTTAATATTACGAGGCTTTATTCTATTTTAGCTTTATGAATTACACTTTATCTAACGCTTTTCGATTTATATTTCTCCTGTACGTCCTTTTTCCTGCCATGATAAGTAGCCAGCAGCAAGTTACTTATCCGGAGGAATTATTAAATGGCTCCATTGAACAACAGGTCGATTTTCTCTTCAATCGCGCCTCGGATTATTCCAACAATGGGGTCCGCTATAAAGTATCCCGAACGCGTGAATTCGAAAAATTAAGGGATAATATATCCGACAGTTTAAAGGAGAACAGAAAGATAGCCCTTACCTTAAAGCAGACCATTGACAATCAGAACGGCCAAATCAATAAACTCAAGGAGGAATTAACCACAACTACTAAGGCACTGAGTAACGCTACCAATGAAAAGGACAGTGTGAATTTTTTTGGCCAACAAATCACCAAAGGCACATATAACCTTATAGTCTGGATTGTGTTAATAATCCTTTCCATTCTTCTAGGACACTTTATTTTTAGATTTACCAGAAGTAATGCAATTACACAGGAGTCAAAAGCAAAATTGACGGATTTGGAAATCGAATTTGAAGATTACCGCCGGAAAGCACTGGAACGTGAACAGCGCATCAGCAGGCAACTGCACGATGAAATCAACAAAAACCGAAAATCCAAATAATACCGAATTTCGGAATATGCGTATAGACATTGTCTCAGTGGTACCAGAATTGCTGGAAAGCCCGTTTAGCGCTTCTATTGTGAATCGGGCCATTACCAAAGGTCATGTCGAAATCGTGGTGCATAACCTAAGAGATTATGCTTCCAACGCCTACAGACAAGTAGATGATTATCCCTTTGGCGGAGGTGCAGGAATGGTACTTATGGCGGAACCCATAGACAAATGCCTTACCGAACTTACCCAGCAACGTCGATACGACGAAATCATCTATTTGACTCCGGACGGTGAACCCTTAAAACAGGCAGCAGTAAATCAACTCTCACTTAAAGAGAATTTACTCATGTTATGTGGCCATTATAAAGGGGTAGATCAGCGTATTCGAGACTTATGGATCACCCGGGAAATTTCTATTGGCGATTATGTCTTATCTGGTGGGGAATTGGGAGCCGCAGTGCTTTCAGATGCCATCATTCGTCTCATACCAGGAGTATTGGGCGATGAAACTTCTGCTTTGACTGATACCTTTCAAGACAACCTGTTGGCACCTCCGGTATACACTCGTCCACGTGAATTTAAAGGACTTTCCGTTCCGGAAGTATTGCTTGGGGGGAATACAGACAAGATAGACATCTGGAGAGAAAATGAGTCACTTAAAAGAACCATGGCAAGACGACCAGATCTTTTAGATATGGAATAAGACTTATTTTTAAATAAAAATTCTTGTCTTTTGGGATTTATACCTTACTTTTGCGGCACTTTTGAACCAACCTCTGACGAAGTCCGTGCATGTTGCTTCATTAAAACTTTAAATCCTATTTATGGAATCCTTGGTACGTTTTGTTGAAAACGAATTTATTAGCAGAAAGGATTTTCCGGAATTTTCTGCCGGAGATACCATTACAGTTTATTACGAAATTAAAGAAGGTGAAAAAACCAGAACTCAGTTTTTTCGCGGGGTAGTAATTCAGCGTCGCGGATCTGGCGCTACAGAAACTTTTACCATTCGCAAAATGAGTGGTACTGTAGGTGTAGAGCGAATCTTCCCGATAAACATGCCTGCATTACAAAAAGTTGAGGTAAACAAGCGCGGTAAAGTACGTCGCTCACGTATCTTCTACTTTAGAGGTCTTACAGGAAAGAAAGCACGTATCAAAGAAGTGCGCTCATAATCTTGAAAGCATACAATTTAAAAAGCCCGGAACAATGTTCCGGGCTTTTTTATGTCTTCAGGATGCTCCAGTACAACTAATGTTTAGCGAATTCCACTTCTTGAATGGACTTATGAATGATTGCAACACAAGCATCTAACTGATCTTCCGTAATCACTAAGGGTGGCGCAAAACGTATGATATTTCCGTGAGTTGGCTTTGCTAACAAACCATTATGCATTAATCTCACACAAATGTCCCAGGCGGTTGAACTGTCCTCAGAATCATTAATCAGAATCGCATTGAGTAAACCTTTACCCCGTACTTCTTTTACCAATGTACTTTTAGCTATAACCAGAGCCATTTTATCACGAAATCGCTGTCCTAAAACAGCTGCCCGTTCGGCCAAATTTTCATCTCGAACAACTTCCAAGGCCGCCACCGCCACTGCACATGCCAGAGGGTTACCTCCAAAAGTAGACCCGTGATTACCGGGTTGAATAACCTCCATAATTTCATTGTTTGCCAAAACTGCCGAAACCGGTAAGACGCCGCCGGATAGAGCCTTTCCTAAAATAAGTACATCCGGTTTTACCTCAGGTGAACCACTGCACATACGATCTTCACAAGTACAATTTCCGCAAGTTGCCAGTAATTTTCCGGTGCGCGCAATTCCGGTTTGCACTTCGTCTGCCATAAATAGCACATTGTGAGTCGCACACAATTCCCGAGCAGCCTTTAAATATCCAGAATCCGGAACGAATACCCCGGCTTCTCCTTGAATGGGTTCCACCAAAAATGCAGCTACATTGGGCCCCAATTCTTGCTCCAAAGCCTTCAAATCACTATAGGGAACCGAAATAATACCAGGTGTAAACGGCCCAAAGTTTTGTGTAGCTACAGGATCATTGGACGCAGAAATAATACTTATGGTTCTCCCGTGAAAATTATTCTTACACACAATTATTTTGGCTTGTCCAGCCGCGATTCCCTTTTTTTCATAACCCCATTTACGCGCAAGCTTTAGCGCGGTTTCGACGGCTTCAGCACCAGTATTCATTGGCAATACCTTATCGAATTTAAAATAACCAGTTAAAAACTGTTCATAGGCTCCCAGCTGATCGTTGTAAAATGCACGAGATGTCAGTGTTAGTTTTTGAGCTTGAGCTATAAGTGCATCTATTATATGTGGATGACAGTGGCCTTG
>JBJOHX010000104.1:0-5515 GCA_046047415.1 Bacteroidota bacterium
AAAAGCCATTTCCCGTTGGATTTGGAGTGTTTCGTGTACCTCCTGAGCATGATCTAGGGCATCCCTTAGGAAAATTTTTGTGTCGCTTGTAATTAGGGAAGAATCACTTTGAATTAATCTACCCAATAATTCTTTAGCCGGGCTCATCCAGGTCCTTAGATTAAGAATTTCCTTTCGCAATTCTTGAATTCGAAAGGCTGTCTGATGTGTTGGATTTTTATAGATTTCCTCTTCTATGGAGTCTAACTTTTGTTCCACATGATCCAGCACTACAAAGTAATTGTCTATAATGGCATCTATTAGGGCAAAAAACAAATAATCTGCTCCCCTACTACGTATTCTTCCAGATTTTTCATTAATTCTTTTCCTTACGTGTTCGAAAACATCGGCTTGGATTTCCTGAAAGACATACACCTGATTTTTGGTCAGAACCAATGCAACATGTTCCTTTACTAATTGCAGTTGTGCGTCTAGGTAAAGCATTTTGAAAACACCAAAGATGTAGGTTTCGTATTCGTCTACCTTTGGCCGCTGATCGGTATTTACAATATCTTCAATTACAAGATTGTTTAGTCCGGTAAACGCTCCCAAACGTGTCATTAACGCTTCGTCGCTTAACCCTATGATATTTATCCACTGACTGAAATCTGTCAGTCCATCTTTTAATAAATCTTCAGGTTTCTCGAGATTAACTTTGTCATAATGCGCTTCCGAATAAGTAATACATGAAATTTGGGAAGGAAATCCTTCACGATTCCCCAGATAAGTAATGGTTCCGGGAGCAGTACCTGCTTTCTCTCGATGTTTTTTGGTGCGGGAAATGCGGTGTTTATGATGGTTGGCCATGTAGCAAAATCCTTTTTCGTGCGTTGATTTTATTTTTCGAAATTAAATTACCGTTCATCGAATTTTCAGAAATAATCCAACACACGTTTCGTTTATACCCATAAGTATAACAATTAAATTAATGCTTAATTTCTTTTTTACCCGGAACAGTTGGATCCTTTACAAAATATGTATTCTAACTTTAATTCCAATCGTTGTTATTGCAAATTTTTACGGGTTAAATACCCATAAATTCTATTGGTTCAAGGTAGATCATTATATTTTACCTTTGGGCATAGGGATTCATTTGTATTACTTGTCCGTGCTAAACCAAAAGCTATTTCGGGCCGTTAAAACGGATTTTCAGCTTCAGAACCTGGAAATTGCGATGTACGGAATTTCTTTAATATATACCTTTGAGCTAGTTGAAACCTTTTACGTCCTATTGAATTACAACACCTATAATCTTGAGGTATTACCGGAGAACTTCCTTTCAGAGGGTATTTTAGTATTTTCAGTACAATTGCTTTTTCTTGTAGTTTCGCTACTGGCAATTTATTTTCGAAAAATTAAATTAGGTGCTTTCGACAATCCAGAGAACATCAGCCAAATAGGTTATTGTGATAAGCCATAAACCGACCTAAATATTTTTAAAGTAATTGCCGTATGGGTCGTTAAATTGAATGCCTTGAGAAAAACGGTTTTTATTTAGTTTATCAAATGCAGCAAGGCCCCACAAGAGAATTTCCATATAAAAATACCGATCCTTGTGTTCAATTTGAGGCACATATTTTGAAATTAATTCTTCCATTGGCAAAACCGTATTAAGTGCCGTTTCATACTCTAAGTCAGAAACTTCTTCACTTATTTCCAATCCTTCACCTTCATAAAACCAGTTAATTAGGTCGTCATAAGGACTCTCAGCATCTTGTTTTTCTAATTTTTTAATTTCAGGAAAGCATTGAGTAAAAGTGGACTTGACTGCTTCTTCAATTAAGAACTCTGCAACTGCATCTGCGCCTTCCTGTTCACCTTCATAAACCAATTCCATTTTTCCGGTAAGCGAGGGGATAATACCCATAAAATCGATAAGTCGAATTGAAGTCTCTGTGGCACCATTGCGGACCATGCGACGTTCTGCAGTACTGATTAAATTTTCGAATGCCGTAATACTTGTGCGGGCACTTACACCACTTTTTCGATCCACATACATGCTTTCGCGCGCCTCAAAACTAATTTGCTCCAACAAGTCACGTGCTAATTCTGGAATATATATTCCTATTTGCTGAGATACTGTCAAATCTGCCTCCTGTCTGGTAATTCGTTTAGAGGTAGCAACGTCTTTGGGATAATGTGTAAGTATTTGAGATCCTATTCTGTCTTTTAATGGAGTAACAATACTCCCGCGATTTGTGTAATCTTCAGGGTTGGCGGTAAAGACAAATTGAACGTCTAAGGGAAGCCTTACCTTGAAACCTCGAATCTGCACGTCTCCTTCTTCAAGAATATTGAATAATGCAACCTGTATTCTAGATTGCAAATCGGGCAATTCATTTATGGTAAAAATACACCGGTTTGCTCGAGGTATCATTCCAAAATGGATTACGCGATCATCGGCATAAGAGAGCTTTAAATTTGCTGCTTTTATAGGGTCTACGTCACCGATTAAATCTGCAACGGTAACATCTGGTGTAGCCAGTTTTTCGTAAAATCGCTCACTGCGATGCACCCAAGAAATTTTAGTTGCATCTCCTTCCGCCGCTATGCGCTCCTGTGCGAAACGCGATAGTGGTTTAAATGGATCATCGTGCAATTCTGAACCCGAAACTTCGGGAATCCATTCATCCAATAAGTTAAGCATTAATCTTGCCAATCGGGTTTTTGCTTGTCCTCTCAGGCCTAAAAGATTAATGTGATGTTTCGATAAAATGGCACATTCCAATTGAGGAATTACGCTATTTTCGTATCCCCAAATACCTTCAAACGGTTGGGTTCCGATTCGGATGCACTCTAATAGGTTGTTTCGCAATTCTTCCTTGATACCTTTATATTGATATCCAGAAGCACGTAATTCACCTAAAGTTTTAATGTCCGGTTTGGGCGATTTAATTTCACTCATATAGTTATCCTCTTAATCGTTTTTTACGATTGGATTCATAATCTTCAAAAATAGTCTCACCAAGGCCTTTTAGCCCTGTAAACAGAGCTTTGCCCTTATTTGCCGAAGTAAATTGACGCACAAACTGCATGAGGTATGGATCTTTGGCAATCATAAAGGTGGTAATTGGAATGTGGAGTTTACGGGCTTGGGCCGCCATGTTATAACAGCGTTCTACTATAAAATCATCCAAGCCCACACTATTCTTATAGTAAGTTCCATCCGGGAGTCTGAGACAAGATGGCTTACCATCGGTTATCATAAAAATTTGTTTGTTGGTATTCCGCTTTCTTCGCAATAAATCCAGGGCCAATTCCAATCCTGCAACGGTGTTGGTATGATATGGGCCAACTTTCAAATACGGCAATTCGGCAAGTTCAATTGGCCAGGCATCATTGCCAAATACTAAAATATCAAGAGTATCTTTTGGATATCGCGTAGTGATAAGCTCTGCAAGTGCCATAGCCACTTTTTTAGCCGGGGTAATCCGATCCTCTCCGTATAAAATCATACTATGACTAATGTCAATCATTAGTACAGTACTCATTTGCGCTTTGTGGTGCATATCTTCTACCACCAAATCATTTTCGTCCAGACTAAAACCCTCCATTCCGTGGTTTATTTGGGCATTTCGGAGACTTTCAGTAATCGAAATTTGCTCCAACGCATCTCCAAACTGATACGCACGAAAATCCCCGGCATGCTCGTCTCCAAGGCCTAATTTTCCAGTACTGTGATTACCCTGGCCTCGCCTTTTCAGTTTTCCGAAAATTTGTTCCAGAGCCCGGGTTCGAAGTAATCGCTCCAGTTTAGCACTCATAACCCAACCCTTATTTCCGTCCCCATCTTCTGGAATTCCCGAATCGGACGAATCTAGCTCCTCTCGAATAAAGCCTTTTGCTTTTAAATCTTCTATAAAGTCTTCTAGGGTATAGTCTGGATTTGTTAATTGATATTCCTCGTCCAACTGGCGCAGCCAATCCAACGCTTCATCTACATCCCCAGAAGTATGGGTTATAAGCTCCTGAAAAATATCAAATAACTTTTCGAACGGACTTTTAAAAGGGGCCGTGTAGGAGGTAAAACGAAAACCGTTTTTAAATTTCATAGCAGTTTAAAAATACTAAAATAAACCGGCTCCTTACAGGATTATGAAAAACTTAACGCCCTTTTTGATGCCTTTCTTGGAGTACTTGTGCAATATCGGATAGACCAAATCCCCTTGCTTCTAATAATACCATTAAGTGAAATACTAGGTCGGCACTTTCATTTAAGAGTAAGTGGTCCTTATTGCTCATAGCTTCAATTACAGTTTCAACGGCTTCTTCTCCAACCTTTTGAGCAATTTTTGGAATGCCCTTTTGAAATAGCGAAACCACATAACTTTCCGAAGCAGTATCTTTGGATTTGGACTCCAGGTGGCGATTCCTAATAATGCCTTGCAGCTGTGCCAAAAAATGAATGCCTTGATCTTCTTGATTACCCCAACAGGTTTGAGTTCCCAGATGGCAAACGGGCCCCGATGGCCTGGCCATAATTAAAAGTGAGTCCCGATCGCAATCTAAGTCCATAGACACAAATTCAAGGAAGTTACCACTGGATTCGCCCTTGGTCCATAATCTTTTTTTGGAGCGACTGTAAAAGGTAACCTTGCCAAGCGATTGGGTTGTAGCAATAGCTTCCTCATTCATATAACCCAGCATAAGTACCATGCGACTGTTTACATCTTGCACCACGGCTGGAATCAATCCATTTTCTTTTGAAAAATCTATGTTCATCATTTCAAATTCGAATTGGGATTCCTGATTGTTTTAAATACTTTTTTAATTCCGGAATTTGGATTTCCTTGAAGTGAAATACAGACGCTGCTAGGGCCGCATCCGCTTTTCCATCCAAAAAGGCTGCTGCAAAGTGTTTCATTTCACCTGCGCCTCCAGATGCAATAACTGGGACTTGAACGGATTCTGAAAGCCGACACAATGCTTGATTTGCAAAGCCATTTTTTGTACCGTCGTGATCCATACTTGTAAATAACAATTCTCCGGCTCCACGGTCGGCCACCTCTTTGGCCCACTCAAATAATTCAATTTCAGTAGCGATTTTTCCGCCAACCAAATGAATTAACCATTGATCTTCTATTTTTCGTGCATCCAATGCAACAACAATGCATTGAGAGCCATACTTTTTCGCGAGTTCGTCTATTAAAGCAGGATTTCTAACCGCCGCAGAATTAATAGAAACTTTATCGGCCCCGTTTTGCAACATGAGATCAACATTTGCAATCGACGAGATTCCCCCACCAACGGTAAAAGGTATGTCTATTGCTGCGGCTACATTTCGCACCAAATCTGCGAGGGTATTCCTGTTTTCTTCGGTGGCACTAATGTCCAAAAACACCAATTCATCTGCCCCTTGTTCGGCGTAAATGCCAGCAAGTTCTACCGGATCACCGGCATCTCTTAGGTTAACAAAATTTATCCCTTTAACTGTACGACCATTTTTAACGTCGAGACAAGGGATAATACGTTTGGT
>JBJOHX010000105.1:0-25654 GCA_046047415.1 Bacteroidota bacterium
AACCTTATCGGCATAGGTGTCCTGGGTAAAAATTTGTAGCATGCCGCTTACTACGGCTTCAACTAAGTTTCGGTGTAATCGCATCGGCACAAAGGTAGCCTTTTAGTCAGAATAAGAATATCTTTGATTAAAAACTGTTCGATGCGATATTTCCTTGTTTTCTGGATTATTTTAAGTTTTTATACCTGTCATCCAAAAATGGAAATACGACCTTTTAAAACGGTTTCAATTGATGTTTTATGGGAAGACAGCGTGTCGATTCGAGCCTTGGAAATTATGCCGGGAAGTGTTGCTTTTGCAGGAGCTTCAGGTGTTTTTGGTACCTATACCCTAAAAGATAGTATGGTGCGTATTGGAAAGCAAACGTATGAAGCTACCTATCCTGAATTTAGGGCGGTGGCGCATACGGCTACTGATTTTTTTATGTTGTCGGTCGGTACGCCAGCGCTCTTGTTTAAAACTGGAAAAGGTGGGCAAATGGAATTGGTGTATCGTGAGACGGGCCCAAACGTTTTTTATGATGCCATGGCATTTTGGGACGATTTAAACGGAATCGCTGTGGGAGATGCGCAACAGGGATGTTTGTCTATTCTTATTACTCGAGATGGTGGAGGGCATTGGGAAAAGATGCCTTGCAGTGCCCTGCCATCTGCTCTTGAAGGAGAAGGGGCTTTTGCCGCAAGCAACACCAATATTTCCATTATAGGTACACACTGTTGGATTGGCAGTAGTCAGAGTCGTATATACTTCTCAGAAGACTTGGGGAAAACCTGGAGTGTTTCCACTATCCCATTGGCAACAGATGGAGCAACACGTGGCATTTATAGCGTAGACTTTGCCGATGCCTTAACCGGTTTTGCCATTGGCGGAGATTATACCCAGCCCGAACTCGATACGGCCAATAAGGCCAGAACCTTGGATGGAGGTAAAACATGGGAATTGGTAGCCAATGGAAATCTGCCCGGGTATAAAAGTTGTGTGCAATATATACCCGAAACCAATGGTTTGGGCCTAATTGCGGTAGGATTTACAGGTATTTCTCAAAGCTCAGACGGGGGTAAAAACTGGTTTGAGCTTTCTGATGAGCCCTTTTACACGTTACGATTCGTTAATGGGAACGAAGCTTACGCCGCAGGAAAAGGTCGGTTGGCCAGGTTACAATTTAGGTGAACCTAAGGATGTGGTACATTTCCATTCCTTTTACGGTATTCGCGCAATAGACGAATCCTAAATTCATGTTCTGCACGAAATAATTTCAAGGTTCTGGTGGCTGAAAAGGCTGTTGCCATTTTGCTTTGGAATTTTTGAACTAGTGCGGCTTCGCGGCTTTCCAATTCTCTATAAAGCGACAAGATTGCCTTGGCCTCGGCTTCGGTATACGTGCTGTTCCCGCCGATTTTGTCAAATACTTCCTTGCGCTTTACACTCATTATTTGATCTTTTTCACTTTCGTAGGCATTGTACATGGGCCAAAATCGTGCGGCCTCCGAAGCGCTTAAGTTGAGTTGCTCGGTAAAAAATGCAACCTTTAAGGCTTTTATTTTTTCTTGATTATCTTCCGACGAAGCAGGCGTACCGGTTTGACCTTGCACGGTTAGGGTTCCAATAAAAATTCCCAGTATCAAAAAGTAGATAATTCGGTTATTCATCGTTTTTGAAATTGTAGTGATCGTAGGCTTCAGTTTTAAATTCCAAATAGTTTAGAATTTGAGATTCGTGAGGAACTTCTTCCATGAAATCGGCCGGTGATACGTCTGTAATAGGTAAAGCCTTTGCCATTTCATAGGCACTAAAATCTGAATCGCTAAATTCAAGATAAGCCTCGATGTCTGAACGTGCCAAATCTTCAAATTCAGGTACTTCACTTCGACTAACCGGACGTAAAATCAAAAAAAGCAATAATGCGGCTGCTGCGCTAAAACTAAACCATTTATTTTTCCAAAACGGG
Organism: Bacteroidota bacterium; assembly: GCA_046047415.1. GTDB lineage: Bacteria > Bacteroidota > Bacteroidia > Flavobacteriales > Flavobacteriaceae > Robiginitalea. Next base: position 1,949 of record JBJOHX010000105.1, read on the forward strand.
ATGGTCTCCTTAGAGCGGGAGGTTAAGCGCTGCTGTAACCGGTATTCCAAATTGTCGAAATAATAATCAGGCACTAAAAAGGCTTCATTTCTTTGCGCATATTCATTCAAAGGATGACTAAGACGCTCCTGAAGACGAGTCGGCAAGCCATCAAAATAGCCTTCTGGCAATTTAAAATGATTATTTTCAACGTTTGGCTCCATAATGTTTAGATGGTATTCCAGTTAAAAGGTTTAATCTTATAGTTTTAGGAATGTGCGTCATTCAGAAAATTTTCAAGTTTTTTTACCGCATGGTGATAAGAGGCTTTTAAGGCTCCAACAGATGTTTCTAGAATTTCGGACATTTCATCATAGGTCATAGATTCAAAATATTTCAAATTAAAGACTAGTCTTTGCTTTTCAGGAAGTGTAGTTAGGCCCCGTTGCAAGAGTAAAGCCGCTTGATCTCCATCAAAAAAGGTGTCTGCCTCCAAATTCGCAACCATTTTATCCTGCAGGTCGGAATCGGTTAATCCCTGAATCCTTGCCCTTCTTTTCAAGAATGTCAATGCCTCATTGGTAGCAATACGATAGATCCAGCTATATAGCTGGCTTTCCCCTTTAAATTGACCAATATGTTTATGCACTTTTATAAAGGTTTCCTGTAATACATCATCTGCGTCTTCGTGATACAAAACAATTCGTCGTATAGGCCAATACAGTCGTTCCTGATACTGTTTTACCAGTTCGGAAAAAGCTGCATCTCGCCTTTTTGGATCGTGAAGCCTTTCTATTAATTCAGATTCAGATGCTGTCATAGCCCGGATAACATTTAGACCGGATTTTTATTAAAACGTTTAATGCAAACGCTTAAACTTTATAGTAATTGCTGCATGTGAACCAATTTGTAGTAGGTTCCCTGTTTTTCAATAAGGGACTCATGAGAACCCATTTCATCAATTTTACCGGCATTCAAAACCACAATAATATCGGCGTGCTGTACGGTACTTAGGCGATGCGCAATTATAAGTGATGTTCTGCCCCGCATCATATTTTCCAAGGCCTCTTGCACCAAGCGCTCGCTAGCGGTATCTAGGGCCGAAGTAGCCTCGTCCAAAATCATGATTGGAGGATTTTTTAGCACAGCCCTTGCAATGGAGAGTCGTTGCTTTTGCCCGCCACTGAGCTTGTTGCCGCCATCCCCAATATTGGTTTCGTAGCCTTCGGGTAATTGCATGATAAAATCATGCGCATTGGCTACCCGAGCAGCTGTAGTTATTTCTTCCATGGAGGCATTGGGATTGCCTAGAATAATGTTGTTTTTTACTGTGTCGTTGAATAGGATGGAATCCTGACTAACCATGCCAATTAGCTCGCGCAGGTCTTTTTGTTTCAGGTTACGGATGTCGATATCATCTATTTTTATAACTCCGGAAGAAACATCATAGAATCGGGAAACCAAATTGGCGAGCGTACTTTTACCACTTCCGGACTGGCCAACCAGCGCAATGGTTTTGCCTTTTTCAACGCGCAGGTTAATGCCGTTGAGAACGGAATCTTCCTGATACTTGAAGCTCACGTTTTCAAATTCCAGAAGGCTTTGGAAGCTTGTTTTTGGAATGGGATTTTCAACCTCCCGAATGTCTGATTCCGTTTCCAGGATTTCCAATACCCGCTCGGCGGCTGCATTTCCTTTCTTAACCCCATAAGAGGCTTTGCTGATGGCCTTGGCAGGAGTTAAAATGTTATATGCCAATCCCATATAGGCTATAAAGGAAGAGGCGTCCAAACTGGCTTCGATCAGCACCATCTTTCCGCCAAACCACAACAGCACGCCAATTACGAGAATACCCAGAAATTCGCCCACGGGAGAAGCCAGGTTCTGCCTATTTAGCAGGCTGTTCGAAAAATTAAAAAAGCGGTTGGTAGAGTTTCGGAATCGATTGCTAAATGCAGTTTCGGCATTAAAGGCCTTCACAACCCGAAGTCCGCCCAGCGTTTCTTCCACTAAAGACAAAAACATGCCTTGTTCCCGCTGTACCCGATCCGAACGCCGTTTCAGGGATTTCCCGATTCTGGAAATTAAAATCCCGGCCACCGGAATGAATACAAAAACGAAAACCGTCAGTTTTACACTGATGAAAAACATGACCAAAATGGTAAATAAGATGGTAAGCGGTTCACGTACAATCAGTTCGAGAATGGAAAGAAAGGAATGCTGAATTTCAAGTACATCCGATGTGATTCGTGCAATAACGTCCCCTTTTTTCTTTTCGGAATAAAAGGAAAGCGGTAGGGAAATTATCTTGTCGTACAAGGCATTGCGAAGGTCTTTTAGTACTCCATTTCTCAGGAAGGTAATAAAGTACATTGCCAGGTAATTGAAAACGTTTTTCAATAAAAAAAGCACCAAAACCAATGAAATTACCAGCACAAGGGCCTGCATTTTATCGTTCCCGGCTACATTGCCTACCTGATAGTAAAGACTGTCTTTAAGGTACGATTCCAAACTGCCGACACCTGTAAATTCAGGTTTTACCGCAATGGGTTCCGATTTTTCGAAAAGTACATCCAGCATCGGAATTAGGGCAGCAAAGGAAAGTGCACTGAAAAAGGCGTACAAGATGTTGAACAAGATGTTCAGGTATCCGTATCGCTTATACGGCCACGCAAATTTTAAAATTTTGCGAAAGTAATTCATGCACCTAAATTGAGTTCACTCAAAATCCGGTCCATCTTAGACTCGAGCTCGGTATGCTTTTCGGGATACTCCGTTACACGGTCAAGATGTGCATTAACACTGATGTAAAATTTGATTTTAGGCTCTGTACCGCTGGGTCTGGCAGCCACGCGAGTCCCATCGGCGGTGCTGTAGATTAACACGTTCGATTTGGGAAGGTCAATTGGTGATTTTGTTCTCGTTTTGAAGTCGGTATATTCGGAGCGTTCGTAATCGGCCATGCCGATCACCTCAGACCCGTCAATTGATTTTAATGGGTTTTCCCGGAAATCGATCATCATTTGGGCAATTTCTGCAGCCCCGTCCATACCTTTTTTGGTCAATGAAATAAGTCGCTCTCTGTAGCATCCGAAGTCTACATAACACTGCAGCAATTCCTTATAAAAACTGCTCCCGGCGGCCTTGGCGGAGGCTGCAATTTCACAAGCCAGTAGGGTAGAGGTTACCGCGTCCTTGTCGCGCACAAAATCCCCAACCATAAAACCAAAACTTTCCTCACCGCCCCCCAAAAAGTGCTGATTGGGAAAATCGACAATCATCTTGGCAATCCACTTAAAACCGGTGAGCGAGGTTTTGCATTCTACCCCATAAGATTGGGCCATGGCCTCCATCATGGGTGTAGAAACAATGGTAGACGCCACAAATTCATTGCCTTTAAGCCCATTTGCTTTGGCCTTATCCAACAAATAACGGGTCATAAGGACCATGGTCTGATTGCCGTTTAACAATTCGAGTTTTCCTTCATTATTTCTAACGGCAATGCCAAGGCGGTCGCTATCTGGATCGGTACCCACTACCATATCTGCGCCAATTTTTTCCCCTTTAGCAATTGCTATTGCCAAGGCAGCAGGTTCTTCTGGATTGGGAGATTTAACCGTAGGAAAACTTCCATCGGGTACGGCCTGCTCTTCAATAATTGTAACTTGTGTATATCCGGCGCGTTTTAATACTTCAGGAATTGCAGTAATAGATGTGCCATGTAAAGAGGTAAATACAATTGAAAAATTATTTTTTCCTTGGGCTCCAATACTACCTTGTGCAACGGAGGCCGAAATAAAAGCATCATCTACCTCCTGATCTATTTGAATAATATGATCGGCCTTGGCCTTAAAATTGATATCGGAATAATCTATCTGATTGATTTCTTCAATAATTTCTCCGTCTTGAGGAGGTACTATTTGACCACCATCGGTCCAATAAACCTTATATCCATTATATTCAGGAGGATTATGAGAAGCGGTAAGAACTATGCCCGCATGACAATTTAAATGTCTAACCGCAAATGAAAGCTCTGGTGTAGTTCTTAGCTCCGAAAAAAGAAAGACTTCAATATCGTTGGCAGAAAATACCTCAGCAACTACTTGAGCCAAAGATTGGCTGTTATGCCTGCAGTCGTAGGCAATTACTACCCTTAAGTTTTCTTGGGGGTATGCTTTTTTTAAATAATTACTGAGCCCCTGCGTGCTTTTTCCCAGGGTGTATTTATTTATTCGGTTGGTGCCAACCCCCATTATACCACGCATACCTCCGGTGCCAAACTCTAAGTTTTTGTAAAAGCGATCTTGAAGTTCCTTAGGGTCGTTATCAATAAGGCGCTGTACTTCTTGAATGACTTCTGAATCAAAAAAATCAGAAAGCCAAGATTTTGCAGTGGCAAGTATGTTTTCCATGGAAAAAGGTGCTGAATTTACATGGGTAAAAATACAAAGAATATTACTTTAACCCCGGTTTAGCCAACAATTCCTCTGCTATGGTGTATCGGTTTTCGTTTCGTTTTGACCGAACAAGTATTTCACCTAAAAATCCAGATAGAAAGAATTGGATTCCCATCAACATAGCAGTTAGTGCAATGTAAAAAGGGGGGCGTTCGGTAAGTAGCCTACCGGTTGGATTTAAAAATAGTTTATCAATACCCAAATAAACGGAAAGGCTAAACCCTATAAAGAACATGAGCACGCCCAAGGCACCAAATAAATGCATGGGGCGTTTTCCGAATTTAGAAACAAACCAAATGGTGATTAGGTCTAAAAGCCCGTGAATAAAACGTTCGGCTCCAAATTTGGTTTTGCCGTATTTTCGCGCCTGATGCTGAACTATTTTTTCGCCAATTTTGGTAAATCCCGCGTTTTTTGCCAAAACCGGAATATAGCGATGCATTTCCCCGTATACCTCAATATTGTGAATTACCTGGGCCCTAAAGGCTTTTAAACCGCAGTTAAAATCGTGTAGTGCAACTCCAGAGGTTTTTCGCGCCGCCCAATTGAAGAGTTTAGAAGGTAAATTCTTCATAAGAAAAGAGTCATATCTGACTTTTTTCCAACCGGAAATTAAATCATAACCTCCAGAAGTTAGCAAGTGTATCATTTCCGGAATTTCTTCCGGATTATCTTGCAAATCGGCATCCATTGTAATTACAATATCTCCTTGGGCTGCTTTAAAGCCAGCGTGAAGTGCCTGCGATTTACCGAAGTTCTTTACAAAACGGATGCCCCGAACCTCGGGGTATGTTTCATTTAATTCGGAAATGACATGCCAACTTTGGTCCGTACTGCCATCGTCAATGAAAAGAATTTCGTATGCATACCCATTGGATTGCATTACGGATGCAATCCAATGGTGAAGTTCTTTTAAAGATTCCTCTTCGTTTAAAAGGGGAATGACAATGGATAGGTGCATATTGTAAATGGCAAAATGTCGAAGCTGTTCTGGCAGCTCGGATTAAATTGATTAGGCTTCGGGAGATTTTTTAAAAATTAAACCGCCTACTAGGCCAATGAGCAGTCCAAATACAACAGAAACGATTAGCATCACAGGATAGCCAAACCAGAAAAATTTAACTCCCATTTCTATAGCTTGTTCTATCTGTTCTGGAGTCATTGGATTTTTTTGAGCTGCCGTGGCAATTTGAATTTCAATAACCTTTTGCACAAATCCAGTATCCAGAACGTTTACGAGTAATAGGGTGTACAATACCTGAAGTATCCCAGCAATTAGGGACATGCCGGTACTAAGTTTTAGTGCATCACCCAATTTTAGAAATCCATTGTTTGCTTTTTTGAAACTAAAGATTCCCCAAAAAATAATTCCTACGGAAAGTACAATGTTTACAATTTGAGTTACAGGGCTCTGGGTAGTATGCGCGTCTACAAGGTATAGCATGAAATTAAATGCCACACCTACGGCACCTAGTAGTAGTCCAAAATTTAGAGATTGTTTACCAGTGGTAAGTGCTTGAGTTTCCATAAATTTAATTTAATTGGTTAAATTCTGTTCAAAATTAAGGCAAGTGTTTGAAAAGGTAACCATTTCTATTCTAAATTTCTTAGAGAAACCTTTTAGGAATTTCAAGAATATTATTTACATTTGCACCCTGAAAATTTGGCAAGCATAACCCTGCATTATCATGAAAAAAGATATTCATCCAGAAAATTACAGACTTGTTGCATTTAAAGATATGTCTAATGATGATGTCTTTATAACCAAGTCGGCGGCAGATACCCGCGAAACCCTTGAGGTAGATGGCGTAGAATACCCTTTGGTAAAACTTGAAATTTCACGTACCTCCCATCCATACTATACCGGTAAAGCCAAGTTGGTGGATACAGCAGGTCGTATCGATAAATTTAAGAGCAAGTACCAGAAATTTGAAAAGAAATAATTTCTTGGTAAACTCAGCGTTTTAAAAGCAGCCTAAAGGGCTGCTTTTTTCATTTTACGCGGTTGAGGTTAATCCGCAGCTGCCAGTTTGTAACTTAGGCCTAATAACATTCAATTCTATGAATTGTATACTTTTTGACGGAGACCGCAGGAACGCTCTTTTACCGTTTACTTTTACCCGACCGGTGGCCGATATTCGGATTGGGATTTTGACCATTAGGGAAAAGTGGGAGCAGAGACTTAATGTAGCCGTGAGTTATAACACCGAAGATTACCTTAGGGTAAAATTCCCGATGATTCTTGAATCGGATAATTGGTTTGTAAATGGATCTGTCCTTCCCGATAACCATTTGATTGAGGCGGTTGTTGATCTAAAACCCGGGACAGCGCTTTGGTACCAAGATATACTGCTTGCCTATCGCCATGCAGAAGTGCTTTCGGAAGACCATATAAACGGATTAAATCGTGTTGAACATCCGCAAGAGCCGTTTCAGATTCGCTATACCTATGACATTTTTTCTTTAAATGGAAAAGCCTTAGAAGATGATTTTGAGCTCCTTACGTTAGGAAAAACATCTGCTCCAATTTCGGATACGAACAGGGTAATTAACCCCGAAAGGATTTTTCTGGAGGAGGGTGCCAGCGTTGAATTCAGCATCCTTAACGCAACCGAGGGGCCAATATACTTGGGTAAAGAGGCTTTGGTGATGGAAGGCAATCTTATACGAGGTGGATTTGCCTTGGGAGCCCACGGCGTGGTAAAAATGGGGGCAAAAATATACGGCCCCACCACGGTAGGGCCCTATGGTAAGGTTTGTGGCGAAATAAACAATTCTGTGATTTTTGGTTATTCCAGCAAAGGTCACGACGGGTATTTGGGCAATTCGGTTTTAGGTGAGTGGTGTAATATTGGTGCGGATTCCAACAATTCTAATCTTAAAAACAATTACGACAAGGTGCGGCTTTGGAATTATGAAACAGAGTGCTTTGAGCCTACCGGGCTTCAATTCTGTGGGCTAATGATGGGCGACCACAGTAAAACAGCCATAAATACCATGTTCAACACAGGGACCGTAATTGGAGTGAGCTGCAACATTTACACCCCTGGATTTCCTCGGAATTTTGTTCCTAGTTTTAGTTGGGGTGGCGCCTCAGGTTTTTCTACCTATCAACCCGAAAAGGCCTTTCAGGCAGCTAAGGTTATGATGGACAGACGCGGAATTTCATTTAGCATTGCCGATGCCGAGATTTTGAATCACGTATTTGAGACCACCCGAAAATGGCGTAAATAATAGATTTTAAATGCGCTAGCTCAGCCCTGTGGGTATTTGGGTTAAATTTTGGTATCTTTGCAAATCGCTAAATGCACCATTTTATTATGGGAAAACGAGTTGCGTTTTACACCTTGGGTTGCAAACTTAACTTCTCTGAAACTTCTACCATTTCCAGAGACTTACAACAACAAGGTTTTGAAAAGGTTGCCTTCGAAGAGCATGCAGATCTCTATGTAATAAACACTTGTTCTGTAACGGATAATGCGGATAAGAAATGCCGTCAGGTGGTTCGACAAGCTCAAAAAAGTAACCCCGAAGGATTTATAGCAGTAGTTGGGTGTTATGCCCAGTTGCAACCCGAAGAAATAGCTGCTATTCCCGGGGTTGATCTGGTACTTGGAGCCACGGAGAAATTTAACTTATCGGCGTATCTGGACCGACTTCAAAAAAATGAAACCGGGGCGATTCATTCTTGCGATATCGACCAGGCAGATTTTTATGTTGGGAGTTACGCCATAGGCGATCGGACCCGTGCATTTTTAAAAGTTCAAGACGGGTGCGATTATAAATGCACCTACTGTACCATTCCTTTGGCGCGTGGTATTTCAAGAAGTGATACCCTGAGCAACGTCATAAAAAACGCAGAAGAAATTGCGGGTCAAGGCATTCGTGAAATTGTGCTTACGGGTGTAAATATTGGCGATTATGGCAAAGGGGAGTTTGGAAATAAGAAACACGAAAGTACCTTTTTGGATTTGATTACTGCCCTAGATGCGGTACCGGGGATTGCGCGCTATCGCATCTCCTCCATAGAGCCCAATTTGTTGCGAAATGAAATTATTGATTTTGTTGCACAGAGTTCCCACTTTGTGCCTCATTTTCATTTGCCGCTACAAAGTGGAAGTGATACAGTCTTGGGACGCATGCGGCGTCGATACCGCAGTGGCCTCTATGCTGAACGGGTTAAGCGGATTCGTGAAATTATGCCCGATGCGTGTATTGGGGTAGATGTGATTGTTGGTTTTCCGGGCGAGACCGAACAGGAATTCATGGAAACCTATGATTTCTTACACGGCTTGGAGGTGTCTTATTTTCATGTATTTACCTATTCCGAAAGACCCAATACCCCTGCGGCTGACATGGAGGGAGTTGTTTCTACTGCTGAACGTGCCCGCAGGAGCAAAATGTTGCGAAGTCTTTCCGAAAAGAAGCGCCGAGCATTTTATTTGCAGCAAATCGGGAACGATGCTCTGGTTCTGTTCGAAGGTGAAAACAAACAAGGTTATATTCACGGATTTACAGAAAACTACATAAAGGTTAAGGCACCTTGGAATCCAGATCTGGTCGGGAAAACAAAACGTGTGTTACTTAAAACGCTAGATGCAGATGGATTGATGCGTTTCGAGCCTGTTAACGCAGAAGTTTCGGCATAAAAAAACCCGGGGTTTCCGGGGATAGTTGTGTAACTTTCAAAAGGCGCCTTAGATGCGGATGCCCACAGGAAGCAGTTCTCTGTATTGCCGGTGTTTTCTTAAAAAACCCGCAATCTGAGGGCTTGTAGGGACTACGCGTAAATTCATTTCTTGAATTTGGTTCAGCACTCCCCGAATAAACTCTTCACGAAATCCTTCTTGTGTAATTTCTTCGGGAACCACTAATTTGGTTAGAAATATTTTACGCTCCTGAGCAGCGTATTCAATTTTAGCCAGATGACCGTTTACCCGAACTTCAAATTGTCGCAGGAAGTTATTGTCTTTTATGTCCAATTCGTTCATAGGTCTCGAGTTAGTTTGGTTGGTTTTATAAAAATAATTCCGCGGTGTAAATGTCAAATTGCATAAGGAGTAAACCCTTAACGCAAAATTTACAAAGGAAACGCTAAATTAGTGAAAATCACTTCAAGTTCCTAAAGATTGCATGAAGTCTGTACCATAAATCGACAAAAAATAGATTAATCAGGTGCACGGTCTAACCTTAGTATTTCCATGATGTACTTAAACCCTTTTTTCGTGTATTAGGTCGGTTTAACATTGCGTTTTTGGTACTGCATTGCAGGTTTTTTATATTTAAGGCTACTTTGAAAATAGGATACAGATGAATGCAATTATGAAAATGCTTACAGGGATTGGTTTTGTGGCTGTTATAAGTACGTTGGTGTTTTCGGTTCAATTGGGGATGGATCCCAACTCCAGTGCATTGGATTTAAGTAATCGTGAAGCAGATAATGGGGAGATGCGTGTTAGTGCTACCTATCGTATTTCTTCAATAGACATTCCTGAAGATTTGAATTTTGCGGGTGAACCCGTCCCTCAGGACGATCCAGAGGTAATGGAGCGCATAGATCGTGAATTTTTAGTGAACACCTATTGGCAGTCAAACGCTTTGTTGCTCCTGAAAAGAGCCCATAAATATTTTCCAATTATTGAACCAATTTTGGCAAAGTACCAGATTCCGGACGATTTCAAATATCTTGCGGTTGCCGAAAGTGGTTTGCAACAAGTGGTTTCTAGTGCTGGAGCAACTGGATTTTGGCAGTTTATGAAGGCAACAGCCCGCGAATATGGAATGGAGGTCAATGATAATGTAGATGAGCGGTATCATATCGTAAAGGCTACGGAGGCCGCTTGCAAATATTTAAAAAAATCGTACAATAAATACGGCAGTTGGACCCTTGCAGCCGCGGCCTATAATACTGGAATGGGATCTTTGGACCGGTATCGCAATACCCAGGGTGAAACGGATTACTACAATTTACTTTTAGGAGATGAAACGAGCCGTTATGTATTTCGGATACTTGCGCTCAAGGAGATTTTGTCGGATGCAGAAAAGTATGGCTTTTCAGTTGAATCGGACGATCATTATCCTACCGTTCCGTGCGATTTGATTACTGTAGATACACCAATAACAAGTCTTACCGCATTCGCGAAATCTCATGAAATTAATTATAAAATTTTAAAGCGCCACAATCCTTGGCTGCGTCAGCCCTACTTGAATAATGCCTCCCGAAAGGAATATCAAATTGCTATACCACACAAGGGGTATTATGTAACCCTGCCCTGAATTTTATTTTTGAGCCAATAAATAGGACATCTGGATTGGCTTAGGAAAAAAAAGTATTTAAGAGCTTTTCCCTTCTTCAAATACAAAATAATGGTAGAAAAATTAAAATCTTCGTATAAACGGATTGCTTGAGAAACACAATCCAAGTGGATTCCTTTTGAAAAATTCTCGTGTTATTTTTTCAAAATACCTTTATTAAGGCAATTTGGCTAAGTTTATATACGCTTCAATTGCTGTTGCATCATTTTGATTTGATCCGTCAACATATTGTTCTTGTCTAATTTTTTAGCTTCAGAAAGAAGGGTTGTAGCCTCGCGTTTGCGTCTTTTTTGCATTGCGATGCCCGCGAGACTCAATTTGGCCATGGCCAAATCATAATCCATATTCAGCCCTAGTTTGAGGGCTTTTCTAAAATATTTTTCGGCCTGACCCAGATTCTTCTGAGAATAAATAATTCCCATTAAATAATTGAAATAGCCTTGTTGCTTTACTGTAAGTGCACCTTCGGGATTTTTGATTTTTACCAGCCATTGCTCTGTTCCATCCAAATCTTGTTTGCGCATTTTTAGAAAGGCTAAAAGAATGATTTCATTCCTGAAGTATAGAAAAATGAAAATGAGTGCTAAAAAGATTAAGACTATACCATTGCCTATATTTCCCAAGACAAATTGATATCCGGAATAACCAATGGTTAAAATTGCTAATGCCAGTTTGAAATTTTTATTGAACATGTTGGAATATCCTATGTTTTAAACAATTAAACACAAATGATTTATATTGATCTTCTTCGGAAATAATTCGGAAAATCTCCCTTTATTTAATTCCGTTTCAGTGCATAAACTCAGGAATTATAGCTGAACTGTAGCCACCAAACCCCTCTCCTTTATTGGCTTTAGCAAAAGTAGTAAAAACAATTCAAAAAAAAATTTGTGCACATTTGGGTTTGCCAAAACTCTTCGTATATTTGCGGCCAGAATTTCAATAACTGTTATAAAGTCCTAGCGGGCAAATACAGAAATCGCCATACCATGAAAAGAACATTTCAGCCATCTAAAAGAAAGAGAAGAAACAAACACGGTTTCCGGGAGCGTATGGCTACGGCAAACGGCCGTAAAGTTTTGGCCCGTCGTCGCGCTAAAGGTCGCAAGAAGTTAACTGTATCTTCTGAGTCGAGACACAAGAAATAATGATATTTTTCCCATAAAATTTGAAGGTGTTACTTTTGAAGTAGCACCTTTTTTTTGTTTAATTATTATACTGCTTTTAAAATGCCAAAAAGAAACGACATCAAATGTATCTTAATTATTGGATCTGGACCTATCGTAATTGGACAAGCTTGTGAATTTGACTATTCGGGATCTCAAGCACTTAGATCGCTTCGGGAAGATGGTATTAAGACAGTATTGATCAACAGTAATCCGGCAACGATTATGACCGATCCGGCAATGGCCGATCACATTTACTTGTTGCCCCTTACTACCAAATCTATCCTTGAAATCTTAAAGAAACATCCCGAGATCGATGCAGTACTTCCTACTATGGGAGGTCAAACGGCATTGAATTTATGTATCGAGGCCGGAGATAAAGGTATTTGGGCCGATTTTGGAATCGAAATTATAGGGGTAGACATAGATGCCATAAACATTACTGAAGATCGGGAACAATTTCGGGAGTTAATGGAGCGTATTGGAGTTCCTATGGCGCCTCAGGCTACCGCAAATTCCTTTTTACAAGGAAAAGAAATTGCTCAAAATTTTGGTTTTCCACTTGTTATTCGCGCGAGTTATACCTTGGGAGGTGCCGGAGCCTCAATAGTTTACAAACCTGAGGATTTTGATTCTTTGCTCAGTCACGGATTGGAAATATCGCCAATTCATGAAGTCATGATTGATAAGGCCATGATGGGGTGGAAAGAATACGAATTGGAATTACTTCGGGACAAAAATGACAACGTTGTCATTATATGTACCATTGAAAATATGGATCCAATGGGAATTCATACCGGAGATTCAATTACGGTAGCGCCTGCCATGACACTTTCGGATCGCACTTTCCAGCGTATGCGTGATATGGCCATAAAAATGATGCGGAGCATTGGCGATTTTGCAGGAGGATGTAATGTGCAATTTGCGGTAAGTCCAGATGAAAAGGAGGATATTATTGCCATTGAAATAAATCCAAGGGTTTCTCGGTCTTCGGCTTTGGCCTCAAAGGCCACCGGTTATCCGATTGCAAAAATTGCTGCAAAACTTGCTATTGGCTATCGGTTAGATGAATTGGACAACCAGATTACCAAATCCACTTCTGCCTTGTTCGAACCCACTCTAGACTATGTCATTGTTAAGATTCCAAGATGGAACTTCGATAAGTTCGAGGGTGCAGACCGAACCTTGGGCCTGCAAATGAAATCGGTAGGGGAGGTAATGGGCATTGGCCGATCGTTTCAGGAAGCGCTGCATAAGGCTACGCAATCCCTTGAAATAAAGCGCAATGGATTAGGTGCAGATGGCAAGAGCTACACCCAATACGAACAAATTATTGATAAATTAACCCACGCGAGTTGGGACCGCGTTTTTGTGATTTATGATGCCATTCAATTGGGAATTCCGTTGAGTAGAATTCATGAGATTACAAAAATAGATATGTGGTTCCTGCGTCAATACGAGGAATTATATACCCTGGAAAAGGAATTGGGTAAGTATACCATAGCTACATTACCGAAAACCCTACTACTTGAGGCCAAGCAAAAAGGGTTTGCCGATCGGCAACTTGCTTATATCTTGGAATGCTGGGAAAGTGAGGTACACGCCAAACGCATGGAATTGGATATTCGCAGGGTTTATAAATTGGTAGACACCTGTGCCGCAGAGTTTAAGGCTATTACCCCTTATTATTATTCTACGTTCGAAGCAGAAATTGAACGCCCGGACGGTTCGCGATATGTTGCAAACGACAGTCTAGTTACAGACCGCAAGAAAATCGTGGTATTAGGGTCCGGGCCGAATCGAATTGGTCAGGGAATTGAATTTGATTATTGTTGCGTGCATGGAGTTTTGGCGGCAGCCGAATGTGGGTACGAAACCATTATGATTAACTGTAATCCGGAAACCGTTTCAACGGATTTCGATACGGCAGATAAACTCTATTTTGAGCCGGTTTATTGGGAGCACATTTACGATATTATTCTTCATGAAAAGCCGGAGGGTGTAATTGTGCAGTTGGGAGGTCAAACGGCATTGAAGCTCGCTGAAAAACTCGATAAATACGGGATAAAGATCATTGGAACCAGCTTTTCTTCACTTGATTTAGCAGAAGACCGCGGAAGTTTTTCCACCCTGCTGAAAGAAAATAATATTCCATATCCAGAATTTGGGGTGGCCGAAAATGCAGATGAGGCGCTTAAACTGGCCGAAACCTTAAGTTTTCCTTTATTGGTTCGTCCTTCGTATGTGCTTGGAGGGCAGGGTATGAAAATTGTAATCAACAAGGAGGAGCTTGAAACGCATGTAGTAGACTTGCTGCGCAAAATACCAAACAATAAGTTGCTTTTGGATCACTATTTAGACGGTGCAATAGAGGCCGAAGCTGATGCCATTTGTGATGGGGAAGATGTGTATATCATTGGTATTATGGAGCATATTGAGCCTTGCGGGATACATTCCGGGGATTCAAATGCTACGCTGCCTCCGTTCAACTTAGGTGAATTTGTAATGGAACAAATTCGTGACCACACCAAGGCTATAGCTCTTGCTCTGGGAACGGTGGGGCTAATTAACATTCAATTTGCGGTCAAAGACAATAAAGTATACGTCATTGAGGCCAATCCAAGAGCTTCACGGACGGTTCCGTTTATTGCCAAGGCCTACGGAGAACCTTATGTAAACTTTGCAACCAAGATTATGTTGGGTCACAATAAGGTCAAGGACTTTAATTATAACCCTAAACTAAATGGTTATGCCATTAAGCAGCCAGTATTTAGTTTTAATAAGTTTCCGAACGTTAACAAAAATCTTGGCCCTGAAATGAAGAGTACTGGCGAGAGTATCCTGTTTATAGATAGCCTTAAAGACGACGAGTTTTACAACCTGTACTCCAGAAGAACCATGTATTTAAGTAAATAATACATCGGCGTACCGCTAATGCAATTTTAAATTTGCTAAAACCTCAGCACAAGCTCCTGATCTTGTGTTGAGGTTTTTCCGTTAATTTTATTAGCTGCTTTTTCTGGGCCTCCTAAAGGCATAATAGCTCAAGACAACTTGAAGCGCTTCCCGTATGGCCTCCCAAATGGGTACTTGTTTACGCGACAGTTCCGGAGCAATTCCCATGAGGCGCAACTGATAATTTCGCATAATTGGCACGGGACCACCCTCATCAATATAAGCTTGGGCCTGTTCTACAGAATTGGTCTTTTCTGTTTTTAAAGGTTTACAGGTTACTAATTTGAATTTGTCCCATTTATCTGTAGTAGCCGCATACCCAAAAAGTCGGCAAATGAGACCTCTGTATGGATAGTTACCACAAAAGCCTAAATCTTGTTCACGTAAAAGGGGTTGAAATAATGGGCATAAATCTCCTTGCATTTCACCCAATTTATAATACCAAGCTTCGGCTTCACCGGATTTAAATAAGTGATACGCAAGTGGTAAAAATTCAAGTGGGGTAGCGGCGATATCCGGACGCTGGCAGCATTTGCCGCAACGTGCAAGGCAAGATAGCTTGGTGGCCTGTTGAAAGGCGGCCACCTCCTTTTCCAGATTGCGAAACTCCCGCTCCACAGCCCGGACTTTATGATAAAGTGTCACAATACATTACAGCAACACCGCGAAGGTAATTCAAGATTTAATCGGTTTTGCCAGCCGGTATAAAATTATTTTTGCAATGTCTTGTGATGGTTACAGCCAAATTTATTGGCTACCATTCGGTATGAAATGTGCCTTCCCGATCGGTTCGTTGGTAGGTATGCGATCCAAAAAAATCCCGTTGCCCCTGAATGAGATTCGTGGGCAGTCTAGCCGAGGTGAAGGCGTCAAAATAATTAAGCGCTGCCTGAAGAGCAGGAGTTGGAATTCCATGCTGAATTGCAATTATTGCAAAACTTCTTGCCGCTTCTGAGGTTTCTGAAATGGCAGGGCCAAGTTTTGGGTCCATTAGCAGATGTTGGGTCTCATCTGCGTTTAAAAAAGCATTAGAAATAGTATCCAATACGGATGCCCGAATAATACAGCCAGCTCTCCAGATTTGCGCAATTTTGGATAGATTGAGTTGATAATTGTACGTTTTCGAAGCCTCAGATAGTAAATGCATGCCTTGACTAAAACAAATCAGATATCCGAAAAATAAGGCCGGCTCACTTAGGTTCAATACCTCTGCCGCACCAATACTACTTTTTGGTTTGGAATAGCGTGCGCTCAGAGCATGTCTTAACGATTTGTAGGATGATATACCTCTTTGACTTACCGCAGAATCAATAGCAGGTATAGGTATTCCAAGGTCCATAGCATTTTGTGAGGTCCATTTTCCGGTACCTTTTTGCTGGGCTGTGTCGCATATAACATCGAGAAGATCTCGATTGGAAAATGAATCTTTCTTTTGACATATTGCCGCTGTAATTTCTACGAGATATGATTCAAGTCGTCCAGAATTACACGATTCAAAGAACTGCCCAATTTCGGAATTGGAATGCCCGCCTATACCATGCAGTACCCCATAAATTTCGGCGATCAATTCCATAAGGCTGTATTCAATCCCGTTGTGCACCATTTTGACGTAATTTCCAGAAGCCCCTGGGCCTAAATAGGTTACACAGGAATCACTGTCGAATTTTGCAGCGGTAGCCTCGAATATGGGTTCGAATAATTCATAGGCCTGTTTATTTCCTCCAGGCATAATACTTGGACCAAGTCTTGCACCGGATGCCCCGCCAGAAATGCCAACCCCTAAGAAATGTATTGATTCCTTCCTGAGATACGCTGCCCGCCTTTCGGTATCCTGAAAGTAAGAGTTACCGCCATCCGCAATACAGTCTCCGGGATCCAATAAGGGCAGCAGGTCTGTCAAGGCTTGATCTACCGGATCGCCCGCCGGAACGAGTAGCATAATTTTACGAGGTTGTTTGAGTGCGGCCACAAACGCATGCAGCTCATTGGTTGCCCAAACGAATTCTCCGAAAGTGGATTGATCATTCAATGCTGCCACTGCTGACGTATTTAAATCGAATCCGGCAACAGAAAACCCTTTTTCGGCAACATTATAAAGGTAATTTCTGCCCATTACGCCCAAACCGATTAATCCAAAATCCATTTTTAATGTTGTCATGTGCGGTGCCTAAGGTTGTCTTAGCTGATAAGTTGAATCGGTTTTCGAACCCATGAATGCAAATGTGCTATTCAAATTGACCCTGAATCTAACAAGGATTCGGAATCTTTAATCTCAGCCTTTTTAAGCCATTTGTTTTCAATTCTAGACTTGGGTGAAACACCTAACTTTTCTAAATGATCGATGTCTTTGATGAGATTTTGATTTCCTGTTAATTTTTTCATTGCACTTTGGTATGCAGAAGAGGAAGAGTTTAATCGATTGCCAAGGGTCTCTAAGTCGTCTAATAAGATTTTGAATTTATGGTAAAGCGAAGCAGCATGTTGTGCAATTTCTACAGCGTGTTGCTGTTGTTTTTCATTTTTCCAAAGCGTATCAATAGTTCTAAGGACAGAAAGCAAAGTGGTGGGACTCACCAATAGAATATTTTTTTCGAATGCCGTATAAAAAAACGAATTGTCTTCGTTTTGAGCAAGATATAACGCAGGTTCTATTGGGATGAACATGAGAACAAAATCTGGAGATTCTATTTTGTAAAGTTCGTCGTATTTTTTTTTGTGTAGCGATTCAATATGAATCTTTAGGGATGAAATATGTTCTTTCAAAAGCTTGCGTTGTTCTTCTTTGTCTTCGGAACTTGAATAGCGCTCATAGGCGGTGAGTGAAACTTTGGAGTCAATAATCATTTTTTTGTGGTCCGGTAATTGAATCACCACGTCGGGCATGAGACGATTTCCCGATTCGCCAATACTGCTCTGTTGTATATAATATTCTCTTCCTTCTTCCAGGTTTGATTTTTCTAAAACGCGTTTGAGCACAAATTCTCCCCAGTTACCCTGAACTTTACTGTCTCCTTTTAACGCCTTTGTTAAATTAACGGCCTCCTGAGACAATTGTTGGTTTAATTTTTCAAGATCAATTAATTGTTGTTTAAGGGCAGAATGTGTAGCAATGTTGTCTTTGTGGTTGTTCTCAATTTTATCCTCGAAAGTTTTTATCTTCTCGTTAAGCGGTTTCAGAATGGCTTCAATGTTTTCTTTGTTTTTATCTGTAAATTTTGTGCTTGTATTCTCCAGTAATTTGGTCGCCAAATTTTCGAACTCGGTTTTAAAGCGCTGCTCCAGTTTTTCTAGTTCTTCTTTATTACTATTTAATTTCTCTTCAATACTGATTTTTTCTTGCTCTTGGCGCACCAAATCCATTTTAAGACTTTGATTTTCCTGACCGCGTTCCTCCAATTGACTTTCTTTAGATGCGAGTTGTGCTTCTAAAGACCCAATACGATCTGTAGCATGGGTTTCCAAGGCTTTTAAAGTTCCTATTTGCGATTGTTTTCGAAGTGAAGTAATATAACTTCCTAAGCCCAATCCGGCGGCAAGCGCAATTACCACCGTTAAAGCCATCCCAATTTCGGTACCCATAGTAAATTTATTTTGTTCTAAAGATAAAAAGAACCGTAAAGTCAGTTCAATAGGAGTTTCATTACTTATTAACTTGGAATCTCCCTGTATCCGGATTAAAACGTATTAGATCTTTTGGAAATAATTGTTCAAAAGCCCCAGATGATATCAATTGGCAAGGCATTCCAAACTTGGGAGTACCCTGGTCAATGATTAAAATATAATCACATAGTTGAATCGCAAGGTCGATTTCGTGAGTCGTAAAAACCAACGTTTTATCCGTAGTTGAGGCAATGGATTTTAGAATTTCAAATATTTTCACCTTGTGATACAGGTCTAAATGAGAAGTGGGTTCATCCAAGAGCATTACCGGTGTGTCTTGGGCTAAAGCCCTGGCAATTAGGGCGCGTTGCAGCTGCCCATCACTTAGCGTATGACAAAACTGTTGTGATAATTCAGTTAAATCCAGTTGTTGTATACAGTTTTGAATTATACGTGTATCTTTTTCCGTAAGGCTACCAATCCAATTTGTATGAGGATAACGGCCAAGTGCAACCAAGTCCCAAACATTTAAATTACCAGAGGCTGGCGGGTCTGTAAACACCATACTAATAAAACTAGATCGCTTTTTCGGTTGTAGTTTTGCCAATGAAACGTTGCAAATGGATATTTCCCCGCACAAAGCTTGTTGTACCCCTGCTATGGTGCGTATTAAAGTGGATTTGCCGGCACCATTAATACCAACTACTGCAGTTAGGCTTCCTTCCGGTAGGCTAATATTTAATCCTTGCAACAGCTCAATATTGGATTTTTGAGTACGGTACCCAATACCGAGGTTTTTAGTTTGAATGGGATAAATTTTTAAACTGTCAGGCATACCCTGTTGGTTGTTATCACATTTTGCTCCTGTTATGAAAGCATATCAATTGTTTCCGCTAAAATCGCAATTTATTTTTTCGTGTTAGCAGTATAATAACTACAGGAGCTCCGATAATTGAAGTCACTGCATTTATCGGCAAAATATAATCCGAAAACGGCCATTGGGCCAGGGTATCGCAAACCAGCATTAGGACACTGCCCATAAGGCATACCCCGGGAACCAAAATGCGGTGATCCGAAGTGTTAAATGCGTTTCGGGTAAGGTGTGGGACAGCCAAACCCACAAATGCTATTGGTCCTGCAAAAGCGGTAATGCTACCGGCCAAAAGTCCTGTAATTACTAAGATCAGGGTGCGTATTTGTTTTAAACCCACGCCCATAGTTTGTGCGTATTGTTCTCCCAATAAAAGGGAATTTAAGGCCTTTAAAATGCTTATTATCAACAACATTGTTAAACCAAATACCACCGTAAGTATTCCCAATTGACCCCAGCTTAGATTCCCGGTGCTTCCATAAGACCAAAAAATATAATGTTGCAGTTGCTCTGCAGTAGAAAAGGAAGCCATAATGGTAACCACAGCAGAAGTAATACTGCCAAACATTAATCCAACAATTAGCAGGGCCATAACGTCGCGCATTTTAGCACTAATGAGTAAAACTACTCCCATAACCAAGAAGCTACCTAAACTACTTGCCAGAACTAAAGCAGTATCTGAAATTAAAAGTTGGTTAAGAAAAGAAGGCATTAAACTGCCCCCGAGAATCAAGAGTGCTGCACCCAAACTAGCTCCGGAACTAATCCCTAAAACAAATGGACCTGCCAAAGGATTTCTAAATAGGGTTTGCATGAGTAACCCACATAGGGATAATCCGGATCCAACAATTAAAGTTGTAAGCGCCTTTGGTAATCGATACTCCACGATTATGTATTTCCAATTTTCCGGAATATCGGTTTTACCTAAAATCAAATCAAGAAGTACATCTGCCGGGATGTTGGCCGAACCATAAATTAAATTTAGAAGTAGTACCCCCAGCAGTGCAATTAACAATCCTAGAAACGGGAACAAATATTTAGCGTTGTGAACCATTTATTGCAGTGGTTTAAAGAAAACCGGTTCATAATTAGTGAGTAGTCCAGGATGCAAATAATAGATGAGATCTTTTAAAACTAGATCCGGGCGGGCCGGACCCAGTTCAAAATAGAGCATACCTCCCGAAGGTCCTTTGGTTTGGGCATAGGAAAATATCTTTCGCTCTCGGAAAGGTTTAAACTGTTGGTAATGTGAAGTTGCCTGTTGCATGCCTTGGTATGAGGTGTATTCCGAGGGTGCTATCCAGAAATCTGCATTATGAGCCTTATCTAAAACGGCTTCCAAACTTAACGATAGGCTACCGGTTTCCGGGGTAGCGCCCCAAATATATTGAGCATGAGCGTCTTTTAAAAAAGTAGCACCCCAGCTTTGGCCTCCGGGCATATACCAAATATCGCGGTACAAGGCACCACTTAGAACCGTTGGGGTTGTAAGGGCAGATGAAGCCAATTTTTGTGCTTCGAGATATGCTGTTTCTATTGTTGAAAAAATCGTGTTGGCTTGTTCAGATTTATCGAGTAATAAGCCATAAAATTTTATCCATTCTGCTTTTCCGAGCGGATGTTGTTCCATCCAGTCGCCATTAAATATTACAGGTATATTTGCAGCTTTTAGCGTTTGATAGGATCTGGGTGCACCAGAAATGCCAAAACCAATTAAGGCATCCGGTTGCAGTGCAATCGTTTTTTCTACATTAAGTTGTTCATTGGCGCCAAGCTCTTCGATTTTTCCCAGATGTATGCGTTGTCTAGCAGCTGCAGACGAGATGTAAGCCAAACCGGGAAAGCCAACCAATATGTCGAGTTCATCCAAGGCTTCCAGACTGGGTATATGGGTAGTAGAGGTAAGCACCAATCGACGTAATGGTAAACGAATGACTGCATCGTAATCGGCGGTGTTTAAATTGTGGCTATCCAGATGCTTTGGAATTAACGCGTATTTAAGCGGTTTTGTAACATGTGGCCAGGGATTAGTTACCGTGAGTATTAGCATTCCCTGTGCATCTCGATAGGCCGAAAATCCCTTGGCGTACTTTGGGTTTAAAATGTCCTTTAATTCTTCTTCAGCCGAACCGGTAACTTTTTGTTCAAAATTACACGACCACTGAAACAGTGCCAAAGACAAGAAAAGTAGGATCCGTGTCATACCTCAAAAATACTTTTATTTAACCGTGCAGCCAAGTCTGATATTTCTCCTTAAATTCGCACCGAAAAAGGGTTTCTAAATTGATTAGAGTTTAGAATTAAAAGGGAATCCGGTAAATTCCGGAGCTGTTCCCGCAACTGTAAGCTCAGTCCCAAAAATAAATAGGGATGCCGTTGTCACTTCAAAACCACTGCGTTTAGCGCGGGAAGGTAGATAATCAGGACGCAAGCCAGGAGACCTGCCTTATTTCAAACACAGACGTTAAACTTTCGGGATAAAAGTTTAGGTGTAACCTAAAAAATCTTCCCGTACCAGAATCAATTCGGTATGAATTACAGGTTCCGGGCGGCATTGTTGACAATGGTCTTTTATTGTATTGGCCATGCTCAAAACGCCCAAGACAGTTTGCAAACAACCTTTTTGGATGAGGTGATTGTTGCAGACAGCAGATTTCCGTTGCAACGCCCTCAATCGGGTAAAACAGTCATAAAGCTAGGTCCTGCCGAGCTTGCCCGCTATTCTGGAGGATCCATTGCAGATGTGCTAAATCGTCAGGCTGGTTTAGAAGTCTCCGGTAGTCGGAGCCGTCCGGGTGCAGTCCTTGGAATATATGCGCAAGGAGGCAGGGACAGACAAGCCGTAATTTTAATTGATGGAGTACGCCTCTCAGATCCGGCTTCCTATTCCAGAGCTTTTGATTTGAGATTGCTTTCAACAGATCAGGTTCAAAGCATTGAAATTTTGAAAGGCGCCAATAGCTCCCTATATGGCAGTAATGCCGCAACGGTTGTTATAAATATTACCACCAATAAAAACACCACAGACCAATTGGCTGTGCAGGCAGGCGGATATGCCGGAACGTTAAATTCCTTAGCTTCTTCTGGTGTTTCCATAGGTAAAATCACAAGCTACGGAGGTGTTTCAGGGGCCATAGATAAGTGGAATTACGCCTTGTCTGCTGCCCAAGAGTATGCAGACGGACTGTCCGATTTAGCGGGTACCGCAGGAGAAAAGGATCCTAATGCCCTTTGGTCCGCAGATTTTACCTTGGGAAAGGACTGGAAAAGCGGTTTGAATACCCGTGCCTTTATGGCAATTAGTAATCTCCGTACCGCTTATGATGATGTAGGCAGCAACATAGATGCCCCCTATGAATTTCATAGTTTTCATTGGCGGACCGGCCTGCGTATGGCGCAACAGCGTAAACGGACTTCCTGGGAATGGACCACATCATTTTCGCGGTTCGATTCCGAAGATCAAGGCGCATATCCTTTCTCTTATGCTGGCGATCGGATGCAGTCCGAATTTTTATACCGCTGGTATTTCGGTACTAATTTAAAGCTTCTTAGTGGTCTGGGATACGACAAGGACATTACTCTGGGCAAATACTTCGATATTTTGGATCCTTATGTTCATCTAATTCTAAATGCGTCTTCAGGATGGAATTTGAATGCAGGAGGTAGATTAAATGTTCATTCCGACTATGGCACTGCGGGAGTGTACAGCGTGAATCCTTCACGGGTTTGGCATTCGGATCGGGGCTATTTTAAAATTTTAGGGAGTATAGCATCTGCCTATATTACTCCTACATTAAACCAATTGTACGGAAATTTTGGTGCCAACCCCGATTTAGAACCAGAATCCAATGTTGGAGTTGAAGTTGGAGTGGAAGGGTATGTGCAGCCCAAGACATTACAAACTAGTCTGTTATATTTTAAGCGAGTCGAAAAAAATTTGGTCGTCTACAATGATGTTCAAGGCGGTTATTTTAATGCCGATACTGAAATTCGGGCTCAAGGTCTCGAATTTGAATTTCGGGGATTCTTGCTTCCAAAACTCTATTTCAACGCCCATTATACCTATACTCACAGAAGCGGAGATTCCGGAATACGAATACCTAAGCATAAGGGAGGTATGCTTCTGGATACTCAAATTAATACCAGAAATAATCTGATTTTGGACTTTCAATATACTGGGGCACGAAATGATCTCGATTTTCGAACCTTTAGTGCGGTTACCTTGAGGCAGTTTTCCCTTCTAGACTTAAGATGGAACTGCACCTTAAGCCCCGAAAAACTTAAGTTTTATATAGCGGTTTCCAATATTCTTAATACCGAGTTTCAGGAGGTTTATGGATATAGTACTCCAGGAAGGAATGTA
>JBJOHX010000106.1:0-70059 GCA_046047415.1 Bacteroidota bacterium
CAACTGTGAAGGGTTAAGAGTAAACAAGAATAACTATCCTTTAAGAAATCCACCTGGGTTGCCGCGCCATACGGCGCGTCGACCAGAGAAGTACCGCTCCTGCAAATGAAAAACCTTCGCAGCCCAATGGGCTGCGGGTTCTTTTTTTGCGTCGTCTTTCAAAAGCAAGCTTTTGACGGCAACTTCAAAAAAAGAAACCCCGCGCTTTCGCACGAGGTTTTTCGCTTGATGTGGTCCCACCTGGGCTCGAACCAGGGACCCTCTGATTATGAGTCAGATGCTCTAACCAACTGAGCTATAGGACCCGAAATTGTTTTACAAATTTCGTGCAAATATTCGGAAATATTTAGCGGATGCAATATTACTGCTTTTTTTACGGTGTTACAACAAAATGGTCTTAAGAAGTGGTTTTGGATGCTCTTGGTTTCTGCGTATTCTACCCCGCTCTTTAGCAATGTGGGTTTCGGAATAAAAAACTATGGTTAATCTATAATAGTAGCTGCTTTATTTTGGGATTTCCTGACAAAGCTCAATCAACACGCCCGAGGTGGATTTAGGATGCAGAAAAACAACGAGTTTGTTGTCTGCACCAATTTTGGGTGCTTCATTTAAAAGCACAAAACCCTCCGCTTTTAACCGGTCCACTTCGGACTTGATGTCCTCTACCGCAAATGCTATGTGGTGTACCCCTTCTCCTCTTTTTTCTAAAAACTTTGCAATAGGACTCGTGTCAGAAATGGCCTCTAGCAGTTCAATTTTATTGGGTCCATTCTTAAAAAAGACGGTTCGAACACCCTCGGAAGCAACCTCTTCCGTCTTGTATGGGGCCTCCCCAAAAAGCTTTTCAAAAAGAGACATAGACTCCTTGAGGTTTTTAACTGCTATGCCTATGTGTTCGATTTTCTGCATTCCCATGGGGTATTCCTCTAATTTAAGCCTTTTTGTGTGTATTTTTGAACCGTGGAAACGCAAAGACAGAAAAAAATAGCCGGCCTCATTCAGCAGGATATCGCAGACATCTTGCGCAGAATGGCAACAGATAATGGGATTCAAGGAATAATCATGTCTGTGTCCAAGGTGGCCGTGACCTCAGATTTATCGATTGCCAGGGTTTATATCAGTATTTTCCCGGTAAAGGAAGCCGGACCTTTATTGAAAGGTATTCAGGCCGCAACCGTTCAAGTGCGTCATGAATTGGCCCAACGCACCCGACATCAATTACGAAGGGTTCCTGATCTGATGTTTTTTCTGGACGATTCACTGGAATATATCGAGCAAATCGAGAAATCATTAAAAGGAGAAGAAAATCCCATTACTCAGCGCGAGTTGCTTCCCCGCCGAAAAAAATCCTAATAAGCGTGCACGTTCCGCTCTATATAGCCAAACGCTATTTGCGCTCAAAAAGCGGACAAAATGCCGTAAACATCATAAATGCGGTAACTTTTGGGGTGATTGTCGTTGGCTCTGCGGCTTTATTTATTGTCCTTTCCGGGTTTTCAGGATTAAAAAACTTTAGCCTTTCTTTTAGTAACACCTTCGACCCCCAACTAAAAGCAGTACCCACAACAGGTAAGTTTTTTTCGATTTCTGCACAGGAAGAAATAGCCCTGGGAGAAATTCCTGGTTTGATCGCGTACTCCAAAGAGCTGGAGGAGCGGGTTTATCTCACCCACGAGCATAAAAGCATGATTGCCTACATAAAAGGCGTAGACCACAAATACCACCAAACCTCCGCCATTGACAGTGCTGTGTTTTTGGGTCAATTCGATTTAACATTACAACAAACCGTGGCAGGAATTGGCGTTGCGAGCCTATTAAATATGAGCCTAAATGATTTTAGAAGCCCGCTGATAGTCCTTGCTCCTAAGCCCGGCAAAGCAGGAAGTCTGCCCCAAAGTTTTGGCGAACAGCCTTACAATCAAATGGGATTGGTTATGAGTGGAATCTATCAAATTGAAGAGGAGCTCGACAAAAAATATATTTTTGCTGCACTTCCGTTGGTCCAGGCCTTGTTGGAAAAAGACAGCAGTCTGGTTTCAGGAATAAATTTTAAACTTCTCAACACCACAGATGAGACTGCTGCTAGAAATGCGATAAACTCCATTCTTGGTCCAAAGGTGCTACTAAAAAATCGGCGCGAACTCAATCAAACCCTTTACCGTATGTTGAATACGGAAAACCTGGCAACCTATTTAATTTTTACCTTAGTCCTTATTATTGCGCTTTTCAATGTGGTTGGGGCAATAATCATGATGATCTTAGACAAAAAGGAACACTTGAAAACACTATTCGCCTTGGGGCTGCAAATCAAAGACCTGCGGCGCATCTATTTTCTTCAAGGCGTATTACTGACCTGTTTCGGTGGATTAATTGGAGTTGTTCTCGGGGTTATCCTTATTGGATCACAGCAGTTGTTCGGATGGTTAATGATTACCCCTTCCTTGGCCTACCCTGTGGCTTTAAATTGGGAAAATTTAGGAGTTGTATTGGCTACTATCGTGTTGCTAGGTGTATTGGCTTCGCTTATTGCCAGTAGCAGAATTCGCAAGGAAGTGTTGTGGAATTTTCCTAGTTGAAAACATGCCCCGAAAAAGCCTCAAGGGCTTCGTCAAAAGCAGCAAAAACCTCTTCTGGGGCATCGCTAGTTACCATTTTAGACCGATAAGGCTTAAAGTTTGGGATTCCCTTAAAATAATTGGTATAGTGTCTGCGGGTTTCGAAAACACCTAACTTTTCTCCTTTCCAGGCGATGGCCATCTCCAGATGTCTTCTGGCTGCGTCTACCCGCTCTTCCATTGTTGGTGCTTCACGATGCGTGCCAGTTTTAAAAAAATGTTTGACTTCTTTAAAAAACCAGGGATATCCTATGGCGGCTCTGCCAATCATTGCCCCGTCTAAACCATATTCGTCACGCATGCGCACAGCAGCTTCTGGAGTATCCACATCGCCGTTACCAAATACGGGTATTTGCATGCGCGGATTATTGCGCACTGCAGCTATGGGTTTCCAATCTGCCTCTCCCTTGTACATTTGAACTCGGGTGCGCCCGTGAATGGATATCGCCTGTATGCCTACGTCTTGTAGGCGTTCGGCCACTTCAACAATTTTAATTGTGTTCTGATCCCAGCCCAAACGGGTTTTCACCGTTACCGGCAAATGGGTGCGCTTAACCATTTCTGCAGTCAGTTTTACCATCAAAGGAATATCGCGAAGAATTCCAGCGCCGGCATTTTTGCATACTACTTTTTTAACCGGACAACCAAAATTAATGTCGATAATATCGGGGCCGGTTGCAGTTACAATATCTACTGCCTGCAACATGGAGTCTAGCTCCGCTCCAAAAATTTGAATTCCCACCGGACGCTCCTTTTCATAGATGTCTAGTTTAAGAACACTTTTTGCTGCGTCCCGGATTAGTCCTTCAGAAGAAATAAACTCAGTGTACATGAGGTCTGCGCCTTGCTCTTTACATAGTGCTCGAAAAGGCGGGTCGCTAACATCTTCCATAGGGGCAAGCAACAACGGAAACTCAGGAAGTTCAATATTCCCTATTTTTGGCATGGTCCATATACTAGATGCCGCAAAATTAAGCAAATCCTTCGGATGGTGCCGGAAGATTAATCCTCCTCTATACGCTGCAATTCGGCATTTCTAATGTTTGCAGAACGGGAATTTAATCGATAGTTTCCAAAATTATAGGTAAACCCCAGTCGCATTAAACGCGACTCGGGCAAAGGTGCGTAACCATTGTCTTGAGTCCGATAGGTAGAAATATATCTGGCATTGGCGCGATACAACAAGTCCTCTCCCAATAAAGACATTACCGCCCTGCCATTCCAAATTGATTTTCTAAGACCAAGGTTTAATGTTGTGGTTTCGGTCATTTTATAGGTTCCATATAAAAACCCGCTCAAATAAAGTACAGAGGCCTCTCCTGTAAATGAGCCATCTTTGGAAAGTGTAAAATCATTGCTAATATATGCGTAAAGACCATCGACCTGATTGTTAAGCGTTTCTCCTAAGTTTTCAGGATCCAAAAAGGTCTCGTCTTCGTGAAAAACAGATGTATAAACATAAAGATCCCAAAAATTGGTTAAGCGCTTAGAAAGCGTGAGGTCTACCCCAAAAGAATGGCTGTCTTCTACATTCTGAAAAATTTCCATTAGCACTTGGTTCCTGTTGTCTTGAAAACTAAGTGGACTTATGTATCTCCCATTGTCCCGATAATAGAAATCCAGAAACAAAGTGTTTTTTACATTTAGATTAAAATTAAAGTTTTTGCTGTAGTTTGGAACCAGATTGGGGTTTCCCTGGTCGTAATCATTCTCATTGACAAAGAACCGGAACGGGTTTAAGTCTTGATAATTGGGGCGAGTTAATTTACGGTTGTACGTCACCGTCATGCTGCTGCTTTCGCCCAGGTTTCTTGTGAGATTTATGTTGGGAAACGGCTGAAAATAACGCTGTTTGTTGATTTGATTTAAGGTAAGGCTAGTTGCATTTACCTCCGTTTGTTCTACCCGTAGACCGAGCTTCATGGACCAAGAGGTCCATTTTTTAGCCAAGGAGGCATAGGCCGCACCAACCTTTTCTTCGTAATTGAACTTATCGGACAATGCTATGTCGAAAGGTGGTCTGGTGTTATTAACGTCTAGATAATCTATCCTGCTAGTACTGTTTATTACAGAGCCTTTCAGTCCGGCCTCTAAGGTGCCATTTGTAATTGGCGTATAGACATCTAGCTGACCGGTGGCTATTTTTATATCCTGATTAGCCGCTGTCGAAAAAGCGAAGTTGCGCAAGAATTTGCTGTCGGAACCATAATAAGCACTGTTTCCCTCCTGAGTGCGATCTAGGCCATAGGTAGTGTAGTGCAGATTGGCTTTTAAATTTGATCCGGTCTTACGCAACGGATGCTCATAGGAAAGATCCGAGGTTAAATTAAATTTGTCGTCTTCCAACGCACTTTGAGTAGTTAAGGTAGAATCCAAAATCCCGAAGGCGTTATTCATTTGAGATGTAATACGATAGTTCCCGGTTTTATTGGGTGAGTTGCTTATGTTCGCTGCAAGGCTAAGGCGATCCTGTTTACCAGGTTCAATGTCCAACATTATGTTGGCTTGCTGCGCTAAAGAACGGTTGGTGCGATCCATTGCAGTATTCCACTTGGCATAAACATCTCCGGTGGGATCAAAGAAATTGACGAAATAATCGGTGTGCTTAAATTCCTTTCTGGGATTTATACCATAATTGGCCAAAATCCCCCATTTTTCACCCTTAAAAAATTGACTGCTGCCCAAGCTGTATTTGGCGAATATGGCTTGTTCATATTCCGACCTAATACTTCCTTTATATCCAGGAATAAGATTTTGTCTTGTTTTAATGTTTAATACTGGGCCGCCTTCGGCATCAAATCCTGCTGGTGGATTTGGTATAATTTCAACCGATGCAATCATGTCCCCGGAGAGCCCTTTCAGTAAATCCAAGATTTCATCCGAATCCAATTGTACCCGCCTGTCATTAATGTAAACCGTTGCCTCCTGACCGCGAATTTCAAGTTTGTCTTGAATAACGATTACACCTGGAGCCTTTCGTAAAATGTCCCAAGTACTTTGAGCGCTAAGTTGTGTGTTTTCTACCCGAAAAATTACCCGGTCGGTTTTCCGTTCTATCGTAGGCCGAGAGCCACTCACAATAACCTCTTCTAGTTCATTTCCTTCCTGTTCCAAAAGGAGCTCTCCTAAGTCCTGATTGGTTCGAAGATCTATTGGAGTTGTGAACTCCTGATAACCAAAAAATTGTATTTGTAGAAAATATGCTCCCGAAGGAAGGTCAGAAAGCACAAAAATTCCTAGGTCATCTGCAGAGCTACCTTTGACTTGTAGGCTGTCTGAGGAGCGAAACAACAAAACGTTGGCATAAGATATGGGCAGGCGATCGGAATCTTTTACTGTGCCTTTTATTTCTAGGCTTTGGTTAAAAATAAAGCCGGGAAATATCAAAAACAGAATTGCTGCGAATTGTGATTTCATAAGCGCACTAAGCTACAGTTATTTTCTACTCTAACCGAAAATTAACTCAATTAATTGAGGATATTTTCGTTTTTTGGTTAAAACTGTATGTTCGCTTTTACGTTTTCTCCATTTCGGATCACCTCAACAGAGGTGTTTTGACCTGCCTCAAATCCGGAAAGGGCCCTCATGTAGCTCATCATATCTGTAATTACACTGTCTCCAAGCTTTACTACAACATCTCCTTTTTGTAGCCCCGCGGCCTGTGCTGGTTTGCCTTCACTTACCCCGTCTATACGCATGCCTGTTCCATCAAAAAGATAGTCGGGAACCACGCCCAAACCTACCTTAAACCTGGGAGTTTCTTCGCTTTCATTTTTCGTTTTTCGAAATGGCACCAACTCTTCGGATTCCATGGCCTTTATCAAGTCAAATACGTAGTCTGCCATAAGTTCCATTCCCACGTAATTCAGTTTTTCCGCGTCATCGCTCGGTCTGTGGTAATCTTCGTGTTGGCCTGTAAAGAAATGTAAGACCGGTAAGTCCTGAAGGTAAAACGAGGTGTGATCAGACGGGCCTACTCCGGACTCGCTTAATACGAGTTTAAATCCGGGGTTTACGGCGTTGAGTAATTGGGGCCAAATGGGCGTGGTTCCGGTTCCGCTAACTGATAGGGTGCTGTCTTGTCTTAGCCTACCCACCATGTCAAAGTTTAACATATAAGGCACCGTGCTTAATTGAAGTGTTGGATTTTTAGCAAAAAAGTTAGATCCCAACAACCCTATTTCTTCTCCGGAAAATGAGAGAATCAGGTAATTGTCTTTCGCTTCTTTCCAGTTTTGTAGTCTGTTGGCCAATTGCAATAAGAGGGCTACGCCGCTGGCGTTGTCATCTGCTCCGTTGTGTATGGCCGGCTCCCCGCGGTGAAGCGATCCTTCTCCGCCCATTCCGAGATGATC
The DNA here is from genome assembly GCA_046047415.1 of Bacteroidota bacterium. Taxonomy (GTDB): domain Bacteria; phylum Bacteroidota; class Bacteroidia; order Flavobacteriales; family Flavobacteriaceae; genus Robiginitalea. The sequence continues at coordinate 6,971 of JBJOHX010000106.1, forward strand.
GTAATGTGCGCCCAATATTATAGTGCGAGCGCCTCCCTTGTCTACAAGTCCTACAATATTAATTCCAGTAATGTTACTGTCCGAAGCTTGTCCAAATTCTACCTCTCCATGCGGGCCTTTCCTGGGTTTAAAGCTAAATTCTTGAAAATAGGAGCCGGAAGCGGCCGGTTTAAGGCCCATTTGTTCCATGCGGGTTTTAAGATATGCTGCAGCCTTTTGAGCCCCCACGGTACCCGTTTCTCGGCCAGATAAGGAATCGTTGGCCAAGACTGCAACATCTGCTTCCATGGTTGTATCCGGTTGGGGTTTTTGCTGACATGCCGCTGTAAACAGTAGAAATCCCAAAAAAAGGTTGTTAATCTTCATTGCTTAGGTCTATTTTTGTCAAAAGTACGGATCTTATGAAATATTCCCTTCTGTTTGTAATTCTTATCGGCCTGTCTGCCTGTAAAGGCGATCCCAAAACCGGCGCAGAAAATCCGGAGGCCTCCAAAGGTCTAATGGCCAACACCTCAGACACCTTGATTTACCCCGGGGAAAAGCATTTCAAATCCATCCGCCAGGTTACCTTTGGAGGCGACAACGCAGAGGCTTACTGGAGTTTTGACAGCAACAAACTGATTTTTCAATCGAATTACGCCGAGTGGGGTGTGGGTTGTGACCAAATGTTTGTAATGCAAGCCGGAGAATCTTTTGCCGACCACAAGCCACCAATGGTAAGTACCGGAATGGGGCGTACTACCTGCGGGTATTTTATGCCAGACAATCAGCATATTCTATACGCATCTACCCACTTGCACGACAAGGAATGCCCTGAGGTTCCACTGAGAATGAACGGGCGTTACGTTTGGCCGGTTTATGATACCTTCGATATTTTTGTGTCTGACCTCAACGGGAATATTACGGCCCAATTAACCGACAGCCCAGGATACGACGCAGAAGCCACCCTGTCTCCAAAGGGAGATAAAATTGTGTTTACTTCGGACCGCAGCGGGGATTTGGAGCTGTACACCATGAACACCGACGGGTCGGAAGTGAAACAAATTACCGACGCGCTTGGGTACGATGGGGGCGCCTTTTTCTCCCCAGACGGCAGCCAGCTTATATTTAGGGCATCTCGCCCCAAAACAGCATCTGAAATAAAGGAGTACAAAGACTTGCTTGCGCAAGGTTTGGTGATGCCTACCAATATGGAGCTCTTCATTTGTAATGCAGACGGCAGTAATTTACGGCAACTCACCTACCTCAATAACGCCAATTGGTGTCCGTTTTTTCACCCAGACGGAGATAAGGTGTTGTTTTCAAGCAACTTTGAATCCGACGGAGGGTTTCCTTTTAACCTGTACATGATCAATACCGACGGTACCGGGCTTAAACGCGTAACGGCAGGAAAGACCTTTGATGCTTTTCCGGTTTTTTCTCCGGACGGAAAATATCTGGTGTTCTCGAGCAATCGCAATAATGGAGGTTCTCGGGACACGAATTTGTTTATTGCTGTGTGGCAAGATTGATGCGTTAATCGTGTATCTTTGCCAGCTATTTGTGCGAATTACATGAAACACATCCGCAACTTCTGTATCATTGCTCACATCGACCACGGGAAAAGCACCCTGGCGGATCGTTTGCTCGACTTTACCGGTTCCGTTACCGAGCGCGAGAAACAAGACCAGCTTTTAGACAACATGGATCTGGAGCGTGAGCGAGGTATTACCATCAAGAGCCATGCAATTCAGATGGAATACGTTCACGAAGGAGAAACCTATATTCTGAACCTCATCGACACCCCCGGACACGTAGATTTTTCCTATGAGGTGTCTCGTTCCATCGCGGCTTGTGAAGGCGCTTTGCTTGTTGTGGATGCCGCTCAAAGCATTCAGGCGCAAACCATTTCCAATCTGTATTTGGCGCTGGAAAATGACCTGGAAATTATTCCAGTTCTTAACAAGGTTGATTTGCCAAGCGCAAAACCCGAAGAGGTGATTGATGATATTGTGGATTTGCTCGGGTGTCGTGCAGAGGAAGTAATTCCCGCCAGTGCGAAAACCGGATTGGGTATCGCCGATATTCTCCAAGCCATTATTGAGCGTGTCCCCGCCCCAAAAGGCGACCCCAAAGCACCGCTTCAGGCATTGGTTTTTGACTCGGTGTTTAATCCGTTTCGGGGAGTAGAAACTTATTTTAGAGTTTTAAACGGAGAGATTCGTAAGGGCCAACATATCAAGTTCGTTGCAACGGGGAAAAAATATTTTGCCGACGAAATCGGAACCCTAAAATTAAATCAAGTTCCCAAATCCATTATCTCGGCCGGAGACGTGGGTTATTTAATTACCGGAATTAAAGAGGCCCGCGAAGTAAAAGTAGGTGATACCATTACCGACGCTGCGAATTCGAATCCCGTAGCAATTTCAGGATTCGAAGATGTTAAACCCATGGTTTTTGCCGGGATTTATCCGGTTGACACAGAAGATTATGAAGAGCTCCGCTCTTCCATGGAGAAGCTGCAATTAAATGACGCTTCTTTGGTCTTTGCACCAGAGAGCAGTGCGGCCCTTGGATTTGGTTTTCGATGTGGTTTTCTAGGCATGCTCCATATGGAAATTATTCAGGAGCGCTTGGAACGTGAATTCGACATGACGGTTATTACCACCGTTCCTAACGTAAGTTACCTGGCCTATACCACCAAATCACCCGAAATCCCAATTGTAGTAAACAACCCGTCGGATCTTCCGGACCCTTCCACTTTGAGTCGTGTAGAGGAGCCCTATATAAAGGCAACCATAATCACAAAGGCCGATTTTGTGGGCAATGTCATGTCTTTGTGTATTGACAAGCGTGGTCAGATTACTGGCCAAACCTATCTAACTCAGGACCGGGTAGAGCTTACCTTCGACATGCCACTTGCAGAAATTGTGTTTGATTTTTACGACCGTCTCAAAACGGTTTCCAAGGGTTATGCTTCATTCGATTACAGCCCTATTGGGATGCGAACCTCTAAGCTTGTTCGTGTAGATATCTTGCTAAACGCTCAACCCGTAGATGCGCTTTCTGCTCTTGTGCACTTCGACAACGCTTATCACATCGGTAAAAAAATGTGTGAAAAGCTCAAGGAACTAATTCCGCGACAACAATTTGATATTCCCATTCAGGCGGCCATTGGCGCAAAAATTATTTCCAGAGAAACCATAAAGGCTCTGCGCAAAGACGTTACTGCAAAATGTTATGGCGGTGATATTTCGCGTAAACGAAAACTGTTAGAAAAGCAGAAAAAAGGTAAAAAACGGATGCGTCAGGTAGGAAATGTTGAAATTCCGCAACAAGCCTTTATGGCCGTGCTAAAACTGAACGACTAATTCTGTTTTGCTAGCTCTCGGGGTCTTCGTCTAATACCTGTCCCATATACACCAACTTATACCCCTCCCGAATTTCGTCCGGATTCGTTATAACATGGGGTATAAGGTTTAGAAAGCCCGAAGGATATTTTAAAAACAAGGGTATCACATCTGGGTTTTCCTGAGCAATTTTGAGTGTCTTTAAAAAATGTCCTGGTGTTTTTAAATCCAATTCATGTATCGCCGGATTCTTTCTAACGGCATCCATCATGCTTACAAAATCATCTGTGTGCGAAAACATTCCCGTCCGATTCGCTATGTCTGCCGAGTTTAGTTCGTCTGCGTCTGCTATTCGGAAGGAGCCATTTTCACCAAATTGTTCCTGAAACTTCTCAATTACAAATTGATTGATTTCTGGGTTCGCAGTCATGGCTAACAAATACCCAACATCGGTTAGCTCCAAGTTGTCTGCTATATTGTCGGAATAAATGTTGGCCGTAAACGCTTCTAAGCCTTGGTTTTTGGCCTTTTCTATATTTAATGGGTTGTTGTCTAAAAGCACAACATGCCGGTTGTTCCTCAATAAGTATTGAGCTATAAGTCGTGACACCTTTGAGGCGCCCACCATTAATATACCATCCGATGTCTTTAAAAAGACCCCGATAATTTTCGCAAATGGCCGGGCTGTGGTTGCATTGAGTAATACTGTTCCCAAAACCACAGTAAATACCAGAGGAGTAATAAACTCTGCCCCTGGCTCTCCTTTAGCTACCAATCTGGCTCCAAAAAGTGAAGCAATCCCTGCGGCGACAATTCCCCTTGGACCCACCCAACTAATAAAAAGTTTTTCTTTAGTTTTTAAGCCCGATCCCTGCGTACTCAACAGCACCCCCAGGGGGCGGATAATAAAAACAATGATTGCAAATAATACCCCAGTTTTCCAGGTATACAGGCGCCACATGTCTTCCAGGTTCACATTTGCCGCCAACAAAATAAATAAGATTGATATCAACAGTAAACTAAGGGACTCTTTAAAATACAGCAGTTCTTTAAGATTGGGGAGATTAATGTTTCCCAGTACCAACCCCATTACCACCACTGCAAGCAGGCCCGACTCGTGAGCAAACACATCGGAAATCACAAATACCGATAATGCAGCAGACAAAGAAACCACGTTAAGCAAATAATGAGGAATCAGATTTCGTTTTGTGGCCGCTGCCAACCCGTGCGCAAAGGTGAATCCAAAAGTAAAACCAAAAAGGATGATTTTGCCAAAATCTACAAGGGCCTGGCGTGTATAGGCCTGTCCTTCCCCTACACTTATGAATTCAAAGACCAAAACCGAAACCAAAGCTCCAATGGGGTCAATTAAGATGCCTTCCCATTTCAACACGGCAGAAACATCTTTTTTAAGCGGGATATTGCGGAGTATGGGGGCTATAACAGTAGGGCCGGTAACAATAATTAGGGCGCTAAACAAAAAAGAAATCTCCCAAGACAACTCAAATAAGGCGTGAGCAGAAATGCCAGCACCAAAAAAAGTAATAACTGTTCCTAATGTTATTAGTTTAGTGATAACTGGCCCCACATTAGACACTTCGGAAAGTTTGAGTGTAAGCCCCCCCTCAAAAAGAATTATGCTTATTGCAAGTGAAACAAAATAATATAGCCCGTCTCCGGGAAATAATCCGGCTTCTCCATTCCAAACAGGTTCAATCAGTTTAGCCCCGTCTTCCGTAAAAAGGGTAGAGATTGGCCCCACCAATAGACCAATAAGAATTAAGGGCAATATTGCAGGCAACTTAAATCGCCACGCAACCCACTGGGCTAAAATTCCAAAAATAACAATACTGGCAAGCTCTAACATTCGGCCAAAATTAGTAGGGTTGTCTTCAAAAATAGACATTTGCCGGAATCCCCGCCATTTCTTTCCGCAGTATTGCGCCGTCAGTTTCAGTGGCGTTTTTCTAACACAGGGTTTTTTCCTTTGCGGGAATTCGTAATTTGTGCGTTTCAGCAATCCTACTATGAAACTATATTCCATTGAAACCGGCAACTTTAAATTAGACGGGGGCGCCATGTTTGGCGTGGTGCCCAAAACGCTTTGGTCTCGGACCAATCCGGCAGATTCAAATAATCTAATCGACATGGCGGCCAGAAGTTTACTCATAGAATCAGGAAATCGCCTCATTTTAATAGATACCGGACTGGGAAACAAACAGTCCGAAAAATTCTTTAGTCACTATGCGTTATGGGGTGATTCTAGTCTTGATCGGTCTCTTGAATCCTTGGGGTTTCACAAAGACGACATTACAGATGTGTTTTTAACCCACCTGCACTTTGATCATTGTGGAGGAAGTATACAATGGAACGCGCAACGCACAGGATACGAACCCGCTTTTCGAAATGCCAAATATTGGAGCAATTCGGAACATTGGTCATGGGCTACCGAACCCAACGCTCGAGAAAAGGCCTCTTTTCTTCCTGAAAACATTCTTCCACTCCAAGAAAGCGGACAATTGCATTTTATTGATCGCCCCTCCGCACAGTCCTTCTTGGAAAGCAGCCCCTTGGGTTTTGGGGTTTTATTTGTAGATGGTCATACCGAAAAACAAATGCTACCACACATTAAATACAATGGTAGGACACTTGTTTTTATGGCAGACCTATTGCCCACGGTGGGACATATTCCCCTTCCCTATGTAATGGGTTATGACACCCGCCCGCTTATTACCCTCGCAGAAAAGGCTACATTTCTGGATTGTGCCGTGCGAGACCAATATGTGTTATTTCTAGAACATGACGCCCATCACGAGTGTTGCACCCTCCAGTACTCCGAAAAGGGGGTTCGGCTAGCAGCCACATTCAAATTGGATGCCCTGGGTTAACGAGCATAGACCTTTGGCCCACTTAAAATCTGCACTATCATAATCTTGGTGGAAATTTGTACCTTTCGAGTTAAATTTTACCGCCCCATGGGCCTTTAAAAAATGTTCGGGCCTTGAGAGAATCGTCTTAAATGGTTTAAAAAATTCGATTTGCGCCCGCCCATACAATAGGTTAGGCCCATGATTAACAAACTGCTCTAATATTTTATGATTCGAAACACCTTACTACAGACCTTTACCCCGGTAGCATTTGTGATTTTACTGTCTGGCTGTGGGCCTAAACCGGTCTCGCGCACCCTACTTGAGTTCAATAATGCAACGGTTCAAAAAACCTCCAACCTTACCGAGGAGGAATCCAAGAGCTGGGGACACATGGATTTATTGAAAGACACGGTGCCGGGTATGAGTGTAGACCGTGCGTATTCCGAATTGTTGGTGAATTCCGCCGGAAACACGGTTGTGGTTGCTGTTTTGGACTCCGGAATCGATTTGGAACACGAAGATTTAGACGGTGTGCTTTGGACCAATGCCGACGAAATACCCAACAATGGTAAGGACGATGACCAAAACGGGTTTGTCGATGATATTCATGGTTACAATTTTCTGGGTGAATCCTACCACGAACAACTCGAGGCTGCTCGAATTGTAAGGTTGTCAATAGGAGATGCCGCCCTACAGGCCAAAGCCAAGTCGGTTTTAGATCAAGAATCTGCAGAAGCACGGTCCAACAAGGCGCGCTACGATCAGATTCTTGGTGCTGTTGAAGCGGCAGATCAAGCCGTGAAACAACATCTGGAATCCGACTCCTATAATCAGGAAGATGTGGAGGGAATTCAAACCAACGATCCCGAACTACAACAACACCTGTCTGTAATTCGCCAGATGTACAATTTTGACAGCAGCATCGAAGGCATCCTTTCTCAGCTTCGGGAGGGAATAAACTACTTTTCGGATCGCTTAAATTATCACTTCAACACTACTTTTAACGGAAGAACAATTGTTGGCGATAACCCATATGATTTAAATGATCGGGGCTATGGCAACGGAAATCCAAAAAATCGGGTGGCCGATGAATCACATGGAACTCACGTGGCGGGAATTATTGCCGCAGAACGCAACAACGGCATTGGGGTGAATGGCGTGGCGGACCGGGTACAAATTATGTCGGTACGCACGGTTCCGGATGGAGATGAATACGATAAAGATGTGGCTTTAGCTATTCGTTATGCCACAGACAATGGAGCGCAAATTATTAACGCCAGCTTTGGGAAGCCCTTCTCCCCAAATTCCGAATGGGTAAAAGAAGCGTTGATTTACGCCGCTAAAAAAGATGTGCTCTTCGTGCATGCTGCAGGAAATGACGCCTTAGACTTAGACCGGTCCGAAAATGAAAATTATCCTACCGATCAGGTTGCAGCGGGTCCGGAGTACACCAACAATGTCCTTACCGTTGGATCTTTAGACAACACCTATGGGTCTGAGATGGTTTCGTCCTTTTCAAACTACGGTGCTACAAGTGTAGATGTGTTTGCTCCCGGCGGTCAAATCTATTCCACAATGCCGGGAAATCAGTATGACTTTCAGGGCGGAACCTCAATGGCGGCCCCTGCGGTTAGTGGTATTGCTGCAATACTTCGTTCTCGATTTCCAAAGTTATCTGCGGTTCAGGTCAAAGAAATTATAATGTCTTCCGGGTTAAGCATTACTGAACAAGTGGCTCTGGGAGGGGATTCTGAAAACAAAAAACCTTTAGGAGCCGCCTCCCGCACCGGTCGCATCGTCAACCTATATAACGCCCTAATATTGGCCGAACAGGTTAATCGAGGTTCTAAAAAATAACAATTCATTTCACTATGAGGCCCCTTTTTCTTCTTGCACTATCCTTTAGCGCCCTATTGCACGGACAAGGCAATACGGCATACTGGCAACAACGCGCAGACTACACCTTAAAGGTAGATGTAGATGTGCACACCTATACCTATAGTGGTAACGAAAAAATATGGTACACCAACAACTCTCCGGATACTTTAAATCGGGTGTTTTATCATTTGTATTTCAATGCTTTTCAACCCGGAAGTGAAATGGACCTACGGCTTCAAAACATTGAAGATCCAGATGGTCGAATGGTCGTTGATGGTAAAAGTAGGATTACTGATCTAAAAACAACCGAAATCGGATACCTTAGGCCGCTTTCGCTTTCACAAGATGGCACAGCCCTTTCTTATGAACTTGAAGAAACTGTGTTAGTTGTCCCTTTGGCACATCCCATTTTACCCGGAGAAAAAACCTTGCTGGAAATGGATTTCGAAGGTCAGGTTCCTGTTCAAATCAGGAGGTCCGGACGCAACAATCGCGAAGGGGTCGCTCTTTCTATGAGCCAATGGTATCCCAAACTAGCGGAGTACGACTTTGAGGGGTGGCATGCAGATCCTTACATTGCGCGGGAATTTCACGGGGTATGGGGGGATTTTGACGTGTCGATTACCCTAGATAAAACCTATGTGGTCGGTGGTACAGGATACCTTCAAAACCCGGAAGAAATTGGTCACGGATATGCAGCCGCAGGGGTTTCTGTTAAAAACCCAAAAGGAAATACGCTTACCTGGCATTTTAAAGCGCCAATGGTACACGATTTTATGTGGGCCGCCGATCCTGAATATGTACACGATTCGCTAGAGATGGAAGATGGTCCTGTGCTGCACTTCTTTTACAAAAATAACCCTGAAATTCTTGAAAACTGGAAAAACTTACAGTCCAAAACTGCAGCGGCCATGACCTTTTACAGCAATAACATTGGTCCGTATCCTTATGAACAATATTCTGTGATTCAGGGTGGTGATGGAGGTATGGAGTACGGTATGAGTACGCTCATTACCGGAGAGCGTTCTTTTGAAAGTCTCGTGGGGGTAATGTCTCATGAAATGGCACACTCTTGGTTCCAGTTTGTGCTTGCTACCAACGAGTCCAAACACGAATGGATGGACGAAGGCTTTACCTCCTTCATCTCTGCGTTGTGTACTCATTTTATCATGGGTAAAGAAGATGAAGAAGATTCGTTCGAAAACAGTTACCGCTCCTACTACTATTTAGCCACATCCGGAAGAGAGCAGCCCTTAAGTACGCATGCAGACCGCTATGAATTTAATACAGGATACGGCATCTCTGCGTATAGTAAAGGTTCTGTTTTTTTGTCTCAGCTGGGCTACATTATCGGACAGGACCAGTTAATGCAAACGCTGCGGCGTTATTTCTCAGAATTTAAATTTAAACACCCTACTCCAAACGATATTCTTAGAACCGCAGAAAAGGTAAGTGGCCTGGAGTTGGATTGGTACCTCAACGATTGGACACAAACAATCAATACTATCGATTACGGGATTAGCAATGTTCGTGAAGTGGGCGGAAAGACCGAAATCACGATGGAGCGCATAGGTCTCATGCCCATGCCTATAGATGTTTTGGTGGTGCACAAAGACAACACCCAACAATCTTTTTACGCACCATTACGGATGATGCGGGGCACAAAGGAGAACCCCTATCCACAAATTCCAAGAACCGTCTTGGTAGACTGGCCTTGGGCGCAACCTACTTATACTTTTACGGTAGATCTCCCCTTGAGTCAAATTCAGGGACTGAGAATAGATCCGTCTGGCCTAATGGCAGACATCAATCAGGAAAACAATAGTTGGTTTGCAGACTAGTTGTTTTCTGCCATTTATATACAGGGAAGGGGGTTGTGGTGCTTTAGCCATAAGCCTCTTTCTTGCTTTTTAGATCTGTAGCACAGTAGAAATACATGGCAACGTTTACACTTAACAAAAAGGAGCGTCTCAAGCGAAAAATACTTTGGGACCATGTTTTTGCCGAGGGGCAACAGGTAAAGTCCTATCCCTTTTTGCTGTACTATTATAAGACGGAGCTTCCGGAAGGTATTCAGTTTCAGGCCGGTTTTGCGGTGCCTAAAAAAAACATTCGAAAGGCTGTGTCCCGCAACCGGGTCAAAAGGCTAATGCGAGAAGTTTATCGCAAAGAAAAGCCGGGTTTAAAAGCACGATTGGTGGGCTCGTATGCGCTGGTTTTTTTATACCTTGGAAAGGAGCTTCCCGTCTACACTCTGGTCTCAAAAAATATGACCGCCATATTGCAAAAATGGATTGCCCATGAAACCACACAAAACAACTAAAGTTATTGCCGTTGGCACCCTGATTTTATTTTCGCTTACCGCGGTTTCCTTTAAAACCAATTTGTTTGAGATTGCCAAACAACTGGAGATTTTTACCTCCGTCTATAGGGCAATTCATTTAAATTATGTAGATGAAACAAATCCTGCAGCACTCGTAGAATCCGCAATAAAAAACATGTTGGTTGACTTAGATCCCTACACAGTTTATCTGAACGAACAGGATGCCGAGGGTTTAAAAATGGCGCAGGCCGGGGCCTATGCTGGTATAGGGGCCGAAGTGCGGCTAGTGGAAGACCATCTTGTGATTGTAGAAGTGTACGAGGGCATGCCAGCAGATGTGGCCGGATTAAAAGCCGGAGATGAAATTGTTTCCATCGGGGGGTTACATGTTCGGGATTTTCAATCCGACGCCTTAGAATTATTAAAAGGCAACCCTGGCGATGTTGTTTCCTTGTCATGCAGAAACAAGGAAACCCTTCGGGAGGTGTCCGTGGTCATTAGTGCACAAGAACCTAAAGCAGTGCCTTTTTTTGGAATGACCACAAATCAAACGGGATATCTAGTTTTAACCCGATTTAGTGCAACCGCGGCACAAGAAGTTCGTGAAGCCGTATTGGCTTTAAAAGAATCTGGTGCCACACAACTGATTCTAGATTTACGTGATAATCCTGGGGGCTTATTGGCAGAGGCCATTGCAATCGTCAATCTATTTATCCCAAAAGACGAGCTGGTGGTCTTCACCCAATCAAATATTGAAGAATTCAATCAAACCTATAAAACCCGTCAGGAACCCTTAGACGCTCAAATTCCTTTGGCGATTCTCATAAACGGCAATAGCGCATCTGCAAGTGAAATCGTGGCCGGCAGCCTTCAGGATTTAGATCGAGCTGTTGTTTTGGGTGGGAAAAGTTTTGGAAAGGGACTCGTCCAGCGTCAGTTACCCTTAACCTATGGCACGCAATTAAAAGTTACCATAAGCCGATATTTTACTCCCTCAGGAAGATGTATTCAAGCCCTAAATTATCGTGTTCGGGACAATTCCGGGCAGGCTACCAAAAAAAGTAGCTTCAACAGTTTTAGAACCCGAAATGGTCGTGTTGTGGCCGATGGGGGCGGAATTTCTCCCGACGTATTGATTCCCATTGAATCCTCTGGCTTGTTGCTTTCCGCAATAATAGAAAAACACTTAATTTTTGAATTTGCCAACCACTATGTTCAACAACATTCCTTTTCCTCTATTGCCGACTTTGTATTTACAGACAGCGATTACGCAGATTTTGTTGCCTTTGCAAACGTCAAAGGATTTGTATTTGAAACCCCGCAAGAGACGGAATTAAAACGGATTTTTGCAGAACCGTCAGACTTTTCGGGAATTCCAGACGCCCAAACCGCATACCGATCATTATTGTTGAGTTTTGAAAAAGGGCGACAAATGGCTTATGAAACCTTTGAGCCTCAACTCAAAAGAGCCCTTGCTGCGGAAATTGTAAAACGACAGTTTTATAAGTCCGGCCAGTTTCAGTATGCCCTGATGCGCGATGAAACCATTCTTACTGCTCGTACCTTACTCAATGATTCCAAGCGTTATTCCGACTTATTAAATTAAAAATGCGAAACTTGCTCCCTTTTTTCTGTTTGTGTTGGTTCTTGTTTGCCTCAACGCTTACTGCACAAGTCGAGTCATTTTCCAAATTAACGCTGGTTGTTTTAGGGACTACCCAAGACGGTGGGTTTCCACACCTCGGGTGTACAAGAAGTTGTTGTGCCGGCGTATTTATGAACTCAAATTTTCGCCAAAATGTAGTTGCTTTGGGATTGTTGGATTCGGCTACTAAAAAGTCATTTCTATTCGAAGCAGGACCCGACATTATAACACAGTGGAATCTTTTGGCAAATGTCTTTGAAAATCCGATTTCAAACCCTGCAGGTGTTTTTGTTTCACATGCCCATATTGGGCATTATTCCGGTTTAATGTATTTGGGAAAAGAAGCATTAAACACCAAAGCAATGCCTGTGTTTGCTATGCCAAAAATGTCGGACTTTCTAAGAGATAATGGTCCCTGGAGTCAATTAATTTCAACACAAAACATTGTAATAAATACACTCTCTCCATCCTTGCCTTTGGCTGTTACTGAAAACTTTAAAGTAGTAGTTTTTTTGGTTCCACATCGCGATGAATTTTCAGAAACCATAGGGTTCAAAATTACAGGCCCAACAAAAAGCGCGCTATTCATTCCCGACATAGATAAATGGGAAAAATGGCAGGAATCCATATTGGATAAAATAAAGGAAGTAGATTATGCTTTTTTGGATGGAACATTTTATGATGCTGCAGAGGTAGGATACCGCGACATTTCTGAAATTCCACACCCGTTTGTCGTTGAAAGCCTTTCGCTTTTTCAATCGCTTTCCGCAACAGACCGAAAGAAAATTTATTTCATCCATTTCAATCATACCAATCCGCTTTTGAATCCGGAAAGCAGAGAAAGTAAAAAAGTATTGGGTCTTGGTTTTCAGATTGCCAGGGAAGGAATGCTTTTTGAGTTATGACCATACGCTATCACGCGGGTCTAAACATTAATCACTAAAAGGTATCCGCAGATTTGCTAACTTGTTGAAGCTAATCTTCCTGTTATGCGCTATTTATTCGTAATCCTGGCTCTAGTATGTATAACGAATTGTAAGTCCGACCCAAAAATATCAACACAATCAAGTGACTTCATAGGTTGGAGTGATTATTTAGGCGATCCCGGCAGAAGTCATTTTACCACGCTTTCTGAGTTTACTCCAGACAATGTTAACTCCCTTAAAGTTGCCTGGGAATATGAAAGTCCCGATTTCGGACAGATGCAAATGAATCCCATAATTGTGGACACGTTACTATATGGTGTAAGTGCTGCATTAAGGGCATTTGCGGTCGATGCGCGAACCGGAAAGGAAGTTTGGGTTTTCGGCGATTCTTTAAAAACTTGGTATTCTACCAGTCGAGGGGTGTCTTACTGGAGTTCGGGGGAAGATAAACGCGTTTTTTATACCCTTGGTTCTGATCTTTGGGCCCTAAATGCCTCAACCGGAAAACCCATTCTCACTTTTGGCCATGGTGGAAAAGTGGATTTACACGACGGTCTTCCGGATTCCGCACGCGAAAAATTTGTGATATCGGGTACGCCGGGTACCATCTTTAAAAATTTAATTATAATGCCGCTCAGACTTTCCGAAGGAGAAGGCGCCGCTCCTGGGAATCTAATGGCTTTTGATGTAATTACGGGTAAATTGGTTTGGTCATTTCACACCATACCGCACAAAGATGAAATCGGCTCTGAAACCTGGGGAAATCCGAACATATCGGAAAGTCCAATTGTTGGAGCTGCCAACAATTGGGCCGGTATGGCTTTAGATCCGGAACGGGAAATGCTATTTGTGCCTACCGGTTCGGCAGCTCCTGACTTTTATGGCGGAATGCGCCACGGAAAAAACCTATACTCGAATTGCCTACTAGCCCTAAATGTCAATTCGGGTGAATTAATCTGGTATTATCAATTTGTACATCACGACCTCTGGGACCGGGATCCACCGGCTCCCCCAAATTTAATTACGGTTAAACGGAATAACAAGTCCGTAGCTGCCGTAGCTCAGGTAACCAAACAAGGGTATGTGTTTGTGTTTGACAGATCGAACGGAAATCCTCTTTTCGATATCAAAGAAAACCCTTTTGCCGAATCAGATTTGAATGGAGAAAAAACTTGGCCCACGCAGCCTATTCCAGCAAAGCCCCAACCTTTTGCAAGGTTAGCACAAGATTTAACCGAGAAAGATATTAGTCCTTACGCCCCAAATAGAGACAGTTTACTGCAGCTTTTTAATGGAGCCGACAGACGCCTATTTGCCCCACCGTCAACCAAACCGGTACTTCTTTTGCCGGGTTATGATGGGGGTGCAGAATGGGGGGGTGCCGGTGCCGATCCGAATAATGGCATTCTTTATATCAATTCCAATGAAATGGCTTGGTTCCTGCAAATGAGAAGCAATAAACAGGGAACTGAAAACCTATCCAATGGAGAACGCCTCTATCGGCAAAACTGTGCTGTTTGTCATCAACTTGACAGAACCGGCTTGCCGGCAAGTGGTTATCCCGATCTAAGGGAGGTTAAAACCCGTTTGTCTGCCCATCAAATAGAAGAAATCATAACCAACGGTAAGGGAATGATGACTGGATTTCCACAATTGAGCAAGGAAAATCTTCTCTTGCTTGTGGCATTTTTAACAGAAACCTTAGAAACTACATCCCAAAAAGAAATTACAGAAACCGATAACAAACTTTATATTCCCTATCAACATACGGGATATAATAAATTTCTGGATGATAATGGGTTACCCGCTATTTCGCCCCCTTGGGGAACACTGCAAGCCATAGATTTAAATACAGGAGATTATTTGTGGAAAGTTCCATTAGGAGAAACCGATTCTCTTAAAGCCTTAGGATATCCAACCACAGGAACCGAGAATTATGGAGGTCCAGTTATCACGGAGAATGGCTTGCTTTTTATAGGCGGCACAAAAGATGGGTATGTTCGAGGATTTAATCGGTTTTCTGGCGACTTACTTTGGGAATATAAATTGCCTGCTCCTGCCTTTGCAACGCCTTCGATGTATGCTATAGATGGTAAACAGTATTTGGTTATTGCTTGTGGAGGCGAAAAATTGGGTACTATAAATGGAAATAAAATAATTGCTTTTTCATTGGATTAACATGGCAGAAAGAATAAAAATATTGGTAGTCGGATGCGGCAATATGGGCACAAGTCATGCCCGCGCGTACCATAAACTTGAAAATTTTGAAATCGTTGGTTTGGTTAGTCGTAATCCTCTATCGCGAAACCAATTATCCGATGAGTTAGGTGGGTACCCTACTTTCCAGAGTTTGGAAAGTGCTTTAAAAAAGGTCCCCGTTCAAGCGGTATCTATTAATACCTATCCGGATTCTCATTACAATTTGGTTCTTTGCGCACTACAGGCCGGTTGTCATGTTTTTGTAGAAAAGCCACTGGCTCTAACTGTATCAGATGCAGAACATTTGGTTGCTGTAGCTAAAGAAAACCATTTAAAACTAGTTGTTGGCTACATATTGAGAGTTCATCCGGCCTGGACCAAATTTATATCTATAGCTCAAACTTTAGGAAAACCTTTAGTAATGAGAATGAATTTAAATCAACAAAGTTCAGAGGAACAATGGTACACCCATAAGCAATTAATGCAGTCTATGTCTCCAATTGTAGATTGCGGCGTACATTATGTAGATATTATGTGTTTGATGACTCGGGCTAATCCAATAAGTGTAAGTGCTATTGGCGCAAGATTGAGCCATGAAATTGATATAAATATGTACAATTATGGTCAGCTACAAGTGCGATTTGATGACGGCTCAGTTGGCTGGTATGAAGCAGGATGGGGGCCTATGATGAGTGAAACCGCTTTTTTTATTAAAGATGTTATTGGGCCTAAAGGAGCTGTAAGCATTCAGGACAATTCTAAAGGTAATTCCGACGATATTGAAGGTCACACCAAGACAGGAAGTTTGCATATACATTATAGTGCACTAACAGCATCCGGTACCTTTGCACATAAAGACGAGGTAATTAACACCGAAGACGAACCGGATCATGATGGTTTATGTCTATTAGAACAAAATTTTTTCTTGCAAGCTATCATTAATAATGACGATCTACAGGATCATTTACGAGATGCTATTCATAATTTAAAAATTGTATTGGCTGCAGATTTGTCTTTTCGCACCGGAAAGACCATTGTGCTAAATGAAATGTAATTTGTTTTCTAATCGCTTTTACAAAAAGCGTTGATCATTTGGATATGCGGTATGCCATCTTCTAAATACTCTGGTCCCACATGTTTAAAACCCAACTGGTTGTAAAATTTTTTCAAATGGCTCTGGGCTGAAATTTGTATCGTAGATGTAGCGTCGAAGAATTCACGAATTGCGGCAATAGAAACCTCCATTATTTGTTGGCCAAGCTTTAATTTTCTTACACTTTCATCTACTACAACTCTTCCTATAGCTGCATTTTCATAATAATCTCCCGCAGCAAAAATTCGTGTATATGCCACAATTTGATTTTGTCTATATCCTAGGATATGCCAAGCTTTATAGTCCTTTCCATCTAAATCTTGGTATACGCAGTTTTGTTCCACAACAAAAACCTGTGCTCTTAATCTGAGAATTTCATATAACTCATGCAGTGTCAATTCGTGAAATTGCTTTATAACTGTTTCCATTTTAATTTAATTCAATTAAGTGTTTATTGTCACTTTTTAAATATTATGAATCTATGTTTGGTGTCTGATCGTAGTGCTAAACTGTCGTAAATGAAACTGATAATAATTTCTGCCGTTGTAATTATTACATTGAGACAAATGAAAAAAGCAGGCCTTTCCCTGCTTTTTTATAATGAGTATCTCGGTTCAACACAAACTTAAACTAAAATAAATATGTATTAAGAACAGGGTATTTTATCTATTCTATTTTGATGTCTGCCGCCCTCAAATGGAGTGTTTAGGAATACCTGAACCATCTCTAGTGCCTGAGGTATAGCAATAAATCGGGCAGGTAGACTTAATACATTTGCATTATTATGTGATCTGGCAAGGCCAACCAATTCCTTATTCCAACAAAGGGCAGCTCTTATTTTTTGGTGTTTGTTAGCTGTCATCGCAGCTCCATTACCGCTACCGCAAATTACTATTCCAAAATCGGCATTTCCATTAGATACTTCTTGTGCTACGGGGTGTACAAAATCTGCATAGTCTACACTGTCTATACTATCGGACCCATAATTTTTTACCTCTATTCCTAAAGATTCAAGCATTTTTTGAATTGCCTGTTTATAAGTTGTACCGGCATGGTCATTTCCAATTGCTATGCGCATAATGTGCTATATTTTGTTAGAGTAAAGTTACAATTCCCTGGTAAATGGAGTACAATTAATGCTTATCAACATAGCAAATTCTAATATATCCGTAATGCACTAGAAATGATGCCTGTTATTAAAACAGAATATGTTAATAAAGTGTGTTTAAAATAGTCATATCTAAATTTTGTAATGCTGCATAAATTTTGCAGTAAGGAATTAACTGATTTATACAAAAAAAGTAATGGTGAATTTGTGGTTGGCTTATACACAAGCTAATCGTCTTTATTAACAGATGTGAAAAGTAACTTTACTAAAATCGTAACTTCTCAAATTTTACTTTATACGGTTAATAAATCTTTTAAATCATTGAATTTTAGATATTTAAATTTTTATAATGAGTCAATTTTTTGTTAGTAACTCCATATCAAAATATTTTCCTATTTATTTATTCCTACTCTTAACATACCATATACACCACCAAAATTGTACAGATAAAAATAGAATAGGATTATAAATATTGGGATAACTAAAACTTCATTGCTTAATAGCTCACAAATTTAAATACGTAATTTGTGCGCTAAACTTTATTAAATGGGCCGCGGAAAAAAAAAGGCACTTAAGCAGACCTATGATTTTTTAAAAAGCGAAGTACTAAAACTCGTTTCTGAACAGCTAAAGAGGGGTTTAAGTAGACGTGCGATACATAATGTTCTGGGTATGTCCGACGGACGTACTATAAGCGTCCTGGATAGGGTGTTAAGCGATTTAACTGATTCTGGGTTTTTGGTAGTAGGTACCTCAGGACGTTACTTTATTGGATCTAGTGAGGAAGGGCTAATTGGAGAAGTACAAATAAATTTACAAGGAAATGGTTATGTTGAAGTAGAGGGTTTGGAGTCCGATGTATTCGTGCCGTTCAGTAAATTGAATTGTGCCTTGAATGGGGACAAAGTTGAAGTACTTATTCAAAAAAGGAAAAAGTCTGGTGTCTTAGAAGGTCGGATAACAAAAGTCTTATCAAGGCATAAAGTACAATTTGTAGGTGTAGTTGATGGTTATAAAGACTTCAGCTTCGTTAAGCCGAGGGATGTTAAATGTTACAAGGATTTTTACGTTCGAAATGAGGATTTAAATGGAGCTACACATGGGGATGTAGTGCTTTTGGAGTTAACTATTTGGCAGGATGCTACGCAAGCGCCTAATGGCAAAGTAAAAAAAATTCTAGGTAGGCCCGGGCAACACGATACTGAAATACATACCATCTTAGCCGAATACGGGTTACCATCATATTTCCCAGAGGATGTTCAGGCCGAAGCGGATAGTCTTAGAACTACAATTCTCGAAGCGGATTTGGTTGGTCGGCAAGATTTTCGCGGTAGGCTTACCTTTACAATTGATCCTCGTGATGCAAAAGACTTCGACGATGCCTTATCATTTGTACCCCTAGAAGAAGGGTGGTTCGAAATAGGTATTCATATTGCCGATGTATCTCATTATCTTAAAGAAGGGTCTGTGCTCGATGAAGAAGCTGTATCGAGGGGAACTTCTGTGTATTTAGTAGACCGTGTAGTACCTATGCTCCCCGAGATATTATCCAATCATGCGTGTAGTTTAAGGCCTTTAGAGGATAAGTTAACCTTTTCTGTAGTATTTGAAATGAACATTAGTGGTGAGATACGAAAGGAATGGATTGGTAGGACGGTTATACATTCTAATTATAGATTAGCTTATGAAGAAGCTCAGTGTATAATAGAACGCCCAGATGAGCAGATTCCGGCCGATGTAGCCTTATCTGGTAAGGTTTATGAAGTTAATGCCGAGTTGCGGGATGCTGTTATTAAATTAGATCGAATTGCTAAGGTATTAAGAAGCAATAGAATGAAGATGGGCGCTATATCTTTTGATAAGATAGAGGTTAAGTTTAGATTGAATGACGTAAATGAACCAGAAGGTGTTTATTTTAAGGAAGCTAAGGATTCAAATAAATTAATAGAAGAATTCATGCTTTTAGCCAATCGTAGAGTAGCAGAGGTTATTGGTAAAGCAAAGGGAAATTTCACATTCGTATATCGGGTGCACGATAAACCAGATGAGGATAAATTATTAGCATTAAATACAATAATTGGTCGGTTTGGTCATAGTCTAAATTTCAAAAGTCATAAAACCCTCACCAGTTCATTAAATAAATTGTTGATAGATGTAAAAGGGAAGCGTGAACAGAATTTAGTAGATACGCTAGCAATTCGCAGTATGAGTAAGGCAATATATACTACTCAAAATATAGGTCATTATGGTTTGGCATTTACGCATTATACACATTTTACCTCACCAATTAGACGCTACCCGGATGTGATGGTTCATCGTTTATTGGCATTGTATTTAGATAAGGGGAGATCACAGAATGAGGCTAAGTATGAAGCATTGTGTAAACAAAGTACCGATCGTGAAATTCTAGCTTCCAATGCGGAGCGTGATAGTATAAAGTTTATGCAAGTGCGGTATATGCAGGGCCATAAGGATCGTGATTTTGTAGGTGTAATTAGTGGGGTTACAGAATGGGGTATTTATGTAGAAATTATTGAAAACAAGTGTGAAGGTATGGTGCGTATGAGGGACTTAAAGGGAGATTTTTATATCTTTAAGGAACGTGAATATGCCATTATAGGCGAGCGTACAGGGAGGCGCTATCAATTGGGAGATGAGGTAGTCGTGCGGGTTAAGCACACAGATGTTATAAAGCGGCATTTAGACTTTGAGATGGTAGATAAGGGTGGTTTGCGTCGAGCGCTGAACTATAGATAAATTTAGACTGTGACTTGGGAACATATACATTCAGCTGTAGTGTTAGGATTGGCTTTGAGTGTCATGGTGGGTCCGGTTTTTTTTGTTTTACTTGAAACAGCGGCAATTCGAGGGTTTAGGGCAGCACTTGTACTTGATTTAGGAGTAATAGTGGCTGACATCCTGTTTATTGCCATTGCCTATTTCAGTAGTTATCAGCTCTTAACTGAATTGCGGAATGCTCCAGGATTATATGTTTTTGGGGGTTCAATTCTAGTTTGTTATGGTCTTATATTGCTTTTTAAATCAGATTCAAGGGTAAATGAAGGGAGATTAAAAACTTCGCAGAATGATTATTTAGGGTTATTTGCGAAAGGTTTTTTATTGAATTTTATTAATGTAGGTGTATTGGTTTTTTGGTTGGGTATTGTTTTAGTGGTAGGCCCTTCTTTAAACGCAATGACTAATGAAATTGTATATTATTTCAGTAGTGTCATTGCTACCTATTTGCTTGTAGATGTCTTGAAAATATTATTAGCAAAGCAACTTCGAAATCGATTAACTCCTGGGAGGATATTATGGATTAAGCGAGTAATGGGTGTACTTTTAATATTAAGTGGTATTGTTTTAATATATAGAGGATTCGGACCTAATGGGTTTATGCCGGAAGGTGAACTTTATAAACTTAAATGAAAAGACCCGGAACACCGGGTCTTTTTCGAGGCATCGAGCGGATTCGAACCGCTGTACAAGCTTTTGCAGAGCTGTGCCTAGCCACTCGGCCACGATGCCCTTTGCGAGTGCAAATTTAAATTATTTATCGATTACTTAAAGTACTTCACGATTTTTAATAATTCTTAATGATACAGATTCAGTATTACCATTAATGGGTGGATTAAGTTTACGTACTCTAAGATCAATCTTTTGGATTGACGGTATTTCATTTAAAAGACAATTTGATATGTTGTATACAACACGTTCCAGTAAGTTACTTCTTTTACGCATTTCCTTACTTACTATTTGTTGCATAAGTACGTAATCCGCAGCATCTTTTAATTCGTCACTGGCTATAGCTGTAGTAATGTTAACTGTGCAGGTTAAATCTATACGATAAAAACTACCAATATTGGCCTCTTCAGGCAAGCAACCGTGATAGGCATATTCCTGTATGTTTTCTAAAGTGATTTCAGCTAACAATCTTTCTTATTTTATTTCTTCGTTTAAAAACGTTATAACCTGGGTAGTAATGTCTTCTGATGTTTTACCATATAGAACGGTTCCACCCTCACCTCCTGCAAGGACGTACGTATAACCCATTTGTTCCCCATAAGCAGCTATTCGGGTTCGTACATGTTTTATTAATGAATCCATTTTATTTTGACCTTGCTCTTGTATGCCCTGTTCTTCAATTTGTAATTGTTGTCCAATAGCCGAACCTCTGGATTGTAGGTCATTATATTCTTCTTGGGCACTGGTTTCAGACATACGTTGAGCGCGTTGTTGAAACTGTTGAGCTTCGTATTGGAATACCTGGCTAATACTGTCTCGCTTTCGGGCGAAACGTTGAGCTCGCTGCTGAAACTGGCCTTCCAATTCTTTTTTAGCCTCATATTGATTCATTACCTCAGAGTAATCGACAAAGGCTATTTTTTGGTCCTGGCAAGCGGTTAGAAGTACAGTCGCTCCTAGTAATAAGAAATGTCGCATTATTGTTTATTTAAGGGTTGTAAAGGTAATAAATTGGCCGTCTTTTTAACTTACAGGTGTGTTATTACTTCAGATTTTGAAATATGTAGATTTTGGATGAGTGTTGTTTTGTGAATATGGCAAGAATATTTGATGCCGTGGCGATGATTAAAGCCCTGATTAGTCCAAATCTTGATTTCTTGTATTTTTCAGATAAAATAGAAACGTAATAGGAATCAAACCATTGACCATAGCTTTTAACATAGGTAATCGGTAGGTCTTTAAGAAGTTGGATTAGTCCGTTTTGGTTAAAATGCCATATATGACGTGGCACATCATATGCTGCCCAATATTGCTTGTAGTATTTAGCATCTAATGACTCATAATTAGGTATTGCTATAATGAGGTAACCTTTTGGTTTTAAACATCTTATTAAGTCTTTAATAATTGCTTCGGGTGTATTAATATGCTCCAAGACATGCCATAATGTTATGATATCGAAGTGTTTAGATAGGTTTTCTGAGTTAATGTCTACTTGGGTTATGTTTCTTAAGGTTAAAGATTCTTTTACATTCGTATTGGGCTCATAACCTAAGCATATCCAGTGTTTTTTTTGTAAATGCTTTATAAAGTCACCTTTACCACAACCGTAGTCTAGTAATTCCCCTGGCTTGTTTTTTAAATGATTTATTATACGGTATTTATGATATAAGTTAACCCCTTGAATAATACGGTATATAAAACCAAGTATATCATATGTTTCCTTATGCGACAGGTATTTTGGACTGTTGTAATATTTAGACAGATTGTTTGGTATAGGAGTGGTTTTTTTAATTCCCGGAACTTCTGTCTCTTCGATTTTAAATTTTTCTTTTGTTAAGAAATGATCATAGACCTGCATATAGGATAAGTGTTGTAAACAGTAAAAAAAATTGTTCCACGTGGAACCTATCTTCCAAGATAGACTAATAATATACTAATATCACTGGGTGAGATTCCACTTATTCTTGAAGCTTGGGAAATTGTATGTGGTTTTATTCTGTTTAGTTTTTCCCTTGCCTCTATGGATAATGACGTAAATTGAGAATAATCAATATCTTTTCTTAGGGTTAGGTTTTCCAATCGCTTTAGTTTCGAGGCTTGCTCTCGTTCCTTGTCAATGTATCCAGAATATTTGATTTCAATTTCTGTTTGTTCTTTTACCTCATCGTTTAAATCATTCTGATCGATATATTCTGAGATTGTTTGTAATTGTTGCAATTCCGAAAGTGTTATTTCAGGTCTACTAAGAACTTTGTATAATTTATCGGCTTGTTCTACAGTAGCGGAATTACAATGCTCAAGAATTGGATTTATTTCATTTACAGAGTAGCTTTTGTCTTTGAGGAATTGAACAAAGGCCTTAGATGCTTTTACCTTTTTATTAGTCTGTTCTAATCTATCCTCGCTAGCTAGACCTAGTAAATAACTTTTTTCGGTAAGACGAATATCGGCATTGTCCTGCCGCAGCAAGGTGCGGTATTCTGCTCTGGAAGTAAACATGCGGTATGGTTCCTCGGTTCCCTTGGTAATAAGATCATCTATTAGAACTCCTATGTAAGCCTCGCTTCGTGATAGGATAAACGGATTTTTTTCATTAATAATAAGATGAGCGTTTATACCAGCTATAATTCCTTGGGCCGCAGCTTCTTCATAGCCTGTAGTACCATTTATTTGACCTGCAAAAAACAGATTACCTATAATTTTAGTCTCAAGATTATGTTTTAATTGGGTTGGCGGAAAATAGTCATATTCAATCGCATAGCCAGGTCTAAAAAACTTAACGTTCTCAAATCCCTTTACACTTCGCAGAGCCTTAAATTGAATATCTTCTGGCAGTGAGGTAGAAAAGCCATTTACATAAACCTCAACGGTATTCCATCCTTCTGGTTCTACAAAAAGTTGATGCGAATCCTTAGAGGCAAATCGGTTTATTTTATCTTCTATGGACGGGCAATAGCGCGGACCGGTACTTTGTATATTACCGTTAAACATAGGTGACCGGTCAAAACCTTCTCTCAATAGGTCGTGTACTAAACTGCTCGTATGAGTCATATGGCAATCTAGTTGTTTGCTTAGGCCTTTGGAGTTCATAAAGGAAAATGTACGCGGATGACTATCTCCGGGCTGCGGTATCATTTGGGAATAGTCAAGACTCCGTCCGTCTACCCGTGGTGGGGTTCCGGTTTTCATACGTCCTGAAGAAAAACCCAAAGCAACCAATTGTTCAGTGAGGCCGGTTGCGGCTCGCTCCCCTGCTCTACCTCCGCCATATTGCTTTAAACCTATATGGATTAAACCGTTTAGAAAAGTTCCATTGGTTAAAACCACAGATTTACCAGCTATTTGAGTTCCCATAGATGTTTTGACTCCTGTAACTTTTTCTTTGGTTATTAAGAGTTCCACAACCATGTCTTGGTAGAAGTCTAGGTTTGGGGTTTTTTCCAAGCGCTCTCGCCATGAAGTTGTAAAAAGTTGTCGGTCATTTTGAGTTCTTGGACTCCACATAGCCGGACCTTTGGATTTATTAAGCATCTTAAACTGAATGGCAGAGCTGTCAGATACTAGTCCACTGTAACCGCCCAAGGCGTCTATCTCTCGTACGATTTGACCTTTGGCGATACCCCCCATAGCTGGATTGCAAGACATCTGACCAAGGTTTTGGAGATTCATAGTAATCAACAGGGTAGTTGATCCCAAATTAGCAGCCGCCGCTGCTGCTTCACAACCGGCGTGTCCGCCGCCTACTACAATAACATCATATTCTTGTAAAAACATACTCAGAGTTTCACGTGGAACATAAGCAAAGCTTCATCTTCTTTTTTACGCATATTTTGCTTTTCATTTGAGGTAACATCTTTATGCCCCATTAAGTGTAGTACGCCGTGAATTAGTACGCGACGTAATTCTTCATCGAAAGGAACATTAAACACATCTGCGTTTTCTCGTACTCGATCTATCGATATAAAGAGATCGGCCTGAAGGCCGTTTGTTGTATCTATAGGAAAAGTAATGATGTCGGTGAGGTAATCGTGATTTAGATACTGACGGTTTATTTGAAGCAGGTATTCATCGTCGCAAAAAATATAATTTAATTCTGCTATAGTAAATCCGTGATAAGCCGTGACGGCCTCTAACCACTTACTGTGCAACCTAGATTTTAGTAGTTTAAAATCTGTTTCATAATGGTATGTTATCATCCTTCTTGAAATATTCTTTCGCCTTGTTTTTATAAATCCCACGCAAAGGTAAGGTTTGGCGGTTTAGAATTTCAACACCCTTAGATTGATTTTCATTCCGTTCCGATTGAGTTTTTTCTATCGGATTAATAAATAGGTTGGCGTTAACGTTACTTTTGCGCGTTTCGCCCTGACCTTGTTTTAAAATTGCCTTTTCCAAATCAAGAAGTTCTGCCGTTATTCGGTTTAATCGATTCATAAGGTTTTGATCCATATTTCCAGAAAGCACGTTATTTTCCACCTCCTCCATTTCCTTTAGTATTGCCTTTGCCTTATTGCGTTCAGATTCGGTATTCAGTGCGTTAATTTGAGCTTCCAATTGTGCTTTAACCTTGGCTTGCTCTTGATAGATTTGAAAACGTTCATTAAAATCCATTCCATCCTCAGACGGCCCATCGCTTGTGTTGGAATTGCCTGATTTCTCAGAGTTATTAGCGTTGTTTTCTTCCTGTTCGGACGAGCGCCGTCCTTTTCCGAGTTGTTTAGATATATTGTCTTGTAAGTCAGTTTGGCTTTGAATAACGTCTGGCAGCTGTAAATCTGAACCTTTCCCCTTACCTGCCCCAGGTTTTAAGGATTCTTGTAAATTTTCTAGAATATTTACCAAAAGGCTGGCCAACGTGTTGGAAGCGGCAATCGTATATTGCTGATATGAAGCGCTTCTGTCCCATTGATTGTTTGCCATTTGTTTCAAGGATTCCTCTAAATTATAATAGACTTCTGTTATGTTTTTATTTATGGTTTCGGAGACTTCGGGTTGTCTTAGCGATAATGAAAAAAGGCTGTCATCTACATGTTCGAACAATCTTCGAAGATCTTGTTGTTTTATTAATTGACCAGATCGTAATTCCAACTGTTCATTGGAATGGGCAAGAAGTTGTTCCTCTTCGAGTGAAAATAAAATAAGATTTTCAAGGATCTGTCTTAGCGTTGCTGCACTTTCTGCCCTTTCAGAAGCAGATGAGGCAGCACTTAGACTATTATTCAAGTCATCGGAAAGGGATTTTAATTTTCGAGCCGCGGCACTTTGAGATTGTTTCGCGGGATTGGTTAACCGCTGGTTTGCCTCATTTGGTTGGTTTTGTAGTTGTTCTAGAGCCCTCGATTGATTTGACTTAACGGATTCTTCTTTTTCTATGTCTCGTTTCCAGTTTATTGGTTTTTTCAATGCACTGTTCTGACGGGCTAAATCTTGCAATAAGTTCTGCATAGCATTAAATTCCCTGTTTAAACTGTCTTGTGCTATGGGCTTGGAATTCGACAGGGAATCCGCAAGCTGTTCTTGCTTTGTTGCCTGTTGCTCCAACATGCTGGAAAGCGTCCGTGCAGTTTGACTCACATAATATTTCTTAGTTAATTCTAATATTTGTGACAGGCTTCGATTGTTTTCATTTTGTTTTTTACTAAACTGCTCTAGCTCCTCTTTCAAAGTTTCCTGGTTCAATTTCTGCATAAGTTCTTGCAGTTCCTCAAGTAGGTCTGCGTTTTTTTGAGCCTCAAGCTCTAATCGCAGTAAACGCTCTTGAAGTAATGCCTTGTCTGGTGTATCGCTAGGTGTTTCGGATAAAGTTTCGTTTATTTCTTTGGTGAAGGACTGCATGAGTCTTTCTTGCTGTTCCTGTCGTTCTAGTAGCGCTTTAACAGCGCGTTGATCCTGATAATTTAAGCTCTTAATTTCTCTGTTCTTGGTTAATTGATTGTTCCAGTCTTTGCTTAGTTGCTTGCGTGTCCTGCTGGTTTCCTCTAGGTTGTTTAGTAGCTTTTTTTGAGATTCCAAACGTGTTAATGTCCTTTCATTTTGGTCTTTAAAATTGATAGAGAAGCTTTGACTTTCAGATGTTTTGCCGGAGCGCAGGCCATCGTTGTCACGAATTAAAAATTGAAGCGTATAGGTCTCTTTTTCATCATAGGTGAATCCCGACGGAAAATTGTAGCTAAATGAGGCTATATTGGAATCAAAGCTGCCTAGGGATATTTTTTGCGACTTTGTGGGTGAATTTATTGGGGTTAATACCGCAGTTAACTCCGAGAGGCCGTAGTCGTCTGAAAGCGCTCCTACAAAATAATAAAGGTTGGTGCTTTCATCTACTGCTTCCAGGTTAACAGAGATAACCGGGGCTTGGTCTGCAACTGTGTTGATTTTGTAAGACAATTTTTCAAAATTAGTAATATGGGAATTAGTAGTAGAAAGGGTGTACAGAAGTGGTTGGAAAATTATCCGTTCTGTGCCAAAGTTGTTCTCGCTTTTGGGCACAAGCAATGCAGTAGTGTCGGATTCAGAAAATTCGATTTTTGTAGTGTTTTGTGTGGCAATATTCCAATATACGCGACTTCCCTCTGGAACTTCTGCATTGCCACTACCTTCAATAGTTATGTCCTTTTGCTTTAAATATCGGGGGTATTTTACGGTAAGTTTTAGGTTGTTTATGCGTGGTAACGGAAGCACCTTCAAGGCGTAATTAACAGAACGAAATCCATTGGCTTCAAAAAAATATTCAGCTGATTTTAGGGGTTGTTCAAGTGTTGTTTCGTAATGTGTTTTATGATCTTCCATCAGTATCTGCTTCCCGTCGAAATTCAAATAGACAGGCTGCGGACGATAGGTTCCTACTGTATTTACTTTAACATTAAAGGATTGGTTTTCAAAAACATATCCAGTGTTTTCTAATAGAATAAATTCAAAGGGAGCGGGTTTAACGAATTGATTATTAAATCGAACAATACGATAAAGGGCAGCGGCATAATCCGAAGCAAACCCACTAAGCAAAACGACCAAGATTAGTAAAAAAGGAATAATTAATAGTCTCCCAGACCTTTTTAGGGGTTCAAAAATGATTGCTTTTTTAAAAGTAATTTTATTTAACTGTTCTGCGCGCTGTGCAATACCTGCGTTAATAAGTTCAGTTTTATGCGGATTGGCCGCCAATTCTATTAGGTTGGTTAACCGGTCTTGTATGTTTGGAAGCAAGCGGCCGATCATACGCGAGGCCTCCCAATATGAAAGACCTGGAATTACCTTGTAAATAACCAGTAAAACACTGATAATCAAAAAGTAAGAGAGTATTATTAATTGTAAAATCAAAAAGAGTAATAGGACTAAACGGCCCTGGCTGGGCAGCCATATCCAATTTTCAAAAGTGCCGATAAGGAATAATACAAGCGATTCAATGCTTGTAAAAACGATAATTTGATGGAGTAATTTCCGAGTATAATACCGTTTTAAAAAACCCTCGATATTGAGCAATATTTCAGCGTAACTTCCCAAATTTCATATCTTTAAATCCAAGATACTATGTCGGAACCGAATTATTCACCAAAACCGTGTTAAATCCGTAATGAAATCGTTAAAGTACCTTGGAGCCTATACCCTACCGCTTTCTGCGGTTATTGGTGTTTCTGCCGGAGGAATTTGGACTTTTATAACTCCGCTATACGCATTTGCAGTTATTCCAATACTGGAATTAATCTTACCTCAACCCAATTCAAACCTCTCGGAGCAAGATCGAGAGGAGCAAAGCATTAGCCCGATTTACGATTTAATGTTATATGTAAATCTCCTTTTGGTATATGGCCTGATTTATTTTGTGGCCACAGCCCTGCCCAACATGCAAATTCTAAGCGCCAGCTGGATAGGCACCGCATTTTCACTTGGCATTGTTTTAGGCACCAATGGAATTAATGTTGGACATGAATTGGGACATCGTCAACACAGCTGGGAAAGGCATCTCGGAAAGCTGTTGTTGTTGCCGAGCATGTATATGCATTTTTATATTGAGCACAATTTTGGCCACCACATCAACGCCGCCACTCCAGAGGACCCGGCCACGGCCAAACAAAACCAAACGGTATATCATTTTTGGGCCACCTCTATATTTCGGCAATATATTAATGCTTGGCGCATTCAAATAAATTTATTGAAACGCGGCAAAGCCAGCTTCTTGTCATTTAAGAATGACATGCTGTGGTATCTGTTTTTACAGGGGTTGTATGGTTTTGGCTTGGTTTATTTTTTCGGAATAAACACAGCCCTATTGCTGTTATTAGGAGGCCTAATAGGCGTAATTCTCTTAGAATCAGTAAACTATATTGAGCATTATGGTTTAATACGCAAAAAATTACCATCTGGCAGGTATGAACGTGTTCGGGAAATCCATTCCTGGAACAGCAATCATATAGTAGGAAGAATTGTGCTCTATGAACTTACACGCCACAGTGATCACCACTATAAATCATCCAAAAAGTACCAGCTGTTAGATTTTCATGAACAATCTCCAGAAATGCCTTATGGTTACCCCACATCTTTGGTGATAGCATTATTTCCGCCGCTTTGGTTTCGTATTATGAATCCGAGAATTCCTCGGGAAATGTTGCCAGCATAAACCGACTTGTCGTTAACGCCAAGCTGTCTATCTTTGCCGAAAGATTTTAGATGGAAAGAAACGTACGGGTTCGTTTTGCACCCAGTCCTACAGGACCGTTGCATATTGGCGGCGTAAGAACTGCTCTTTATAATTACTTGTTTGCCAAAAAACACGCTGGGGTATTTATTCTTAGAATAGAGGACACCGATCAAAATCGATTTGTTCCGGGCGCCGAGGAGTATATAATTGATTCTTTGAATTGGTTAAATCTACCTTTTGACGAAGGCCCGGGAAAAGATGCTGCCTTTGGGCCATACCGCCAAAGCGAACGCAAAGCATTGTATGAGGAGTATGCGCTTGAACTCATACGAAAAGGATGGGCCTATTATGCCTTTGATAAGCCCGAGGATCTTGAAAATCGGCGTAAAATAGAGGAGGAGCAAGATAAAACCTTCATTTACAATTGGCATAATCGAGACACTTTGGATAATGCCTTAACCTGTAGTGCCGATGCCGTTGAATTGAGAATATTACAAGGAGAACCATATGTTATCCGCTTTAAATGGCCAAAGGACGAGATTCTTGAGTTTCAAGACATTATCCGGGGCCCCATCAAAATTGACACTAATACACTGGACGACAAGGTTTTATTCAAAAGCGACGGCATGCCAACCTATCATTTGGCCAACGTAGTAGACGACCATTTAATGCAAATTTCTCATGTTATTCGCGGAGAAGAATGGTTACCTTCCTTGGCCTTGCATGTACAAATGTACCGGGCGTTTGGTTGGGTGAGCCCTGAGTTTGCCCACTTGCCTTTAATTATGAAGCCCACCGGAAAGGGAAAACTGAGCAAGCGGGATGGAGAAAAGATGGGATTTCCGGTCTTTCCCCTACAATGGAATGAAAGCATTGGGTATAAGGAGGCTGGTTATTTTCCTGAGGCGGTTGTTAATTTTTTGGCGCTGCTAGGCTGGAATCCGGGAACAGAGGAAGAAATTTTTACGTTGCAGCAACTAATTGAGTTGTTCGACTTGGAACGGGTTCAGAAATCGGGCGCGAGATTTGACCCCGAAAAGAACAAGTGGTATAATCACAAGCACCTTATAAACAAGAATTTAGACGACATTGCGGTCCGCTTTAAACGCGTTCTCGAGGAAGCAGGAATAACTACGGACTATACCGACTCCGAAATTTTGCGAATAGTTGACCTTCTAAAAGAGCGGTGCAATTTTGTTGCAGAGATGATGGAGCTAGGAATGTATTTTTTTACGGCCCCTACGCAATATGACCAAAAGGCGGTACAGAAGCAATGGAAATTAGAAACGCCAAGTATATTGTCGGATTTAGCTTCGAATCTCAAGGCATTGGAAAACTTTGAAGGCCCTCAATTGGAAACTTATGTGAAGCAATGGATTGAAAGCAACGGTTATAAATTTGGACAGGTTATGCCTCCTTTGCGCTTGGTGTTGGTAGGATCCTTACAAGGGCCACACCTTTTCGATATTATGGAGATCATTGGCAAAAAGGAAACAATCAACAGGATTAATGCGGGTGTTTCTGGAATTTTGATGTCCTAAGAACGTAACAAAATACTCTTTTTAACAACAGATAATTAGTCACTTTTTTTAATCAAATTTTTTAGCCATGGGAACGTTTTTGTTTTGGATTATCGTGCTGATAGTGTTTGTAATACTATTCAGTTCCTTTTTTGTTGTAAAACAACAAACCGCCGTTGTGGTGGAGCGATTTGGTCGCTTTCAGAGCATTCGCAACTCCGGTTTACAAATGAAAATTCCTTTGGTGGATCGTTTGGCCGGAAAATTAAGCCTTAAGATTCAACAATTAGATGTAATTGTAGAGACCAAAACATTAGACGATGTTTTTGTTAAACTCAAGGTCTCTGTGCAATACGTTGTAATTCGGGACAAGGTTTACGAGGCTTTCTATAAGTTGGAATACCCGCACGAGCAAATCACTTCTTATGTTTTTGATGTGGTCCGCGCAGAGGTGCCAAAAATGAAACTGGACGATGTTTTTGTCAAAAAAGACGACATTGCAATTGCTGTAAAGGCCGAATTGCAAGACGCCATGTTGGAATATGGATATGACATCATAAAAACACTGGTAACCGACATAGACCCCGATGCTCAGGTAAAGGCTGCCATGAATCGTATTAACGCCTCGGAGCGGGAAAAGATAGCTGCGCAGTTTGAAGGCGATGCCGCAAGAATTTTAATAGTTGAAAAGGCTAAGGCAGAGGCCGAAAGCAAAAGACTTCAAGGGCAAGGTATTGCAGATCAGCGCAGAGAAATTGCTAGGGGCCTCGAAGAGTCTGTAGAGGTTTTGAATAAGGTTGGCATAAACTCTCAGGAAGCATCGGCATTAATTGTGGTTACTCAGCACTATGACACCTTACAGGCGATCGGAGAAGAAACCAACACCAATTTAATCTTGCTTCCGAACTCACCACAAGCGGGGAGTGATATGTTAAACAATATGGTCGCCTCTTTTACGGCGAGCAATCAAATCGGGGAGGCGATGAAGCAAAAGAACAACAAGCCGAAAGAATAAATTTTTAAAATTGAACTATTCAAAGCCCGAAATTAATTTTCGGGTTTTTTTATGGCCGTTCCTTAACCTGAGGTAGAATAAACCGAAGTCAAGCTGGCAACAACACAAAAACAACGAAATAACGCCCTTAGAGCCAATAAAAACTTAAAAGACACACAAACACATCCGCCAACAACAAAACGCGCTTAAATTGAGCCCTGGCAAGCCGATTGTTATAAAGTTTTATTATTGTTTATAAAAGAAACATAAACCAAACTTATTCTTCTGTTTGTGCTAATTTGGCCCAAGTATCGCGAAGGGTTACGGTCCTGTTAAAAACCAATTTTTCATCTGAGCTGTCAGGATCAACACAGAAATATCCCAGCCGTTGGAATTGGAATTGAGATCCACTTGTAGAGCCTTTTAATCCCGGCTCAACAAAAGCGTTAATGCACTGTAGTGAATCTGGGTTAATAAATTCTAAAAAGTCACGTTCCTTGTGCTGGTCTGGTGTTGGATCGTTAAATAAACGATCGTAGAGACGAACCTCTGCAATTATAGCATGGGATGCCGAAACCCAATGCAAAGTTCCTTTAACTTTTTTAAGGCTTTCTTCCGTCCCAGACCCGCTTTTACTAAACAAGTCAACAGTGCAGTGAATTTCTTCAATTTCTCCTTGGGCATTTTTGACAACGTTATTGGCAGTAACGATGTAGGCATTTTTTAGACGCACCTCGCCTCCGAGTTTGAGTCTGAAGAATTTTCTATTTGCCTCTTCCTTAAAATCTTCGCGCTCTATATAAAGTTCCTTGCTAAAAGGAATTTTACGATATCCGGCGGCATCATCTTCCGGGTTGTTTTCTGCTTCCAGCCACTCCGTTTGGCCCTCAGGATAATTCGTCAACACAACCTTTACGGGATCTAAAACGGCCATTACACGTGGCGCAACCTTATTTAAATGTTCGCGCATGTGAAATTCCAAGAGCGAAACGTCTACGACATTATCTCGTTTTGCAATGCCAATAGTATCTGCAAAATTACGAATAGCATCCGGGGTACAGCCACGTCTTCTGAGACCAGAAATGGTGGGCATGCGTGGATCGTCCCATCCAGACACAAACCCCTGAGTGACTAATTGAAGTAATTTGCGCTTACTTACAATAGTGTGGCTGAGATTTCTGCGGGCAAACTCCCGCTGCTTTGGACGTATGTTTTCGGAATCGTACACCTGATCAAGAAACCAGTCGTATAGGTCGCGATGCGGTTTAAATTCAAGGGTACACAAAGAATGTGAAACCTGTTCCAAATAATCGCTTTCGCCGTGTGTCCAATCGTATAACGGATAAATACACCAATCGGTATTTGTTCGGTGATGGGCTTTGTGAAGTATGCGATACATTACCGGGTCGCGCAGCAGCATATTTGGAGAGGCCATGTCAATTTTAGCCCGTAAAACGTGCGTTCCTTCTGGAAATACACCTTGGCGCATTTTTTCAAAGAGCTCAATGTTTTCAGCCACACTTCTATCCCGAAAGGGACTATTCGTTCCTGCCTCGGTTGGTGTGCCTTTCTGTCGTGCGATTTCTTCAGAACTTTGGCTGTCCACATATGCTTTACCATTGTGAATTAAATCTACGGCCCAATGGTATAATTGTTCAAAATAATCGGAGGCATAACATTCCTTGTCCCACGAAAACCCAAGCCATCTTACATCTTGTTTTATGGCGTCTACGTATTCCTGTTCTTCCTTAGTTGGGTTCGTATCATCAAATCGCAGATTTACTGGGGCATTGTAACGCAAGCCCAGACCAAAGTTTAGGCAAATGGAACTGGCGTGACCAATGTGGAGGTAACCGTTTGGTTCAGGAGGAAACCTAAAACGTAAATCTTTTTGAGAAAAGCCAGCAGCTAAATCGTCTTCAATGATGTGCTCTATAAAATTCAGGGATCTAGAACCTTCACTCATGCCATTTATTTTGGGGCGTAAAGGTAGGAAAAATGCTGTTTAACCGCAGCAGTTCTCCAGATAACCATACAATACCTTCTGTTTCACAACAAAAACAGATTGTACGACAACATTAAATTCATTTGGGCGGGTCTATACGACAACTTTGGAACTCTATAATCATCATTGTGCATAAGCCAAATTATAAAATGTTGCGGTATTTTACCCTTGTATTCCTATTGCTTTGTTTCCCAAAAGTGTCCGCTCAGGTCTTTAATGCTCCTGAACCGGCACCGAATCAAAACATTCCGGGAAGTACTACGGCGTGGAGTGCTATTTGTGCCTCATCTGCATTTAATGATTACTGGGTAAACTTTACTTGGGGCCCGCCTTTAGTAGCTTCGAATAATGAGTTTGTTCTTGAACTCTCAGACGCCTCGGGAAACTTCGACCTTCCCGTAGAATTGGATCGTCTGCAGAATAAAAACACCAATTTTGACCTTTATTTCCAATTTAGCCTGCCTCAAAACATTGCAGGCGAAGGTTATAAAATGCGTGTTAGAGGAACAAATCCGGTGAAGATTAGTCCCGAATCCGATGCGTTTCCCATGTATTATTTAGACGAAACTAACGCATTAAACATTCGGCAGATCGGCCAAAGTGATTTTGGAGATGGTACGGTAAAGGCCTGCAACGGGCTGCCCGTTACCCTTGAAGTTTATAATTTGGACCAAGCAAATACTCGTCGGTATAATTGGTACAGAAACGGCCAACTCATGCCTGAAAAAGGGGCAACCATTACTGTTATACAAACGGGCAACTATGCCGCAGAGTTGGATTATGGATCTTGTGCCGGCTCCGGAAATACCCTTTCCAATCAACTGCAAGTTTTTGCTGGTACCCCCTTGAGTATAAAAATTAATCCGCCAATTAAAAGCGCACTGTGCCCTGAAGACGCGATCACTTTAGAAACGGATGTTGCGGATCAAAACCTGATTTATACTTGGTTTAAAAACGGGGCGCCTATATCTAGCCCTACAGCGGGAGCCTTCACCTATTTGGTTTCTGCGTCTAATACGGATTTTATAGGGCTTTATCATGTAGAAGTTTATGGAGAAACAAGTTGTGAAACGAGCTCCTTGCCGGTTGAAATCACGGACGCCACAGATTTTAATGTAACCCTCGAAAATTCCGAAACAGTTTTATTGTTACCCTCAAAATCAATTACACTAGAAGTTTCAACCGACGCATCTAACGCCGACATTCAATGGTATAAGAACGATTCGGCGCTTGCCGGCGAACAAGCAAATACCCTTGTGCTATCGGGCGAGCAAGAAGGTGTTTATTTTGCACGAGTAATCCTTTCAAATGCGATATGTACAGGTATATACAAAGACTCACCACCAACGGTAGTTTTTAGCCCTAGGGAAATAGTAGTGAGTATCGAACACGACTTCTCTTACGATCCTTGTGTGTCCAATGTTACGACTTTGGGAGTTTCACAAATTGCAGCCATAGATGCCGAGGGATTAACATATGATATAACGGAGGCTTTGGGCACAGAAATTTCTTGGGCGTGGTATAGCGCACAAGGTGTTGAAATCCTATCAAATGCAGCAGAGTTAGCCTTATCCGGACCAGGTCAAAATGGGATCTACCGCTTAACCGGAACCATTGCAGCCTATTCATTTGAAAGCAATGCACTGGAAGTTTTGCTTACATCAGAGGAGGAAATTAATATAGAGGCCAGCGCAAGCGCTTTATGTGATGATGGCACACCCATAACGCTAAGCACAGCCGCAAACTTGGTTGGAGCAGAAACCACATGGTTTAAAGACGGGGTAGTTTACGATCAAAACGTAACTCAAATACAAGTAACTGAAGCCGGAATGTATGAGCTTTGGGTATATCGAGGAGGTTGTCCTTCTTATTCTCCTCCGTTAACTATAGAGAGTATAGGCCCCGACGCACTTACGATTAGTCCCGGGACCACAATTGAAATCACCGAAGGCACTCAGGAAGTCATAACTGCAGCAGGAGGATCTTCTTATGTTTGGATGGATGCCGACCAAAATGTGTTGAGCACCGGACCCAACTTTACGGTTTCAACCGCAGGCACCTATCAAATTCTTGCAAACGTTGGAGGCTGTCAGGTATCCCAAAATATAACTATTTCTTACCTCGAAAATTTACGCGTACCCAATGTGGTTTCCGTAAATGGAGACGGTATAAATGATCTTTGGGTGCTCCCGAACACGTATGCCGGGCAACCCAACATAGAACTCATCCTTTATAATGCCAAGGGTCAGGAGGTGTTTCGAACATTAAATTATCAAAATAATTGGCCTCCAGCAAACCTAACGATAACCAAAAGAAGCGAAGTCTTCTATTATACATTATCGGAGGCAAATAAGTTACTAAAACAAGGCACTTTAACCGTAATACGCTAACAGACCTCATGAAACGGATTTTTCTGCTTTTAATATCTATAATACTTTTTGCGCCAAACGGTCATGCTCAAGAGGAATCTCTTTACATGGGGTATGGAATACCGGCCCAAAACGCCATTCAATACAATCGTTTTCTATTAAATCCTGCCTTTTCGGCCGTAAGAACAGAGCAGACATATTTGAGTCTATTTCACAGAAACCAATCGGTATCTTTCGACAACAACAATCAAAACTACCTTTTGGGATACAGCGGAAAAGCAGGAGCACAATCCGGTGCGGGATTTAGTGTTTTTAACCAAAGGGTCGGTGTCATTGGAAGTACAGGGGTATTAGCCAATTATGCTTATGGCGTTAAATTAAACGATAAAATCAACTTTACCTTTGGTGCAAATTTGGCTTATTATAAAAGCGGCTACGATGAGTCCCGAGCCATTACCGGGGCTTTTGACCCCTACTTGAGTGGCCTGCAAGATGGAACGTATTTCAAGTTCCAACCAGGATTTAATTTATCGGCTGGCGCTTTCGATTTTGGACTTATGGCAGAAAACCTTATCGATTATGATATAAAAAACAGCCAATCTCTATCTGAGTTTTCCTCAAAAATCTTTTCGGGACATATTCAATATACCCATCCCTTTACCATTAATTCAGGTATTTTGGAGCACAGCGAATTTCGAGCACTGGCACGAGCACGAAATAACCCCGCTTCCGGCATGGAATTGGGAGGAAACCTCTTGTTGGACATGCCTAAATTGGGCTGGATTCAAGCAGGATACGATAGTTATTACGGGGCATCAACTGGGGTAGGGTTTAATCTTAGCCCTCAACTGGCAATCGGATATCTTATGGAAAAGAATTTTTCCGGAAGCTTATCGAATCTCGGAAATACGCATGAAATCACTTTTGCGTATCGATTAGGCGCTAAAAAATATGAGGACCGAGAAATGCTGGAAAAGGAAATTAATGAGGCAGAGTCCGAACCCCTCGAAAATGATGAATTGAAACCTACAGCGTACGAACAGCTCGAAGACCAAATGAAAGCGCTCCGAGATAAATTAGCTCAAAACGACGCAATCTTAGGAAATATAACGGATCGAAACGACTCGCTAAACGCGGGAAGAAAGGCGGCACTTAACAAACGTTTTGAAGAAGCCATCGGTATCGTGCGCCAGAAAACAGGAGCAGACAGTTTTGTGCTAAAGCAGGAAGCTATTTCCGAAAACCAGGCAGAGGTTCAAATCGAAGACCGTTCTAAGCCAACTGAATCGCGACCAATCCTTCCGCCTTCAGATGAAAAGACGGTTGCTAAGACATCTGTAGGCAGCTCCCTGAGTGTTCTTTCTTTAGCAAGTGAAACTCAAGCTAACAGCCCAAAACCTCAGCTTTCACAAGAAGAACAGAAACTATATACAGATGAAATTGGTCCTGTAAAAAGGAAACAATTTAGAGATCTGGAAGGAGTTCGTGAAGGCTATTACGTTATTGCTAATGTATATAAAGGGGGAGTCTATATGCAAAAGTTTATTGCCAAAATGGAGCAAAAAGGATTCCAAGCAGATTTTATTGCCAACCCAAGAAACAACCTCAAGTATGTTTACCTTAAACGGTTCGAAACCTTTAAGGAGGCAGAAACTGCCATTAAATCTAAATTCGATGGGGTCTACACCGGTGAATTGTGGGTGATGAACGTGGCCAACAATTCAAAGCATGAAAACCGACGCGTTGCTATCCGAAATACCACAGTTAAGGAACAAGAATATCAGGATGAGGTATTGCGGAAAAATGTAGTGGTTCGAGACCGGATTGGCGCTGAAGCTCAGGAAGAAGCACAGTTAATTACTGGGGCGCGATTTTATATTATTGCCAAT
The DNA here is from genome assembly GCA_046047415.1 of Bacteroidota bacterium. GTDB lineage: Bacteria > Bacteroidota > Bacteroidia > Flavobacteriales > Flavobacteriaceae > Robiginitalea. The sequence continues at coordinate 45,219 of JBJOHX010000106.1, forward strand.
GTGTTTAAGAGCACAAAAAACGCAGCAAGATTTATCAGACACCTCAATAGTATTGGTCTAAGCGCCAATTATTTTATAAATCCACAGAACAAATACCGCTACGTGTACTTAAAGCGACACGACAATTGGAATAGCGCCCTAATTTCGTACTATTCTAATTTAAATAATTCATATAAATCCGAGATGTGGATTATGCGCGTTACACCTGAATTGATAGCCTAATGCATTTAAAAGGATTTGGAGGCAAACCAATAAAAAGTGCTTTTTAACGGTTTTTTTGAACCGTTAATCCATACAATTGTCCGGTTTTCACAACAAAATCGCACCCCCCCACAACATTAAATTTCCCTAGGCGTTCGTAAGCACCATTTTTGAAGCTCATTTGAATTGCTTTGAGAACGCTAAGTCAAATTAAGAATCAAAAACGGAACGTTAAGCATAGTTTGCTGTTCGTAACAGCCCTGATGCTGTTTATAAATGGATTTGCTCAAGAGTTCAGGTCTTTCGACATCCGTTATCAAGACAACCTGAAAGGGGAACTTACCTTTATTGCCAATAACATTCTTAACCGAAGTGCGGGTGCAGACGACCCCGAAGATCCTTACAATTTAACAGGAAATGCATCCCAGTACAACGACTACCTGAACATGCAGTACATAGACGTGGACACAGACCCCGCCACGTTTAGTTCCAGCTCGGCCACTTTTGTTTTTCCAGAAAATTCATGTAACCTTATTCGGTATGCCGGACTCTATTGGTCTGCAACCTATCCCAGCGAAACCTCGGGTCAGCCCATTGGCACGAACCGCCAAACCGATTTTAATCAAGTAAAATTTAAACTTCCTGGAGGGGCGTATGTCGATGTAACTGCAGATGAAATTTTGTACAACGGATTTGAAAGTTCCGACATCACAATGCGCTTGAACAGCCCATACGCCTGTTATGCAGACGTAACGGCACTAGTTTCCGGAATTGCCGATCCACAAGGAGAATATACCGTGGCCAATGTAAGAGCCACAACCGGATCCATTGGAGGAGGAGCTTCTGCAGGTTGGACCTTAGTCATTGTATATGAAAACCCAACCTTAACCGGTAAGCATATAACTACTTTTGATGGATTCGCCCGCGTACGTCGCGATAACCCACAAGTAGATGTCGATTACAATGGGTTTAACACCATTCCCGTAGGACCGGTTCGGGCAAACATTGGAGTAGCTGCTCTGGAAGGTGACAACCGGATTACAGGAGATCAGCTGCGCATTAAAGCAGCAAGCAACGGAGGGTTTACGACGTTAAGTGACCCGGTTAACGCCTCAAACAACTTTTTTAACAGTAATATTACCCGAGGCGGAAGCCTTTTTACCGCTCGTATCCCCAACAGTATAAACACATTGGGATACGACACAGATATATTTACACTAAATAACCCCATGAATTCTGTGTTGTCGAACAGCGAAACTTCGGCAACCTTTCGGTTTACCTCAGATGGGGATCAGTATTATCCTTTTTTCAACTCGTTTAACGTCGAGATAATAGAACCCGAAATGATTCTAAAAAAGCGGGTAGAAGATATTGCAGGAAACGACATTACCGGCGAAGGAGTAAACCTAGGTCAGGTACTGGATTACGTGTTGTCATTTCAAAACCAAGGTAACGACAATGCCTCCAATTATGTAATTAAGGATATATTACCGGTAAATGTAGTATTAGACGAAGCAAACCTCAACCTGCCCCCAGGGGCAACTTACACTTACGACCCCTTATCTCGGGAATTGCTAATTTACATTCCGAACAATTTGGTGGAAGCTGGGGATCCGTTTTATGACATCCGTATTCGGGTTCAGGTATCTGAAAACTGTTTTGATTTTGTAGACGCATGCTCCGATATCATTCAAAATTTGGCGTATTCTACATATGCGGGAGTCATTAATAACAATCAAATTACAGACGACCCAAGTGTTTCGGATTTTGACGCCTGTGGATTTGTAATCCCTGGAGCCACGAACTTTCTTTTAGACGACCTTTCAAATTGTGGGTTTTTCAGGTCTTTAGAGCTTTGTGGAAACGACCTTACGTTAACAGCAGGAAGTAATTTTGATGATTATGTATGGTATCGGGACAACAACGCCAACGGGCTAATAGACTCTGGTGATACTATTATTACAGACGGCGATCCAGACAACGACCCAAGCACCTTGCATATTACCCAAGCCGGGCAATATATTGTAGATAAAATTGTGGCAGATCCTTGTAAAGGATTTCAGGAGGTTATTGAAGTTACTTTGCCAGGAGTGACTCAATTTAATCCAATAATTGACTTGCTTAATGATCCTTTAAGTGGGGTCGATGGCGAAATTTCTATTTGTCCCAACGACGGACAACCTTTGCCAAAGATTTTCTTGTGCGGGCTTAATGACGCGGAACTTATACAGATTAATATCCCCGATGCGTCTAGTATTGTTTGGGAAAAGTTAGACGAAGGAAGCTGTATGGATGCCGGCGAAGATTGTGCCAATAAGAATTCAGCATGTACTTGGAGCCAGGTAGATACAGGCAATGATTTTTTAGCGGCAGCATCGGGTTCATATCGGGTTGTGGTAAACTATCAGAACGGTTGTTTTACACGTTTTTATTTTGATGTGTTTAAAAATGATTTAGACCCACAATACTATAGCTCCGACATTTTGTGCGAAACTCCTGGAAACATTACGGTTACAAATGTTCCCTCGGGATATGAATTTCAACTTTTGAACGCTACAAATGGAGCGGTTCTTGTGCCCTATTCAGACAATAACGGACCCAGCTTTACGATTGACCAAAGCGGGGCGTATACTGTAGAAATTCGTCAGCAAGGGGTAACCGGCGGCTGCCTTTTCTACCTGGAAGACATAGGGGTACGAGCCCGGGACTTTGATGTTCAAATAGTTCCAAGCAATGTAGATTGTAATGGAATGGGGGCAATAAATATCTCGGTTTTGGATGTTGAGCCTCAGTATTATTTTGAACTTTCACAAGGTGGAGTGGTAATAGACACTCACGGACCCGTTGCAGACAATCAGTATCAATTTGAAAACCTATTCGCTGGATCATATACTTTAGCGGTTTCTACCGACGACGGATGTGTTTACACAGAAGAAGTAATAATTGCCGACGTCTCTGATCTGGCGGCTTCCGCGTATACATTAAAACCCATTGATTGTACAGATGGGACGATTGAGGTTACTGCTAGCGGAGGCTTTCCGAATCCAAATTACCTCTATGCTGTTTGGAGCTTTAATGGCACAGAGCTCTATACCAACGTTTCTGCAATTCCAGCAGACAGTTTTCAAAACAACGGTTTGTTTTCCTTTAGCCCAGGTCAGGAGGGAGCGTACCAGTTTATTGTAGTAGACGCAAACAATTGTTATGTTATCACAAACACCGCCAGTATAAACCTGGCATTAGCACCTGATTTTACAATAAGCACTAGTGACGAAAGCTGTTATGGCGAAGCAGACGGCACCGTTACCGCAAGCTTAAATGACAACAACGGATATTCAATTTCCTATACGTTGGAATTGCCCAACGGCAGTACAACAACCAATGATTCTGGGATTTTTACCGGATTGGGTCAGGGTAATTATGAACTTACCTTAACCCGAACCTTGGGCGGCAGTTCCTGTGAGACTACAGAAAGCTTCACTATATCGGGTCCTTCCGAAGCGCTATCGGCCAATGCTACACAAATACAGGCATATACTTGCTTGCAACAAGCTGCTATTCAGGCCATAGCCGTGCAAGGGGGTACCGCACCCTATAGCTTTGCCTTGAACGGGGGTGCTTTTCAAACCTCGGACACTTTTAGCGGCTTAGTCGAAGGAAATTATACCATTACAGTTCGGGATGCGAATGGTTGTGAATTCGCAATAGCGCCAATCCAGGTTTTGCCCCTACAATTACCCGAAGACCTCGTTTTTTCAGAAACCCCTGTAACGTGCCCCGATCAAACTTCGGACGTGACTGCATCTGTAATAGGAGGTACCGCACCTTATATGTTCCAAATCGTAGCCCCTAGTGTTATTAATCCAGATAGCACCATAGGTTCCGAAGCAACATTTAACGCTCTTGCTCCAGGCACATATACCTTCCGGATCTCCGACATGAATGGATGTTCTTATGAAGAAAACCATACGATATATCCTATTACCCCAATAAACGTATCGGCGGGTCCAAGCACTCAAATTAGTTGTTTTGGCGCTTCGGATGGCAGCATTTCTTTTGCCATTGCGGATTTTGTAACCTCTTACAATTATGTGCTTAGCGGCCCACAGCTTTTGAGCGGAAACGGTGTTGTTTTAAGCGATTTAACTTTTTCTAATCTGCCTTCGGGAACGTACACCTTAACGGTAAATGACCCAATAACAGGCTGTGAGTCTAGCGCCACTGCCGTATTGGAGTCTCCTGCCTTACCTCTCGAGATTTCAGCAGTCGGAACCCAACCAACCTGTACAGAAGCTGGAGCGGTTACTTTATCTGCAACTGGTGGATGGGGCGGCAACAGCTTTATTTTGACCTATCCGGACGGTACGGTAACTGCTCCGTCTGCTTTAGGAAGCTTTCAAGGATTAACACAGGTAGGCACTTATACCGCCGAAGTACAAGACGCAAACGGATGTGTCGCAAAAACCTTCTTTACCCTAAATGCTGTTGAGCCACCAAATATTGAACTTGTGGCGAGCACCAATTGTTATGTAGACGGCCAAGGGGTTACCCTTGTTGCTTACCTGACCGCAGGAATAGGAGATGGTAACTTCCGCTACCGTATTAATGGGGGGGCATACAGCGCCTCGAGTGTATTTGCCAATTTAAGCCCGGGAACCTATATGGTAGATGTTGTAGACCGAAACAACTGTACCGATAGCGCAACGATAACCATAAATCCCGAATTAACCGTGTCCGCTTCGGCAAATGTTATGGCCACCTGCGACACAGAGGCACTAGTTTCCTATACGGCCGCTGGTGGAGACGGAAATTATGTTTTCGCGGTGATTCCTGCTGGCAGTGTTCTAACAGACGCCGAATTTAGCGTAGCCAACAACACCACTGTTTCTCAGGCCGGAACCTATCAGGTTTTTGTTCGGGACAACGGCGGTAATGCAGGCTATTGTCAGGCTGATTTTGAAGTAATTGTAAATCAGCAAGACCCATTATCAATCGCTGCCGACATTACCGATGTGCTGTGTAATGGAAACAGCACAGGCGGAATTGTAATTCAGGCCGCAGGAGGAACCGCTCCTTACAGTTACAGCGTTAACAACGGTATTTCGTACCTCTCTGGAAGTGAATTTTACAACCTTGCTGCGGGCACCTACCAAATACGCATTCGCGATGCCGCCGGATGTGAACTGGCGCGAGATGTGACGGTATCTGAAGCCGCACCTTTAGCCGCGGAGGCTTTGGTTACAGCGGCTTATACCTGTTTAGCACCTGGAGAAATCACAATTGGCAGTGTTCAGGCCACTAGCGGGGGCTCCGGAAGCTATCAATACCGGATTAATGCAGGAGCGTGGACCGCCCCAACAGCCGGAGGTTATACCTTTACAGGATTATTAGATGGAGAGTACAGCATTCAGGTTCGTGATGCCTTAGCGCCCGGATGTTCAATTACTTTACCGGATTTAACAATAGCTCCTTTGCCCGTTGCCCCTGTGCTAGGCACAAATATGGAATACAGCTGCGACGGAACAGCAACTGTTGAGGTGTTGCCATTAGACGCATCCTATGTCTACAGCGTAGACGGACAGCCCTTCCAATCCTCCAACATATTTGCCGGCCTATTGGTTGGCAACCACACCATTACGGTAGATTATGGTTCGGGATGTACGGCGCAACAAGTGGTTCAGGTGTCTGCCGGACAGGAGCTACAAAGCCAATTGCTTTCAGTTACAGATGCTTTGTGTGCGGGAGACGCCAATGGCAGCATAGCGGTACAAGTACTAAACAGCAATTCCAGCGCTGGATATGTTTATCAGATCAATGGTGGCGGCTTTTCTACAACACAATTCGGCAATAACTTTACGATCTCGGGTCTTGCCGCAGGAATCTACACCATTCAAATCCAGGACGCACTTACAGCATCATGTGAAACAACCCTAATTGCAACAGTAAATGAACCGCTACCCATAACGGCAAACGTGTCCCTTACAACCGAAATGACGTGCACCAATGCCGGAGCTACCTTGACCGCAGGGGCTTCGGGAGGCACACCGGGATACAACTATCAACTTGAATCGACAACAGGAATTGTTATGGTTTCCTACCAATCTAGCCCCGTGTTTTCTGGGATTTTGGAAGGGGATTACCGTATACGTGTTCGAGACACTCAAGGGTGTGAATCCATTTCAGGCGCCTCGGTGGCAGTGCATGCCCCAACGGAGATAGTATTCGAGGTTACACCCACAACCTGTTATTCAGGGAATGGGGACGGACAATTGGAGGTTGTTGTGAACCAAGGAAATGGAGGCTATGCTTTTAGTCTTAATGGCGGCCCTTGGATTGGTGCCACCCCGGTAACCGCAACTACACACACCTTCACCAACCTCATTGCAGGGACCTATCAAGTTCGTGTTCGGGACAGCTTTGGTTGTGAGTCTAGCCCCATCATGGCAGTTATTTATCCAGCTCTACGCGCAAATGCAAGCCCAATTCAAAACCTTTCTTGTCTGGATTCGGCTTTAATAGAAGTTTTGGGCACGGGAGGCACTGGAAATTATGGCTATGAATGGTCCAATAACGGCGGAATCTCATGGAATACCGGAGGATTCGCAGGAAATGAATTTCAGGCTGCTAGCGCGGGAAACTACATCTTCCGGATTACGGACATCAATTCTTTATGTCAGGCCACTACAACAGCCATTACTGTAGACGCCCCTGTTCCTCCAGTGATTTCTTCAGTAACGGCTTCTCAGATTTATTGTTTTGGAGACGAATCGGGAACGCTTAGTATTAGTATAGACCCCAATTCCGGTTTTGGACCGTTTACAATTCATGTGGTAGAAACGACATCGGGTACAGATTATGCCAATCAAATCAGCGGGCTGCCCGCAGGGAACTATTCGGTGACCGTTTCGGACGCAAATGGCTGTTTGTCAGATCCTTTTAGTGTTGTCATTAATCAACCAGATCCCATAGCTCACGACGTTAATTTAGAGCCTATTTCCTGTGATGCTACAGGGATAACCCCGGGCTCTATTACTGTTGAAAATGTTACCGGGGGTAGCGGATCGTATACGTATTATTTAACTGGCAACAATGGTTTTTCCGCTCAGCACATAGCGCCAACAGGCGAAGATTTTACGTTTGGCCCCTTGCAGTTTGGCATTTACGAACTCAATGTTATAGACAGCAATGGATGTGCCGTTCAGACTACCAATATTATTGCTTCTCCACCAGACGACCTCGACATAGATGTTTCAACTCTAACAGCCGATTGCGCCTCTGGGGGAACAGCGGTAGTTACCGTTTCCTCATTGGTGGGCAGCGGAAATTATGAGTTTGCAATACTCGAGACTTATGGCTTGCCCTATGCCTCTAATTTTATTGGCGCAGACACAGCTGGCGGATATACAGCTACCTTTACAGGTTTGGTTCCCGGGGTAACTTATACCTTTGTGGTGCACGACCTTACCAACGATTGTTATTACTTCGAAAGCGCTGCGGCACCGGTAAACACTCCATCAGGAATGGTGGTGTCGGCGTTGAACACCACAGACGTTACCTGTACAGGAGCTGCAGACGGGACTCTTTTATTTGAAGTTTCCGGTTATGACAGTACCGCAACAGGAGTATACTGGGAAGTGTTTAATTTTCAGTCCAACGCTCCGGTTACACCCGCTTTAAGTGGTACACTTACCGCTGATCCATCTGGAAACCCTTTAGTCGTAAATGCCATAGGACCTCTTGCTCCCGGGGTGTATTATATACTGCTCTCAGAAATTGGAGGATCCTTTAATGGTTGTTCCGTAGCCTCTGTAGATTTTACGATTTCACAATCTACGAATTTGCTTCAGTTAACGGCGGCTTCGCCTGTTAATGATAATTGTAATCCAAATGCAGGTCAGGTTGTGGCAACAGCCCAATATGGAACAGCACCCTATGTATATCAATTCCGCCCGGCCATTGCTGCCGCACCTTTGGCCAACGACAGTGGCTGGTCTGCAACCCCATTTATCCAAGTAGAGTCTGGTAATTATATCGCCTACGTAAAGGACGCCAAGGGATGTATTCAGGCGGCCCCGGTGACTGTTGCGCTAGACCCTGAACCGCAGGTACAATTGCAGGTTTTAGATTATTGTGCTGCAGAAGGAGCCTTTGAGGTGCAGATAGATTTGGTTTCTGCAGGAGTAGCACCTTATCAGGTCAGCGTAAACGGAGGCCCCTTTCAAAGCACCTCTTTGCATACCTCTGGATTATATGTGGTATCAGGCCTTTCCTCCGGACTGAATCAAGTTTTTACAATAAGAGATGTTAACGGTTGTAGCAATACTCAGGCCATTGATATCTACCCCCCTTTAGAATTTACAGCAACTTTAACCGAACTTCTCGATTGTGAGCCAGGAATAACAGGCAACGCAGAAATTAGCATTCAGGTAAATCAAGGTTCCGGAAGTTACGAGTTTGAAATATCAGGCCCTGTTAATCAATCACGCACGGCCTTACCCGCAAACCTATATTCCTGGCACTTGGCAAATTTGCCTGGCACCTATACGGTATCCGTTTTTGATGTAAGTACGCCCACCCCTTATTGCTTAGGTGTGGTTCAAGTGGAGGTTCCCAACGCGATTCTTCCTGAAATTACTATTCAGGCTACCGATTTAACCTGTGCGGGCGCCGGAGACGGATCCATTCAAATAGCGCCAATAGACAATGGAAATCTGCCGGTGACCTACAGCCTAATTCCGAACCTTGGAACTTTCGACATTGCTTCGAACAGCTTTGTAGATTTGCCCTCGGGAACCTATTCAGTGTTGGCCACAGGAGCAAACACATGCAGCACACAAATAGACGGAATTGTAATAGGAGAACCACTTCCTATAGGTTTGCCAGCTCCACTTGTGACTCCTTTTTCATGTGTCTCAGGAAACACTCCATCAAACGCATCGATTACAATAAATCCGAGCACAATAACAGGAGGATCAGGCAATTATGTTCGTTTCGATTTTATAAACACCCAGGGTACTGCCGATTTAACAGACGACGTCATAGAGCAATCCGGCGCTTCCTCTGTTTTTGTAACGACCAACACAGCAGGAGGCTCCTATTTGATTCGCGTATACGACAGCAATAATTGTGCAGGAACTGTTACCGCCCTTATTTCGGGCTATGAATCACTATTGGGGATTAATGCACACGTAAGCAATGCGCTTTCTTGTTTGCCCGGAAATGATGGTGAAATTACAGTGTCGGCAACCACTACAGGAAATACGGCTGCCCTGGAATACAGCAAAGACGGAGGGCTGTCTTGGCAGAATTCTCCCGTATTTTCCGGTTTGGATGCAGGAATTTATAATTTGGCAGTTCGTAATATAAACAGTGGATGCTCCATTGAAACAGTTCAGGAGCTTGTTGTTCCTGAGCCCTTTGACTTGGCGGTATCTGTTTTACAAGATCAAAGCTGTTATGGAACTGACTCTGGAATGGTGTTATTTGAACTCCAAGACAGTAGTTATGTCGGCGGGTTTGATTGGGCAATATATCAGACCAATGGCACTCCAGGCGACCCTTCAGACGACAGTCTGGTAATTTCTGCAAATAGCACAGACAATAGTCCAACTCCGGCGATTAATATTGCGGCTGGGGCATACCGCTTAGTAGTTTCTCAAACACAATTACCAGGTTGCACACAGGAACGGCAATTTGAAATCTTCGGGCCAGAGGCCCCAATTTCCGGAGCAGTGGCGTTAACCCCAATAAGCTGTATTGGAAACGACGGCGTGTTGGAGCTTTACAATGTGGAAGGGGGTAGCGGCTCTTATTTTTATTATGTGGGAACAACCCCACCTATCGACCTTGCTGATTTTGTTAACAGTCCCAGATTTGAAAACTTAACCCCAGGAACCTACGAGGCTTGGATCTTGGACGGATACGGGTGTCAAACCCAGATAGCGGATCAGCTAACCTTATCTGACCCGGTCCCGATTACAGCCCAGCTTCAAATTAACCAGGAAAACTGTACTGAATTTGAAGGCGCACTGGAGGTTGTTGGCGTAATGGGAGGAATGGGAAGCAATTATAATTACCAATTGATTCGAGACGGATTGCCTATTGGAATACCACAAGCGAGCCCTTTATTTAGCGGATTAGGATCGGGAACCTATGAGGTTCGGATTACCGACCCTATGGGATGTGAGACGGTTGTGGGCCCACAAACTTTCTATGCGGAGTTGCATGTGGTTGCGGCTATTGTTTCTGCTTTGCGCTGTGATGTCCCCGACGGAGGAGAAATTGCGTTAACGGTACAGGGCGGATCGGCCAATCTGGAATTTAATGCAACCTATCCAGATGGAACCTCAGTCACCAACAACTCAGGTAATTTCTCCGGATTAAGCCTTTCAGGAGACTACACATTTATGGTTACGGACCTGGACACGAATTCGACTTGTGTTGAAACTCTTACAGTATCCTTGGCTGCACCATCTGCAGTGGTATTGGAAATGCCTGAGGTTGTAAATGTTTTGTGTTATGGGAATTCCGACGGCGTTATAACTGTGCAGTTAACGCAAATGCAAAATGGCATTAACGACAATCCACCACACGAGTATTCTTTGTTTAATCAAGGGACACTCGTAGCCGGTCCGCAAAGTAGTGCTGTATTTACAGGGCTGCAGGCAGGGAATTACACTGTTGAGGTGCGCTCTTCAGCGGGTTGTATTGCCCAACAGAACGCGGAGGTGTCTGAACCCAACCCCTTAGGTCTTGGACTGGCGTTTACCCCATTTAGTTGTGATTCAGGGAATATTGCTAGCACAGGCACCCTTGTCGCTAGCGTGCCAAATGGGGCAGGTACAGCCCCCTATTTATACAGCTTAAACGGCGTTAACTATCAGTCTTCCAATGTCTTTGAAATTTTGGATAGCGGTAGTGTACAAACCATTACAGTTTTTGTGAAAGACCAGCAGGGGTGCATTGTTTCAGAAAACATTACCCTTCAACCACTCAATCGTTTTGTTCCTACTGTTACTTATTTGTCTGAATTGAACTGCGCGAATCCAGGACAACTTCAGGTTACAGTTAATGATAATGGCAACCCTTTAAACACTTACCTATTTGAGTTAATGCCTTTGGGTAATCCAAACGGTAGTTTGCTGTCTGCTCCAATTGGAAACACAGCGGTTTTTGAGGTAACGGCGCCTGGAAATTATGTGTTTCGAGTTACAGATAGCACCACAGGCTGTTGGGAATTAACGGCGCCTTTTGAAATTGCTCCGTTTGACCTTCTTGCTGCTCAGGCTCAAGTGATTTCTTCAGAGGTGTGTTTTGGAGACCTTCAAGGCACCATCTCCTTAGCCCTATTAAATTACACCGGTGCGTTTAATTATGAGGTGTACGACTCCAACGGAATCACCACCGGTATTTCAGGCACTTCAAATACAGGAAACCCAATTTCCATTTCTGGACTTGGAGGAGGCGCCTACTATGTTGAGGTAACGGAAGTAGATATGCCATTTTGTACAGCGCTTTCTAATACCGTAATTATTGATGCTCCAGAAGCCCCGTTGAGCGCCTTATTTTCTCAGGTTGCAGCGGTTACTTGTACAGACAACCAAGGAGTAATACAAGCCTTGCCCGAAGGGGGATACGCCCCGTATACTTTTGTTTTGACTCATAGCGGCACAAATCAGACGTACGAGCAGGTGGCATCGGGCCCTGTGTTCTTTAGCCAGTTGTCTGCGGGAGACTACGCGGTTACGATTATCGATTATGCCGGCTGCGTGTTTGAGGACGTAATAACACTTGATTTACCTAATCCTGTTGTCGCAACCGCAGAAGCTTCGCCTTCGGTACTCGCGTGTTATGGCGACACCAACGGAGTAGTTACCGCCACACAAGTGGCCGGAGGGTCGGGATCCTATCAGTATCAGCTTCACGTGTACGATCCAACTGGAACGTCAATAGTTACCTCTACGGGATTCCAAAGTAGTCCTGTATTTACAGGTCTTGGAGCGGGGATTTATAGTATTTCTGTTACAGACGGTTGGAACTGTGATTTAGAAACCAATCAGGTAAGTATTTCCGAACCTTCAGAAGTTTCAGGCACTTTGGTTCAAAGCGCACAGCTAACTTGCGCCGAAGACGCAACAATAACACTTACTGCATTTGGAGGAACAGCTCCATATCAATATAGCGCAGATGGGATAGTGTTTTATCCGATGTCTGGCGGCGACAGCCATGTATTGAATGTAATCCCCGGAACGTATCAATACTATGTGAGAGATGCTTTTGGGTGTGGAACTCAAATGACAAACCAAGTGGTGGTAGAACCTGTAGAGCCCCTTTATTTAGAGATAAGCACAGACGCTGCTGTGGTCAATTGCTCTGGGGAGGCGACTGCGTCTTTAGCAGCCTATGCCACAGGCGGTTTAGGAAACTATCTATTTACCTTGTATGCAGACCCAGGCCTTACAACCGTACTGTCTGGGCCTCAGGAGACAGGAACATTTAACGAGTTGTCTGCCGGGACGTATTATATACAGGTAAGCAGCATGGACTGTGAAACCACCTCTCAGGCATTGGTTATAGATGAGCCGGCCCCCTTAATCGTTGTTCGAGAAGAGGCCCTTTCGGTCACTTGTTCCGGCGAAGCAGATGGGGTTATTAGCGTTGAGGTTAGTGGAGGTGCCGGAAATATACAATATGCAATCAGCCCAAACCTAAATCAGTTCGATACAACAAACACCTTTACCGGGTTGGCACCAGGATTTTATCAGGTTTTGGCTCAGGACCAAAACGGTTGTTTTCTGTTGTTTGATTTCGAAATTGCCGAGCCCGAACCCATTGAAGCAATTGCAGTTACAACTCCAGAAGTGTGTGCAGAAAGTGCAGACGGAATGATTGAGCTTGAAATTACCGGAGGACAAGCGCCCTATTGGACTGCTCTAGATTCCAATCAACCTGGCGCTTACGTTCAGCATCAAACACTATTTACAGACGTTACTGCGGGCACGCATGTGGTTTTTGTACGAGACAGTCGCGGGTGCGAAACGAACATATTCGTTACCATTGATCCGGGAGTAAATTTAAACGCAAATGTTACGCCAATTTATGCCTGTACAGGAGCAGTTCCCGACAATTATCTGGAGGTTCTGCTAGAGGATCAATCCATATCCGACGAAGTAATGTATGCCTTGGACACTACAGACCCTGCATACATGCAATTGGAGCCTAACTTTACTAACATTGCCCCTGGTCAGCATTACCTAACCGTGTTTCATGTAAATGGTTGTTATAAAACAGTGCCGTTTGAAATTGCAGCCATTGAAGGGTTAACCCTAACCCTTGCCGAAGGAAATATTAATCAGCTTGTGGCTACTGTGTCAGGAGGCAGTCCGGCATATCGTTTTTGGCTAAACGATCAAGACATGGGCACAACAAACGCCTATTACATTAGCGAATCTGGAACATATAGTGTTCGAGTTATGGATCAGAATGGCTGCGTTGCAGAGGCCCAGATTTACCTGCAGTATATAGAAATTGAGTTACCCGATCATTTCTCCCCAGGAGGAGAGGTCCTAGACGCGCACTGGAAACCAAAAAACACCGAAGCTTATCCGAACATACTAATCAAAATTTACGACCGTTATGGTAGGGTAGTGGCAGATTTGTCCGGCGCAGTAGAGGGCTGGGATGGCACCTACAAAGGAAAACCACTTCCAACAGGAGATTATTGGTATGTAATCCGATTAAATGGCGAGTTAGATGACCGTGAATTCTTTGGTCATTTCACACTCTATCGCTAGTAAGAAAAGGAAAAGATGTTTTTAAAAAGGCTAACATTACTGCTTTTGTTATGGGCAGCAGGGACACAGGCTCAAGAGCTAAACTCCCCTCAGTTATCCCAGTATCTTGCAGACAACCCGTTTGTTCTGGCACCAACCTATGCGGGCATTGGCGACCACGTAAAAGTTCGCATGAACGGGCTTACTCAATGGGTCGGGATAAAGGATGCGCCCATGACCGAGTCTCTTGCGGCCGACGCCCGCGTGGGGAATCGCTCTGGAATTGGGTTGTTTCTATATAACGATCGTAATGGGTATACTGTGCAGCATGGAGCGCGATTGTCCTTTGCTCATCACCTTACCCTAGACCAATACAACGATGAATTTTTATCCTTTGGGATCTCCTATAATTTTAATCAGTTTCGCATTCAGGTAGAAAAATTCAATTCCACTCCCGGAGCTATAAGCACTGTAGGCATGGTTGCATTAGACGACAGATCTACGACCAACCACAATTTCGACATTGGGCTAATGTATCGAATCAACAAATTTTACGCCAGCCTAAACGCCTCAAATTTGTTAGACAAAGATTTAACAGGATTTAATCCCATATTTGAGCCGAATCAACTTCGCAACTACTATCTCTTCACCGGGTATCGTTATTCAAAAAATAAAAGCAGTAAAATTGAGTATGAACCCTCGGTTTTGTATAAGTTTTTTGAAAGTGACGGGCGGTCAGAAACGGACTTTAATTTAAAGGTCCGAATCTACGATTTTGAGGATTATTTTTACGGGGGCCTGAATTATCGTTTTCTTAACGACCAAATTGGCAAGCCTTTATATGTGGCGCCTTTTATGGGATTTAAAAAGAATAATTTTTATTTTGCCTATTCCGTTCAGGTTATTTTGAATGAAATTTTAGCCTACAGTTACGGGACACACGTAATTACGGTAGGGGTAGACCTTTTCCAGGGACTCAGCAATTGCAGGTGCACCTACTAAGGGCAACTGGCCTTAAAATTCAAGTAAAAAGATTAAAAACACGGTGGGGATGAAATAAATCACCAAGGTCCGAGCCCCGTCGTAATCCTTGGCGACTCGTTGTCCGAACAGCAGCATTAACAAGGCTGTTGCAGCCGTAACCGCTCCAGAGATCGCCATTAACCCGGGCCCGCCAAAAACAACCTCTGCAAGTCCACCCAGAGATAATAGACCTGCGCCAAGCTCCACAATTAGAATTACTGCTAGCAACCCAGGAACAGTGTTTTTTAAAAAAGTTTTGGAAAAGTGACCCTTTAGCCAGATAAGGTTGCTTTTCCAATGCAGCAGCTTATCCAGAGCGCTTTGTAAAAAAACAATTGCAAGAAAACCCAACAAGATGAATTCGGTAAGTTGACCAACTGAAAGCTTCATAGAACGTAAATCTTATGCCGCGCGGGCGTGTAACAAACGGGTGAGTTTTATCGATAAATCTAAGAAAATCATACGTGCGTTCCCATTGCGTTCAATGTGGTAAAGCGCTTCTTCAAGTTCTTTTACGATTGGAAAAATGTTGTTTTCATGAATAAATGGCGCGAATTTTTTTAAGTCAAACCCGTCTACCTGCATTTTTAGGTATACTAGCGGGTCTGCTTTGTAATTTAAAAGTAGTGCTTGCCTAATTACGGTCAAACAAAAACGGAGGTATCTTTTTTGCGTTTCACGACCGGTTTTAGAAACCTCATCACTCCAGAATACCAGGTCTTGGATTGCAGATTTATTGCCTTTGGCCTTAAAGGCCGATCGCGTCCATTGCACAAACCATTGTTCAAAGATCAAATCTTCGGAATCCTTTTGGAGCAAATCCAGAGCCCGATTAAAATTACCGTTTGCCTCGTGAGCAATCTGAGAGGCCTCTTGATGGTTTGCCCCTTTTAGCATAAGGCCTTCTGTTATCGCAGACTCCGACAGCCTCGGGAAGTGAAGCGTTTGACACCTGCTGCGAATCGTTTGCAGCAACAGCTCTTCTTGTTCTACGATTAGGATTAAACACGTTTTGGCTGGAGGTTCCTCTATGAGTTTAAGCAGCTTGTTGGCGGCGGCATTGTTCATAAGTTCTGCCATCCAGATGATCATGATCTTGTAGCCTCCTTCATACGATTTTAAGCTCAGTTTTTTAACGAGATCCAGGGCTTCATCTACGCCAATTTGACCTTGCTTATTTTCGATTCCAATAGCCTGATACCAATCAAAAAGATTGCCGTAGGGTTGTTCGCGTATAAAACCGCGCCACTGGGGTAAATAATGATCGCTAACGGCATGGCTTTTAACCAAATCGGAAGTAGCGACAGGGAAGGCGAAATGTAAATCGGGATGGGTTAAGTTTTCGCATTTTGCATTGCATTCGGACCCGCCCCCTTTGTTTTGACCCGAGGTGTTTCCGCACAACAAATATTGCGCATAAGCTATAGCCATTGGCAGTGTCCCACACCCTTCCGCCCCCACAAATAATTGAGCATGCGGAACCCTTCCCGAATCCGCAGTTGTGGTAAGGTGGTTTTTTATATGGGCCAAGCCCAAAATAGCATCCATTTGCATGACCTCAAAGATACAGATTTTGTTGCCGGACCGTTAAAATTAACCCTACAGACCTGTGCTGCGGTGATAATTGGTTATTTTTGAGGCTGCATTAACAACTTATCACATGCTTACGGTAGACCATTTTAATTTTAAAGATCAGAAAGCTCTTATTCGGGTAGACTTTAATGTCCCTTTAGACGAACAGTTTCAAGTTACAGACACCAACCGCATCGAGGCAGCAAAGCCAACAATACTCAAAATCTTGGAAGATGGAGGTAGTGCTATTCTTATGAGTCACCTCGGCAGACCCAAAGGGCAACCAAATCCAGACATGTCTTTGAAGCACATAGTTAATGCTGCTTCAGAAATTTTAGGGGTGTCGGTTAAGTTTGTTTCTGATTGCATAGGACCCGAAGCGGAGCGCGCCGTTGGAGAACTCAAAAGCGGCGAGGTTTTAATGCTGGAAAACCTGCGGTATTACAATGAAGAAGAGGCCGGAGACAAGACGTTTGCGCAAAAACTTGCGAAGCTTGGAGACATTTATGTAAACGACGCTTTTGGAACCGCACACCGCGCTCATGCCTCTACCACCATTGTAGCATCCTTTTTTCCGGGCAAAAAATGTTTTGGCTATCTCTTAGCCAAGGAAATTGAAGCTATAGACGCGGTAATGAAATCCGGAGAAAAACCTGTTGCGGCCATTTTGGGCGGATCCAAGGTCTCTTCCAAAATAACCATTTTAGAAAATATTTTGGATAAAATCGACCACCTGATTATTGGCGGCGGCATGACCTACACTTTTAAAATGGCACTTGGAGGATCAGTAGGAGAGTCTATTTGTGAACCCGATCAGACTGGACTTGCACTTAGCATACTTGAGAAAGCCAAGGCCAAGGGCGTACAAGTACATTTGCCGATAGACGTGGTTGCTGCAGATGATTTTAGCAACGAAGCCAATACTCGTGTTATGGATGCCATGGCCATTGAGGCCGGGTGGCAAGGTTTAGATGCCGGCCCCAAGACTTTGGAAAATTTTAAAAAGGTAATTTTAGCCTCTCGCACTATTTTGTGGAATGGCCCGGTTGGAGTTTTTGAAATGCCAACTTTTTCAAAAGGCACGATTGCCATAGGAGACTACGTTGCAGAAGCAACTCGAAATGGAGCCTTTTCGCTTGTTGGGGGAGGAGATTCTGTAGCTGCAGTTAAACAGTTTGGGTTCGAAGACCAGGTAAGTTACGTGTCTACTGGTGGTGGTGCAATGCTCGAAAGTTTGGAAGGAAAAACCTTGCCGGGAATAGAAGCCATTTTAACAGCATAATTGGCAATTTAAATTGTGCCCAAACGCGATAATCGCATCTTAAGGTGTAGTATGAAAAAAGTCCTTCTTGTCGCCGCTTTTGTCGGGATGGCCCATATTCAGGCCCAGGTTTCTCCTAGCAAATCCGACTCAAACCCAAGGCCTGCCTCCGCAATAGAAGGGGCGTCAACACCCTTGAATACAAAGGAATCCGATTCCGAAGGGGCAGACGAGCTAAAACTTTCGGACCGCGCATTTTCCAAGCGTTATGACAGTTTGTGGTTACGGGAATGGGAGGCTACTGTAAACCGATTTCCAGAGATGTACGAACAAGTGCAATTTGCTGGCGTAGAGGACAGTACCCGGTTGGCATCCGAGGGGTTTAACACCGATTCCCTTAAGTTGCGGTTGGAGCGACTAGACGAAAAAACGCCGTTTACGATTGCGTATACCCCTGCACTTGAGCGCGTTATAAAAAGTTTTTTACTGCAAAAACGCGACCTCATGGAGCGCATGCTTATTGCGAGCCAGTACTATTTCCCCATGTTCGAGGAGACGTTAGACAAATACAACCTGCCGTTAGAGATAAAATATCTCGCAATTGTGGAATCTGCGCTCAACCCTAGAGCAAAATCACGTGTTGGGGCCACAGGGCTTTGGCAATTTATGTATAGTACCGGCCGTATGTACGGGCTAAATGTGAGCAGTTATGTGGACGATCGCAATGACCCGGTAAAAGCAACCGAAGCCGCCTGTAAATACCTGTCTCGGTTGTATGAAATTTTTGGAGACTGGGATTTGGTGTTGGCCGCGTACAACTCTGGGCCAGGAAATGTAAACAAAGCCATTAGAAGATCTGGCGGGTATCGGAATTATTGGAACATTAGGCCTTATTTACCTCGGGAAACCGCGGGATATGTTCCGGCATTTCAGGCTGCAATGTTTATTCTGGAATATGCAGATGCTTATGGGTTAGACCGGAAGACCTCGGACTGGCACTTGTTCGAAACAGACACCGTTGTAGTTTCGGGCACACTCACCTTTAAGCAAATTTCCGAGTATACCGGAGTGCCCATTGCGGAAATACAATATTTAAATCCGGCGTATAAACTGGACATTATTCCTAAAATAACCGGAAGAGAACACACTCTAAGACTTCCTGTAGCCGCCTTAGGAGTGTTTGTCAATAATGAGGAGGCGTTATACGCTCAGGCAGAAGCAGAAAACGACAAACAAGAAGCGCCACTGCCACAACTGGTAGAAACGAGCGCTCAAATAACATATCGGGTACGCAGCGGGGATTATCTTGGAAGGATTGCCGAGCGATATGGGGTTAGTGTTTCACAAATTAAGCGTTGGAATGGGTTAACCTCAAACAACCTTAGAATCGGACAGCGATTGCTGCTTCAACCGGGCAAACCAGTAGCTTCTGCTTCGGTAAATTCGGCTGCTCAGGGCACATCTAAAGGCGCGGGCTCCAATCCAAAAGAACATGTAGTACGGGAAGGGGATTCACTTTGGACCATTAGCAAGAAATATCCGGGCGTAACAATAGAGGATATAAAAAAATGGAATGGAATGCGAAGCGATAATATTCAACCCGGCACTCGTTTGAAACTTTGCAATTGCACGCCTTAAAAACACGATGTTATGAAACAAATTTTTGGCACAATACTCGCACTGCTTTTTTTGGCATCATGTCAGGATGGGCCTAAAAAGAAGTACAAACCCCAGTCTTTGGGAGCTCTTAATACAGTTGCCGTGGTTATGGACGACCACATGTGGAAAGGCCCCGTAGGCGATCAGGTGCGCGAGCTTTTTGCCGCCCCACAGATTGGATTGACCTGGGACGAACCCCAATTTTCACTGGAACACATCCCGCCTTCTGTTTTTAAGGGAACTACAAGACATCGCCGTTCGGTGTTGTATGTGTCTTTAGACACCATTTCTGGCGCTCAAATACGAGAAGACTTGTATGCTGCTCCTCAACGCGTGGGCGTAATCAAAGCCGTGAATGACTCGATCTTAATACAGACCGTAGCTACTTATGCAGACCGAATTATGAGCGCTATACGCGACATGGAATTGGGAGAAGCGCAGCAACGGTTTTTGCGATCGTTGAGTAAGGATACAATTTTATCGGACAAATTTGGCATAACCATGCGGCTGCCTTCGGTATATAAAGTGGGTAAACAGGAAGAAAATTTTGTCTGGATTGACCGCGAAATTCAAAAAGGGAGCATGAATTTGGTTGCATATGAACTTCCAGGAAGCGCCTTAAAAAATGACAGCACATTGGTTTCCGATATCGTGCGTCTTAGAGATTCTATAGGCCAACTGTACATTCCCGGACCCGATGTGCCCAATAAAATAACTTACATGGGAACAGAGAAGGCATTTGCTCCTGCAGTTTTTCAAACCGAGTTTAACGGCATGCAGGCAATTGAGGTTCGGGGAATTTGGGAAATTGTAAATTATCCAATGGCGGGGCCTTTCCTAACATACATTATTAAAGATCCAAAGCAAGATCGTTATGTTGTGCTTGAAGGATTTACTTTTGCCCCAGCGACAAACAAACGCGACTATATGTTTGAACTCGAGGCCATTATAAAAACTGCGGAAATTCGAAATTAAAAGCATAAAAAAAGCACCACTACGGTGCTTGATTTACAGGCCTGCGACATGGTGCGTTAGCTTTTGTTTTCGTCTAGTTTGTCGTTATCGCGGGAGGCGTCTTTGAATTCTTTGATGCCGCTACCGAGTCCGCGCATAAGTTCAGGTATTTTTTTACCGCCAAATAACAGCAAAACAACCATTACAACAACAACGATTTGCCAAGGTCCTACAGCTAGAAAAAAGGTTAGTGCATTCATTCCTACTCAATTTTGTCAAAGGTAAAGGTAAGCAAAAATCAAAAGGAGAACCTTAAATATTGTTTCATAAACAGTAATTTAGACAAATCCAAAAAGGGAAGTCCCTGTTAAGGACGGGTCAACATAAAATCAGAACAGCAATAAGGCCCCATTATAGATCGGGAACAAGATGCAATTGGGGCAATATGCAAACCTAGAATATGGCAAAGCGCGAAGGCAATAAACGGGAAATCAGAGATAAACTTTTAAATAAGTACCGTTTAGTCATTCTAAACGAAAACACTTTCGAAGAAAAGATTTCCTTTAAACTAAACCGGCTTAATGTTTTTGTGATCGGTTCTTTGGCGGTTATTGGGTTAATTGCCTTTACTACCATGTTAATTGCCTTTACCCCTTTAAGGGAATATATACCGGGTTATTCTTCTACGGCCTTAAAGCGAGAAGCAACAGCATTGACCTTTAAAACAGACTCTTTGCTAAACGTGGTAATCTATACCAACAAGTATATTGAAAACATCCGCAAAGTTCTTCGTGGAGATGTCGAATACAGCACAATAGACGAAGATTCTGTATCCGATGCCTTTAAACTTGACCCCTCACAAATTGATTTAAATCCAATCCGGGAAGACAGTATGCTTCGTGCACAGGTGGCCCTTGAAGACAAATATAATCTGTTTGAAAGCCCAATATTCGGCGGGAGTGAACTTATGTTCGCCCCACTTACCGGCTCAATTTCACAAGGATACGACCCCAATATTCGTCACTTTGCAATAGATATTGTTGCCGCCAAAGATGCTCCGGTTAAGGCCGTGGCAGACGGTACCGTAGTGTTTGCAGAATGGACGGCAGCTACGGGCTATGTGATTATTCTGGAGCACCAAGACGGGCTAATTTCTGCCTATAAACACAATGGCTCCCTAGCCCGGGAACAGGGCGCTACCGTTCGGGCTGGCGAGGTGATTGCTTCTGTAGGAGACACAGGCGAACTCACAACTGGACCGCACTTGCATTTTGAACTTTGGCGACAGGGAAATCCTGTAAACCCATTAAATTATATCGACTTCAATTAAGGCATATGTCAATTAAGGCTTTAGGCGCCAAATTATTTGCCCTCTACACACATTTTTTTGCTCAAAACTGGATAAATAACCCACATAGGGCCCAACGCAAAACGTTTAATAAGCTCATTCGCCTTGCCCGGAATACCCGTTTTGGGATGGAACATCAGTTCCACAGCATAGACACCTACGCAGATTTTGCCCGGAATGTTCCGGTTCGCGACTATGAAGGTCTTAAGCCCTATGTAGAAGCGGTCCTTAAGGGAGAAACCAATGTGCTTTGGCCGGATCAACCCCTGTATTTTGCAAAAACGTCGGGAACTACCTCAGGAGCCAAATACATTCCAATAACAAAAGTGTCCATTCGTGAACAGGTCCGGGCCTCTCGAAATGCGATTTTAAACTACCTCTATAAAACCGGTAATAGTGCTTTTGTAAATGGAAAGATGATCTTTTTGCAGGGCAGCCCCGAGATGGATGAAAAAAACGGAATTAAGGTGGGTAGGCTTTCCGGGATAACAGCACATTATGTTCCGGCATATTTGCAAAAGAACCGATTACCCAGCTGGGAAACCAATTGCATAGAAGACTGGGAGACCAAGGTAGACAAGATTGTGGAAGAGACCATATCTCAAGACATGACCGTGATTGCGGGGATACCTTCTTGGGTGCAAATGTATTTTGAAAAGCTTCAGGAAAAAAGCAACAAATCCATACGGGAGCTCTTTCCAAATTTTAAGCTGTTCATTTACGGAGGGGTAAACTACGAACCCTATAGAAGTAACTTTGAAAATTTAATAGGGGATACGGTAGACAGTATTGAACTGTTTCCAGCCAGCGAAGGGTTTTTTGCCTATCAGGATGTGCCTGGACAAGAGGGCTTGCTGCTTTTGCTCGATGCTGGTATTTTTTATGAATTTATTGCCGTAGACGATTTTCAGCAGGAACACCCAAGAAGACTTTCACTGGAAGGGGTAGAACTCGGGGTAAATTATGTAATGATTATATCGACCAACGCCGGTCTATGGGGGTACAACCTCGGAGATACCGTTCGGTTTGTTTCTCTTAAACCCTATCGAATTGTGGTTACCGGCCGTATTAAGCATTTTATATCGGCGTTTGGCGAACATGTTATAGCCAAGGAGGTAGAAACCGCTATGCAGCACGCTCAAGATGCAACAGGAGCTCGGGTTTCTGAATTTACAGTTGCACCCATGATTACCCCTCCGGATTACGGATTGCCTTATCACGAGTGGTTTGTAGAATTTGAGCAGGAGCCTGAGGATTTGGACGAGTTTATACAGGTGCTCGATCAATCTTTGCAAACGCAGAACAGTTATTATTACGACCTGATAATTGGAAAGGTGTTAAGACCACTAAAAATCAACAAGATTCGCAAAGGAGGATTCCTTGAGTTTATGAAATCTTTGGGGAAATTAGGCGGTCAAAACAAGGTACAACGATTGTCTAATGATCGTAAAATAGCAGACGCTTTGCGCCCCATGCTAAACAAGGAATAATTGGTAATCTGGGGCAAGGTTTATTCAAAATAGAAAATAGACGTATTTTTACGTCAGAAAATTCTTTTATGGAGACTACCCGGGCACAGGATTCAACTAATGCCATTGAGCGGATGTACATCACCATGCGCCATTTGCTCAATCGCGGTTTTTATAAACCCATGGGCGTTTCCGGAGAAATGTTGCGGAGTGCGCTATTGCAATTACGGCCCGAAATTTATGGATCAATAGCAGAAGACAAGGCAGAACTGGACGGACTTATCTATGTTTTGGAACGACTTCCCGAAGGCATTGAACAGTGCCGGTTTATCAATTTAACTTCAGATGAGGGCTACGGCAAATCACATTTTAAACCAATAATTCCACCCAAAAGACGTCGTAATTGTTACCGGATCGATGCGGATCAAATGAATATTGAGATTACCCGCGGACGATCCGACATCTATGACATTCTTACCCACCTCACTTTTTTATTTATTGAGGCAGAAAAAATAGGCAGGCGTGTACTCATAGAGGAAGGCCAGAAAACCATTCGCGACTGGAATAAGTTGGAATCTGCTTTAGCCAAAGCGGAATTGAGCCTAGAGGAGCGGGAGGTGGCCCTAATTCACGCCTCCAGCATTCTCAATCGTTCTTATGAAGAGGTAGAACGGATTTATCAGAAGCTCACCCTAAAGAGTGACCCACAGCGGTTTCTTAAGATTGTGTATTGGTTGGGTAAGTTGGCCATAGAAGAATTAACCCTGGGAGAAAAGCGCACCATTACCTTTAGTGCTATGCTCCGAGATCGGTTGGGACACCATGTACATGGCGAACGCTGGGCAAACAGTATTAAACAGGCATTACATGGTAAATCCCTATTGAATCGCCCCATTCACATTATTAGCTCAAACATGCACAGCGTTGTAAATTCGCTGTTTGCGCAAGCGGCTTTAAAAAAGGAATTTGGACAAAAAGAACCCCTTGAAATTTTCGAGGCCTTAAGCTCCTCGGAAAATGGCAAACTAAGAGACAAGGTTCTGCAATTAGCCCGCAAGCATGGGATGTTGGAAATAGACGACTTGTCCGGAACCAATATAGACGTTCAAATCTTTGACACTGCTTTTCTAACAAAGGCGGTAACTGAGTATACACTCGCCACAACGCCAGCCGAAAAGAAACCGGTTCTTTTGGTTATGGATTACGCGTTTGGGGAACAAGCCTTTGAATCTATTGATGAGCTGTTAAAACCGTTCAAAATGGACGGAAAAAAACACTTTTTGGATGTGGCATCCATTTCCATCATGGGAAAGGCGGGAATTCTAGCTGGCGATAAAGGAGATCTTATGATTCCAACCGCACACATTTTTGAGGGCACTGCAGACAACTATCCGTTCTACAACGCGCTTTCCGGCGCTGATTTTGAAGGCAACGGACTTAGGGTATACGAGGGCACTATGGTCACAGTGTTAGGCACCTCACTTCAAAACAAAGACATTTTGGAGTTCTTTCAAAAATCTACCTGGCAAGCAATTGGGCTTGAAATGGAAGGAGTGCATTATCAAAAGGCCATTCAGTCGGC
>JBJOHX010000107.1:0-31311 GCA_046047415.1 Bacteroidota bacterium
TGGGACCGCCGCCTATTCAATTCCATTTACAGTCTAACCTGTGAAATGGCCATTACGGACTGGAAATATATTGACGACGCCGACATTCCGAAATCCAAAAACTTAATAAAAAGTTCCGTCATCTTAAACGATGAAGTTAGCGGGTTCGGCGATCCAGACTTTTGGGGTGCTCAAAATATAATTGAGCCGGATAAAAGTATTGAATCTGCCATTCGAAAAATTCAGCGACAAATCCGCATGTCCGACAATTAAAATAAGTATTCGATTAAAAAAGGTGATAGCGAAGATTAAGGTCTCACAAACCTAAAATTGTATATTTGCCTCGCTTTAAAATTACCTAATCGAAATGTCAAAAATCTATTACACCATAACGGACGAAGCTCCGGCGCTTGCTACTGCTTCTTTTCTGCCTATTGTTCAGTCTTTTACACAAACTGCAGGAATTTCGGTAGAAACCAGAGATATTTCCCTTGCCGGAAGAATTTTAGCCGTATTTCCGGAATACCTTAAAGCGGATCAGCATATTTCGAACGATTTGGAATTTTTAGGCGAACTGGCCAAAAAACCAGAGGCCAATATCATAAAATTACCCAACATTAGCGCCTCAATTCCACAATTGGAGGGCGCCATAAAAGAATTGCAAAGCAAGGGTTTCTCGATTCCCGATTACCCCTCGGAACCAAAAAGCGAGGAGGAAAAATCGGTTCGAGCCCGCTACGATAAAATTAAAGGGAGTGCGGTTAATCCTGTACTCAGAGAAGGCAATTCGGATCGTCGCGCACCAGTTCCGGTAAAAAATTACGCCCGCAAACACCCGCATAGTATGGGGGCTTGGAGTAAAGACTCCAAAAGTCAGGTGGCCACAATGCAGCAGGGAGACTTTAAATCCAATGAAAAGTCAGTAACGCTTCAGGAGGCCTGCAACCTAAAAATTCAGTGGGTCGATAAGAATGGAAGCGCTCAAATACTGAAAGACAACTTAGTTATTCAACCCGGAGAAATCGTAGATGCCTCCGTTATGCAGCATCGGGAACTTCAAAAATTTCTAGCCAACCAGGTTTCCTATGCCAAGAAAGAAGGTGTATTATTTTCAGTTCATCTCAAGGCTACCATGATGAAGGTTTCTGACCCCATCATCTTTGGCTATGTACTTAAGGCGTATTTCGGCAATCTATTTGAAAAATATGGTCAAGACCTTGAAAATGTAGGCATTTCTGCTAATAATGGTTTGGAGAGTTTGTTGTCCAATTTGAATTTGTTGCCAAAAGCAAAAGCCGAAGCCATCCAACTCGAAATTGAAAACGCCCTTAACGAAGGACCGGCACTGGCTATGGTCAATTCTGACAAAGGAATTACCAATTTGCACGTGCCAAGTGATGTAATCATTGATGCCTCCATGCCCGCTATGATTCGTAATTCCGGTCGCATGTGGAACGCTTCAGGTAAAGATCAGGATACCCTTGCAGTTATTCCGGACAGTAGCTATGCAGGCGTTTATGCCGCTACCATAGATTTCTGCAAGGAAAACGGGGCATTTGACCCCAGAACCATGGGCACTGTACCGAATGTTGGCTTAATGGCTCAAAAGGCAGAGGAATACGGTTCGCACGACAAGACATTTGAAATTAAGGGAGATGGTAGCGTTCAGGTAATTGAAATCGGCACCGGTAGGGTTATAATGGAGCATGCCGTTGAAAAGGGAGATATCTGGAGAATGTGCCAAGTAAAGGATGCTCCCGTGCTCAATTGGATTGAGCTGGCCGTAGAACGCGCTCAATTGTCTAAAACACCAGCCGTTTTCTGGCTTGATTCGGAACGTGCACACGATCGGGAATTAATAAAGAAGGTAGATGCATATCTTCCTCAATCGACTCGGGACGAACTAGATATTCGGATTTTGTCTCCTTTGGAAGCAACCTTGCACACCTTAAAACGTATCAAAGATGGCAAGGACACTATATCCGTTACGGGTAATGTATTACGCGATTATTTGACCGATCTTTTCCCGATATTGGAAGTAGGAACAAGTGCCAAAATGCTTTCAATTGTACCCCTCATGAACGGTGGCGGACTTTTTGAGACCGGGGCCGGTGGTTCTGCTCCAAAACACGTAGAACAATTTCTGGAAGAGGGGCATTTGCGCTGGGATTCCTTGGGTGAATTTATGGCACTTGCCGTTTCCCTAGAATTTTATGGCATAAAAAACAAGAGTAAAAAGGCCGAGGTATTGGGCAAAGCATTGGATCAGGCTACCGAAAAGTTTTTGGATGAAAATCGCTCTCCTTCAAGAAATACGGGAGAATTGGATACCCGAGGAAGTCACTTTTATTTGGCGCTGTACTGGGCAGAAGCACTTGCAGCCCAAACACAAGATGCAGAACTTTCGACACGATTTACACCTTTGGCGAAAGCCCTGAGATCAAAAGAATTGGTTATTGTTCAGGAATTGTTGGCTACATCGGGTAAAGCCCATGACATTGGTGGGTATTATTTACCAGATCCCGAATGCTTGGCTGCAGCACTTAGACCGAGCAATACTTTTAACAAAAATCTGGAAATCCTAAACGGGTAACCCGAGGATTAATCTGTTTACTCTAAGGTCTTTTGGATTAAATCCTGGCTTTTTTGCCTATTTTTGGGCAAAAATTTTGCTATGGTCTACCTAAAGGGAATTCGGCTACTCCTGCCACTCCTTTTATTCGGTTTTGGGCTTCAATCCCAACAGCGGTTTACCCTAAGTGGTACCGTAACGGATTCGGGTTCCAATGAAACGCTGATTGGCGTGAGTTTGTTAATTCCGGAATTAAATACGGGAACCATTACCAACGAGTACGGTTTTTATTCCATTACACTCCCAGAAGGAACCTACGAATTAATACTTTCCGCATTGGGATTTGGGGAGGTAAGGCAGTCGGTGACTTTTGACCGCAATCAACGTGTAGATTTTGGCTTAAACCCGGAAGCTCAAGAACTTGATGAAGTAGTTGTAACCGAAGATGTTGAACGATTAGACATTCGACAACCGCAAATGAGCGTTACTTCTTTAAAAGCGGAAACCATCAAAAGCATTCCCGTTGTGCTTGGCGAGGCAGATGTGATAAAATCCTTGGTCCTGCTCCCCGGGGTTACCAATGCAGGAGAATCCTCGTCTGGTTTTAATGTTCGAGGCGGAGCCGCAGACCAAAATTTAATTCTGCTTGATGAAGCTACCATTTTTAATTCGTCTCACCTTTTTGGTTTTTTTTCGGTGTTTAATCCGGATGCAATAAAAGATGTAAAATTGTATAAAGGGGGTATCCCCTCTCGCTATGGTGGCCGAGTCTCTTCAGTGTTAGAAATCTTTCAAAAAGATGGCAACAGCAAGGAATTTCAAATGAATGGCGGCATTGGTCTGGTGGCTAGTAGATTACTTGCCGAAGGTCCGTTAGTAAAAGATCGGTCTGCTTTTTTGATTGGTGGTCGTGCCTCCTATGCCCATCTATTTTTACCCCTGTTCGATTTGAATAATAAAGCCTATTTCTACGATTTAAACACCAAACTGAACTACCGGGTTAACCAAAATAACAACTTGTACTTATCTGGTTATTTTGGACGAGATCTTTTTAGCTTAAGTGATTTATTTGTAAATACCTACGGAAATGCCTTGGTGAATTTTAGATGGAATCACCTGTATTCGGACCGGTTGTTTTCGAATCTTTCACTGATTTATTCAGATTTCTATTACGGCCTTGAACTGGACTTTGTGGGTTTTGAATGGAATTCCGGAATACAGAATTTCAATCTTAAGTACGACCTCAAACATTACCTGAGCGACACCTTTCAGCTCAATTTTGGAGTACACAATACATACTACGTTTTTAACCCCGGTAAAATTTCACCAAATTCACCTGAATCTGGTATTGTAGAAGAACAATTGACTCGTAAATTTGCTAATGAAAATGCCGTCTATGTAGATTTGGAGCACACCATTTCTCCAAAATTAAGTTTAGAATACGGACTGCGAATCAGTCAATTTAATCGTTTGGGGCAAGATGCCTTTTACGTATATGAAAATGAGAATCCTGTAGCCTTTAATCCGTTTAGTCTAGTGTATCAGGAGGCAACCCCAATAGATACCATTTCGGCGCCGCGGTCTACGTCCTTAAAAAAGTTTTTAAATCCCGAACCTCGTGCATCCCTCTCCTGGACTATTAATCCCCAGAGTTCCATTAAAGCCAGTTATACCCGAATGGCCCAATACCTGCACTTGCTTTCTAACACCTCTTCACCCACTCCACTGGATGTTTGGACACCGAGTGGGCCCTACGTAAAACCGCAGTTGGCGGATCAGTTCGCCGCAGGATATTTTAGGGACTTAAATTCGGGCACTTACAGTCTAGAGACAGAACTATTTTATAAAGAAGTTCAAAATCGCATAGACTATATAGACGGAGCGAATCTTATTGCAAACAATGCTATTGAACAAGTAATTCTTAACGGTAGGGCCCGTGCCTACGGATGGGAGGTTTTATTACGTAAAAATACTGGTACTTTAACCGGATGGCTCGCCTATACCTTGGCCAAATCCGAACAACAAACACCTGGCAGGCAAACCGTATTGGAAAATGGTCGAACTGTACTGGAACCCGGCATAAATTATGGCGCCTGGTATAGCACCCCTTACGATAAACGTCACGATTTGGCCCTTTATGGCAAATATCAGGTAAGTGATCGCTTGAGCCTGAATGCAAATTTTATTTATCAAACCGGACAACCTACCAATTATCCTGTAGGACAATTCCAGTTCGAAGGCCTTGTTGTGCCGTATTACGGTCTCCGAAATCAGCAACGACTTCCGGATTATCACCGCATGGACCTATCTGCTACCCTTCAAAAGAAAATCAAGCCCGGCAAAAAAATTCAAGGGGAGTGGGTTTTTAGTGTTTACAATGTGTATAACAGATATAATGCAGCTGCGATAAACTTTCGCCAAAACCAAGATACAGGTCAAAATGAAGCAGTACGCACCAGTATTTTTGGGATAGTACCAGCGGCAACCTATAATTTCAAGTTCTAACATGAAAGCGTTGCGTTATTTATTACCCCTGTTGATTATAGCCCTAGCCGCCTGCGAAAAGGTTATTGAAATTGAAACACCATCGGAACCTGCGCGTTTGGTTGTAGAGGGTATAATCCGTGTAGATACCACCCAAGCCTATTTGCCAGTTGCAATTAAGCTTACAGAGTCTAATAACTTTTTTGAAGCTGTAAGGCCGGTAAGTGACGTAGAGCAAATAGTTATCATACTTCAGGTTCTGGAGAATGGATTACCAACCAATAGTTTCACCCGTTCACTCGCAGAATTGGAACCTGGATCTGGAATTTATGAACCCGATCCAAATTTTGATACGGATCAGCGTATTGCTGTTCGCACGGTGTTGGACCACGAGATTTTGTTTACATTGGTAATTACCCGAAATGGAAAACGATATGCTGCACAAACCAAGTATGTTCCTTCGGTAGCCATAGACCAACTTGTACTGGGTGAAAACACCTTGTTTAATGGAGACGAGACCGAAATCGTAGTGCAGTACACCGACATGCCCAATACAGACAACTTCTACATTTTTGATTTTGGTTCTGGCAATTACCTGCCCACTGAAGATACGTTTTACAAAGACCAACAATTTGAATTTTCGTATTTCTACGATCAGGGATTTGAGCAGGGTCATGAATTGGAAGTTCGGGTGTTTGGGGCAGACCAAAGCCTTTTCAACTATATGAATCTTCTGGTGCAACAAGCCGGAAATCAAAATGGTCCGTTTGGTACGCCAGTGGCCACGGTTCGGGGTAATATTTTTGAGGTAACCGATCTTGACAACCAAGACACCTTTGACAGCACCAATACCCCTTTGGTATTCCCTTTAGGTTATTTTGCAATTGTACAAGAATTCAGAAAATCAATAGTCCTTCAAACTTCGGAATAATGAAACAGCGAATGGTCTTTTTGTACTTGGTAATGGCTTTTTTTAGCTTGGGGTGCGAAGAGGTCATTTACCTGGAATTACCTGACGATTCACCCCGTTTAGTAGTAGAGGGATTGGTTCGTGTGGATCGGCAAGAACCTTTTATTCCAATTCGTATTAAATTAATGGAATCGTCGGGTTACTTTGATGCCGTACCTGCAGTGCAAGCCGAAAACATTAATATTTATGTAGAACGATTCGAAAACGGAAATTTGATTAGCACCTTTACCTCTTCTCTGGCAGAGGAAGCTACAGGTAGCGGCAATTACATCCCGGATCCAAACGCAACTTTTGACCAACGCATACCGACCTTCTTTTTGGAAGACGAGGTTCGGTTTACCTTACAAATAAAATACCGAGACCGCCAATACCTGGCTCAGACCTGGTTTGTTCCCGTGGTACCAATGAATTACCTCCTACAAGGTAAAGGCACCTTACAGGGCGGAAAGGACACTGAAATTCTCGTTGCATTTACCGACCCCCCGCAGAATTCGAACTATTACCTCTTTGATTTTGGATCCGGTAAATTTCTTCCAACCGAAGACACCTATTATCAAGGGCAGTTTTTTCAATTCTCCTATTTCTACGACGAAAAAATTGCACCGGGCACAACCGTGAGTGTAGCGATTCTGGGAGCAGATCTAAATTTTTACGATTACATGCGTCAGCTATTGGATCAAAGCCAACGGGAAGGCCCATTTCAAACTCCTGCCGCGAGTACCCGGGGCAATATTATTGATGTCACCGGAATCGATAACATAAACCAATACGACAATGCTGGACAACCCGAGGTTTTTGCACTGGGTTACTTTGCTGTTGTAGAACAACATGTGAGTGCTCTTGTTATTCAGTAAAGCGGCTAATACGATTCAAAAAAAGTGGTTACCGCATTGACGGTACACCAATAGGCATTCTGCAGATTCCACGATAGGGTCCTTTCTTTGTCTGAAACAGCTATAACCCAGGTCATTCCTGAAGATTTTATGACCGGCTCTGTTAAGGTACAACTTCCACAAACAGCACCCACAGGAATACCGAATTCGGCCCCAAGTCCCAGTATACCTTGTATAAACTTACCGTTTAGGGACTGTTCATCGATTTTCCCTTCTCCGGTAATAATGATATCTATTTCCTGATACCGCATAAGGTCCCTTAATCCGGAATGGGTAATAATAAATTCAGTGCCCGCTACAAAACCTGCTCCTAAGAAGGCCATTAATCCAAAAGCGGCACCACCCGCGGCACCACTACCCGGTACTTTCCCCACCAGAATTCCCAAATCCCTCGCTACAATGGAATCCAGATTTTGAAGCCCTTGGTCTAGGTGGTGTACCATTTTTATATCCGCTCCTTTCTGGGGAGCGTAAACGGCGGCCGCACCTTTTGGGCCCCAAAGCGGATTATTGACGTCATTAACTGCAATAAATTCCACTTCTGTTGTGATAACAGGTGCAATCGGCTTTTCAATAGCACTGATTTGCTCAAGACTTCGGCCTATGGGAGCTAAAGGTTTTCCTGCCTCATCGACAAAGGAATATCCTAAGGCTGCCGCAATTCCAATACCGCCATCGTTTGTGGCACTGCCACCCAATCCTATGAAAATTTTTTTTGCCCCTCGCGTCAATGCATCCCTCAACTGCAATCCCGTTCCCAAGGTACTCGTCAACATTGGATTGCGTTCTAAAGGCTTTAATAATTCCAACCCAGAAGCACGGGCAAGTTCCACGTAGGCGAATTGATTAATTGGATCCCAGATATACTGTGATTTTATGGGGCGATTGAGCGGGTCTACAGTATCAGACGTAATCCATTCTAATGCTTTCTTAGAAGCTATGGCTTCCAAAAATCCATTGCCACCATCGGATGCAGCGATTGAAATGATCTCTAAATCAGGAATCGCCCTAAGCATTCCTTCCGAAATCGCACCGCAAACCTCTTGAGCTGTAAGTGACTCCTTAAACTTATCAGGTACCAAAAGCACACGCATAATGGGCAATCAATTTCTGGAAAGTTAGTAATTCTAACTATTTTAGCGTAGATATCTAATACTCAAAATGGCTACAGATACGCACATTCTAGTTAAAGGACTCAAACGATTGAGCCTTACAGTATTGTTGATGTTTACCGCTCCGATCATTTTATTTGAGGCCTTTAAAAATCAACAACACCCCATGTATTATCCCGTATTAATCGCGGGGATTCTTTTGGCTATAGGAGCAATTATTTCAGGTTTTACTGGAATAAAAATAGTAGTAGATTCCTTTTTTGGAAAACGGCCAACCCGGAATTAACCGTTTAAACGGCATCCCGGCTTACTTTAAGGAAACCTCTATTTTGGTAAGGCATAGGCCAACCTTATGTCTTCGTAAGACGACGATCTCTTGAGCGCGCTTAAAACCAAATCTGCATCTGAGGTACGAGGCAAAATAATGTAGCTAAATTTAAGTGCAATTGGGCCTTTTTCACCGAAAAAATCTAAATTATCGGTTGTAGAAGTACTTGACGTAAAAGCCTCGGTCGTAAGATAAACCCCACCAACAACAAATCTGGTATTAAGTTCTAATTTGGTAATCTGATGGCCATCTATAAGGGTATGTGAAGCCGGCAAAGATAGAATGGCTTCTTCTTTGGCAACACTCGACAGGTCGCAAAAAGACAAAAACATTCCTGAGCTCAGAAGTTCTGAAGTTATTTCCGGAATATCAATAAAATATTGGAGCACGTTGGGGGAATCGTCTAAATAAGACCAACCCTTTGCATCGTCTATAAGCATCCAGTTACTCGCTACGGCTTTTGGAGTATTTTCGCTAAGTAGATTGTGATTTGGATCGGATGCAACGGTTCCATGGGCTATCTCCCATTGTCCTGAAGTATAGGCTAATGCAATTGCCAAAAACAGAAAAACCACACTTTGAAGTACATTTTTAATATATCCCATAATGCTCTGTAATTTTAGGGATTACCTATCCCTAACGCCGCGTACTCAATTTTATTTTACTCAAACCAAACAAAGTCACAGTTGTATGGTATAAAGCGGGATAGTATCTTTGCACCCTTTAGAGATCGCCTATCTATGACAATTACGATTACATTGCCCGATGGCAAGCAGATTCAGCAACCCAATGGGGTTACCCCATTAGAAGTTGCTAAAACTATAAGTGAGGGTTTGGCGCGTAATGTAATCAGTGCCCGTTTTAACAACGTGCAAGTAGAGACCGTTACCCCGTTGAATTCAGATGGTAATTTGGTTTTATATACCTGGAATGAAGAAGAAGGTAAAAAAGCATTTTGGCATTCTTCGTCACATATTTTAGCCCAGGCACTCGAGAATCTGTATCCCGGAATTCAACTCACAATAGGGCCGGCTATTGAAAACGGTTTTTATTACGATGTTGACTTTGGCAGCCACACCTTAACCGACAAAGACTTTGCGGCTGTTGAACAAAAGGCATTGGAAATTGCGAGAGGCAAACACGAATTTTACATGCGCTCAGTCTCAAAAGCCGATGCGCTCAGCTATTATAAAAAACAAGGTAACCCGTATAAGATAGAGCTCATTGAAGGATTAGAAGACGGGAATATAACTTTCTGTGATCACGATACCTTTACCGATCTCTGCCGCGGAGGGCATATCCCAAACACTGGGCTGGTGAAGGCCTTTAAAATTCTGAATGTTGCAGGGGCGTATTGGAGAGGAGATGAGAATCGACCACAACTTACCAGGGTGTACGGCATCTCGTTTCCAAAACAAAAGGATCTTACTGAATATCTTGAGCTTTTAGAGGAAGCCAAAAAGCGCGACCACCGCAAACTTGGCAAGGAATTGGAACTTTTTACCTTTTCTCAAAAAGTGGGACAAGGGCTTCCGTTGTGGCTGCCTAAAGGAGCGGCGCTTCGGGAGAGACTGGAACAATTTCTAAAAAAGGCTCAAAAACTGGCAGGTTATGAGATGGTAGTTTCTCCTCATATTGGCCAAAAGGAATTATATGTTACCTCGGGCCATTACGCCAAATACGGTGCAGATAGCTTTCAACCCATTCGCACGCCAAAAGAGGACGAAGAGTTTTTGCTAAAACCCATGAACTGTCCGCACCATTGTGAAATTTTTAAAGTCCGGCCATTTTCGTATCGGGAATTACCAAAACGGTATGCTGAATTTGGAACCGTCTACCGATATGAACAAAGCGGCGAATTGCACGGACTTACACGGGTACGAGGATTTACGCAAGACGATGCCCACATCTTTTGTACTCACGATCAATTGGACGAAGAATTTAAACGGGTTATAGACTTATCTCTCTATGTACTTACCTCTCTTGGCTTCGACAAATACACCGCACAAGTTTCAGTTAGGGATCCTGAAAATCCTGATAAGTATATTGGTTCCGTGGCAAATTGGGAAAAAGCAGAGGCTGCAATTATTAACGCCGCACGGGAAAAAGGACTCAATTATATTATAGAACCGGGTGAGGCAGCATTTTATGGACCAAAACTGGACTTTATGGTAAAAGATGCCCTTGGCAGACAATGGCAACTTGGCACCATACAGGTCGATTATAACTTGCCCGAGCGATTTGATCTCACCTACAAAGGAAGTGATAATGAATTACATCGTCCGGTAATGATTCACCGCGCACCCTTTGGAAGTATGGAACGATTTGTTGCTCTATTATTGGAGCATACAGGTGGGAATTTTCCACTTTGGCTAACCCCGACACAAGCCATAATACTTCCGGTAAGCGAAAAGCATGAAAAATATGCTGAAAAAGTTTTAAAATCGCTCGAAAATCACGAAATTCGCGCGCTCTTGGATGCACGCTCCGAAACCGTCGGAAAGAAAATCCGAGAGGCAGAAATGGGCAAATACCCATTTATGATTATTGTCGGAGATCAGGAAATGGCCGAAGAAACCATATCCGTTAGACGACATGGAGGAGCAGATTTGGGTTCCATTTCGGTAACAGCATTTGCTGATTTGATTGACAGCGAAATTAACGGTACCTTGAAACCCTTTGAATTAAGTTAAATTAAAATTTTTACGCCATAGCTTTAAGAAGAAGATTTAAGCCGCAACCGCAACGGGAAAACAAAACCCCGCACAACATCAATGAAAAAATTACCGCTCCACAGGTTCGACTGGTAGGCGAAAATGTGGAAATGGGTGTATATAGCATTCGCGATGCTCGCGAAAAAGCTGCGGAAATAGGTCTGGATCTGGTTGAAATCTCACCAACCGCCGAACCACCGGTTTGCAAGATTATCGACTATAAGAAATTTCTCTACGAGCAGAAAAAGCGGGAGAAAGTTATTAAAGCTAAGGCCACCAAGGTTGTAGTTAAGGAGATCCGATTTGGGCCACAAACGGATGACCATGACTATGATTTTAAAAAGAAGCACGCCGAGAAATTCTTGAAAGAAGGAGCAAAATTAAAGGCCTACGTATTTTTTAAAGGTCGCTCTATCGTATACAAAGAACAAGGTGAAATATTATTGCTTAGGCTGGCCCAGGATCTTGAGGATTTTGGTAAAGTAGAGCAAATGCCAAAGTTGGAAGGTAAACGAATGACCATGTTTATCGCCCCAAAGGCAGTAAAGAAATAATTGCGAGAAAGCGATTCATTCATTAATTAACAAGCGAGAAAATGCCTAAAATGAAGACCAAATCCAGTGCCAAAAAGCGCTTTAAGCTTACAGGCAGTGGAAAGATCAAGAGAAAGCACGCCTACAAGAGCCACATCTTGACCAAAAAGTCCAACAAGCGCAAGCTCCGTCTAACTCACAGCACCTTGGTTAACAAGGCCGATGAGAATGGAATTATGGAGCAGCTTCGGCTTAAATAATTCGAAGCCGGTATTCGTTTAACCCTGAATTTAGGCTCATAAAGTATCTCAAAAAAAAGATCGCCTGATTCAAAAAAACAAAAAATTATGCCAAGATCAGTAAATTCAGTTGCCTCAAGAGCCCGAAGAAAAAGAGTGCTCAAGCAGGCCAAAGGCTTTTTCGGACGTCGGAAAAACGTCTGGACAGTAGCTAAAAATGCGGTTGAAAAGGCCATGTCTTATGCCTACCGCGACCGTAGAAATAAAAAACGTAGTTTTAGAGCACTTTGGATTGCTCGTATTAATGCTGGAGCTCGTTTGCACGGTATGTCCTATTCTCAATTCATGGGTGGTGTTAAATCTCAGAATATTGCGCTAAACCGTAAAGTACTTGCAGATTTAGCAATGAACCATCCCGAGGCTTTCAAAGCCATTGTGGATAAGATTAAGTAAATCCAAAAAAAAACTTTCTCGTATATAAACCGGTCATTGACCGGTTTTTTTATGACCCAAAGAGACTTATTACAATTCGTCTGGCCCCCGCATTATTCCTGTGTTCACCCAAATAAATTCCTTGCCAAGTGCCCAATTTCAATTCCCCGTTTTGAATTGGAATCTGAATTGAACAACCTAATAATGATGCCTTTATATGTGCAGGCATATCGTCTACTCCTTCATAATTGTGTAAATAGTCGGTTGTATTTTCCGGGAGCAGTCGCTTAAAAAAAGTTTCGAAATCCATTCGTACCGTAGGATCTGCATTTTCATTGATTGTTAAACTTGCAGAAGTGTGTTGCAAAAAAACATGAAGCATCCCCACTCGCAATTCCGATAATTCGGGAATGGAGGCACACACTTCCCTAGTAATCAAATGAAAACCTCTTGGATAGGGCCTTAGAACTACAGAGCGTTGAATCCACATATTATAAAGTCTAAGTCGAATAAAAGCCTAGATTAGCGACCTCTAAATTAAGTAGAAAAAATACCTTTGCAACTCAAACAAACACAATGGATCTTAGCCAAGTTCGCATGGTAGTGACCGACATGGATGGCACGCTACTTAATTCAAAGCACGAAGTAAGCCCCCGATTTTTTGAGCTCTACCATTTGCTCAAGGCAAAAAACGTTGAGATTGTTGCAGCTAGTGGCCGGCAATATAACAACATGGTAGACAAGTTGGCGCCTATTGCCAATGAGTTGGCTTTTATTGCAGAAAATGGTGCGATAATAAGACATCGGGAACAAACATTGCTTACCACTCCTTTACCCCTGGAATATTTAGAAGAAATATTATCTCGAGTAACCCAGGTTCCGCGTGCCCATCCAGTACTATGTGCAGCAGGAAATGCTTTTGTTCACGGAGGGTCCCAGGATTTTCTTAATGTACTTCGGGAATATTACACAGAATTCACCCTAACAGACCAACTCTTAGACGTTAGTGATCCAATATTAAAGGTGGCCATCTACCATTTTGAAAGCTCTGAACAATTTATTTATCCGGCATTTAGCAGTCTGGAAGGCGCTCTTAAAATCAAAGTTTCGGGGAGTCATTGGGTAGATGTGTCTCATGCAGACGCCCACAAGGGTTTTGCCCTTGAAAAACTCATGGAACTCCGTGGTATAAGTACCGACCAACTTATGGTTTTCGGAGATTTTAACAACGATTTGGAAATGTTGGCCCTGGCAAAGTACAGTTTCGCCATGGAAAACGCCCATCCCAATGTGATTCAAGCAGCACGGTATCGGGCAGGCAGTAACGACGACCTGGGGGTAGAACGCGTGTTAGAGGAACTACTCTTGCAACTTTAGGTTTTTTGTTCCTTTTTTCGAGCTGCCGGAAACAGCACATTATTCAATATTAGGCGATAACCCGGAGAATTGGGATGTAATTCCAATTCTGTTTTGGGATCACCCACACGATGCTGATAATCTTCCGGATCATGTCCGCCATAAAAAGTAAAGAATCCTTTGCCTTTTACCCCGTGAATATACTTGGCTTCTCCATTTAATTTATTCTCTCCCAACACCATAACCGTTGGCTTAACAAGTTCCGGATTAAAGGCAGTGGTCTGACCCATAAATCCTTTAACAAGAGCGGTGTGGTTTTGGCAAAGCATTGTTGGAACTGGATCCCATTTGGCCGAGAAATCCATTAAGGTGAAATAATCCGAATCCATTGGAACATCTTCGCGATTGCCCGTCATGTCTATAGAGGAAAATTCGTACCGCAATGGATTGCGTTCCAGTATAAAATCTCGAAACGCAAAAGTTTTACTGAAATCGAGCCGTTGTTGATAATTGGGATCCGAAGGATCTCCATCGAACATGGGTTCACAAATATCTACCCCTTGAGCCGCCAAAGCAATATCAAAACTATCCGTGGCCGAACACATGGCAAACATAAAACCCCCACCAACAACGTAATCTCGAATCTTAAAGGCCACCGCATTTTTTTCTTCGGAAACCTTTTGGTATCCCAGGTGCTGGGCTAACCGTTCTGCCTCCTGTTTCCCTTGTAGGTACCAGGGTGATGCCCGGTAGGCCCCGTAAAATTTCCCAAATTGACCGGTAAAATCTTCGTGATGCAAGTGCAACCAATCATAAATTGGGAGTTGATCGGTCAATACTTCTTCGTCGTAAAGTGTACTGTAAGGAATTTCCGCATAGGTAAGGGCCATGGTTACAGCATCGTCCCAAGGTTGATTTTGCTCGGGGGCGTAAACCGCAATACGCGGGGCTTTCTCTAAAATAACGGCATCTTGATTCTGTGAAGGACTTGAAATTTGTTCAAGTATAGCCCGAGCTGCGGTATCGGATAGGATCTCATAAGAAACCCCACGAATGGTACATTCTTTGCGAATAGCGTCTCGATCTTCCATAAGAAAGGAGCCACCACGATAGTTGAGCAACCATTGCACCGGTAAGTCTTGTTGCAGCATCCAATAGGCTATTCCGTAGGCCTTAAGATGATTCTCCTGGGCATCTGCATCCATTGGAATCAATAGTACCGAAGCCCTACTTGCAGTAATTGTGCCTAAGGCCAACAGGAACAACACCAAAAGTCGGGGTTTGCGAATTAAAATGCGAATGGATTTAGAATGGCACGTCATCATTTTCCATATCATCTTCGGGAAGGGTGTTGCCAGACATACCAAAAGCTTGGTTGGCAGAAGGGTAATCCCGAGTTTGGAATGGATTTTCACCATCTGTATTCATTTTGGACTGAAATTCAAAAGGGGAATCAAAATCATCCAAATTGTCGAATTTACCCAATTGACCGATAAACTTTAGCCGAATATTATCCAATCCACCGTTCCGGTGTTTGGCTACAATAAACTCTGCCTGACCTTGGGTTGGCGTGTGTTCTTCGTCGTCCCACTCGTCTATTTTATAATATTCAGGCCTATAGATAAAAGAAACAATGTCTGCATCTTGTTCTATTGCACCGGATTCCCTCAAATCCGACAGAATAGGACGTTTACTTCCTCCACGGGTTTCAACAGCCCGAGATAGCTGAGATAAGGCAATAACGGGAACACTTAGTTCCTTTGCCAAAGCCTTTAAATTTCGGGAAATTGTCGAGATTTCCTGCTCACGGTTACCTCCCTTTTGGCTGGAACCTGCCGTCATTAGCTGCAAATAATCGATCACTATCATTTGAATCTTATGTTGAGAAGCCAATCGACGGGCTTTGGCTCGCAAATCAAATATTGAAAGTGATGGAGTGTCGTCTATAAACAAAGGTGCTTTTTCAAGCGCTTTAACTTTAACGTTGAGCTGTTCCCATTCGTGCTTTTCCAGACGCCCGGTTCTCAATTTTTCAGATGAAAGCCCCGTCTCGGACGAAATGAGACGGGTAATAAGTTGTACAGAAGACATTTCCAGCGAAAAAAATGCCACTGGTATGTTGGCATTCACAGCCATATTTCGGGCCATAGAAAGGGTTAGGGCCGTTTTACCCATACCGGGACGGGCGGCAATAATAATTAAATCACTGGGCTGCCACCCCGAAGTAAGTCGATCCAATTTATCGAATCCCGAGGGAATACCGCTTAAACCTTCCTTATTAGAAATCTCTTCGATTTTACGCTTGGCCTGCATCACCAAACTTTGTGCCGTCTCTGCCGAACGTTTTAGATTACCTTGAGTAACGTCATATAATTTTGCCTCAGCATTGTCTAGCAAGTCAAAAACATCTGTGGCCTCGTCGTAGGCTTCTTCAATGATTTCACTTGAAATTTTGATTAGTTCGCGCTGAATATATTTCTGAAGAATGATTCGAGCGTGAAATTCAATATGCGCAGAAGAAGCAACCTTTTGGGTGAGTTTTACTAAATAAAAATCTCCACCTGCCAACTCCAGTTTTCCATCTTGTTTAAGCTGGGAGGAAACGGTTAATAAGTCTATGGGCTCTGAGGATTCGAACAATTTAAAGACGGCTTCATAAATGTAGCGATGGGCGTCCTTATAAAAAACATCTGCATGTAAGATATCGATTACCTCGTCTACACCCTTCTTATCAATCATCATCGCGCCTAGCACAACTTCTTCTAAATCAACGGCTTGAGGAGGTATTTTTCCGCGCTCAAGCGGAATAACAGGCGTGCGGCCAACTCGGGTAACTGCAATTGGGCTGGGTTTTTCCATAGGGTTAAAAATAGTCAATTCGGTTAGGGCAGCCCCGGTTTCGACTAAACCGGTTATTCACCAACGACCAACAAAAGGTTGTTAATAAATAATCACAACCTGTTAATATCGAAAAATTGATCAGAGACGAGCTGAACGACTAGTGCTAGCCCTATTGTTTTTAGGGTTTACTCCTGGTATACCCCCATAGATAAGTACTTATCCATGCGTTGCGCCACCAATTCTTTTGGTGATAACTTTTTAAGTTCCTGGAAGTGCTTGGTGATTTTTTGCTTCACAATTTCAAAAGCCTTTTCACGGTTGCTATGAGCTCCTCCTATTGGTTCTTTGACAATTTCGTCTATAAGTTTCAGTTTTTTCATGTCTGAAGCTGTTAACTTCAGCGCCTCTGCAGCTTGTTCCTTATACTCCCAGCTACGCCAAAGTATAGAGGAGCACGACTCCGGAGAAATTACGGAATACCAAGTATTCTCCATCATTAATACCCGGTCTCCTACCCCAATTCCCAAGGCTCCGCCAGATGCTCCCTCTCCAATAATAACAACAATGATTGGCACCTTTAAACGGGTCATCTCCAATATATTTCGGGCAATAGCCTCACCTTGACCCCGTTCTTCGGCTTCTATTCCTGGGTAAGCCCCAGGTGTATCAATAAAGGCGAGCACAGGAAGTCCAAATTTCTCTGCAGATTTCATTAAACGCAATGCCTTGCGATACCCTTCGGGGTTGGCCATGCCAAAATTGCGATACTGTCTGGTCTTGGTATTGTAGCCCTTTTGCTGGCCGATAATCATAAAACTCTGATTACCGATTTTACCCAAACCACCAACCATGGCCTTATCATCCTTTACAGTGCGGTCGCCGTGCAATTCCAGCCAGGTATCACCACATATGGCCCGAATGTAATCCATTGTATACGGCCGATTGGGATGACGCGAAAGTTGAACACGCTGCCACGGGGTAAGATTTTTATAGATTTCCTTTCGGGTTTCCTCTAATTTATTTTCGATTTGCTTACAGGTCTCGGAAACATCTACTTCACTTTCCGAACCTATAAGCAAACACTTGTCTAATTGCTCTTCCAGTTCTTTTATCGGTAGTTCAAAATCCAAGTATTCCATGTCTTATCCTAGATTAGCTTTTGGGCGGAGCAAAGATAACAGATATTCCCAAAAGGCATATTTTATTCTTCGAAACTCGTGTTAAAATGAATTTATCGACGTGCCCGATTGAGCAAATATATACCAATCAAACCAAATACAAGATTAGGTATACTTACTGCAAGAAGAGGCGGAAATCCGGATTGCTCTGCAAGTGTCCCAAAAACTTTGTCTAGAAAGATGTACATAAAAGCAACTAAAATACCAAAAGCCAGGTTTACTCCCATACCTCCGCGCCGTTTCATAGACGAAACTGCAACCCCAATAATGGTGAGCACAAAAGCAGTAACCGGCAATGCCCAACGCTTATAGCTTACCAAAACAAAGGTATTTACATTGGGATCTCCCTTACGCCTTTGATCGCGAATAAACTGATTCAATTCAAAGAGATTCTTAGTTTCGGCAATATAGGAAACCGGTGTAAGATCATCTATTTTGAACGAAAAAACAGTGTCGAGTCTCCTTAAGGTTTGTAACCGTTCGGACGCACCGGTAAGGTTTCTCCGGGTATACGAGGTGAGCCGATATTTGCCTTCATCTTCCAACCATCGAATGTTTGCCGCAGCTATTTTATATTCCAACTCCTTTTTTTCGTTGAAGTGCTCGTAGGTGAAATTATAACCAATTTGCCGTGCTGGATCAAAACTGCTCACATAGATATAATCGTGGTCGCCAAGTTGATTAAAAATATTGCTGGTTTCCCGATCTTTGGAGCCTTTTTTT
Source organism: Bacteroidota bacterium (assembly GCA_046047415.1). Taxonomy (GTDB): domain Bacteria; phylum Bacteroidota; class Bacteroidia; order Flavobacteriales; family Flavobacteriaceae; genus Robiginitalea. Next base: position 18,355 of record JBJOHX010000107.1, read on the forward strand.
AGGTATTTATAATTGAATTCATTGTACCCCTTACTAGCCTTTGGCACTACAAACATTCCCATGGCAAACATCAAAACTGCAATAATGGTTGCGCCAATCCAATAGGGCCTAAGAAATCGTCCGAAAGACACCCCGGAACTTAGAATGGCAACGATTTCGGTGTTATTTGCCATTTTTGAGGTGAAAAAAATAATGGACAGAAACAGGAAAATCGGAAATAATAAACTCCCGATATAGATAGTAAAGTCTACATAATACAAGACAATTTCATTTAAAGGAGCTTCATTGTCTATCATTTTTCCGATTTGCTCCGCCAAATTCAGCATGATGCCAATAGGTACAAACAAGACCAGCATCATCGCAAAAGTGATTAGATACTTCTTTAAAATATAGCGGTCAATAATGGTCATCATCACAATCGATTGTCCATTTGGCGTACCATCCTTGATTTCCAATCTGCAAAAGTGCCATCCAGAATTCGCTTTCGCGCTTCCCGTACTAACCACAAGTAGAATCCTAGATTGTGAATGGTCGCAATCTGTTTGCCAAGATACTCATTAGCAGAAAATAAATGACGCAGATAGGCCTTGGAATATTCTCGGTCTACAAAAGTAACCCCTGCCGAATCTAGGGGAGAGAAATCGGATTCCCACTTTTTATTCTTAATATTAATGGTACCCTCGCTAGTAAAAAGCATGCCATTTCTGGCGTTTCTAGTAGGCATAACACAATCGAACATATCTATCCCCAAGGCAATATTTTCCAAAATATTGATTGGCGTACCCACTCCCATAAGATAACGCGGCTTCTGTTCGGGTAAAATGGAACAGACCACATCGGTCATGGCGTACATTTCTTCTGCCGGCTCCCCTACGGACAAGCCACCAATTGCATTCCCATGTGCGTTTGAAGCGGCAATATACTCGGCAGATTGCTTGCGCAACTCCGGATAAACTGAACCCTGAACTATGGGGAAAAAGTATTGATCGTAATCGTATGTGGGAGGAACACGTTGTAAGTGCTGCATACAGCGATCGAGCCAGCGATGGGTCATGTGCATCGATTTTTCAGCATAACTATAATCGCATGGATAAGGGGTGCATTCGTCGAATGCCATAATGATATCTGCACCAATCTGCCGCTGAATTTCCATTACATTTTCTGGCGTAAAAATGTGATATGAACCATCTATATGCGACTTAAACTTAACGCCTTCTTCTTTGATTTTTCGATTGGCAGAAAGGGAGTATACCTGATAGCCACCGCTGTCGGTAAGTATGGGGCGTTCCCAGCCCATAAATTTGTGTAACCCGCCTGCGGCTTCCAGAATTGTCGTCCCCGGACGCAGATACAAATGATATGTATTTCCTAAAATAATATCTGGATTAATATCATTGCGCAAGTCCCTTTGATGAACCCCTTTAACCGTACCAGCAGTTCCGACGGGCATAAAGATGGGGGTTTGAATTGATCCGTGTGCGGTTTGGAGCACTCCGGCTCTGGCCTTACTTTTGGGATCGGTGTGTTCTAGCACAAACATGTAGCAACGGATTTACAAGCGGTTGCAAAGATACACAACCTGCCGGCATTTTCAGTTTAAGGATGTATTTGCACATGTGCACATCACCACCGTTAATAATTTATAAAAAGTAAGGTTGTGCAGCCCAAAGATTGCCCTTACTTTTGGACTTTCTTAAAAAATAAATAATGGCAGATCTATCTAAATTAGAGGCCCTTGTAATACAGGTGCGACGAGATATTTTGCGCATGGTGCACGCGGTTAACTCAGGACATCCCGGGGGCTCACTCGGATGCGCAGAATTCATAACCGCACTCTATTTTGAGCAAATGGATCTGAAAGGAACCTTTGACATGGACGGCATTGGAGAAGATGTATTTTTCTTATCTAACGGCCACATTTCGCCTCTTTTTTATTCTGTATTGGCAAGACGCGGCTATTTCCCGGTAGAGGAGCTGGCCACGTTCCGCAAATTGAATTCAAGACTTCAGGGACATCCGGCAACACACGAAGGACTTCCCGGGGTGCGTATTGCATCTGGATCTTTGGGACAAGGCATGTCTGTTGCGGTTGGTGCTGCTCTGGCCAAAAAGTTAAACATGGATTCGCACTTGGTGTATAGTTTACATGGAGATGGCGAATTGCAAGAAGGTCAGAATTGGGAAGCCATTATGTTTGCCGGCGGTAAAAAGGTAGACAACCTAATTGCCACTATTGACCGCAACGGTCAACAAATCGATGGTCCCACGGAAGAGGTCTTACCAATGGGTGACCTGCGCACAAAGTTGGAAGCCTTTGGCTGGGACGTACTCGAAATTGAAGATGGAAATAACCTGACTTCCGTTCTGGAAGGCCTAAATGCGGCCAAAGCACGTACCGGGAAAGGTAAGCCAGTTGGTATTATCATGACTACCGAGATGGGCAATGGGGTAGATTTTATGATGCACACCCACGCATGGCATGGGAAGGCACCTAGTGATCAACAACTGGAAACGGCACTTAGCCAAAATCCTGAAACCCTGGGAGATTATTAATTACCGAACGCAATTGACATGAAAAAATATATCGATCAAGGACAAAAAGATACACGAAGTGGTTTTGGAGATGGAATGACCGAGCTCGGACGGACAAACCCCAGGGTTATTGCTCTTTGTGCAGACCTTGTAGGTTCACTCAAAATTGAAACTTTTATTGCCGAAAACCCAGAGCGATTTGTTCAGGTAGGGATTGCAGAAGCCAATATGATTGGTATAGCTGCAGGAATGACTATTGGTGGGTATATTCCCTTTACCTCTACCTTCGCAAATTTCTCTACCGGCCGTGTTTATGATCAGATCCGGCAATCTGTAGCCTATTCAGACAAAAATGTAAAAATTTGCGCCTCACACGCAGGTATAACCTTGGGAGAAGATGGTGCTACCCATCAGATTTTGGAAGATATCGGACTCATGAAAATGCTTCCCGGAATGACGGTAATAAACCCTTGTGATTACAATCAGACCAAGGCTGCAACCCTAGCCGTTGCCGAACATCATGGCCCGGTATACCTTCGATTTGGAAGACCTAAGGTTGCCAACTTTACACCTGCCGATCAAAAATTTGAAATCGGGAAGGCGTTAATGCTACAGGAAGGATCGGATGTAAGTATCATTGCAACCGGACATTTGGTTTGGGAAGCCCTATTAGCCGCAGAAACTTTAAATGCGGCAGGAATATCGGCAGAAGTAATTAACATTCACACCATAAAACCCTTAGACGAAGCCGCCATTTTAGCTTCTGTTGCTAAAACGGGATGTGTGGTAACTTGTGAAGAACACAATGTCCTGGGAGGTTTAGGGGAAAGTGTTTCACGGGTCTTGGCCGCACATCACCCTGCTCCTCAGGAATTTGTAGCTGTAATGGACAGTTTTGGTGAGAGCGGCACCCCAGATGAACTTATGGAAAAATACGGTCTTAACAATAAAGCCATAGTTCAGGCCGTTCATACTGTTATAAAACGCAAGGGCTAATTTGCGGATGTGCATGAGGTGAATTTTACTGAAACACCCGGCTCAACCGGATTTTAGCTCAACAAAAAACACCTTATGAAACGATTTATTTTAAGTATTGCAGTTGCATCAATGACGTTAGGGGCTTTTGCTCAAAAAGGTCCTGGTTTTGGTATTAAGGGCGGATTAAATTTCAATTCTAACGGCGATTACACCTTTGATTCGGCCCCGACACTAAATTCTGATACGCAAATGGGGTATAACATTGGCCTTTTCGGTCAAATTGGAAAAGACTTTTTTCTGCGCCCTGAGTTAATTTATACCCAAACCAAATCGGCCTATGGCGAGTCTGATCTCACCGTTTCTAAATTAGATGCTCCGGTTTTGGTAGGTACGCACCTGCTAAATGTATTGCGCATTTTTGCCGGACCTGATTTCCAGTATATCCTAAATACAGATTTGGACGCAATTACCCTAGATACTTTGGAATCTGATTTTACCATTGGACTCCAAATTGGCGCTGGAGTTGACTTGGGCAATCTGGGAGTTGATCTTAGATACGAGCGCGGCTTAACTGCCAATGAAGCATCATTTGCAGGTGTAACGGATCGATTAGACACCCGTGCTGCTCAATTTATTTTAGGTCTTTCATTAAAGCTGTAAAAAGAATTATCTTCAAATTAAAAAGTCCCCATTTGGGGACTTTTTTTATTAGATTATTAAGTTTATTTGGTGTCGGCATCCAAGTAATCCGGAATACCGTCGCCATCTGCATCTGGAAAAGATATGACCCCATTTACGATTTCAATCTCGTCTCTTGTGGGGGTTCCGTCACCATCATCGTCTGCATCCAAGAAATTTGGAATCAAGACACGACCAAATCCACTTTCTTCCTTTTTCTTATCGGTATTGTCGTCGTAAAGGTACTTATTCCCATTGAGGTCTTCCATTATAGAAGGTATCCCATCCCCATCGGCATCTGTACCTTCTACAATTAATCCCATCTCAATTTTAAAAATTAAAGGAGCGTATGCGGGAATGGTTCCTTTTGCAGAATTAAAGTAGGCCAAGCCAGAAGGCATGATTACCAACCCTATTCCTGAGTTGTTGTAACGCGAGGTACCGTCGCCAAATTGTTCCAGTCCCTCCAATGTAGCCGAATGCCACTGAGCAACCGCATTGGAATATCCTCTAAGGTAATTAGGTAAATGCTGCCAAATGTAATTGGATACGCCATCGAATACGGTACCATCTAGTAAACTCCCTTCATATTGAACCAAAACAGAATCTGCTACCGTTGGAATAGGGCCTTCCCCATCTCGAATTGAGAGGTAATATAGCGTATGGGGGACCTCTCCAGAGACCTGCTCAAGACCCAACTCCACATTGTCTACATTGAGCACTAAGGCCTGAACCTGATTTGCGAGCGGAGTTTTGCCTGAATTGTCACCTGCAATCGTATCGATTTGAATACTATAATCGAATCCCACCGGCGGATTTAAAAAATCCTCATAATTGTAAAAATGCGTCTGAAGAAACTCCTGAATTTCGGCATCGTTTTCGAGCGCAACTTCATCAATATCGCGAGGAGGAATAGACACCAATCCGTCTCCATCATCTTTTTTACACCCAATAACAGTACCTGCAATAAGCAAGAACAAGGCGTGTTTTTTCCAGGTCATAGCCTTTATTTAAAGGCCGCAAGATACAATTTTCCACTATTTTTGTAGTCACCTTAACAAACATTTAGTCTCATGCGCATTGATAAATACCTATGGTGCACACGGTATTTTAAAACTCGGAATCAGGCTACAGAAGCCTGTCGTAAGGGTGCCGTACGAATTGGGGATACACAGTGCAAACCCTCTCGTGAGGTACTTCCTGCAGACCAAATCACATTGCGCATTAATCAATTTGACTTTAAACTGAAGGTGATTTCCATCCCAGACAGTCGTGTGGGTGCCAAATGGGTGGGGCTGTACCGAGAAGACCTGACTCCACCGGAAGCCTTGGAAGCTCAACGCCTTACCCGAGCCTCTCAAGATTATTACCGGGAAAAAGGTACAGGTAGGCCTACTAAAAAGGACCGTCGTGATCTAGATACCTTTTTTGATGAATCTGAATAAAGACTTTTGGGAAGCCCGCTATGCCTGTGGCGAAACGGGTTGGGATATTGGTTATGCAGCTCCTGCCTTAATTGCCTATATTGATCAATTACCCGACAAATCCATTAAAATACTGATCCCTGGAGCAGGTCGCGGACACGAAGTGGCTTACCTCTGGAAATGCGGATTTAAGAATCTGGTTGTGGTAGATATCGCACAGCAACCGTTGGCAGCCCTTAGGATTAAAATTCCGGACCTTCCCGAAGCGTCCTTGGTACATGCAGATTTTTTTGAATGGGGAGACAATCCGTTTGATTTGATTTTGGAGCAAACATTTTTTTGCGCCTTGGCTCCAGAATTACGCACGTCATATGTGCTAAAAATGTATGAGTTACTCAAAACAGGCGGGAAAGTTGCAGGGCTTCTGTTTGATTTTCCACTCACTGCCTCTGGACCGCCATTTGGCGGATGTGAATCCGAGTATCTGGACTTGTTTAAGCACCGATTTTTTGTACACAAACTGGAGCGCGCTATAAATTCTATTCCACCTCGTGCTGGAAAAGAACTGTTTTTTATCTTTGAGAAGATTTGAATTTCATGCAAACTCCTATTCTTACCCACGAACAGATACAATACAAAATACGGCGTATGGCCTATCAGATTTACGAGGCCAATGTAGATGAAGCAGTAATTATTCTAGCGGGTATTGATGGTGGAGGCATGGCGCTTTCCCTTCGCATTCAAAGGATACTAGAAGAAATCACTGATGCAGAAATTCGGTTGTGCACCGTAAAAATGGACAAGAGCAACCCCCTTAAGAGTGGGGTTCAAACCACCTTGCAAGCCGATCAATATGCAAATCAATCCGTAGTCTTGATCGATGATGTATTATCTTCTGGCAGTACGTTAATTTACGGGGTGCATCATTTTATTAAAACACCATTAAAACAACTCAAAACGGCTGTACTTATAGACCGCAATTTTAAACGCTACCCGGTTAAGGCTGATTTTAAAGGTTTATCCCTTTCCACTTCAATGCAAGAACACGTTCGAGTAGATCTGAATTCCGAATCGAATGTTGTCTATTTAGATTAACTCCCGGATTTGGGCAACAATTTCTAGAACCGATTTAGCATCGCATTTTAATGTAAAATTCGCTTGGGTGTAAAAAGCAGAACGCTCAAACAAATGATTGCCAATAAATTCAGGCATAGCCTCCGCAGACAATTGAGCGATTAATGGACGCTGATCTTGCTCGTCTCTCAATCGGGCCACTAAACTCGGCACGGTAAGCTGTAAATAAATTACTTTTTGGGTGTACTTCCCAATAAGTTTCATATTTCCAGCGTAACAAGGAGTGCCTCCTCCAAGGGCCAATACTCCTGAATTGTGCATTTCGAACCACGCTGTCAACAATTCATGTTCCTTTTTTCGAAAAAAAATCTCCCCTTTATAATGAAATATTTGCGAAATGGATTGCCCCATTTGGGCCTCAATAAAATCATCTAAATCGGTAAAAGAAACCCCAATTTCTTGAGCTAACTCCTTGCCTACTGTAGACTTACCACTTCCCATATACCCTAAGAGTACAATAACCATACTGCTGTTTTAAGAAGTTTCAAATATCCGGCTTTTTCGATTAAATAGAAATTTATCGCGCTTTCACTTGATAAATGCCAAATAGATTTTATATTTGCACCCGCAAACCGAAAGGCTTTGCCCCGAATTAATCGACTTGGTAGCTCAGCTGGTAGAGCATATCACTTTTAATGATAGGGTCCTGGGTTCGAGCCCCAGCCAGGTCACAATCAAGCGCAAACCCCGCCATGCAAATGGCGGGGTTTTTGTTTTGAACAAAATGCCAAGCTTGCTTGAGCATTTGGAGAAAAACAAAAATCCGAGCAAGCGTAAGCTTGCTGCAGGGTTTGCATTTGAAGGATGTTAGCGCTGGGTCAGGCGAGCGAAGCGAGCCAACCCCAGCCGCTGAACCTCATCCAAAACACACTCCCAACCGAAGTCAGGCGAGCGCAGCGAGCCAACCCCAGCCGCTGAAGTTCATCTTAAACACACTCCCAACCGAAATCCTAATGTAGAAGCTAAACTGCCAGAACGTTGCAGTAAGTCCGGTTACCTTAGTTTATTATGCGAGAGGTAATCCAGATATCGAGCTGCCTGTATAACGGCCTAGAACAATTTTCAATTACGTTTCACTATTCATTCCGCACTAAAGAGTTCGTAAAGGCCTTTACCGGGGTGTTTTGGAGTACTTCGAACCGCTTTTGGTACCTAAAAGACAGGAATGCCTTACCCACATTCATTCGGTATCTGAAATCGGGTGGGTACCTTGTCAGCTGTAAAATCGATGTAAACCATCCAATTAAGAATCGAAAGTCATCAACCCTGCATCATTCTCTTCCGAAAACAAATCCACTTACCCAATCTTTCTCACAGTATCTAAAATCCGCTCGTTACAGCGAAAGTACTGTGGCGACCTACACAAGTTTTATGCAGCAATATTTGCAATTCTTAAAAGATATTACTCCGGAAGCTGCCTCTCAAACCGATGCTGAAGCCTTTTTGGCATATTTAGTGTTGCAACGAGGCATATCCATAAGTACCCACCGACAAGCTATAAGTGCCCTAAAGCAATTTTATAAATTTTTACCCGAAGGTCAGGTTAATGTGGAAGGATTAGTTCGTCCGCATAAGGATTTTATCTTGCCAACCGTAATGAGTACGGCAGAAGTGATACGACTTTTACAAGTAACTCGAAATTTAAAGCATCGTACGGCTCTGTCTCTACTTTATGGCTGCGGCCTGCGGATTGGGGAACTCCTCGCTTTGGAATTAAGACATATTGATGTGGCTAGACGCCAATTGCTGGTTAAACAGAGTAAAGGGAGAAAGGACCGCGTAATCGTTCTTGCCAATCGGTTTATACCCTTGTTACAAGACTATATATTGGCGTACAAACCCAAGCGCTATCTACTGGAAGGAAAACCCGAAGTGGCTTATAGTGCTACCAGCATTCGGGTTGTATTAAAAAGAAATGCTCGTATGGCAGGCATCATAAAAGCCATAAGTCCGCATACCTTGCGACATTCCTACGCCACCCACCTACTCGAAAAAGGCGTCGACATTCGTTACATTCAGGAACTTCTTGGCCATGCCAAACCCGAAACCACCATGATCTATACCCACGTAAGCCGCAAAGACTTGCTTAATATTAAAAGTCCGTTAGATCTCCTTTTTGAATCTGATCCATTCGAACAACAGAATGGTACTGAAACTTCTCTTTTTGGGATAGAATTGGGGGATAATGAGTAGTTTTATTCTTATAAAACGAGTTAGCGGTAATGGCAGACGACAACCGCAGTAACAATGAGACAATTGTTAAGCCGAAACAACAGATTTATGAATCAATATTTTAGACCGAAGAAATTTGAACTATATAACAACAAAACAATCTATGATTTGCTGGGCATTAGATGGTTCAAAAAATATCTAATAACAGATGGGGATTTAGTAAGGCAATGGAGAAAAGTGAAATCAATAAATATTGGACAGAATAAGTTTGATGAATTGTATAAAGCCGAAAAGGAGACAAAAAAGTACGAGATTATTCACTTGATATTTGTATTGATTTTTGTTTTGATTGTTGGACTAAAATTCAAAAATATAGCACCTCTTAACTGGATAATCATCTTGTTGATTAATTTATATGCCAACATTTACCCGATTTTCTTGCAACGCTATAACCGAATTAGAATAATTAAAGTACTTGCAAAAAACGGACATAAAAGTCCTTATGAATAAGCAATTCGAAGTATGAATATTTATCAAACAAACAATTAACACCCGAAGTATAGAAATTATGCTTGGGAAAGTAGAAATAATGAAAAAAGAAACCACATACCGCTAACAGCGTATATAAGAAATAGCGGGTTCAGTGCTAAATCAAAGTTCAGTGCTTTTAACAAAAGTCTGTGCCAATCCGAAAGTGAAGTGCATTTTAATCCGCTACTTCTCATACACGCAAACCGTTGGCAAACATTTAAAACGAAACGAAAACTGAATGGGAATATTTAACAAACTATTTGGAACGAAAAAGAAAGTTTCCGAAAATCCTGACAATACAAAATTGACTAGGTTATTGGAAAATTATGGTAAAAACCGAAGTCAAGAAAATTATCAAAAAGCATTTAATGAAATTATGGAAGGCAACGCTATGTTAGTCTTACCTTCAGTAAATGACGGAGAGCCAAAAAATAATTGGACTACTTTACAAAAGGATTCTACCTTAAAATTAACTTCAGTTTTTGACCAAGATGGTCTTAAAGTTTTGGGAGCATTTACTTCACCTGAAAAACTTGTTGAATGGACTAAAAAAGAAACTGAATATACTGCAATGAAATCTAAAGACGTGATTGACTTTTGTCAAGCACACGGTATTGATAGAATTGTTATTGATACAGATATGCCGACAATGTTTGTACTTGAGCGAAACAGAGAAAATATTCAAACTGAAACAATTCAAGAAGAAACGCAAGTTACAGTTGGAACACCAATGAAACCGATTTCAGGGAACTTATTGAAAAAATTTCAATCTAATTTTTCAAAAGTAAGTGTAATTAAAGAAGTTTATCATTATGCAATGGTAAGAAATAATGAAAGTATCTTAATGCTTGGATTTGTGCTCGACACTTATTCAGACAATTCAAGAGCAGCTTGTATTGGAACAGTTCAAAATTCAATGGAAGGAGAGAAATTGGAATTACCTCTTGAAATGTTTATGTTGAATGACGAAGGTTGGTTACAAACCGTAAAAGGAATTGAAAACTCACTGATTTATAAAAAATAAAAACGATTTGCCAACAAGGTGTATAGTGCATAAGGGTTTCAGAGGTTTTCGAGTGGTATCACCCGTATTAATTTTGAGTGGCAACTTGATAGGTTTGAAGTCCACAAACCCTTACGCACCATACACTCGCCGTTGTGTGCAATTTGAGAACCAAAATTATAGAATGAACTTAACAGAAAAAAAGGTTGGAATTTTTGGACTTCTATCTGTGCTGATTTTGATTACGGCATTTTTGACATTTGGTTTTTTGAATAAGGACTTCAGTTTTTTTGATGATTTTATTAGCAAACTTGGAGCAAAAGACGAGCCAAATGCCGTTTGGTTTAACCTGATTGGTTTTGTGGCTGTTGGAATTTTGCTTTTTATGTTCGGATTGGCTTATGGCCGTTTGCTAAAAGATAAACTTTTGTCAATTTTATTATCATTTTTCGGATTAGGCTTCGCCTTTACTGCTATTCCAATTGATATGGCATTTTCGGACAAACCTTTTTCCAAAGCTCATATTGTGGCGATTTGTCTTGGATTAGCATTTTGGTTATTCGGATTATCGAGGCTAGGGTATAACCAAAAATTAAAAAGAAAAATTAGGAACCGAGCAAATTTGACAGCTGTTATTTTGGTCTTGTCAATGATAGGATTTGTTTTTGGCATTTGGTCAATACCAATTACTCATCGATTAGTGTTCGGAATAGTTTTCGGATGGACCGCAATAACCTCAATAGAACTAATATTAAAAAACTATACTAATAGAAAAACTGCACACAACAACGTTTAACACTCATTGCTGTATCTGAGTTAACCACAAATCCTAGATTCCATCATCATCAACTCCCCTACTCGGAATAATTTGTGTCTTGAAACCACGCAACGAAGCGTTATACAGGACCGTTAGGCAACATTGCTTCTACTTCTTGTATATAAAATAATATACTTATCTTTGGCGTTAGTAACGTAACGCAACATGATCATTTCCTTTGGCTCCAAAGAAACTGAATCCATTTGGAATGGGTTTCGGGTGAAAAAGATGCCTATGGATATTCAGAACATTGGACGAAGAAAACTTAGAATGCTCAATAACTCGCAAGACATTAATGACTTGCGAATTCCCCCCTCAAACCGATTGGAAAAGTTGACGGGAAATCTCAAGGCGTTCTACAGTATCAGAATTAATAATCAATGGCGGATCCTGTTCAAATGGTCAGATGGAAATGCCAGTGAAGTTCAAATCGTAGATTATCATTAATTACAATGAGCAAATTGTCAAAAATACACCCCGGAGAAGTCCTTTTCTATGAATTTCTGGAACCCCTGGAGATTTCGGCTTACAGACTTTCCAAAGACCTGAGCATACCGCAAACCCGGGTTTCTCAAATCATTAAAGGGAAACGCAGAATAACCGCAGATACGGCCCTTAGACTAAGCAGGTATTTTGGTAATTCTGCCAAATTCTGGCTGGGCCTTCAAGACGATTACGACATTGAACAAGAAAGGGAAAGTCTGGAAAAGGATTTGGCCTCTATTGAGCGATTCAAAGAGAAAAACGTTGCCTAACAACGGGTATGCCACAAGGCTAACCCTTCCATCCCGGAAATTCCCTACTTTTAAACTAAATCAATATACCCCTGGTAACAGCGCGTCTTGTCGGCGGTTCGCCACGAGCCAGTTGAAGGGGAACTTCGCCGATCAAACGCCACGTTGGAATACCCTGGGCCGTTGTGTGTAATTTGGAAGAATTACCAAATTTTGGTACTTTTGGTTAAATTTTTGAATTATGAGTAAAAATACATCAATATCACTCGGAAACTATTTTGATCAATTTGTGAATAGCCAAGTCTCTTCTGGACGATATAAAAACGTAAGCGAAGTAATTAGAGCTGGACTCAGGCTTTTGGAGAATGAAGAAAGCAAAGTTATTGCCTTGAGAAACTCAATTCAGGAAGGAATTGACAGCGGAATTGCTCACGATTTTGATCCAGAAAAACATCTTCAGGAATTAAAAGCTAGACGTAAAAAGAATGGCTAAATATGAACTGACTAACAAAGCTGTTGAGGATTTGACAGGAATTTGGGAATACACAATTAAAAAATGGTCCGAACAACAAGCCGACAGATATTATAATTTGCTATTAGATAGTTGTCAAGACATTGCTAACGATCCTGAATTAGGAAAAAATTACGAAGGAATAACCAATGACTTATTCGGACTTAAAACAAACCTACATATCATTTTTTACCGAAAACGAATTAACCAACCGATTGAAATTACGAGAATTTTACACGGACAAATGGATTTAAAAAATAGAATAACCGAATAAAAAACTACACCCAACAGCAGCTATGCCACATCATCTCACCCCTTCCCGAGAATAAAATTCCTACCTTTAAAAAAGTTCAAATCCCCCCGGCAACACCCCGTAGGCACTCCTATTTTGCCACGATGCGTCTTTATGGTAAATTAGTCGTCAGGCACCACGTTGCATGCTC
>JBJOHX010000108.1:0-40337 GCA_046047415.1 Bacteroidota bacterium
TGCCTATGCACTAGATGTTACGGGAACCATCAATGCATCAGATATTTTAATAAATGGCAATCCAATTGCTGCGGGTTCTTCGGTGTGGACACAGAGCGGGAGCAATGCTTATTTTAATTCGGGTAATATTGGAATCGGAAATACCAACCCTGCAACGGCATTGGATGTAACGGGCACAGTAACTGCTTCGAATTTATCTACTGCAGGAAATGTAACTGCCTCGGGTTTGTCTGTAAGTGGTAACAGTACCTTAAGTGGTACATTATCGGCTGGAGCAGTTTCTGCAAGCTCGTTAAGTACCACGGGAACCCTAACAGCTGCCGGGGCCTCAGTTACGGGCAACGGATCGGTAAGCGGCACCTTAACTGCGGGTACGGTAGATGCGGGCACCTTATTGGTCAACGGCAACCCATTGCCGAGCTCGCCATTTACAATAAATGGAGCAGAAGCCTATTATACAGGTAGAATAGGAATTGGCAATACAAATCCAAACAATGCCTATGCACTAGATGTAACGGGAACCATCAATGCCTCAGATATTCTGATCGGTGGGAATGCATTACCCACCTCGCCATGGACGGTTACAACTGGAGAAACATATTATTCTGGTAGGGTAGGAATTGGCAATACAAATCCAAACAATGCCTATGCACTAGATGTTACGGGAACCATCAATGCATCAGATATTTTAATAAATGGCAATCCAATTGCTGCGGGTTCTTCGGTGTGGACACAGAGCGGGAGCAATGCCTACTTTAATTCTGGTAATATTGGGATAGGTACAAATGCTCCGGCCTATGCATTGGATGTAGCAGGTACCATAAATGCAACAGGCATATTAGTCAATGGTAGCCCAATAACCACTGGGGGTGGAGGGGGATCTGTCTGGAGTTTAAATGGCGGAGGTGATGCATTTTATAGTACTGGTGGTGTAGCTGTTGGAACAAATACAATACCTGCCGGTTTCGCCATGGCGGTAGCTGGCGCAGTCATTTCTGAGGGTGTAACCGTTTCTCTTCAGGGGGATTGGCCGGATTATGTTTTTGACTCAGAATTTTCTTTACCATCGTTGGACCAAGTAGCAAGGCATATTGCAGAAAAGGGCCACCTTCCTAATGTACCTTCCGCGGATCAAATAAAGAAAGAAGGGATAAACCTGGGTGAAATGAATGCAATTTTACTGCAAAAGATCGAAGAGCTAACATTATATGCCTTAGAACAACAGAAACAGATTCAAAACTTGTCTTCAGAGAATGAACAGCTTTTAGAAAAAATGAATGGCATGTCCGATTTAGCGCATCGAATTAAAAAACTTGAAATGCTCTTAAATTTAAATAACCGATAATGCAACAGCAGTCTCTGGGGTAACAATTAAATGCCAGAGGTAATCCATTAAGAATAATTAACCGTTAGGTCTAAGGGGAATTTATACTTTAGTCAATATTAACCCTAAATAGGTAAACGCTAGTTTAGAGCTGAATCTTTTGGGAACTCCTTGGCTTTAATCTAGCAGGATTTTGCTCCTCACAGCTACTTTTGTTAATAACAAGTTTGTACTTTCCAGATGGAAGTAAAGGAATTTCATCTACATATACCACCTCTACCACCGAAGTTTCTCCAAAGTACTCCTTATAAATTTGAATAATTTCCGCTTCTTTGGATAGATTGAAAGTGGGAGTAATTTTGAGTTTAATCTGATAATGAAAATTTTTCTCCTGAATGAATTGAAATTGGGAGATACCGGGATATTGTAAAAGATGATGGATAATGTGCGATGAGATATATTCCCCATTGGTATTGGTAAACATATCCATTTTACGACCTTCTACGTATTTTAACACCGGTTTTCGGGCGTTTCCACTTCCCTTAAAAATGATTGATCCCACATCACCTGTATCATATCGAATAAGTGGCATGGCGTAATTATAATAATCCGTTACAATAATCCTTCCAGATTGACCTTCGGCAACCGGGGTATCAGATTCCATTTCCAAAATTTCAATGGTATAGCTGGCAGTGTTGATTTCGAATTCCAATTTCCCTTCGGTTTGTTGTGCCAAAATACCGTTTTCACTGTTGGAATATCTTGAAATGATATTTTGTCCAAAATACTCTTTAGATTTTTGACGTACAAAATCATTCATCAGTTCTGCAACCCCAATGATTGAACGAATAGATTTTATGGAAAGGTTGCCCTTTTTGGCCTCGATGTATTTTAGAATAGACTCTATGGCACTTACGTAGCCTAAGATATGTTTTGGATTATTGTCTGAAGTCAATTCCTTTAATAAACGCTCGATGTTAACATCATTTAAATCATCTACAG
This sequence comes from Bacteroidota bacterium, assembly GCA_046047415.1. GTDB lineage: Bacteria > Bacteroidota > Bacteroidia > Flavobacteriales > Flavobacteriaceae > Robiginitalea. Next base: position 2,327 of record JBJOHX010000108.1, read on the forward strand.
AATAAGATGCAGACATATTTTGAGCAAAGGAGCTCAACTTCGATTTCACATATTGTTTATCCCAAAGTCGTAGATAAAATAATTTTTCCCCCAACCGGTATCCGGCGCGATTGGCAAAATATAAGGTATCTGCAGAATTGCGGTTTTTCTTATTGCCGTCCTGAAACACAATAAAGGGATTCCCGGTTGTACCACTGGTAATAACCTTATGGTTATTATTATTCAAAAAAGATGAACTTTGGAATGCTTGGGAGGCATTCATAATCAGCTTTTTATTTATAACCGGAAAAGAATTAAGGTTATTCAGATTACCGGATTGGTCTATGTAAAAAGGGACTGTGGACTTAGCGTGCTGCAGAAGGGCCATTAAACGTGCATCTACCTTTGCTTGGGCTTTTTCGCAAGAAAAATTCTGGTTGATAAACTCAATGTCTCTGTAATGTGATTTTACTGGGCTGCCCTGAATAAAATCAAACATCCAAAATAAAGTGCTTCTTAAGTTTATCATCAATTCATTAAGCATATAGCTCCTGATTTCTTGAGTGTTATGAATTGCTACCTTATTTGGTGAATTTGAACAAATACTATTCCGTTTACCAAACTGTCAATGCTATAGAAAAATTTGCTGCATTCAGCATCCGGAAGCTTAACATAGCTTGCAAAACGATTTGAATCTACGTTGGCATAAAACATCTTATCATCGGTTACCGGATTGTACGAAAATGAAAAACGACCAGATTTGCAACCTGGATCTAATTTCTTTATCGAAGCACCAAATAGGTTTAAATTTTCGAACGAGAAGGCTGTTTTATTTAAGACATAAAAGGTTTTGGGATGTGCCTGTAATGCAATGAACCCAATAATTAATAAAGCAAATTTTAAGATTACACTTGTTAAACTCATTTTTTTAAATCCAAATCAAACAATAAACGAACAATTTGCCAGAGTATTGTAAGCAGATGATATTTAAAATTATAGTGGGAATTTACATTATCTCGTAATAACAGTATAAAATATAGGATGAATAAAAGAATTTAATCGATTTGACGTTATGGTAGCATGCCTGTATGGCATTTTATCATGAATAATGTAAGAGGTTTGTCCACACTAATGCATATTAGAATCTGTTTGTTTTGCCTCCCCATGTTTTGGGTTTCCTTGTCTTGGAGTCAGGCAAAAATTAAAGGTAGAGTTATTGAAATGAATTCTACTCAAGCCCTTATTCCTCTAAATGACGTACATGTTTATTGGCTAAATACAGATGTAGGAACTACAACAGATTCTACCGGAACCTTTCTGATTCCTCGCATCCAGGAAAGTAAAAATTTAGTTTTTAGCCATATAGGATATGAAACTGATACCATTCTAGCTAATCGTCCAGATTTGGGGTCTATTCCACTTAAACCGAACAACCAACTAGACGAAGTGATTTTGGAAGATGCGATAGATCCCATACAGCGTTCGCTTTTTAAGGTTCAAAATGTTGTAACTGTAGATAGCGGAGAAATGCTAAAAGCGGCTTGTTGTAATTTATCTGAAAGTTTTGAAACCAATCCTACCGTAGATGTGCATATTTCGGATGCACTTTCTGGAGCAAAGCAAATTCAAATGTTGGGATTAAATAGTCCATATTTGTTTTTTACTCAAGAAAATATGCCCTCCATTCGCGGTGCTTCTCAGATTTACGGCTTATCATTTATTCCGGGTTCCTGGATTGAAAGTATTCAAATAACCAAAGGTTCTGGAAATGTTGTAAATGGGTACGAAAGTATTTCGGGGCATATCAATACCGAATTGGTAAAACCCTTAACAGACATCCCCTTTTTTCTTAATGCCTACGCCAACAGCTATGATCGATTTGAGTTTAATTCCCGAGCGAACCTGCTCTTAGATAAGAATTTAGGTACTGGAATTTATGTGCATTCTAATATTCGAACAGGTCGGTGGGATACTAATAATGACCAATTTTTGGATACACCTTTAGCCAGCCAATTTAATATCATGAACCGCTGGCAATATTTAGATGCCGAAAATGGATGGGTAGGATATTTAAATGCACAATATTTATCCGACATCAAGAAATCAGGTGCAATTAACTATAATTTTAAAGAGAAGGACAATACTTCGGGTTTATGGGGGAGTACAATTAACACTTCACGGATAGACCTTTCTGGAAAAATCGGCTATGTATTTCCGGACTTGCCCTATCAGAGTTTTGGATTTCAGGGGGCCTATGTTGCCCATAATCAAAACTCCTTTTTCGGTATTCGAAATTACAATGTGCAACAGGAATCCTTTTATACCAATGCCTTATTTAATAGTATTATTGGCAGCACCCAACATACCTTTAAAACCGGACTGAGTTTTAATTTGGATCAATTTAATGAACGTGTGGCTGCGCAAATGTATGAGCGTCGTGATGTTGCCGCCGGAGTTTTTTATGAATATACCTACGATAATCTGGAGCGATTGAGTTTGGTTGCTGGGATGAGATTCGATCTGCACAATAATCTAGGTAATTTCTTAACTCCAAGATTTCATTTGCGATATGCTTTGTGGGATAAAGCGAGTTTTAGAATGTCAGTAGGGCGAGGTAAGCGCGCTGCCAACATTTTTATGGAGAATCAGCAGCTGTTTGCTTCCTCCAGAGGTATAAATATTTTGTCTTCCGGCGGAGCAATCTATAGTTTAAACCCCGAAATTGCCTGGAATTATGGAGTAAGCTTTTTGCAAAAGCTGTATTTAAGTAATCGTACAATGGAATTTTCTGTTGATTTTTATCAGACCGATTTTCAGGATCAGGTCATTGCAGACTGGGAATCTCCTACAACGATCTCGTTTTATAATTTGGAGGGGCGCAGCTTTTCCAAAACTTTTCAAACCGATTTAAGTTTGGAAGTACTTAGAGATTTGAATGTTAGATTGGCGTATAAAACCTATAATGTACGTATGGATTATCGTGATAAAAATCGCTCCAAACCGCTACTCCCGAATTATAGATTTTTCACAAATCTAAGCTACGAAACACCAGACCGACGCGATGGGAAAAGCTGGCGATTTGATTTAACGCACAATATAATAGGCAAACAACGGCTTCCTGAAACTACAAGTAATCCAGTAGCATACCAGTTGCCGGATCAGGCTCCAGGTTACGCAATTTTAAACGGTCAAATTACTTATGCAGCAAATAAAAACTTTGAGGCCTATTTGGGAGGTGAAAACCTTTCGAATACCATTCAGGTCAATCCCTTATTAGCGGCAGAGGACCCATTTGGACCCTACTTCGACAGTACTTTAAGTTATGCACCTGTTTTAGGGGCCGTATATTATTTAGGTTTTAGATATAAATTTCATAAAATAAGAACATGGTTAGATTAGTTGTGGTATTGTTTATTGGCATCCTTTCTTTTTCTGCACAGGCCCAAGACAAAAATAAACGCATAAGTTTTGAAGTTTTGGGGAATTGTCCAATGTGTGAAGAACGCATAGAAAAGGCCTCACTTCAGGTCTCTGGTGTAAAATACGCATCTTGGAGTGCAGCAGAGCAATCACTTACATTAATAATCAATACGCGTAAATGTACTCCGGATAAGGTGAAAATTGCGATTGCTGCTGTTGGTCATGATACGGACAGCTTTAAAGCCTCAGATTCAATATATAAAACATTACCCGCATGTTGTAAATATCGGGATCCTGGAAGTACACATTTAGACCATCATTAGGCAAGAGCTTGTTTTGGCTGTTTTTTGTATGCCGAAAATTTTTCTCAGGGCACAAATCGGTTTATTAGATGTTTTCTAATTACATTTTCACAACCCGTTTAATAACAAGTGGATTGTCGAATGCATCTACCACCCGAATAACATAAACCCCCGAAGCTAATCCGTACAGATCAAAAATCTCCAAAGCATCGGTATGCTCAAAGATTTCCCGATGTACAAGTGCTCCCATCATATTATAGACTTCAATGGCGCAATTAATCTTTTTATTCAGATTAATTGTAATCTTATCTTGGAAAGGGTTCGGAGATGCTGTTACGATTATTATGGGTTTTTCGGTTGTGGTTTCACCCTCTTCCCAAACGATGGGTTTGTTAATGTTTTCATCATAAGGGAACGGATTATATTTCCGTTCTTGATTTTTCGTTTTAACCGCTGCATTTACCTGGTCGATATAAGCTTTAAAGGAAGCGCCAACTTCGGCGGTGAAACCCGGTAAAAGATGTATTTCATTTAGAGAGGCTACAGAACTGGAGGTTCCATCAGGAACAATAAAATTGTTTCCCGCCTCAATAAGAAATTGGTAGTAAAAAATTTCTTCAGGATTATATGTATTTGAAACAATATAGTTATCTAAGGTAGCAAGTCCATTTGTAGCGTAAAAAACCCCAAGAGCTCTGGAATCTAAAAGGTCGTTCGGATTAACCACAGGGTATGTTCTCCCGTTAAAACTAAATGTGCCATCGTAGCGCAGCATATCGTTTCTTTGGTAGGCCGAGGTGCCGTGTCTTTCTTCCCAATCTTGCCATACTTTGTCTACAAAGCAATGGTGTAGAAAAAAAGATGGGTCCCTTGGGGAAAGCCCTGTGTTCATTGCCCCACCGACCCATTCATGAGGACCAGAGTGTGTGGCTTGACGTTCCAAGGTATTTGAAAATGAAAAAAAATCCGATGTGTTCAGTAGGCTGTTAATGGTACTGGTTGTTGGCAAGCTGGCACTTCCCAAATTCCGCGATAAGGACCAATCCCGGTTAAAGTTGCCTAGCCACGCCGCTGTCCAAAGTGGTCCATTGGTCGCCCTTTGTTGGGTAGAATTCCAATACGGCATACTGAGTAATGGATTAATATCCTGCATGGCTTGTTCAATTTCAAACAACAATTGCCGGTGCCATGCCAGGAAAATTTCTCGTGTGGGTTCGTCGGGAAGGTTAAAATGTAAATCGGGATTGTTTCGACTGTTGGTGTTATCAAAATTGAAGAAATCGGAATGAAAGGTGGCCATGTTGTTAATAAGATCTGGGCCCTCTCGTAAGGTATAAAAGGCATCCACCAATGCATTCCGCTCGTAGGTGGTCATTTCCATAAAATCTTTGCGAATGCTTTGGCTTAGGAGTTTAGGGGTAGCCAACAGCAATAGTAAAAACAAAAGCAAGTTGGGTAACGTCTTAACTGTTACCTGCATAATATTTCATCCAATTTTTAGGTTTAATTCATTCATTTAAAACTTCCAATTTATAACATTGACAAATCGGTCTTGGGGAAGCAATTCATTTTTAGACTCAATGGAGTGATAAAAAGTATTTTAATTCAACTTCGAATTTTCACTAAAAATAGGTTGTTATGCCGACGAAATAATCAATTTATCGACCATTTACACAATTAATTCTTTAAAAAGCAATTTGAAAACCTGTAATGATAGCCCTTTTTAAAGACAGAAATTGAAGGAAATGGTATGATCCTATACAGCCTTGTATTTTATTCGTAGAATATTGTTGCATTTTGGGTATTCAGGTACAATAAATTCGAATTGTTGCGTTATAAAATCGAATTAAATTTCAATCTTTATGGATGCGTTGAATGTTCTTTTTACCTGCGCAGGTCGTAGGAATTATCTTATAAACTATTTTAAGGAAGCATTGCAAGGCGATGGAAAAGTCATAGCTGTGGATAGTGAACACAATGCCCCCGCCTTGATTGATGCAGATTTGGCCTTAAATGTTCCTGGAATTTATTCCGAAGATTACATCCCTGAGGTACTCCGAATTTGTAAAGAACATCGGGTAGCCGCCCTAATATCGCTATACGATTTGGAATTGCCAATTATAACTAAATATGTAGATGCATTTAAGGCAATTGGTACCCGTGTAATAGTCTCAAACGAAGCAGTAATAGATATTGCCTTCGATAAATGGAAAACGCACCTATTTTTGAGGGAACTAGGGCTACAGACGCCCGAAACCTATTTGGATTTGGAAGAGGCCGTTGCTGCACTGCAATCCGGGGCCTTGCAATTTCCATTAATTCTAAAACCCAGGTGGGGTAGTAATTCAATTGGAATTGAAATACCACAAGACATGGAGGAACTAAAATATAGTTATTTGCTTTTAAAGAGCAAATTGAATCGGTCCATTTTAAAAGAAGCCAGTGATCAAGACGTCAATAGAAGTATTCTAATTCAACAGAAACTGGGGGGGCAAGAATACGGAATGGACGTGCTCAATGATTTTGAAGGCAATCACATAGGTGTTTTTGCTCGTAAAAAGGTGAGTATGCGATGCGGTGAGACCGATAAAGCCATTTCTGTTATTGATTCGGGCATAACTCATGTTGGTGAAACCATTGGCAAGGCCTTGGGACATTACGGCAATTTGGATTGCGACGTTTTTGTTGATGGCAATAACATTTATGTTCTTGAACTAAACCCGCGATTTGGAGGAGGATATCCGTTCTCTCACGAGGCGGGCGCAAATACTGTGGCAGTCTATTTGTCCTGGATTAAGGGCGAATTAAATTTTGAACGTCATCTGAATTACAAGGCAAATATTGAATTTGTTAAGTGCGATAGATTACTTGCCGTTCAGATGAAAAAAATGAAACAAAGCGTTTAGTGTTTCTAAGAAATATTTCAAGAAAAAAAACGTTAAATGAAACAATAGCAGGAAACTTAATTTCCTAAATAAAAAAGTTATATCAGTTTGTGAAAATGAAAATACTGGTTACCGGTGCTGCCGGTTTTATTGGGTTTCATGTTGCTAAAAAGCTTCTTGAAAATGGACATACAGTTGTGGGACTGGATTCCATCAACGATTATTACGTCATTAATCTTAAATATTCCAGGTTAAAGGAATTGGGAATTCAAATTGAAGATTCCGATCCATTCAATGTCAAAATCCAAAGTTCCCAGTTTGCTGATTTTTCGTTTGTTCGTATGCGACTAGAAGACCGTACGGAACTCACAAATTTGTTTAATAAAGAAAATTTCGAGGTTGTTTGTCATCTCGCAGCTCAGGCTGGGGTAAGATACAGTCTAGAAAATCCTGATGCTTACATTCAAAGCAATATCGTCGGATTTTTAAATATTCTTGAAAATTGCAGGAACAATCAGATAAAGCATTTGATATACGCCAGTAGTTCTAGTGTTTATGGAGCCAACGCCAAAATTCCATTCGAAACAACCGATAACGTAGATCATCCGGTAAGCCTCTATGCGGCGACCAAAAAATCGAACGAATTAATGGCCCATTCCTATAGTCATTTATTTCATTTTCCAACCACAGGGCTTCGGTTTTTTACCGTTTACGGCCCCTGGGGAAGACCAGATATGGCGATGTTTCTTTTTACCAAGGCCATATTAAACGGCGAACCGGTTAATGTTTTTAACCACGGAGCGTTAGAGCGGGATTTCACCTATATAGATGATATTACGGCCGGGGTTGTAAAAATAATAGAAAAGCCGGTAGACGAAAGGATTGTCAAAAATCAGTTATTTAAAGTGTATAATATCGGAAATAATAAATCGGTGAAATTGCTGGATTTTATTAAGGCCATCGAAAATGCACTAGAGCGCAAGGCAGAATTGCGAATGATGGAAATGCAACCCGGAGATGTACTAAAAACCTGGGCCAATGTAGATGCGCTTATTCAGGATTTTGACTACCGACCCGATACCCCCATTGAGGAAGGGGTTCAAAAATTTGTTGATTGGTATCTTAAGTTTTACGAAATAGAACCCAAAGCAATTACTTAAAAATTGAAGATACACCCAAGTATAAAGCGCTTCCGGCGGTTCAATTCATTGAATAATAATGGACTAGTTCCCTTCAAAGGAAGCAGTATTCGTGTTTGATTATGGAAGTAGAATTAAATCCAAACTATAAAATTTTGGTAACAGGCGGTGCCGGGTTTATCGGTTCCAACCTGTGTGAAACCCTCTTAAAAAATGGGAATAAAGTACGTTGCCTGGATAATTTTGCAACGGGAAAACGGGAGAACCTTGAATCGTTTGTAAACCATCCGAATTTTGAACTCATGGAAGGGGATATACGCGATTTTAACGCGTGTCGAAAAGCAAGTGAGGATATGGATTACGTCTTGCATCAGGCAGCATTAGGCTCAGTTCCCAGATCTTTAAACGACCCCATTACTAGTAACGAGGTTAATGTGAGCGGTTTTTTAAACATGTTGGTTGCTGCAAAAGAAGCCAGTATAAAGCGTTTTGTATATGCCGCCAGCTCTTCTACTTATGGAGATTCTGTGGTGATGCCTAAAACGGAAGCGGTTATTGGAAAACCCCTTTCGCCTTACGCTGTAACTAAATATGTAAACGAACTGTATGCCGATGTATTTAGTAAATCTTATGGGATAGAAACGATTGGATTACGATATTTTAACGTGTTTGGAAGAAGACAAGATCCCAATGGTGCCTATGCCGCTGTAATACCAAAATTTGTAATGCAGCTCATGCGGCATGAATCACCCATTATTAATGGCGATGGAACCTATTCAAGGGATTTTACCTATATCGACAACGTAGTTCAGATGAATCTGCGCGCCATTATTACAACCGATTCTAATGCACTTAACACGGTCTATAACGTAGCCTATGGAGAACGAACCTCGTTAAATGAGTTATTGGAATATCTGAAAACATATTTGGGCCAATTTGATCCAGAAATTACCAAAGTACAAGCGATTTATGGTCCGGAGCGCAAAGGAGATGTTCCCCATTCACTGGCCTCAATTGAAAAGGCCAAGTCACTCTTGAATTATTCACCCGAATTCGATATAAAACAAGGCTTAAAAGAAGCAATAAATTGGTATTGGCAAAATTTAAATAATTAGAAAAAATGAATCTTACAGTAATTGGAACCGGCTATGTTGGGCTTGTTAGTGGAACGTGTTTCGCCGAAATGGGGAACAAGGTAACTTGCGTAGATATTGATGCCAAAAAAATTGACAACCTCAAAAAAGGAATCATTCCAATCTACGAGCCTGGCCTAGAGCCTATGGTGTTAAGAAATGTAGAAAAGAAAACCTTGTTTTTTAGCACCAGCCTAAAAGACAGTTTGGAAAAATGCGATGTGGCATTTATTGCCGTAGGAACCCCAATGGGAGAAGATGGTTCCGCAGATTTACAATATGTATTGGCAGTGGCTAAGGAAATTGGGCGGTCCATGAAGGCACCGCTTATAATCGTAGATAAATCTACCGTTCCGGTAGGAACTGCAGATAAGGTTCAGGATGCAATTGCCGAAGAATTACATCAACGCGGTGTTTCGATTCCTTTTCACGTGGTTTCCAATCCTGAATTTTTGAAAGAAGGCGATGCGTTAAATGATTTCATGAAGCCCGATCGCGTGGTAATTGGATCAAATGACGATAGCGCTACTGAGAAAATGCGTCAGCTTTACGCTCCGTTCTTTCACAGTAGTAGTGATCGACTAATTGTGATGGATGTTCGCTCAGCCGAAATGACCAAATATGTGGCTAATGCCATGTTGGCAACTAAAATTTCCTTTATGAACGAAGTGGCCAATATTTGTGAATTAGTTGGAGCAGATGTGAATAAGGTGCGAATTGGAATTGGATCCGACCGCCGTATAGGATACAGCTTTATCTATCCTGGTAGCGGATACGGAGGATCTTGTTTCCCTAAAGACGTTAAGGCCTTAATTAAAACAGCTTCAGATCATGGTTATCGGGCGAATCTTATCGGTTCTGTGGAAGATGTTAACGACAGCCAGAAATTAACTATTGCACGTAAGATCGTAGCAAAATACGGTGAAGATTTATCCGGATTGACCTTCGCGATTTGGGGATTGGCCTTTAAACCTCAAACCGACGATATGCGGGAGGCACCGGCAATTTACATTATAAAGGATTTGGTGAGCCGTGGTGCAAAAATACATGCCTATGATCCCAAAGCCATGGAAGAGGCACAACATTTTTATTTAAAAGATGTTCCCAATGTCAAATATTTTGATTCTAAATATGAAACGTTAAAGGATGCCAATGCCATGGTATTATTAACGGAATGGAAGGAGTTTAGGTCACCTGATTTCGAAGAATTAAAAACGCAATTGAATTCTCCGGTTATCTTCGACGGTCGGAATCAATACAACGATCAGATGCTTCAAGATTTTGGATTTGAATACCATCAGATCGGAAAAAAAAGTTCAGCAATTGCTCAATAACAAAAGGCTTTTATGGAAAAGATTAAAATTGGTATTGTTGGTTTAGGATATGTTGGTTTGCCCCTTGCCAGATTATTTGCCACCAAATATCCGGTGGTAGGATTCGATATTAATACCGCTCGCATTCAGGAATTATCTCAAGGTATTGACCATACATTGGAGGTGGAGCAGGAACTATTGCAAGAGGTCATTGTAGATGATTCAAATGCCGAAAAAGGATTGTATTTCAGTAACGAGGCCGAGACCTTAAAAACATGTAATTATTTTGTTGTCACTGTTCCTACTCCTGTAGACAAAAATAACCGACCGGTCTTAACACCCCTGTACAAGGCAAGTGAGACGTTGGGAGCGGTACTTAAACCAAACGATATCGTAATATACGAATCTACAGTTTATCCTGGAGTTACAGAGGAAGAGTGCGTTCCGGTATTGGAAAAGATTAGTGGACTAACCTTTAATCGCGATTTTTTTGTAGGCTATTCTCCAGAACGGATTAACCCTGGCGATAAATTACATACGGTAGATAAAATTCTAAAGGTAACCTCCGGATCTACTCCGGAAACCGGAAAGAAAGTAGATAACCTTTATGCGTCGGTTATTTCTGCCGGAACACATTTGGCCCCAACCATACGGGTGGCAGAGGCTGCCAAGGTTATTGAAAATTCCCAACGCGATATTAACATTGCGTTTGTTAACGAGCTGGCCAAGATATTCAATATTATGGATATCGATACCAATGCGGTGCTGGCTGCTGCCGGAACAAAATGGAATTTTTTACCCTTTAAACCGGGGCTTGTGGGTGGTCATTGTATTGGAGTAGATCCTTATTACTTGGCGCAAAAGGCTCAGGAATATGGGTATCATCCCGAAATAATACTGGCCGGTAGACGATTAAATGACAGTATGGGTAAATACGTGGCTTCAGAGGTAATTAAGCTCATGTTGAAACAAGATATACGGGTGAACAAGGCCAATATTCTGGTTATGGGGATTACCTTTAAAGAAAATTGTCCCGACGTACGAAATACAAAGGTTATTGATTTAATCAATGAATTGGCAGGTTATGGTCCACAGGTGACCGTTTTTGATCCTTGGGCCTCAAAATCTGAAGTACAACATGAATACGGTATTGAAATCACCAATGAGTTACCCAATAATCGTTATGATGCTGTGGTATTAGCGGTGGCTCACAATGAATTTGTGGATTTAAATATCCCGGAATTGGTTGCTCCTGAAGGCATCGTTTACGACCTTAAATCCATTCTTAAAATCCCTGTTAACGGAAGATTATAGTACTGTTGGTAGTACCTAAAAACAAAATCCATGTTATTTAACTCCTTTGAGTTCTTACTGTTTTTTATACTCTTCATTGCTGGATATCAATGGCTTAGGAGCAATTTAAGGGCGCAAAATTTTTATCTTTTTGTAGGCAGTTATATCTTTTATGGCTGGTGGAATTGGAAATTTCTATTTCTGATTTTAATCAGTTCCTTAACTGATTTTTACATTGGTAAATACCTTTATCGCACTCAGGAGCAGCGGAAACGTAAGATTTTGTTGGTCTGCAGTATGTCCGTAAATCTTGGGATTTTAGGATTCTTTAAGTATTTCAATTTTTTTTCGGAGTCTTTTGCAGAATTGTTTACGGCCATTGGTTTTCGGGTAGATCCTTATTATCTCGCTATTATTCTACCGGTTGGAATTAGTTTTTATACGTTCCAAACCATGAGTTATACCATTGATATTTATAAAGGAAAATTAAAGGCCTCGGATAATTTGATCAACTTTATGGCCTTTGTTTCCTTTTTTCCACAATTAGTTGCGGGCCCTATAGAAAGAGCCTCGAACTTGTTACCCCAGTTTTCTAAACAGCGCAAGACCACAGTTCAAGATTGGCAGGAAGGTTTGAATCAAATCTTCTGGGGGTTGTTTAAAAAAATTGTGATTGCAGATAATTGCGCAATTTATGTCAATCAAATCTTTGAAGCTCCGGATCAATATCCCGGCAGTGTATTATTTATTGGAGCAATTTTGTTTGCGTTTCAGATTTATGGAGATTTCTCCGGGTACTCCGATATGGCCATAGGAATCGCGAAGTTAATGGGCTTCAATCTCATGCAAAACTTCAAATCCCCATACTTGGCTCAAAATATTCAGGATTTTTGGAGGCGTTGGCACATCTCCTTGTCTACTTGGTTTAGGGACTACCTGTACATTCCATTGGGTGGTTCTCAAGTTGAAGGAAGATTTAAAAAATACTTAAACATCTTTATCACCTTTACCGTGAGTGGTTTCTGGCACGGAGCCAATTGGACTTTTTTGGTGTGGGGGATGTTGCACGGAGTGTATTACATGATTCAGGACACTTATGTTCGTTTGTGTAATGGAAGTAGGTGGGCCATATTTAGCGGAAAATGGGTAGCGATTGGGCTTACATTTTTCTCGACCGTCTTGGCATGGATATTTTTCAGAGCCGAATCGGTAAGTGAAGCAGTAAACATCATTGGGAATATCCTTAATGTAAGTTTATTAGCAAGTCCGATTTCCTATCTTAAATTAATGGCTCCCCCCACGTCCTTACTCATGATTGTAATAGCCCTTGGTTATCTTGGTTTTTTTGAACTTTTACACACCAATGCATTGTATTCTTTTCAGACTGCCAAGATGAAACGTGCAGCACGAATCCTGGCTTTTGCATCATTAATACTAATCATTCTTTTGTTCAGGGCCACCAACGGTGCGCTGGATTTCATTTATTTCCAATTCTGATCTACATGAAAGGTATTCTCGTAAACATAGGTGTTTCACTTTTAATTTTTGGACTTTTAAATGTCTTTATTGTAATATACAGTCCATTTTACAAGCAACAAAGAACGTATCAGGCGGCTATGGATGCTGCCTTGACAAATCGAGTCGAAACTATATTATTGGGAGACTCCCACATGCAATCGCTCCGAGATGCTGCACTGGCATCGGATGTGGGAAATTTAGCATTTGGTGCCGACGGAATAACCGAAATGTACGCCAAGGCTCTAATTATGGAACACGCAAATTCCAATTTGAAGCGAGTTTTAATTAGTATGGAGCCTCAAATGTTTAATAAGAGTAAATCACCCAATGGCGGATTTTTGAATAAGTATATGTTCGACAATCCTGAGGTTCGTGTCCTCTACAACAGGTCCATTTTGGATTTGGTTGTCGATTGGGTTCCGTTGTTTAACAACAGCTATATTGAATTTTTAAGGAACCAAGCCTTATATGCATTTAGAGGAATGTTTTCAGCAGACAATAATGGTAGGTCTTGGGAGAATTTGACGGACGCGGAAAAAACTAATATTGCGATTGGGGCAGGAAAAAATGACCACGGAAATTTATTTGAAATTCCCGGAGATACTATTCAATACCGAAAGCTTGTGGAACTATTGCAAAAAAACAAGGTAGACACCTTTGGGGTGAATTTCCCTGTAACCCATTCCTATTTTTCCCAATTGCAACCCGAGGATTTGAAACATACACGAGATTTTATTACATCTCTGTCTCTTAACATGGAGGCTGATTATACCCTGCTTTTCGACAATCTGGATGCCTTCAAAGATCCGGATCACCTAACAGCCGAGTATGTCAAAAAATTTGCAGATCGTTTAGAAGCAGATTTAGAAGTTAGCCTAGTCCGATAATTTTACAGTTGATATATAAATGAACCAAGTAAATCAAGCTAAACTTTCCGTGGTTATACCCGTTTACAACGCGGAATTGTATATAAAAAAGTGTGTTGACAGTATTACTGCTCAAACCTATAGAAATCTGGAAATAATACTAGTTAACGATGGATCCAAAGATTCGAGCTTGGAGGTTTGTCACGAACTTGCAGCTGCAGATTCCCGGATTCGAGTTTTAGATCAGGAAAACGGTGGTTCAAGTGTTGCCAGAAATTATGGGATTGATGTTGCAACCGGCACGTATATAACTTTTGTAGACGCCGATGACTTTGTAGAACCACAGGCCTACGAAACCATGATTCGTCTGCTTCAAGAAAACAATTTGGAGCTTGTGGAATTTGATCGGTATAATACCAGAACCGCTCATCTGTCCAACGATGAATTCAGTATTGAGTCACAAGTAGAAAATCTAAATAGGACTCTTATAAAAAATCGTTTTCAGGTATGGAGACGGATCAGCACAAGAGCACTCTTGGGCGATTTACGATTCGTTGTTGGTCGAATTCATCAAGATGTGTTTTTTTCTTTAGAATTAATTAAGAAAGTAGATAAAGTTGGCTATTTACGCTCGTCGTTTTACCACTATAACCGGGCTAGTAAAAGTGTAATACGCAGTAATTATAACGAAGTAAAGGCAGAAGCCGCTGCATTCGTTATAAGTTACCTTAAAGCAAATACACCATATAACGAGGAAGTACAAATCCATTTAAGTAGGTATATATGTGATTATTTCACAATGCACTTATATAGGCTTGCAAATTTTCCTCAGGCAGACCCAAGCGGTAAATATTTAAAACTTTTCAAAAACGAAATCCGCAAAAATATTTGGGTCTCTAAAAGTTTCAACAAACAAATTTTATTGGTAATGTGTCTCCCATGGCCCATATTTAAATTGGTTTTAAAGGTTTTTAAAAAATTCAGATAATTATCAAGTCCTAATTACATGTCCAGACTAGCATTAACCATTAAAAATGGATGGATTGGAATGGTGTTTCACCTCTTATATGTTGGGGCACAATTTTTGTCCCGAAATATTTTTCTATCCGTGCTCGGGGACGTGTTTATAGGGACTATTGAAACCCTTAAGAGTACCATTAAATTTCTAAATCTCGCAGAACTGGGTGTAGGGCAGGCGGTTAGTTTTTCGCTTTACAAACCTATTCACGATAAAAACACGTCCAAAATAAATGAGATAATTGGCTACCTCTCCTTTATTTATAAGCGTGTGGGATATTTTATGGTCATTGCCGGAATGGTAATGCTTCCGTTCATGCCTTATTTCTTTGGTAAATCTGAACTCTCATACAGTACGGTTAGCTTTCAATTTATTATTTTAATCCTAAGTAATTTCGTTACCTATTACTTCGCGTATCCGTATTTCTTGCTGCAGGCAGATCAAAGAGGATACATCAATAATACCTACAGCCAGTCTTCCTTCATTTTAAAATTATTTCTGCAGTCACTTTTACTTATCTATTTCCAAAGTGTTATTGGTTGGATATTAATGGAGTTGTTAAATCCAATAATCTACGTTGTGCTTGTTCGTCGCAAAGTAAGTAAGCTATATCCTTGGCTAGACCTAAATCTAAAAGTAACCAAAATAATTCGTGAACGAAATAAAGTGTTACTCACCAAAATAAAGCAATTGAGCATCCATAAGATTGGAAATTTTGTTACCAATGGCACCGATAACTTTATTGTTTTTGCAATAGTAAACCCAGAAAGCGTTGCTTTTTTGGGCAATTATCAACTTATCATTAATAATTTAAATACGCTCGTCAATACAGTTTTCGACGGTGCCAATTCCAGCGTGGGAAATCTGGTGGCCGAAAACAAACGTGAAAAGATGATTAGCATATTTTTTCAACTAAACTCTTTGCGGTTTTTCTTTGGCGGGGTGATTTGTTTTGGAGTCTATTCCGGACTCGATGCCTTTGTGGGAGCCTGGTTAGGAGAAAGATATATACTGGATCATACGGTGTTAATGGCCTTAACCATTATCCTGTTTATTTTTCAAATAAGGCAGCCGGTAGACAATTATATTCAGGCCTTTGGCTTGTATTCGGACACTTGGGCACCCTTGGTTCAAAGTACAATTAATCTAATAGTATCTCTTATCTGTGCCTGGCAATTTGGCATTGTTGGGGTGCTTATTGGAACCATTACCAGCCAAGTTGCAATAATATTATTATGGAGGCCGGTATATCTATTCAGGTCCGGATTTAACCTGCCCATAAAGAAGTACTATCTAAATTTCATTAAGCATTTATTATTTATTGGTTTAGCTACCGCCGCTGCCAACAGCGCACTTTCCTTTTGGGAAAGCTCCGACAAGCTAAATTTAATTCTGGTGATTTTTCACATTGGCGTGAAGGTGGGATTATTCGGCTTGTTCTATTTTATAACCTTATATGTTCTGGATTCCCATTTTAAAGCAATTGCAATTCGTCTTGGAACCGTATTAAGGGCTAAAATAAAGACGATACTTAAACGTTAGAAATGCAGGCGGCTTTCGCGGAATTTAATAGTGCATCATGATTATCCGATATATATTATTAGCAATCTTAACGCTTTTTGGTTCTTACACGGATATCTTCTTGTTCCGAATGGGAGTCATTCCTGGTAGTTCTCCGGCTACCACCTTAATGCCTATATTTTTAGGATTATTGTTTTTAGCCTATCCTTTTAATGAACTTATTCAAAATTTAAAATCAAAAGTACTTCTTTTCCTGTTGAGTATTTTTTTGATAAGTATTCTGTTTTCGTTCAATTCAACCATCAGTTCCTCAGTTGTTCAGGAGGTTATGCAAATGCAGGTTATGTCAATTTTCCTGTTTTTTGGAGCCATTCAGGTTTTTAGGAGTGCAGACGACCGGATGTTGCGCTATTTTGCATTAGGAGGTCTAATTCTTCTTGCGGGCAGTGTTTGGTACGACCTTTTTATTGGTCTACCAAGGGCTAATATTAAGATTGCTCAGAGTGTGCGTAAAGGCGGATTTGGTGAAAACCCAAATGCGTCGGCCAGTGGTATTAAATTCCTGGCCGTGTGTACATTTTTATTGCTTCGAAAGCAAAAGTTATGGTTAAATCTAATGATGGTATTTGCGGTTACTACCACAATGCTTACGTTGTCACGAAGCGGATTAATTGGCATTGCTGTTATTCTCATTGCCGGAATCATGTTCAATTGGCAGGACAAGATTGAATTTAATCCTATAAGGCAAACTCTAAGTGTTATTAGAGTAATTCTTGTCTTTATTACCCTTTTTATGACCATAACCTTCTTGGCAGACATCATGCGTAATGAATTTCCCGCATTTACAAGGGGTACAGCCGGAGCTAGATTGGATTTGCTTACCGGTAATGTTCATGAAAGTAATTTGGAAATTAGAGGCAATGCCGATATGAGTCGTGTAACACTCATGTCGGGCTTTTTTGATGCTTTTGTAGACAAACCTTGGGGTCACGGCAATGGATATACCAGAGATCAGAGTATTAACCAGCTAAACACCCACAATCAAATTTTGATCTATGCTGTAGACTACGGCATTATTGGGGTGTTGTTATTTCTGATCCTGTTAATGCGCATGATGCTTTACGGTATTCAAAAGTTGGACTTATTCTATTCTATTTTCGCCTTTTTATTTTTTATGGAATGTTTTTTCACTCATAATTTATTCTTTGAAAGATCCATTCTTGTGGTATTGGCATTTTTTGAAGCCAAAGTCTTTAATGCGGAGGTAATACAATCAAATGCAGCTGAAAAATCTACAGCAGATGACCAAGATTAAAATCGTTTTTGTTTTACCCAATCTTATGCCCGGAGGGGCAGAGAAGGTAGTCTCATTTATTGCACAAAATTTGGACCCTAATCAGTTCTCGCCGGAATTATGGATTATAGGAAGCAAGTCCGAAAAAGATTTTGAAGTCTCAGGTATTACCCTTAAATATTTCAATATTCAAAGGGTTAGGAATTCGTTTACCGCCCTTTTTAAAGCATTGCGAAAACATAAACCTCAGGTTGTACTTTCCTCAATTACATATTTGAATGTAATGATGGGCTTCCTTAGTGTATTCTTACCCAAAATAAAATTTATAGGTAGGGAGGCGAATATACTTAGTATTAAGTCAAAAATTGACGGCAAGGGTAATCCTTTAAATCGGTTAATGTTTTTGTTGTTTTTCAATAAACTCGACCTTATTATATGCCAGTCTCAAGACATGTTGAATGATTTTGTTATAAACTATAAAATGGATTCCCGTAAGTTGGCATTGATCAATAATCCCATTCCCGAAGGAAAATCAAACCAAGTATCAGAATCACAAATATCCGGGCAACCTATTAAATTCGTTACGGTAGGGAAATTTAAAAAACAAAAAGGTCATGAAAGGTTATTACGCGCAGTTTCTAAAATTGACGTGCCATTTGAATATACTTTAATCGGCGACGGAGGCGAAAAGGATAAAATAAGTCGGCTTATTACTGAGCTCAATTTGACAGATAAAATAAAACATATCCCCTTTTCTAATAATGTAGAGGCCCACCTGATGGAGCATCATATTTTTTTACAAGGGGCGTTTATCGAAGGATTTCCTAATTGTTTGCTTGAAAGTTGCGCAGTAGGACTTCCTATAGTAGCATTCGACGCTCCTGGAGGACTAAACGAAATTATTGTTACTGATTTAAACGGCTACCGATGCCAAGATGAATCAGAATTTATTGCAGCCCTATCACAGGCTATAAATACAGAGTGGAATCGAGAGGCTATAAGAAAGGACATTTTTACACGTTATGGAAGTGATAAAATCATCGCAAAGTATGAATCCCTTTTTAAGGATGTATTAAGTTCATGAGAATCGCAGTTTTAATTTATTCCCTTTCAGGTGGAGGCGCAGAACGTGTTGCTTCATATTTAGTGCACTATTTCTGTACATTGGGGATAGAAGTTCATGTCTTTTTGATGAATGACTGCAGAGCGTATACCATTCATGAAAATGCCCAAATTCATTATCTGGAAAAATCCCAATTCGAAGAAAGCGGTCTTAGAAAGTTACTTAAAATTCCTATTCTGTCATATAAGTTTGCCAGAGCTTGTAAAAAAAGGAAAATTACCCATGCCTTAAGTTTAATGGCGCGTCCCAATTTTATTAACGCACTTTCCCGTTTTTTTGGGAATTCCTCTAAAATTATTATTAATGAGAGGGCCTTTCCGTCGTTGCAATATGGCTATCCCAATATTCAAAGCACCTTAAACAAGTGGCTTATACGTAACTTATTTCCTACTGCCGATTTGGTTGTTGGGAATTCTAAAGGGAACGTGAAAGATTTGTTGGAGAATTTTGAAGTGCCGGAATCAAAATTGGCACTTATTAACAATCCCATAGACCTCAACAGGGTACATCAGGCCCAACCACTAGATAATTTTTATAACCCCGAAGCGCTAAACCTGATTACCGTAGGCCGAATAGATGCCGGTAAAAATCACCGGATGTTAATAGAGGCTATTAAAGAAATCCCATATGCTAAACTTTACATAATTGGAGAAGGTGAATTAAGGCCGGAACTTGATACCTACGTTGCAGATTTACAGTTAGAGGATCGCGTAATCTTTTTAGGATTTCAACGGGCTCCGTTTCCTTACCTTAAAGCGGCAGACCTATTTGTTTTTGGGTCTAATCACGAAGGTTTTCCGAACGTGCTCTTAGAAGCTATGGCATGTGAAATTCCTATAGTAAGTACCAATTGTAAAGCCGGACCTGCCGAAATTATGGAGATTGAGACAGAATACGAAGATCGGATTATGGATTCCAAATACGGCTATGTTGTTCCGATTCAAAATGCTGAACTTATGCGGCTTGGGATTTTGAAACTTGCGGAAGATCTAAAATCTGGTAAATCGTTTAAAGCAGATTTGCGAGCACGAGCTTCGGATTTTGAACTTGAAAAAATTGTAGAACAATATTATCAATTAATACTCTAATTACCCATGTGCGGAATAAATGGAACCATACATCGGCAGCAAACCAGCGAAGCCGCGTTGCGGAATGAAATTCAAGTGATGAATGACCGAATCATTCATCGGGGGCCCGATGACTATGGGGTTTACGCTTTTACTTCAAATGATTTAGGGGTAAGCATGGGAATGCGTCGCCTGTCTATTATTGACCTAAGTTCGGGACAACAGCCAATGTATTCCGAAGACGGGTCAATAGCACTGGTTTTTAATGGAGAGATTTACAATTATTTGGAATTGAAGGCCCAATTGGAATCTCAGGGTGTTCAATTCAAAACACACAGTGATACAGAGGTTATTTTAAGACTTTACGAGCAAATCGGCGTTGAGGCTTTTGAAAAGTTAGACGGTATGTTTGCGTTTAGTATTCACGACAAGCATCGAAATAAAATACTGATTGCTAGAGATTTTTTTGGGGAGAAGCCCTTGTATTATACTCAATTTGGTTCCGAATTTTATTGGGCATCTGAGCTTAAATCAATTTTAGCTGTATTGCCCGAGCGTCCGGAAATATCTAAATCGGGACTTAATTATTTCCTTAGACTCACCTACATTCCAGCTCCATTTACCATCTATGAAGGCATAAATAAGTTAGAAGCCAATTATTATCTGGAATACAACTTAGTTGACCACAGTTTTAAGACCCATGAAATTTCCGGATTTACCAATCTAGAAAAAAACAATTACAGCTTTACAGAGGCCAAGGCCATAACAAGAAGTTTGGTTCGTGAATCGGTTCAAAATCGGTCAATTTCGGACGTACCCTTAGGTACTTTCCTCTCCGGAGGGGTAGATTCCTCAATAATTTCCTTATGTCTGTCTCAGTATTCAGAAAAAAAGATAGATACCTTCTCGATAGGATTCGAAAAGGCCAAATACGACGAAACCGACAAGTCGCAGGTCGTAGCCAAATTAATAGGCAGTAATCACCATGAATTTATTATTGGGGAAGATCATCTTAAAGATCGAATACATGAAATTCTAGTCAATTTTGATGAGCCCTTCTCAGACACCGCAGCACTTCCAACGGAATTGTTATCTAGAAAAACCAAAGAACACGTAACTGTGGCTTTAACCGGTGATGGAGGAGACGAAATCTTTGGGGGGTACAACAAGTATTATGTTGGAAAAATGAATGAGCGCTATCAGCAAATCGTTCCCAAAGGCTTGCACAAAATGGTTAAAGTCGGAGCAAACAGGTTTTTAACTTCTAAAGACGATGCACGGGGTAAGAAATTTAAAGCCCTAAAACTTATAAATTCCATCGATTATGACGGAGGATATTACTGGGATATTATTTCATTGAATAATACCGCTGAGCAGGTAAAAGAAATCCTCAAAACATCTCATTTAATGTCAGATCTCTTTGAACCCTATCAGCGCTTATTAGGGATTAAAACACCAAAGAGTCTCACAGATTTTAGAATGGTAGATCGGGTACTTAGTTTGGAAGGTGGTATGTTGCCCAAGGTTGATCGCACCAGCATGCTCAATTCGCTGGAATGTCGTGCGCCTTTCCTAAATAAAAAGCTTTGGTACTTTACCCAAACTTTACCCGAAGAATACTTAATGAAGGGATGGAATAAGAAGTACCTTTTAAAAGAAGCCTTTAGAGCAGATTTTCCCGAAAATTTTCTGGAGCATCCCAAAAGTGGTTTCGGTTCCCCAGTAGGGGACTGGCTGCGCAGCAGCTTAAGGTCGGAATTGGAATCTTTTGCATCTACAACTTTTCTAGATAAACAAGGCCTGTTTAATCGAGAAGAAATCCAGCAGATTGTTGGTGATCACCTATCCGGAAAAAGAGACAGTACGTTTCGGGTATGGGGATTTTATTGTTTTCAAAAATGGTTTACATACAATTATGAACGTAATTAAAACCGGCTTGGGTCCAAGTCGAATTTTAGTTATTGCGCCGCATTACTGGTCGTTAATTAACTTTAGAGGAGATTTTTTAAAAGCCCTAATAGCAATGGGTTATGAAGTTTATGCCTGTGCACCAAAGATGCCAAAGGATTTTAAGCAACAGCTTAAAGCCCTGGGTGCAACACCGGTGACCTTTCAATTAAATCGCACTGGTTTAAATCCTTTTAACGATTTATTAAGTGTTCGTGATTTGTATAAAATAATCAAAGCCAACGATATTCACGTTGTTTTTCCCTATGCCATAAAACCGATTATTTTTGGTTCCTTGGCCGCACGCTTGGCTGGGGTACCCGTTATCTCAATGGTTACAGGTCTTGGCTTTACTTTCTCGCGTGTTTCGTTTAAGGCAAAATTTTTACAAATATTTACAGAAAGGCTATACAGATTTGCACTTAGACACAATAAAAAAGTAGTTTTCCAAAATGCAGACGATTGTGATCTATTTCTAAAAAAGAATATTATTCCCCAAAAGGAAAAAACTGTTGTTATTGATGGTTCCGGTGTTAATCTTAAAAATTTTGAATTTCGGGAGAACTATAAACAAACCCAAAATGTTAAATACGTTTTTGTGGCCCGGTTACTGTTTGAAAAAGGTATTGGATTTTATGTAGATGCTGCCAAAGCGCTAAAAAAAGATTTCCCAGAAGCGGAATTTCATATTTTAGGAATTGAGGCAGATGGCGGAACAGGTTATAGTGTTGCGCAATTAAAATCATTGCACCAAGATAAGATTGTGGTTTTTCACGGCAGACAAGAAAACGTAATTCCATATCTGAGCAGCTGCGATATATTTGTGTTGCCATCGTATTATCGGGAAGGCGTGCCCAGATCTATACTCGAAGCCTTGTCTATTGGCATGCCTATTATTACCACCGACATGCCGGGTTGTAAGGAAACCATTGACGATGGTAAAAATGGATTTTTGATTGAACCGAAAAAGTATGAACCTCTGTTCAAAGCCATGAAGTCATTTTTGGAACATCCCGAAACTATTGGTCCTATGGGCGTTGCAAGTCGAAATTTGGCAGAACGAAAATTCGATGTAAATATCATTAACAATACCTTGGTAAACTTAATAGAAGCCGCGGTAAAGTAAAAAGCCATCTAAATATAGTAATAGGGCATTAGAGATGTACAAGAGAAGAATAAAACGAATTGTGGATATAGTTGCTGCTTTGGGGGTGTTAATTGTCTTTTCTCCAATAATATTGGTAGTAACCTTAATACTAATTTACATAAACAAGGGTAAACCATTTTTTTACCAGGACAGGCCAGGTAAAAATGAACAGATTTTCACCTTAATGAAGTTCAAGACCATGACCGATGAAAAAGATGAAAATGGAAACCTGTTGCCCAACGAAAGGCGAGTTACTCCTTTCGGACTCTTTATACGAAAAACCTCAATAGATGAGTTGCCTCAGGCTTTTAATATTTTAAAAGGAGATATGAGTTTAATCGGCCCTAGGCCATTGCTCATAAGATACTTACCCTATTATACCGAGCAAGAACGGATTCGGCATTCAGTAAGGCCGGGAATTACGGGATTAGCCCAGGTTTCGGGCAGAAATACACTGCATTGGGACGAGCGATTGGCTTATGATATTGAATATGTAAAAGGGCTGTCGCTATGGAATGACGTGATTATTTTATTTCGAACGGTAAAAAAGGTTTTTAAATCCGAAGATATTATCCTGGATCAGGAGACCATAATGCCCGATTTGGACGATTACAGAAGAAATAAATAAGTCCTTTTTAGGTTTGAATAAGTACTGGCAAGCATTTCTAGAACCCATGAGAGTTATTGTGAACAAACGGCCTGCACGAGCTGGTTTTTTCAAAGCACAATATATTTGGCACAATGCTTGATTTAGTTACTAGGCGGGGTAATTTCAATGCAATATTCGTGTTTTAATTTTCCTAGATTGTACCCACTGTTGCGTTTTGAAATTTAAATCAAAAATCCAGGAAAGCGTCAGGATTTGGTCTTCTTAGGTGCCCTAAATAAAATGATTAAATACCATGAAAAACTCCCTCAAGGTCATATGTCAAATCTCCAAGGGATTGCTCGTACTTCTAATAATCTTAGGTGCGCACAATTCCAGAGGAAATGCTGCGAATTCTAAAAAGGTATTGGATTCCATACTGAATAATGCATTAACAGCAACGGACCTTAAGTCCGATTATACAACTTCGGTCAAAAACCTAAA
Organism: Bacteroidota bacterium; assembly: GCA_046047415.1. Lineage (GTDB taxonomy): Bacteria > Bacteroidota > Bacteroidia > Flavobacteriales > Flavobacteriaceae > Robiginitalea. The sequence continues at coordinate 26,382 of JBJOHX010000108.1, forward strand.
GGCCTTTCCAACTGCTTTTGGAGGTGGAGCCTACGCTTCCGGAGGTCGGGGCAAGCCTGTTTATATTGTTCGAAACTTATACGATAGGGGTGAGGGTAGCTTAAGATGGGCTCTTGAACAGGCAAATCAAAGTAATGGAGGCACAATTGTTTTTACTGTTTCTGGAACTATTGTACTCAAGTCTTGGTTAAAAATCAGCAGCAGTAACCTCACTATTGCCGGACAAACTGCCCCTAAAGGTGGCATCACCTTATCAGGTACTAAAATTAAAATTGAAGATGTTAACAATCTTATTATTAGATATTTGCGAATACGTCCTGTATATGGAGATTACGATGCCCTTGAACTCATTAACGTTAAACAAGCCATACTGGACCACCTTTCACTGAGCTGGGGTGGAGACGAAACGATTAGTTTACGTGGCGATAGTGATAACATTACCTTTCAGCGCCTGCTTATTGCCGAGGGAAAAACAGGATCCTTGTTTGGTGACAGCGATGATCCTGCACTTTGCGAAAATCTGAGTTTTATTAATTCCTTGTTTTTTAATATCTCACACAGAACCCCCAATGTAAGCTCCAATGGTCGGGTAGATGTAATAAACAATGTAATTTTTAATTGGCAATACCGACTTAGTAGGGTGCAGGGCGCCACAAAACTGAATCATCGTAACAATTATTACGCCTTGGCTCAGAATACCGATCTGTCTAACCGGCTAAATGCATCCTTTAAATCCCATAAACCTGCAATCTTTACAGGAGGGAACTATATTGATCATGGGATGCTAAAAAATCCACAAGCCGACAATTGGTTTCTATGGCGTGAATTCGAGAACGGATTGTTGAAATCGACTTTGCCCAAATCACTTCAGACCCCAAATCCCTATCCGATTTTAGGACCCTTGATGCCTTTGTTAGCTGCTCAGCAGGCCTTTAGCAATGTAGGAAATAATGTTGGATGCAATCGATATCTTGCCGACGATTTAAGCTCCGTTTCTGCCTCAGACGCAATTGATCTTAACTATTTAAAAACAGTTCAATCGGGAGATCCAAAAAGGTATATACCCTATAAAATGACTTCAAAGGGTGAAACTTTTACCCAAGGCCCGGCTTATATTGCATTCCATCAAAATAAAAATTCCGAGCCCACAGGAAAAAGGCCCACAAAATGGGACGCAGATCAAGATGGTATGCCAGATGCCTGGGAACGAAAAATGGGTTTCAATCCTAATTTCCCAGACGCTACAATGGATCATGATGGCAATGGATACACCAACCTGGAAGAATTTCTAAACAGCATCGCAGAGTAAACGCAACAGGTTGTATTCTAAAATGAGAAAAGCCTTTAACTACAAAGTCAAAGGCTTTTTTCTTTCGGAATAAAAAGGGGTTATACCAGTTTATTGTGATGCATCCATTTTGCAAGAATAAACACCTTCCAAATATTTTTGGAGTGATTTTTCTGCGCTTCAAAATGCTCCTTCAATAGTTTGCGGATTAGCGGTTCATTGAGGTTGGGCACTTTTCTGAAGAATGCATCGTTTAAGGTTTCCTGAATTTCTGATTTTAATTCATTTCGCATCCAGGAATCCAAGGGCATCGAAAACCCGCGTTTGGGTAGGGTAAATAATTCTTCTGGGATAAAATCCTTCAAGACTTCTTTTAGAATACGTTTCTTGTTACCAAGAATTAATCGGTATTCCACTGGAAGGGAACGGGCAAATTCCACAATCCTATAATCCAGAAAAGGACTGCGCACCTCTACAGCATAAGCCATACTGCCACGATCTACCTTGGTATTGCTATCACCTTCCAACCACATTTTGATATTAACGTCTGCCGCCTGTTGCAACAGGTTGTTTGAGGCAGACTGATAGGAATAGTAATCTTTTAACCATTTATTATTAGGAGTATTCAATAAAGTACCCATGCGCGAAAAAATCCTGAAAATATAATCCGATTTTGATTTCACGCTTAATTTTTGACGCATTTCGGAATCAAAAAGCCCCAAAACCTTAAAGACTTTCATGAGCAACATTCTCATCCAAAGCGGCAGCCCTATAATTTTTTCGTACTTCTTGAGCGATTCAAAATGGTAATACCCAAGAAAACTTTCATCGCCTCCATCTCCGGAAAGGGCCACCGTTACATGGGCTTTAGTCTTATCATTTAGCAGTAGCGTAGGCAGGGCAGAATTATCCCCAAACGGTTCATCAAAAACAGACACCAACATTGGCAGATAATCCAGAATTTCTTCTGGTCCACAAAACAGGGTTTTGTGATTGGTGTTTAACAGGTGGGCATATTTTTGGGCAACCTCACTTTCGTCTTTAAATGTATCGTTAAAGCCAATGGTAAAGGTGTTGAGTTGTCCAGGGTTGATTTTTGAGGCTATTGCGGTTACAAGAGCAGAATCAATTCCGCTAGAGAGAAATGACCCTAAAGGTACATCGCTAAAGAGCCGTATTCTAACTGCATCGAATAGCAGGGTTTTAAGGGCTTCCTTGGCTTCAGATAAACTTCCGGTAAAAGGTTGTTCGGGTTTTAAATCCCAATAGGTTTCAATTACCATAGTTTGCTCCACAATGGAATATCTGAAAAATTTACCTGGATCTAGTTTTTTGACCTCACGGTAAATGGAATGCGGACTTGGAATAAATCCACAGTCCAAATAGATATCTATGGCCTCGTGATTCAGAGTAAGGGAATTGCCGCTATTCAAAGGTGCAACCTGGCTACAAGCCTCAAATTCGTTGCCGATTAAGGAGTAGTAAAAAGGTTTTACCCCGAGACGGTCTCTTGCTCCAAATAGGATTTTGGCATCCTTGTCGTAAATCAGAAAAGCAAACATTCCGTTTAAGCGCTGCAAGACGTGTTCACCCCAGGCGTGATAACCTTTAATCAAAACCTCTGTGTCACTTTCTGTGCTGAAATCGTAGCCCTTTTGTTTGAGAGCTTCCCGAATTTCCTGAAAGTTGTAAATCTCACCGTTAAATAAAAGGGTAAAACGATCGTAATCAAACGGCTGATTGGAACGTGGATCCAAATCCAAAATGGAAAGTCTTAAATGGCCAAAGTGCATGCCGTCCTGGCATTGGTATCCGGTAAAATCTGGTCCTCTAAACTTAATGGTTTCTAGGCGCTCAATAAAGGATGCTTTGGATTGGGTTTTGGTACTAAATAAAAATCCGCACATAGCTTAACTAATTTTGTCTACTAAACGAAATAATACGTTTATAATTGTTTGTGCTAGCACCTAGTTTGAAAAACCTTGAATGTGGCTCCAGATAGTAACAATACCGCAAACCAATAGAATTTCGGTATTAATCAAGGCCTTTAAACCAAATTAGCTATTTCATGGTGTTGCCCAGTATCCTCTAAAATGCATTTTGGCCCATTCTAATCCCAAGACCTAAAATCCGGTTAAATAATGGCTCGATAAAATGCAAGCATTATCCGATTACGGTATCAGTAATTCCTTACAAATGGAATTTTAAGTCCCGAATTTACAGTTTACCGAAATATTGGAACCTTAAACGACTTAATCCTTTAAGGCTCTTAATCGCATATAATTTTGAGTTCTCAAATCTAAAATTCCCAAATTTTATATGCCTACTACTAAAATTCAAAACAAGATTTGGCTTTCTTCCCCTCACATGGGTGGAACGGAATTGGACTATGTCCAAAAGGCCTTCGACACCAATTGGATTGCTCCACTTGGTCCCAATGTAAACGGATTCGAAAAATCAATTGAAAACTATATTGGCACAGACGCACATGTTGCTTGTCTGAGTTCTGGTACTGCAGCCATTCATTTAGGTCTAAAGCTCATGGGTGTAGCCCCTGGCGATGAGGTATTGTGCCAAAGCTTTACTTTCTCGGGTTCAGCAAACCCAATAGCTTATGTTGGTGCAAAGCCTGTTTTTGTAGACAGCGAGCGTAAAACTTGGAATCTTTCCCCGGAGCTTTTAGAAGAAGCTATCCTTCAGCGTATTCGCGCAGGGGTTAAGCCTAAGGCTATTATTGCAGTTCATTTATATGGCATGCCGTATCAGGCTCAAGCCATTCGGGAAATTTCGGAACGTTTCGAAATTCCGGTACTGGAAGATAGTGCAGAGGCACTAGGTAGTAGTATTGGAGGTCAAAAATGCGGGACATTTGGAGATATCGGAATATTCTCCTTTAATGGCAATAAGATTATAACCACCTCTGGAGGAGGAGCATTGGTTGCCAAGGATAAAGCTCAAAAAGAAAAGGCTGTATTTCTCTCCACTCAGGCACGAGATGCAGCGCCCCATTATCAACATTCCCACATTGGTTTCAATTACCGCATGAGTAACGTGCTAGCCGGAATTGGAATAGGACAAATGGAGGTTCTATCCGATCGGGTGGCTGCACGTAGGAAAAATTTTGAATTCTACAAGGAAGCCCTTGCGCACATAGATGCCATTGAATTTTTAGCAGAACCCCAAGATTATTATAGTAATCGTTGGTTAACTACTATTCTAACACCTGATTTTAAAACACGTGAAGCCATACGCTTTGCACTTGAATCAGAAAATATTGAGTCGCGCCCACTCTGGAAACCAATGCACATGCAGCCTGTTTTTAAAGGATGTACAACCATGGCAGATGGAACTTCCGAAGAATTGTTTAACCGCGGTCTCTGTTTACCTAGCGGATCCAATCTAACAGAAAATGACCTGGAGTGCACAGTTGAACTTATCAAGAGCTTATTCTAATGTTACAATACTATATAACCAACTCAGTTTCACGATATGCACCTAAATGGTTGGTGCTTCTAATAGACCTGCTTACAGTAGTAACTTCATTTTTTTTGTCGTATTTAATACGATTTAACCTCACCTTCGATTTTGAATTTGAAGACTTTTTTGAGCAATTACCGATTGTTAGTGGAATTTCCCTTATCGCTTTTCTAATTTCCGGGTCGTATAAAGGTTTTGTGAGACATACTGGCGTACGCGACGTCTATAATATTTTTAATGCCGTTTGTCTTGCGAGCATTTTGTTAATCATTCTAATTCTGAGCAACGGTCAATTTTACGCAATACCTAATCTCAGAATACCATTATCGATTATAATTATTAACAGCTTGTTGTCCTTTATGGGGCTAACAGCTTCCCGCTATATCTTTAAGTCGTTTTACACTTCTCTCATTAAAAGAGGGGTGCGCTTAAATAAAAACGTGCTTATTTACGGCGCTGGTGAATCCGGAATTCTAACCTATAACGCCCTTACCTCACTTTCAAGAAGTAATGTTCGTGTTTTGGGGTATATCGATGAGGATCGCAATAAAGTAGGAAAGCTCATCAACGGGGTTCGGGTATACAATGACCGAATGCTTAAAACAGAGTTTATCAATAGGAAAAACATTGATGAAGTCATTTTTGCCATTCAGAACATTAATCAGGATAAGCGGCGTGCTCTGGTAGAAAAAGTGGTAGATCTTGGAGTTTTAGCAAAAATTGTACCTCCAGTAGAAGACTGGATCAATGGTGAGCTTAAACTGTCGCAAATAAAACCAGTTCAGATTGAAGACCTGTTGGAACGCCCAGCGATCAGCATTAAAAACTCAAAAATCAGCAAAGAATTAACCGGAAAAACTATCGTTGTAACCGGCGGAGCAGGCTCTATTGGGAGTGAGATTGTGCGTCAGATTGCCAATTACGATTACAAATCCTTGATTATTGTGGATCAGGCAGAATCTGCACTTTACGATTTGCAACAAGAACTTAAGCAAAATGGATTTTTCAATTTTGTACCTGTAGTAGCAGATATTCGAGATAAAAACCGAATGAATACCTTCTTCCAGGATTACAGGCCAAATGTAATCTTTCACGCTGCGGCATATAAGCATGTGCCGTTAATGGAAAGCAATTCCTACGAGGCTATAAAGATAAATGTTGCCGGGACCAAGGTTGTTGCAGATTTAGCTGTACAATATCAGGCAGAAAAGTTCGTTTTCATCTCTACGGATAAAGCCGTGAACCCGACTAATATCATGGGTGCTACCAAGCGAATTGCCGAAATGTACATCAGTTGTATGCAACAAGAGGGGAAAACCAAATTTATCACCACCCGATTTGGAAACGTATTGGGTTCCAACGGATCGGTTATTCCACTATTCAAAAAGCAAATTGAAAAAGGTGGTCCACTTACGGTTACACACAAGGACATTACGCGTTATTTCATGACCATACCTGAGGCCTCTCAGTTGGTATTAGAAGCCGGTGCAATGGGAGACGGAGGTGAAATTTTCATCTTCGATATGGGTGAAAGTGTCAGAATTTTTGATTTAGCTAAAAATATGATTCGCTTATCTGGGTTGCGCTATCCTGAAGATATTGACATTGAGGTTACTGGGCTGCGTCCTGGCGAAAAATTATATGAGGAATTATTGGCTAATGGCGAAAATACCCTTCCTACGTATCATAAGAAGATTATGATTAGTAAAGTAAGGGAGTTGGACTACGCCGATATTCGATCAAAAATTGAAAAACTTTGTATTTCAAATATGTTTTTGGACGGTGATACCGTTAGTATGATGAAAAAGATTGTACCCGAATTCATATCAAATAATTCAGAATTTTGTAAACTTGATGTAGGAAAAAGCGAACAAACTCCTGAAAATTTAAGAGATAATTTAAATCAAAACCGGAATAAGGTTTTTGGTGAATACCTAACCCCGGCAGAAAAACAAACCGAATAATAGACATGACCCAAATCGTTAAATTCCCCAAAAGTTGGCCACTTTACCTTGTTGCTGTTTTATTGATTACTTCTTGTGCCTCTCGAAAAGATGTAGTTTATCTCCAAGATGTCGGCAATTTTGAAACTCAGGTAGACAATAACAAATCCGCCACCAAATTTAAGGTAGACGATTTGGTTTCCATTCATGTATCATCATTAAACCCCGAAGCTAGTTCCCCCTTTAATCTCTACAGAAATGACAGCCAAGGTGGGGGCAGACCCGATCAGGTAAGTTATCTTGTAGATCAAGACGGAATGATAGATTTTCCGGTTATCGGTAAAATTAAGATAGAAGGTTTGTCTCCAGATGAATTGCGCATGTTGTTGCGTCAAAAACTTTTTGACTACCTAAAAGATCCAATCATCAACATTCGCCTCATGAACTTTACGGTTACTATTTTAGGGCAAGTGGGAAGACCGGGAACTTATCCCGTAAACGGTGAACAAATAAATATCCTTGAAGCCCTTGGAATGGCTGGGGATTTAACACTTCGTGCGAAACGCGACAATATCTTAATCATGCGTGATTTTAATGGAACAAAGGTATATTCTCGAATCGATTTAACGACTAAGAACGTTGTAAAGTCGCCTGTATTTTACCTTTCCCAAAACGATGTTGTATACGTAGAACCAAATAAGGTTGGTATTAAAGATACTTCTATTGGATCGTCTACCTCAATGACCATCGGTATCATTACAACATTGATTACCACAACGTTACTCGCGATTAGATACTTATAATTTACATCCCAAATCTTATGAATACTTCCTTTAAAAAGGTTGATAACTTAAACCTTGGAGAGATTCTAAAGCCGTATCAGAAAAACTGGAAGCTTTATATTTTTTCCATATTGGTTTGCTTTTTAGGCGCATTAGTGTACCTCAGATACACTACTGAACAGTATGAAGCTACGGCCAAGGTACAAATTATCCCAGACGACAATAAAGCCAATGAATTAAATGCTTTAAAGGATTTGAGCGTACTTGCCGGAGAGGCCAGTATAAAGATGGAAGACGAGATTGAAATCTTAAATTCCAGATCAAATTTTATTGACCTTGTTAAAGATTTAAATCTAAATGTAAAGATTGAATCTGTTGGTCGTATTACCGATAAAGAGTTATATAATTCTGCTCCTTTTCGAGTAAGTTTCCTGAGTCAGGATACTTTGGTAAATAAATCAAGTGTTAATTTTTCCATTCGAATTCTTTCGGATACTTCCTTTATGTTCCTTGATGAGGGGAATGAGCTTAATGAAACTTCTGTTTATTTTGGAAGTGTACTTAAGGTAGACGATTTGGAAATTATTATTACTCCAGATCGGGAAAATATCGAAAATTTAGCGGGTAATGTTTATTCCATTAAAATACGACCTGTAGAAAACATTGCCATTAGCTTGCAGGGAAAATTGCAAGTAAGCATTCAAAAAGAATATTCTACTATAGTTACCCTGTCACTACGCGATCCAGTTAAGGAAAAAGCGATGGATGTATTGGACAAGATTGTTCAGATCTACAACGACAAGGCCATTCAGGAGAAGAAAAATATAGCAGATCGTACCTCCGAATTTATTAATGATCGTATTGCAGACATTTACGGAGATCTTTCTTCTGCCGATCAAACTGCTGTAAATTTCAAATCTTCCCGTGGTATTACCGATGTTAGCTCTCAAGCAAATTTAAATTTAAATGTTGGGGTAGAGAATCAACAACAACTGCAAGCAGCTCAAATGCAGTTGTATATGGCTTCATCCATGACCGAACTTATAGACGATCAGGGTGTTTTCGACGTATTGCCCACCAATATTGGACTTTCAGATAATACAGTATCGAGCACTGTAAATCGATACAATGAAATGGTATTGGAGCGGAATCGTTTGCTTAAAAGTTCGAACTTACGGAACCCGGTCATCATGAATTTGGATCAGGAATTGAACGATTTAAAACAAAGTTTGCGGGCCAGTTTGGTAAGTATGACCGATAACCTTTCCATTCAGATCAATACCATTAACGGTCAGATATCCAGAATTAATTCTAAGATTTATGCAGCTCCAAAAAATGAACAAGCCTTAAAGGAAATTGCGCGTCAACAGCAAACTACAGAAAGTTTGTATTTATACCTGCTACAAAAGCGTGAAGAGAGTCAGATTACCTATGCATCGGCCACTGAAAAATCAAAAATTATAGACAAGGCCTATTTACCAAGTCCATATCCGGTATATCCCAAAAAATCATTTATTCTAATTACCTCTATTCTAATTGGATTTGTGATTCCAACCGTCTTTACCTATTTCTATCAGTTGTTAGACAACAAATTGCACAGTAAGGTAGAATTGGAAAAAATTATGGGCGAAGATATTCCGGTTCTTGCAGAATTACCTAAATTAATGAAAGGAGTGTCATGGATAGACCAATCGGCAGACCGAACTGTGCTTACGGAATCCTTGCGAATTTTGCGTACTAATTTGGATTATTTAATCAAGTCGCAACAGTCCAAAAAAGGTGGGCATGTAATTTTCGTAACTTCCAGTATCCCTTCCGAAGGTAAATCATTGACTTCTTCCAGTCTGGCAATGATATACGCCAAGGCAAATAAAAAGGTGCTGCTTCTTGGGGCAGATATTCGCAATCCTATGATTCAAAACTACTATTCCATTGAGCTTAACAATCCTGATAACAAGAAAAATAGTAGCAGAGATTTTAGAAAGCCGGGAATCACAGATTATCTTTTGTCTCATGACCTAGGCATTGGGGATTTAACTACCCAGGTAGTCCAATCTGATTTTAAGGTAGATGTCATTCACGCAGGTAAACCCATGCCCAATCCGTCTGAATTATTAATGAATGATCGATTAGAAACCTTGTTCAATGAATTGCGGTTAAAATACGATTATGTTATAGTAGATACGGCCCCAATGTTGGTGGTTTCCGATACGCAACTACTAACCAAATACGCGGATCAGATTGTTTATGTTACCCGTGCAGGTTATACAGAAGTTAAGGTGCTTGAATTCCCTCTAAAACTGAGAAAGGAGGGCAAGCTTCCCAACTTGTCTTTTGTGGTGAATGATGTAAAAGAAGCTAATCTGGGATATGGCGGTAGAAAGTACGGTTACGGTTATGCAGCCAAAACCACTAAACGTTTCAGATTTATCCCGTTTTTGAAATAACAGATTCTAATTTCCTAGGGATTGCATGTTATTTGTTGTAATCTCCAAGTAATCATCCGCTTGTATAAATGTATACAGGCGGTTTTTTTTTTAGGTAAATATTAAAAAGGGCAATCGGTGCTTTAAAAGCATTCTTTTATCTCGGCCCCAAGGTTTAGGCAAGGTTTATAATAGAGCAGCCATCAATACATGTATTCTGAAGTCATGTGAATCACGGGCTCTAGGAGTGCAATCTGCTTACGATTAAGTTTTATTTCTTTAAGGGCATTTAAATGCCGAGTATTGTGTAAATCAGAACCTAAAAAAGTTACCAGCTGTTCTTGTAATAATTTATATGCCGTTTTCTGAATACTTCCGCCGTAATATCCTCCAAGACTTAAGAGGTTTACTTGTAACAAAACACCTTGGGCAACAAACTCTCTGTACATGCCAAATCTGTCGTGTAAAAAACCATAACGCTCCGGATGAGCCAGGATTGGAGTAAGTTCTATTTCCTTTACTTGAGCAATAGCCTCGTCAAAATTCAACGGGGGCTGTAAATAAGACATTTCAACCAAAAGATAGCGGCTGCGCAATGGCATGTAGGCATCACTTTTAATTATGTCTTCAAAGGAATCATCAATCATGTGTTCGGCTGCCACATCCAAATCAATATCTTTTACTTTCTTAGATTCCAGATAAAGCTTTAATTTTTCATGAGCATCTGCAACGGTAATAGGGGTATTGGGGTACAACGGCCTCAATATATGGGGAGTGGCTATAAACTTTGCAAATCCAAGATCACGTAATCCTTTCAATAATACTTCGGATTCTTCAGGAGTCCCGGCACCGTCGTCAATTCCAGGTAGGATGTGATTATGAATGTCTACAAATCCTTGTAGATAATCTACCAAAAATTGCTTTTTATTAAAAATTCCGAACATCAAACGCTGATTTTCAGACAAAAGTAACACTTTCCATAGGACCAATTCCTATAATAAAAAATCCCGGTTCGAATACTTGAATCGAACCGGGAATAAAGGTGTTTTTTTTTACGTCTAATTGACCAGTGCCGCCTGTGCTGCGGCAACGCGGGCAATAGGTATCCGATACGGAGAGCAACTCACATAATTCATGCCCACCTTATGACAAAATTCAATAGAACTTGGCTCTCCGCCGTGTTCACCGCATATTCCTACTTTAAGATTTGGATTCACAACGCGGCCGTCCCGCGTGCCGATTGCTATAAGCTGGCCAACACCTTCCTGATCTAAGATTTCGAACGGATCGGACTTTAGAATGCCTTTATCAAGATAGACCGGCAGGAATTTGCCGGCATCATCTCGAGAATAGCCAAAGGTCATTTGGGTTAGGTCATTGGTGCCAAATGAGAAAAATTGAGCATGCCTCGCAATGGAATCTGCAACCAAGGTGGCTCTAGGAGTTTCAATCATGGTTCCAACCTGATAGTCTATCCGATCGTTTCGTTTCTTAAAAACTTCATCTGCCGTTTGTGTTATAATGTCTTTTTGCATGGTAAACTCTGCTACCGTTCCCACCAAGGGCACCATAATTTCAGGTTTTATCAGAATACCTTCTGATTTAACATTCAGTGCAGCTTCTATGATGGCACGAGTTTGCATTTCGGTTATCTCGGGGTAGGTGTTACCCAGTCTGCATCCCCGATGTCCTAGCATTGGATTGAATTCTTCCAATTCAGATACCTTATTTTTAACGGCCGCCAATGAAATGTGCATTTCTTCGGCCAGTTCCTTTTGTGTTGCCAATTGATGGGGCACAAATTCGTGTAATGGCGGATCCAATAGTCTAATGGTGACTGAATATCCATTCATGGCTCTAAATATGCCTTCAAAATCTGCACGTTGCATTGGTAACAACTGTCTTAATGCTTGTTTTCTTCCTTTTAAGGTTTCAGACAAAATCATTTCACGCATGGCTTTAATCCGATCTACCTCAAAAAACATGTGTTCGGTACGGGTAAGACCAATGCCTCGTGCGCCAAAATTACGCGCAACTGCTGCGTCTTTTGGGGTATCCGCATTGGTGCGCACTTCCAGTTTTGCATAGCGGTCAGACAAGTCCATAAGTTCAGCGAATTCACCGCTCAATTCGGGTTCTTTTGTACCTACCTTCCCTTCCAAAATATTACCAGTAGAACCATTAATAGATATCCAATCGCCTTCGTGATATACATGATCGCCCACGGTAAGGGTTCGGTTTTTGTAATTTATCTTAAGAGCACCTGCCCCAGACACACAACATTTACCCATGCCACGAGCAACTACGGCCGCGTGGGAGGTCATACCACCGCGAGCCGTTACAATTCCTTTAGCCAAATTCATACCTTCTACATCTTCGGGAGAAGTTTCTACACGCACCAAAATGGTATGCTTGTACTTGTTGGCCTCATCGGCAAAAAAGACGATTTGTCCGGTTGCCGCTCCTGGTGATGCAGGCAATCCCTGTGCAATGACCTCGGCGTCTTGCAATGCCTTGGGGTCAAAAATTGGATGAAGTAACTCATCCAGTTTGACTGGAGTAATTCGCATTAGAGCGGTCTTTTCGTCAATTAAGCCTTCCTGTAGCAAGTCCATGGCAATTTTAACCATTGCGGCGCCTGTACGTTTACCATTTCGGGTTTGAAGAATCCAGAGTTTACCTTGTTGTATGGTAAACTCCATATCCTGCATGTCTTGATAGTGATTTTCTAATGTTCGCTGATATTCAAATAATTCCTTATAAATATCGGGCATAAGCTCTTCCAGGGAAGGATAACGCTCCCTTCGTTCTTCCTCGGAAATCTGTGCGAGTTCCGCCCAGCGTAGCGATCCTAGTTTGGTAATCTGTTGCGGGGTGCGCACGCCGGCAACCACATCTTCGCCCTGTGCATTTATGAGGTATTCTCCGTTAAATTTATTTTCGCCATTTCCAGCATCTCGGGTAAAGCAAACGCCTGTGCCGGAGTCATCTCCCATATTACCAAAAACCATGCATTGAACATTTACAGCTGTTCCCCAATCTTCAGGATAGCCGTTCATTTTACGATAATAAATTGCCCTGTCCCCATTCCAACTATTAAACACAGCTTCAACGGCACCCCACAACTGTTCCCAGGGGTCTTCAGGAAATGTCTTACCTGTTTTCTTACGCACAATTTCTTTAAAATCAAAAACTAGGTCTTGAAGATCCTGTACAGTAAATTGGGTGTCGTGAATAATGTTGCGCTTTTCTTTTAAGTGGTCAATAATCTCCTCGAAAGGGTCTAAATCTTCCTTAGATTCAGGTTTTAGCCCCATAACCACACTACTGTACATCTGAATGAACCTGCGATAGGAATCCCATGCAAATCGTTCGTTTCCGGTCATATGAATAACGCCTTTAATTGAGTGGTCATTTAATCCGAGATTGAGCACCGTGTCCATCATTCCCGGCATGGAAACCCGAGCGCCGGAACGCACCGAGAGTAGTAAGGGATTCGAATTATCGCCAAAGGTCATTCCCATGGTGTTCTCAATAGCCAAAATGGCTTCCCTTACCTCTGGTTCTATCTTGGCGATTACCGCTGCCTTCCCCTCCAGATTGTACTGGGTACATACCTCAGTGGTAATGGTAAACCCCGGGGGCACCGGAATTCCAATTCGGCTCATCTCCGCAAGATTTGCCCCTTTTCCGCCCAGTAGATTTTTCATTTCCCGCCCGCCATCGGCTTTTTTATCGCCAAATTTGTAAACGCTTAACTGTTTTTCTGTGAGTGTTTCCATAACCCGATATTTTGATGGTCTTCGTAATTTGAGGTAAAGGTATCGGGTAAAAAAACGGGATTACATGACTTTAATCAGGTTTTGGAAAGGGATTTAGGAAGACTTTGGTATCAGTGAACAGTGCTATTCGGGGATGGCAACTTAAATTATTGAAAAACCGATTTTGCTAAAATAATATACATTGAATAACTAAAGCTTTGAAATTATTATCAAAAAACGAATAGAGGCCGAATTGTTTTTTGATTTTACTGAACTATA
>JBJOHX010000109.1:0-16776 GCA_046047415.1 Bacteroidota bacterium
TCAACAGATTGAAGGCTAATGGAGTTAATCATCCAATCGCGATGTCCTCGTATATCAAATTCTGAAGTTTTTTGACGGTTGGTACGGGTAAGATAAATGCGCCCTTGGTCATCGATATCAATCGCAATAGGATCCGGGGCCAGTGAGTCTGTGGCCCATAGGCTAAGTTCCAGTCCTTTAGCTACCTGGGGAACAATGGTAGACATGGTTTCAGAAGCCAGTTGCTGAGCAACGCTGTCCGATTGCATCAGGATTATTGGTTCTTCCTTAGGTACTTTAGCCTTGAAGGTACACGCACCTAAACTTATTGATAATAATAATATTATTACAAGTGCCCGATTCACAGGATGCCTGTTTGGAATGTTGGTCCAAGGGGAATCAAATGAGGTCATAATTGTTTGGTGTTATTTGGAAAATAATTGGTTGATTTTTTTGAGGTGCTCCTGGAGTCCCAAGAAGGTACCGGCTAACTTTTCGATTTGTTCTTGTGCTTCCAGCCAGTCTTTTTGCTCAATGGCTTCACGCACACCGGGTAGCGTTTTAACCCCGTATCCGGTGTAAAATCCCGGAGCGTAAATCTGGTGCTTGTACCAGGGTCTTCTAGGAAGCCCTTCTGCAGAAGTTAACTGCTGTTCGGCATGCATGAGCAGTTCGTTTAAAATTAATCTATTACTGGTATTAAGTTGAAAGACATCTCGGGTTCCGAGTAGCTCAATTTCCCGTTCTAACCCATTCAATGCGTTCTGAAGAGGTGAAAAGTCCATATAAGGCACTTCAGGTTCCATTTCAGGCTTTTTCATTGGTATGGTAGGGTCTGCGGCTACCACATAATCGTTTTGAGCTACTAAAAGATTGTGATGTTTCACTGATTCTCGCAGGTCATCGGCCGTTTTCATCACTTCATTTAAATATTTAGAAACCGTTTGTTTCCAGGGGGTAAAGGTAAATGGTAACACCTCGGAATTCGCCAAACGCAGCACCAATCTACCTGCCACTTTGGCCAGGGTAACGCCATAGGCGTGTTCGGGATCCTTAAACCTTTTGTAATGGGTGTAAGAGTCGTAAATAGTATGGTATTCCCCTCCTGCATTTTCACCTCCAAATCCCAAATTTAAAGCTGCAATTCCCCCGTGCTGAATGAATGGGGTGTAGTCACTGCCTGATCCTAAAGCTGATAATGAAAATTGATTAGAACCTCCAGATACGGCATTTCGGGATAATCCCCGTGCCTTGACCGAAACACCTGTCTGAGGATCAATTACCTCATCGGCCACCTCAGCAACCAGGGTTTGCAGGGTGTGAGAACCTCCTACCCCCAAAAAGCCACGACCGTTTCCGTCTGTATTGATGTAGGCAATGGTTTTTTGTTGCAATTCTTTGAGGTGGTCTTCTACCCATTCTGTAGATCCTATCAAACCAGGTTCTTCCGCATCCCAGGCACAATACACAATGGTGCGTTTGGGACGATGGCCTTTTTTAGCCAATGCACCCACCACTCGCGCCTCTTCCATAAGAGCCACCATTCCACTGACCGGATCGGATGCTCCGTGTACCCAGGCATCGTGGTGGTTGCCACGTATTACCCATTGGTCGGGAAATTCTGTACCTTTTAAGGTAGCAATTACGTTATGTGCAGGCTGTAATTTCCATTCGAACTCTAATTTCAAGTGAACCCGGGCCGGGCCGGGCCCTATATGATAGGTAATAGGCAGGGCACCACGCCAATCTGCGGGAGCCACTGGTCCTCCAAGCGCGCGTAATAGGGGTTCGGCATCGGCATAGGAAATAGGTAGTACTGGTATTTTTGTTATGGTTGGCGCACTCTCTCGGTCAATTCGCTCTGCCTCGTCGGTTGCTGCGTATCCAGGGGTGAGTACATCTCCTGGATACAATGGCATGTCCATTACAGATCCGCGCTGAACCCCGGTTTCATTTTTAAATGCACCTTCTGGGTACACATCTCCTTGATAGTAGCCGTCGTCCATGGGATCGGAATAAATTAGGCAGCCAATAGCTCCTTTTTCTGCCGCTAATTTGGGTTTTATCCCTCTCCAGGAACCGTAATATTTTGCGATTACAATTTTGCCTTTCACATCGATTCCCATCGCTTCTAATTTTTCGTAATCGCTTGGAATGCCATAATTTACGAATACGAGTTCGGCTTCTACATCCCCGTCTCGGGAAAAGGCGTTATAGGAAGGCAGTAAGGCATCCCCTTGCTGAGTAGCCGGGTCGCCCGCTACTGGAATGGCAGTCAAGGCTGCTTTAAAGGGTTCAGGAGCTGTCATTTCTAACAGCCGAACCCTCGGATATGGAAACAAAATCTGATAGGTTTCTATCCGGGCGTCATAACCCCAAGATTGAAATTGCTGCTGCATCCAATGCGCGTTTTCTGCGCCTTTTTCTGTTCCAACCCAATGCGGTTCTTTGGCCATTTTCAACATCCAGGCATCCAGATTTTCGGCCGTAAGACGGCTGTCGAATTCACCTTCTAAAGTGCGCTGTTTTTGAGCACCAGCTACGGTAAATCCGGTGATTTGCTGACTGAATCCTTTGCTGAGAATCAAACAAATACTTAGGGCAAAGACGTATTTCATATTAGTTTTTGGTTGACTTATTAGTGTTGAAAATACATCTTTTTTTTGAGGCCTTGAAGTACAGAACCTAAAATAATGGGTTTAGTCCCATTCCCGATCAATTCGCAAAAGGGTGTTTAATAAAACCTGGGCGCCTTTACCCAATTCTTCGGGGCGAGTAAATTCATCCGGCGCGTGACTGATTCCCCCTTCACTTGGTACAAAAATCATTCCGGTAGGCACGATTACAGCCATGTCTTGGGCATCGTGTCCGGCACCACTCTGCATGCGATTGCTGGTAAAATTCAGGGTTTGTGCTTCTTGTTCAATTATTCCTTGAATTCGGACGTCGGTCAAGGCCGGTTTACCGGTGGTATCCAACTTTTGAAAGGAAACGGATAGGCCTGAATTTCTGGCGATTTGTTGGCCTCTAGCCTCAATTTTTTGGTACATTTCCTCAATCACCACCTCAGAAATATCCCGTATTTCCAGGCTTAATTTTACCTCACCTGGAATTACGTTGGGTGCCCCGGGAGCTGCAGAAATTCTACCTACAGTAGCAACCTGACTTCCTTTAAGGGCAATGGCCTCTTCATTTACCGCCTGAATAAAACGAGCCGCGGCTAGTAAGGCGTCTTGTCTTAGATTCATGGGCGTTGTGCCGGCATGATTGGCTCTTCCGGTAAAGGTAACATCCCACCAGCTGAGTCCTACAATTCCTTCAACAACGCCAATGTCCAATCCTTCCCGATCCAAAATGCCTCCCTGTTCAATGTGTAATTCCAAGAATGCCGTAAGACTGCCGGGTTCACGTATTACTTCATCTAATCTCGTGGTATCGCCCCCCAAACGCTCTATCCCTTCGCCCATGGTATAACCTGTACTATTGCGAACTGTAAGCGCCTCAGGTTTGAGTTCTCCGGCAATTGCCCGGCTTCCCATTACCCCGCCTTCTTCATTTGAAAATAGAATGACTTCCAGCGGATGACGCGTAGTAATATTTTTTTCCTTTAGTACCTGAATTATCTCAATAGCTGAAAGGGATCCCGCACAACCATCGTAGTTGCCGCCATGGGGTACCATATCGATATGCGAACCAAAGGCGATGGGCTTAAGTCCGGGCTCAGATCCATCCCGAAAACCAATAATATTTGCAGCCGCATCAATTTTAACCTGTAAACCCGCATCCTGCATTAGGGACATAACATATTCTCTTCCCAATATATCCCCATCGCTAAAGGCTACCCGGTTTGGTGCCCCGTGCTCATCTCGGCCAAAGGTAGCGAGTGTTAACAGAGTGTTTTCCAGTCGCGAGGCGTTTATTGTGGGATTGATTTGGCATCTAAGGTTGTGTCCGGTTTGGAACAGTAGGACCACAATGAGTAATGAGATAGCAGGCGAAAATCGGTTTAATGGTTTCATCGTATTAATTTGCATTTTTGTGAAAGTACAAAATCCCAATTAAGTCCCAAGAAATAGCCCAAGTCAGTTTTCGTAATCAAAGAATCGGGTCGTTGTTCTATCTTTAAGTCATGATTTAGACGCTAATGGAAACAATTTACACTACGGTAGATTTTTTGGGAACCGCGACTTTTGCAATTTCCGGGGTTTTAATCGCTATGAAAAAACGATTGGACCTTTTTGGAGTGTTAACCATTGCGGCAGTAACGGCCATTGGTGGGGGAACACTAAGAGATGTGTTGATTGGAAATATGCCGGTGGGGTGGGTCCAGAATCCAAAATATCTCGTTGTTATTGTGATTTCTGCGGTATTGGCCGTATTGTTTCAAAGTCGGTTGGATTACCTCCGGAGTTCTTTGTTTTTATTTGATACCATTGGGATTGGCTTGTTCACGCTGGTAGGAATCGAAAAAGGCTTGGAAGCCGGCCTAAGTCCACTAATATGCGTTGTTCTCGGAACCATGACGGCCTGTTTTGGAGGGGTGATTCGGGATATACTTTGTAACGAAATTCCGGTAATTTTTCGAAAAGAGATCTATGCGACGGCATGTTTGGCTGGCGGTTTCTTTTACTTTGGCTTGATGGCATTATCGATTAACGACTCATATGCCTATTTTGGAGGAATCGCCTTTATAATTGTTTTGCGATTATTGGCCGTTCGTTTTGAAATTGCGCTACCCAATATTTATCGGGCGAATACCAATTCCTAATCCAATACTTCTGCTTTTAGGATATAAACATTTTGTCGCGGCCAGTCGCCATCGTCCGTTTCTACCTTATTTATGGCATCTACAACGTCCATACCGGAAATTACTTTTCCGAAAGGCGTGTAATTTCCATCCAGATGATAGGATCCGGGATTTGTGACCACAATAAAGAATTCATACGGTGAGGCCAACATATGCGGATTATTGATTTCGCTAGACGGCATGGATATAGTTCCTCTATGGTGCTTATATCCTTTTCGTGTGTCTGGAGGCAACAGATACCTTCCAATTTCTTTGCGTTTTTTGGCAGTACTTATATTGTCGGCGTTGCCACCTTGAATTATAAAATTCGGGACCACCCTATGGAATAGGGTGCTGTCAAAATATTTTTTCCGAGCCAGATATATAAAATTTGATTTGTGATACGGTACATTGTCGTACAATTCAACGATAAAGGATCCCATACTGGTAGTTAATTTTACCGTTTTCGATTTTAAGTTTTGCTGGTATTCAAAAAAGAAGGGGATTGCATTTTCTTCGTCAAGTACAAAAACAGAATCTTGTTTTTCAACAATTACTTCCTTTTGAGTGGCTTCTTGGTCTATCTGAACTTCCTTGGAAATAGATTCGGTAGGTTTGACTTGTTTTTTTGTACTTTGTTCGCCACAACTTGAAACAAAGGTTGCTAAAGATCCGAACAGCAAAGCTAATTTTGAAAACTTCATGAACTTTGAGGATTTTGCCCTTAAGATTCCAAAAATAAAAAATCTTTCACTACCTGGTGTTGCGGCGCATTTGGAGATGTTACCTCCGGAACGCCTTCCCGAAAACCAAGCTGCATACAGGGTACCCAGGTCTGCAAAACGGGCAGCTGTATTGGCATTGTGTTATCCGGATAAAGATTTTAACACCAAATTACTTTTGATTTTAAGACCCAAATTAGGAGGTGTTCATGCGGCTCAGGTAGCCTTTCCAGGTGGGGGCGTAGAGCCAAATGACCCGCATTTACTGGCAACAGCATTGCGTGAAACCCACGAAGAGGTTGGTGTTTCCCCAAATAAAATTCAATCAATTCGTGCACTAACCGAAATTTATATTCCCCCGAGTAATTATCATGTTTGTCCTTTTTTGGCCTTTTCGGATAGGAATTTAGAATTTGTACCCCAACCGACAGAAGTAGCTCAAATTATTGAAGTGCCACTTTATCAGTTATTGGATGCGCATGCCAGAACGAGTTGTTTTCGGGAAACGTCCTATGCCGGAACCATTGAGGTTCCTTCCTTTTGCCTGGAGGGTTATATGGTTTGGGGTGCTACAGCGATGATGTTAAATGAACTCCGATTAATTTTACAAGTCGTCTGATTTCTTAAAATTTGTACTTTTGATTCCTATGAATATTTTCAGAAAAAATCCCTTTGGCCACAATCTTTTTGTAAAAAAATGGCTCATTCGCGTATTGGGTGCAATGACCCACAGGCGTTATAAAGGTTTTAATCATCTGGAAATTGAAGGGTCCCAAGTTATTCGAGAACTTCCTGAGACAGGAGTGCTTTTTGTAAGCAATCATCAGACCTATTTTGCAGATGTAGTGGCCATGTTTCACGTTTTTAACGCCAGTTTAAGCGGTCGGGATAATTCACTCAAAAATGTGGCGTACCTATGGCAACCCAAGTTAAATATGTACTATGTAGCGGCCAAGGAAACCATGCGCCAAAGTTTGTTGGCTAAAATTTTGGCCTATGTGGGCTCAATTAGTATTGAACGGACCTGGCGTTCGGAAGGGCAGGATGTGCAACGGCAGGTGAAAATGAGTGATATTACGAATATCGGAAGGGCATTGGAGGATGGATGGGTTATTACCTTTCCTCAAGGAACCACCACACCTTGGAAACCTTTACGAAAGGGCACAGCTCACATTATAAAAAAATATAAGCCCGTAGTGGTACCGGTGGTAATCGATGGGTTTAGACGTTCTTTTGACAAAAAAGGGCTATTCGTAAAGAAAAAAGGAATCCTACAGTCCATGGTAATTAAACCACCATTGGAAATTGACTATGAGAAGGAGTCAGTAGATCAAATTATTCAAAAATTAGAATTTGCCATAGAGCAACATCCTTCCTTTTTAAAAGTGATTCCGATAGAGGAGTTGCGTGCGTATGAATTGGAGCATGAGCAAAGAAGATTTAGACCCGATCGCCCTTAGGGTTCTAGTTTTTCCAATTCTTTATAGTTTGCCTTTAGTTTTCGGGTTATCATGCCGTATATAAGGTAATAAATTCCTGCTATAAGTCCTGTAAATAGGATTCCCGAAAGGGCCATAATTCCCATAACAATCCACTTAAGACGATTCGGATCCACGTGCTCGGGTGGCGTAAGATGCAATTCATCTATGAGGTTGTTACTAAAGAAAATACCTTCAATAAATATTCCGAAAACCAATAAAATCATTCCCAGACTAAATAATACGTAGATCAATACAGCCTTGCGTGTTTGAAGTATACGCTCCATTAATTTGCCGGTAGTATCGAGCACCGAAATTTCGCGATAGCGTTTATAAAAAACCCCTATAAAAAATAAGGCTACGCTATACTGTAATACAGTGATCACGACAAGGGGGGTGTTTATACCAAGGCGCTCTGCGAGTTCATAATTCATGCCTTCCCTAAAAGAGGGGATTAAATAGAGTAAATGAGGGGCTAGGAATTCAATAATGCTGATGTAGAAAATCCATCTTACCAAAGAGGAAGATTGCCTCCAAATCATTTGGTGAATTTGCTGGTAGTTGAGTT
Organism: Bacteroidota bacterium; assembly: GCA_046047415.1. Classification (GTDB taxonomy): domain Bacteria; phylum Bacteroidota; class Bacteroidia; order Flavobacteriales; family Flavobacteriaceae; genus Robiginitalea. The sequence continues at coordinate 7,534 of JBJOHX010000109.1, forward strand.
TGGGTAGATTTTGCTCCCGCTGCTGCCAGTCCCGTTTTAAAAATTCTAATTCATCCATCATAAGCTTATGGATTGAGTACGTTTTTAAGTTTGGTCTTAATTCGGTTCATTTTCACTCGAGCATTGACCTCACTTATACCTAATGTGTCTGCAATTTCACTATAATTCTTATCCTCTAAATAGAGAAAAATCAGAGCCTTATCGATATCTCCTAGTTCGCGAATGGCCCCATACATGAGACCTAATTGTTGCTCTTCGGTAGGATCGTATTGCTCTGCTTTTATTTTATAACTCAAGGGTTCCACGTCCTGAGTTTTCGGTTGTCTTTTTGCTTTTCGATATAGGGTTATTGCGGTATTTAGGGCCACCCTATACATCCAAGTACTAAACTTAGCATCACCCCGAAATTTGGGATACGCCTTCCAAAGTTGGATCGCGATTTCCTGAAATAGATCGTTGTGCGCATCTGAATTGTCGGCATATAGACTGCAAACCTTGTGAATGATGTTTTGGTTTGCCTCCAGTTGCGTAACAAACTGATGCTCGAGTTCGCGGTTCAAAAGCTTTGGTTGTTTTGTTTAGTTATTTGTAGCTCGATTGATAAATTTGTTACATGTGAAAAAGGGCCCAAATGGGCCCTTTTTTTTAGTCACGATAATTTAATGCCGGCTGTCGGTCTCCCAACAAGGGTATGTATTTAAAATCTGCTCCGCGTCGTTCTAAAAATTCTGCTTTTGCAGCCGATAACACCTCTGGCTTGGACATAAGTTCTACAGCTGTTCCTGCCAGTGTTTTTGCAGCCACCATCATACCTTTTAGTCCAATACTGGTACCCCCGGCAGCCACCGCCTGCCAACTGTGGGCAGGTGTTCCTGGAACCCAAGTGGCTACGCTTAGTCCGGCAGTAGGCACGGTAAAGCTCACATCGCCTACATCGGTCGAGCCCATAGCAATGCCTATTTCCCTTAGAGGTTCAATTTGTCCTACGGTTTCGGCATCTAGATTTCCTCTTCCCAAGGACACGCTAATTTTATCTGCAAATTCAAACTCCTCGGCATTGTAGGTAACCCCTCCGACGGCGTTGAGATTTTTAAACATAACATGTTGTAGCGCCATGTTAGGCAGTAATTCGTGTGTACCACCAATCATTTCATAATCCATTGTTGTCCCAGTGCCGGTAGCAGCTCCTTCTGCAGCTTTTACGATACGGTCAAACACATCCATTACAACCTTTCGATTATTGTGACGTGCATAATAGTAAACCTCTGCAAAATCAGGAACAACATTTGGTGCCTTACCACCCTGGGTAATTACGTAATGAATCCGAGTTTCTTGTGGAATGTGTTCGCGCATCATGTTTACCATATAATTCATAGCTTCCACGCCATCTAAGGCCGATCTGCCGCGTTCCGGTGCAGCAGCGGCATGAGCGGAAACACCATGAAATCGAAACTTGGCAGACTTATTGGCGAGTGCCGCTCCGGCATCGGCGTCATTATTACTACCCGGATGCCAATGCAAGGCTACATCCACATCGTTAAAAAGCCCTGCTCTTACCATGTACACTTTACCTGAACCCCCTTCTTCGGCGGGGCAGCCATAAAAACGAATGGTACCGGATTGGCCATTGGATGCCAACCAATCTTTTACGGCAATTGCGGCAGCGGCACTTGCGGTACCAAATAAATGATGCCCACATGCGTGTCCGGCAGCACCCCCGGCAGATAATTTTTCTGGGGTGGCTTGTTGTGAAAGTCCCGGTAGGGCATCGTATTCTCCAAGAATACCAATAACCGGTGAACCGCTGCCGTATTCGGCAACAAATGCTGTTGGGATTCCGGCAATCCCTTTGTTAATCCGAAAACCGGCATCTTCAAGCGTACTTTGAAGCAAAGCAGCACTTTTTTCTTCCTTATAACCCATTTCGGCCCAGTCCCAAATTTGAAGGGCAATGTTGCCGTAATCTTGTGATTTGGCGTCGAGGCCTTCAAAAATCTGTTCCTGTGCAGACACTTGATAAGCCAAAAGACTTACTCCAAGTACTAATTTTAATTTCATGGTTGGCTAATGTTTAGTTTCTAAAGATACAACCCGGCCGGTTTCATACCAATTCAAAAGAATTAAAATGTAGTTCTGGGATGAAATTGATGAATAACTGCTGTCAAATGACGACGGTCTAGGTGCAAATATATTTCGGTAGTGGTGATGCTTTCATGACCTAACATTTGCTGAATGGCCCGAATATCGGCGCCATTTTGAAGCAAATGAGAAGCAAATGAATGCCTTAGGGTATGGGGACTTATGCGTTTTTGTAAATTGGCTTTTTGGGCTAGCCGTTTTAGAATTTCAAAAATCATTGAGCGTGTTAATTTACCTCCGCGACGATTTAAAAAGACAATGGATTCATGCCCTTTTTGGGGTTTTAGAAGTGCTCTAACTTCCTGAATATACTGCCGGATGCAGTTTTGATTAAATGAGCCAATAGGTACAAATCGTTGCTTGCTCCCTTTGCCCGTAACCAAAATAAATCCTTCTTTAAAATACAAGTCCCCAAGTTTAAGGTCGAGTAATTCCGAGACCCTTAAGCCACATCCGTATAGGGTTTCGATAATGGCCCGATTCCGCTCGCCTTCTGCTGTAGAGCGGTCAATGCAATCAATAAGCATATTAATTTCTTCAACAGCCAAAGTATCTGGTAACTTTTTACCCAATTTTGGTGTCGCAATTAAATCCATGGGATTATCCTCTCGGTAACCTTCAAAATTGAGGTATTCAAAAAAGCCGCGTAATCCGGAAATGGTTCTGGCCTGAGAACGAGGTTGTACAGTTGCAGAAAGATGATGCACAAATTTTTCGAGATGTTCACGGTCAATGTCCGCTACGGACAGCTGCTGAAATTCGTTTTGTACAAACCCTATTAATTTCTCCAAATCTCTGCGGTAACCCGCAATGCTGTTACGGGCCAGGGCCCGCTCCAGTTTCAGGTAAGTTAAATAATCCGCAATGGCATTTTCCCATTTCATAATGCGAATATAGCACTCCCTTCGCAAAGAACTGATTCAAGTCATTGGGGCAGTTTTTTCCTACAATTAGTTTTATCCCGGAACAATAAACTTAGAGGTAGTCTATGACGCCCTAAGCTATTAAAACCAAAAAATAAATATGAACTTGTTAACACTACTGTTATGAAACGATTAATCTTATCATTGGCCATACTATTGGCTTTTTCCTGGGCCACACAGGCGCAAAACACAGGAGATCAAACCACAAAGGGAAAATGGCTTATTGAAGCCAATACCGGCTTTGGAGAGGTAGTTGCGCATGGCGCATCTACAGGTTTTGGACTAACCACCTGGGAGGGATCAACAATTTGGTCTCTGGGATTTGAAGGTGGTTATTTTGTGATGGATGACCTGACGATAAAAGCCGGTTTGGGGTATACGGACATGGACGGATTTTCCATGTTTTCTTATAAGTTTGGCGGAAAATATTATTTAGGCGGCCAAGTTCCAATACAGGTCGATTTTACCGGCGCAAGCATCGAAGACGCCACTGAAAATCCCATGTGGTTAGGGGTGCAAGGAGGGTATGCTATTTTTTTAAATGACTATGTAAGTATGGAACCTGGAATTCGGTATAATTTTAGTTTAAACGACCAGTATTCCAACGAAGGAGCCTTTGAATTAAGAATTGGTTTTGCTTTACATTTCTAGTAAAGGGATTCGCTTAATTTATGGACGGGGATGTTTACATCCCCGTTTTTATTTGGATTTGATTTAATTATTAAGTGGAATATTATGGTCTGAGATGCATTTTACTACCTTTATCCTTATGAAAATCATGATCATTAATGGGCCCAACTTGAATTTGCTAGGCAAAAGGGAACCTGAAATTTATGGGGGAGAAACCTTTGAGGCTTATTTGGAAAAGCTTCGGGCAAAATTTCCTCAAGTACAATTGGAATATTTCCAATCCAATATAGAAGGCGAGCTGATTTCAAAAATTCAGGAAGCTGGCTTTAGTTATGCCGGCATTATTTTAAATGCTGGAGCCTATACACATACTTCTATAGGAATCGGAGATGCGGTAAAAGGAGTAAATTCTCCTGTAGTAGAGGTGCACATTTCCAATGTTTCAGCTCGTGAACCCTTTAGGCACGATTCCTATATTTCTGCTGGAGCTAAAGGGGTAATCTTTGGATTTGGATTATCCGGATACGATTTGGCGATTCAAAGTTTTTTATAAGTCATTTTGGAATCCCACCTTTTAATTGCCGCTCCTAGCTACAAATTGGCCCTTGGGCTAGAAGGATAAGAGGTCTAATTCTGACCACTGGTTAAGGCCAATTATTGTGAACTTCTAAAAGTTCCATGTTTAGCTATAAAATAGTTCCGTTTTTAACCATTGATTAGAAATCTTTGATATTTCACGAGGATATTTCTAAATAGAAGAAGTCATTGGCCACTAAGCCAAGGAACTCGTGTTAAAGATTTTGAACGTTACTGAACCTTTAAAAATTTTTCTTCTACGTAAAAAGTGCCAAAGGGAAGGAAAGAGGCCAATATTAAGTAAAATAGAGTTTTATGGCTCCAGTTTTTAATACGCCAGGAAATTATTGAAAATACCATATAACCAATAAACAGGACCCCATGCGCATAGCCGATATAGATATTAGGTGCTCCAATACCTCCCCAATATTTAAGAGGCATAGAAAGTGCAAACAACAACAGGTAGCTTATGCCCTCTAAGATGGCGAATGCTCTTAAGATTTTCAGAATCATTATTCCCTTGGTCCTAAAGGTGGATAACTTCGCCATAGGCGTCTGCTACAGCCTCCATTACGGCTTCACTCATTGTAGGGTGTGGGTGAACAGCCTTTAGGATTTCATGCCCGGTTGTTTCAAGTTTACGTGCAACTACAGCCTCGGCAATCATATCTGTAACGCCAGCGCCAATCATATGACAGCCTAACCACTCTCCGTATTTGGCGTCAAAAATCACCTTTACAAAACCGTCCGAATTTCCTGAAGCTTTGGCTTTACCACTTGCCGAGAATGGAAATTTACCAACCTTAATTTCGTAACCTGCTTCTATTGCTTTTTTCTCGGTAAGTCCCACAGAAGCGATCTCCGGACTGCAATAGGTGCAGCCGGGAATATTGCCGTAATCGAGAGGTTCAACATGCATTCCGGCAATGTGTTCTACACAGAGGATTCCTTCTGCAGACGCAACATGTGCGAGTGCGGGTCCAGGAGTTATATCACCAATCGCATAATACCCGGGAATGTTGGTCTGATAATAATCATTTACCAATATTTTATCACGGTCCGTGGCAATACCTACGCTTTCCAATCCAATATTTTCAATATTGGTTTTAATTCCAACCGCAGAAAGAACCACATCTGCTTCTAAGACCTCTTCACCTTTTGGAGTTTTTACTGTAGCTTTTACCGTGTTTCCGGAGGTGTCTACACGAAGCACTTCAGAAGAAGTCATAATCTTAACGCCTGCCTTTTTAAAACTCCGCTCCAATTGTTTGGAAACTTCCTCATCTTCTACAGGAACGATATTTGGCATAAATTCCACCACAGTCACGTCTGTACCCATGGCATTGTAAAAATGAGCAAATTCAATACCTATAGCGCCACTCCCAACCACAATCATTTTTTCGGGCTGTTTCTCTAAGGTCATTGCCTCACGATATCCGATGACCTTTTTACCATCCTGTGGCAGGTTAGGCAATACTCTGCTCCTTGCTCCGGTGGCTATAATAATATGAGATGCAGCGTATACGGTATCCTTTCCGTTAGCATCTTTTACGCTAACCTTTTTGCCAGCTTGTAAGGTTCCGTACCCTTGAATTACTTCAATTTTATTTTTTTTCATTAGGAATTGAACCCCTTTGCTCATACCGTCTGCGACGCCCCGACTGCGATTTACAACGGCAGTAAAGTCCTTATCAACCGCATCGGCCTTGAGGCCGTAATCGGAAGCGTGTTGCAGATATTCAAAAACCTGAGCAGATTTTAGCAGGGCCTTGGTGGGGATACATCCCCAATTCAAACAAACCCCACCGAGGTTTTCTTTTTCAATAACTGCAGTTTTTAATCCCAGTTGGGAAGCCCGGATTGCGGTAACATAACCACCAGGACCGCTTCCAAGAACTATCACGTCAAAGGTATTCATTCCAGTTTGTTTTCTTCATTATTGCGGTGCAAAGGTACGAAACCAATCTGAATGAAAACATGCAAATGGCATCTGTGTTGCGGGAGTCGAACAAGACTTATTCTTCCGGAATGAATTTTAATGCTGCGCCGTTAATGCAATGCCTTTTACCAGTGGTTTGTCTAGGACCGTCTTCGAATACATGCCCCAGATGCCCTCCACAAACTGCACAGTGTTCTTCTACCCGGCGCATCCCAAAGGAGTGATCGATACTGTATGCAACATTCCCTTTTTTTTCACGGTCAAAACTTGGCCATCCGCTCCCTGATTCATATTTGTTTTTTGAATCAAACAAAGGCGTGCCACAACCTGCGCAAACAAAAGTGCCCGACTTTTTAATATGTAATAAATCGCTTGAATTTTGTGGTTCGGTTCCCGATTCTCGAAGAACGTAATAGGCCATTTCCGACAATTCCGCCCGCCACTGTGCATCTGATTTTTGAATGGGATAGGTCTTGGGTTCATTGGACTGTTTTTCTGAAATCTTAACCTTATTTGACTGTTGACCCGAACAAGAAATGGATGTCAATCCTAACAAAAGCACTATAAAACCTTTCATGTGATACCTGCTGATAATGATTTAAATAAATTAAAATGGATTGAAAAAACAATGCCAGAATTGATTCTAAAAATACAATTATTCACTCAAGTATATCCGTGGAATTTGATTTGAATCTAGGTGCAGAAAATTTAAAACCTCCTCCATATTGGACACGTCGATTTTGGAGGCGCCAAGTCCGTCTCCAGGCAATATGGCAATTCTAAAAGTTTGATTCTGAGTGTCTCCAGGAAGTAATGTTGATAAGCTAAAATCCGATTCCAGAAAAACAGATACATCCTGAAAGGTAAAATCAAAATTGTATTGTAAGATTCCTTGATTCAATAATCGTGTTTGAGGTAATAATCTCCATATATCAATTGGACCGGAAGCAGAATCTACTTGTTCCCATAGAATGTAAACCAAAACAACATCGGTTTCAAATACCGTAACTCCCGGTGCGTCCTGAGCAAACACGGAATACAGGCTGTAATTATTTGCTGCTGTAAAATCTCCAGTTATATCATAGACCTGACCTACAATATTTATGCCGTTTAAACCATCTACTCCGTCTATTCCATCGTAACCTGGAGGTCCGGCAGGACCTTCGCATGAGCTAAAAAGAAATGGAAGTGAAAATACCAATGCAATCAAGTGCTTTTTCATAATGCTAGAATTTAAAAAGGTTAAACCGGAAACCGGAATTTTCAACTGTAGTTCAAAAAGCATTCCAAAAATTAAAATAAAACAGAATTTTCATCGAAATTTTAAACGATGTCAAATTATATAATTGTTTGTCAATTAGTTAATTTGATAAATACCGAAGTTTATGCAGTAAGTCTTAGATTTTAAATCAACTTATTTATACTTATGCGTCCAAGAAATACCCTACTGGAAAACCGCTAGGAATATCACAAAAGCCTCCAATCTTGTGTTTTGATTTAGTTACATCAGGCCAGCCAAGCTTTTATAAACACGATTAATAAGAGGGATTTCGTTAATTTTATCCCGATTCAAGTTTGAATTCAAAGGTGCGCTAAAAACGGAAATTTATTGAGAAGGCAACGCCTCAACTCGATAGGGGGCATATTATTTTTAGTAGGTATTCGAACAATAATTAATGATTAAGCCATTTTAGAACAATGAGTAACGTACTGGCTCACAGCTTATTTACTGATTTTGATATCGATTTATTCAAGGCGGGAAAACATTATAGACTTTATGAAAAATTGGGGTCGCATTTGCTTACACACAATGGGGTGAAGGGTGTATATTTTGCCGTTTGGGCTCCATCTGCAAAAAGGGTTTCCGTAATAGGTGATTTTAATCATTGGCAGGAGGGTATACACTCATTGAATGTGCGTTGGGATTCAAGTGGCATCTGGGAGGGCTTTATTCCGGGATTGGATCAGGGAACACTTTATAAATATAGTATTCAATCTCATGTAGGAGAAATTAAAACCGAAAAGGCAGATCCTTTTGCGCGCTATTGCGAACATCCGCCCAAAACGGCTTCCGTGGTTTGGGATGCAGCACATACCTGGAAGGACGAACATTGGATGAATACGCGGCATGAGCACAATGGTCTAGATAAGCCCTACTCGGTATATGAAGTTCATTTGGGATCCTGGAAACGCAAAAATGATGGCAAACAATTTCTAAGTTATTTGGAAATGGCCAATGACCTGGTGGCATATGTTAAAGAAATGGGCTTTACCCACGTAGAGTTTATGCCGGTAATGGAATATCCTTATGACCCTTCTTGGGGTTACCAGTTAACAGGGTATTTTGCGCCCACCTCACGTCTCGGAAAACCGGAGGATTTTAAGGTGTTGGTAGATGCCTTACATCGACAGGGTATTGGGGTTATTCTAGACTGGGTGCCATCTCATTTTCCCGAAGATGCGCATGGGTTGGGGCTGTTCGATGGATCCCACCTGTACGAACATCCGGACCGAAGAAAAGGATATCATCCGGATTGGAAAAGCCTGATTTTTAATTATGGAAGGAATGAGGTAAGAGCCTTTTTAGTTAGCAATGCAATATTTTGGCTAGATCGTTTTCACATCGATGCGCTTCGAGTAGACGCAGTAGCTTCTATGATTTATCTCGACTATTCTCGGGAAGCGGGAGAATGGGAACCCAATATTTATGGCAATAATGAACATTTGGAAGCCATTTCTTTTCTAAAAGAACTCAATACTGCAGTTTACGGAAATTTTAATGGGGTGCAAACCATTGCAGAAGAATCTACCGCGTTTTCTGGAGTGACCAAACCCGTTGATTTGGGTGGATTGGGATTTGGAATGAAATGGATGATGGGTTGGATGCACGACACCTTGGAGTATTTTAAAAAAGAGGCAGTGCACAGAAAGTACCATCAAAATGAGATAACCTTTAGTCTTACCTATGCGTTCTCCGAAAATTTCATGCTTCCCTTTTCACACGATGAGGTAGTGTACGGTAAACAATCGCTGCTG
>JBJOHX010000110.1:0-3631 GCA_046047415.1 Bacteroidota bacterium
CATACCTATTTTAATCTAAGCGGCGATTTTTCCAAAGACATCCTTAATACGGAATTACAACTGAATGCCGACGCCTATTTACCCGTAGATGCCGGATTGATTCCAACCGGTGAATTGCGCCCGGTGGCAGGAGGCGCCTTCGACTTTACCCAGCCTAAAACCATAGGGCAGGATGTGGAAGCGGAAGACGAACAATTGAGCCTTGGAGGCGGATACGACCATTGCTGGGTGCTGAATAAAAACGGTAAAGATTTTTCGGTGGCAGCAACAGCCTATGACAAAGAATCGGGCCGTGTTCTGAAGGTATCAACAACAGAACCCGGGGTACAATTTTATATCGGGAATTTTCTGGATGGTACCTTGCCCGCCAAAGGTGGAGGTACGTATGGTAAGCGTAGCGGATTTTGTTTGGAAACCCAGCATTATCCCGATTCTCCAAACCGCCCGGAATTCCCGACAACTCGGCTGAATCCCGGCGAGGTTTATCAAACGCAAACCACCTTTACCTTTTCTACCCGATAACCCCAAACTATGAAAACTCTTGACACACTCGACTGGATTACTATTTCACTCTACTTCTTGGTTTTACTGGGAATTGCAGTTTGGGTAATCCGCCGTAAAAAAGAAAATACCGAAGACTATTTCCTGGCCGGCAGAAATATAGGATGGTTTGTGGTGGGCGCCTCCATATTTGCGTCTAATATCGGATCCGAACACGTAGTAGGATTGGCCGGAACCGGTGCAAGCAACAAATTACCCCTACTCATCTATGAAATTCACGCCTGGATTGTTTTGATGCTGGGTTGGTTGTTTTTACCATTCTACGCCAGGGCCGGGGTGTTTACCATGCCGGAATTTCTCGAAAAACGATTCGATGCGCGGTCCCGTTGGATTCTCTCGGTGTTTTCAATTGTGGCCTACGTCCTCACTAAAATCTCGGTAACCATATATGCCGGCGGTATTGTGGTCTCCGCCCTGCTGGGTATTGACTTCTGGACCGGAGCCATTGCAACGGTGGTGCTCACCGGAATCTATACGGTGTTGGGCGGTATGCGCGCGGTAGTTTACACAGAAGCCCTTCAGGCTGTAATTCTGGTGGTTGGAGCGGCCACATTAACGATTATTGGCTTGGACCATGTGGGAGGCTGGAACAGCATGCGGGAAACCGTAACACCGGAATATCTGAATATGTGGCGGGCGCTCGATGATCCGGACTATCCCTGGTTGCCCCTGGTAATTACAAGCACCATTGTAGGGATCTGGTACTGGTGTACCGATCAGTACATTGTGCAACGTGCCTTAACGGCTTCCTCCTTAAAAGAAGGACGGAGGGGTACCATCTTTGGGGCCTTACTCAAACTGATGCCGGTATTTCTCTTTTTGATTCCCGGGGTGATTGCCCTTACCCTAAAAATGCGGGGCGAACTGGAGTGGGAAACGGCGGACCAGGCCTTTCCCGTCCTCATGAGTAACCTCCTGCCTTCCGGGCTTCGCGGTCTGGTAGCCGCCGGATTGCTTGCTGCACTCATGAGCTCGCTTGCGTCTGTGTTTAACTCCTGCTCTACCTTATTTACAGTCGATATTTACAAAAAACTCCGGCCCGAAACGCCCGAGAAAAAACTGGTTCGCACCGGCCAAATTGCAACCGGAATCGTAGTCGTAATCGGGATTGTATGGATACCGATCATGGCCAATATCTCCGGTGTATTATACGAATACCTGCAAAGCGTGCAATCTTATATTGCCCCGCCCATTGCAGCCGTATTCCTGCTGGGTATTTTCAACAAGCGGATTAACGGGCAGGGCGCATTTGTTACCTTAATTGTAGGCTTTGTTGTCGGTGCCCTTCGCATTGTGCTGGAACTGGCCAAGGATACGCTAGACCCTTCAAGCATCTGGTACACCCTGGGCGCCACCAATTTCTTGACGTTTGCAGCCTGGTTTTTCTTGTTTTGTGTGATCCTATTGGTAGTTGTGAGCTGGCTTACCCCTGCCCCTGCCCCCGAAAAAGTGGCCAATCTAACGTTTGGAACCCTATCGGCAGAGGCGCGCGTGCAAAATAAAAACAGCTATAACTGGAAGGATATTGTTATTTCGCTGGTAATTGTTGGAATCGTAATTGGGATTATGATTTGGTTTAACGGCAAATAGCATATAAGGCTGATAAAAATCATTTTTATTGGATTCGTGTAGCGCTACCTTCGGGTAAAGATTTGCTCGTTATGTTCTCGTTCCGTGAATTCAATATTGCCGACTGGTTTTCTTTCTACCGTATTGCGGCAATCCCCGTGTTGGCGGCAGCCTTAATTATGGGCACCCGTGAGGTATTTACCTGGCTGCTGCTGATCAGTTATCTCACCGATGCCATAGACGGTCAGCTGGCCAGACGGCTTAACTTGTGTAGTGCCCGAGGTTCCCAGCTCGATTCCTTAGGGGATCAGCTAACGCTTATTGCCGGGGTGATAGGTCTGGCCTTGTTCGAAACCCAGTTTGTGTTGGACTATATCTTCCCCATTAGCATAGCCCTTTCGCTCTATCTGTTGCAAATGGTAATTGCCTATTTTAAATACGGTAAGGCCACGGCCTTTCATACCTATATGGCCAAAACCTCGGCTCTCATTCAAGGGGTTTTTGTGTTGTGGGCCCTATTTTTTAGTCCAATTGTTGAATTGTTTTGGGTGTTAATCGGAATCGGTATTCTGGAAACCGTAGAGGAAATCACCCTTATTTTCATGTACCCTACCTGGGTAAAAGACGTAAAAAGTTACTTCTGGGCACGAAAAGATAAGCGCCGTTCCGGAATCCCGGCCTAAGTGCCAATTTCCAAAATCGTTAACCTGGGGTAATCGCCTTTTTTGAAGGTAAGTTACAGGTTGTGTTTCAGTTGAAATTGAAATATTTTCCATGCGGCTACCGTTACCAGGATATGCGCTGCGTAATAGGTCGGCAGTACCAGGAAATCCCACTCCGTTACCTGCATAAATTCCCGAAGTGCAATCAAAGTATCCGAAAATACGATAAGGGTTATACCCCCAACATACCACGGCTTTCCGGGTAAATCGGCCTTAATGCCCAGAGCCGCCCCCATAGAGATGCAGGATACCAGCAAATAAGCCAGTGCTGCCCAAAGCAGTATCGGATCGGGTATTCCCGGATAGAGGCCGACGAAAAAGAATATCAGGTAGCCCACCGTAATGAGCAGCGTCCCCATTCGGGATAAACGACCGTGGTACAGGGCATATCCGAGATAGCCCAAATGGGCAATAAAAAACAGGCCAATACCGTAAATGAACATCATGAGTTCGCCGTTGCGATGCGACAAAAAATAATCGCCTCCAATCGAAAAGACAAAGGCTACCAGAGCATACCACAATTCGGTCTTTTTCCATTTGGCCGATGCCGCCAGCATAAGGATGGCAAGTGCTCCAAAACCGGCAGACCCGGATTTAAACAGGAAGTTTTCGATTGCCAGCGCCAAACCGGCAAAGGCCAATTGCAGGATTACTATGGCCCCTAAAATTCTGTTGGAATTGGATTTCATAGCTAAAAAGCATCAATTGCGTTCAAAATGTCAGCCAGTATAAGGTTAGGCCTTGCGCACAAATTCGGACTTGAGCGCCATGGCCCCAAA
>JBJOHX010000111.1:0-14696 GCA_046047415.1 Bacteroidota bacterium
AGGCCTGAATAGTGAAATTTCAACCACCTATTGATTATAGGATCTGCGATTCCCTGTTGCATTTCCGCTTCTAGTACTTTCTCGGTATTGCGCAGTTGCTTTGGTATTCGATTTATTGCGATTCATCTGACCTGAATTCCGATTGCGCACTTCAGGTCTTGATTTTTGCATTTTTCCACCTGAAATCCTAGATGAGTGCACAGTACGATCTTGATTCTTAAAGGTTTGCATGCCATTAGCATTCAGGGCAATTCTATGATTTGTAGCACTAGCAGCCCTGTCATGTGCCGGTATACGGCGTGAAATGGAAATGGTGCTTCGCATAGATCGATTCGCTGTAGTGCCATTCCTGCTCCAACTAGAAACAGGTCCCCGTTGGCCAACCCTCTCACGTGCAGTTTGGTTTCTAAAGTTTGGGTTTACGCGTCCTAAAACTGCCTCGTTACCAAGATTTCCGCGACTGTTGTTGAGATACAAGCCATCACGATTTTCCCGAATTACATGTTTGTGTGGTCTTCCAATAATTGCATAGCTCCTTCGAAAATTATTTTTAAATGGGGATATAAACCTATAGCGCTTAGGACTATAAGATCTGCGATACGGGTTACGATTCACCAAACAAAAGGATGGAGCAGGGCGCATAAAGTACCGATGCATTGGATTGAAAATATAATTTCGATTAAACACATTAATAAAACCCGTATGATAACTAAAGGCTCCGGAGGGCGTGTAGTAAAGGTTCATTCCACCAATGCGAAACAGTCGGTTATTGCGATACCACAAACCAATGTTTCCTATACGATTCACTCGTCCGTAATAATCGTAAAATATGGGAATGTTTTCAATTTGAATCACAGCACCAAATTCGTCGTATTGAACGTAAGGACCATAATCGAATCCGGCGTTAAACGAAATGCCAACACTACCCAAATTAAGTCCCGCCCCAGCAGTAACTCCATGATTCATATAAAAATCAAACTCACCATCGGGGTAGATAGAAAAAGTAATATTTGCTTCAGTAAAAATAATTCCCCTATTGAATTCGAAGGCTTGAGATGTTGCTGCGCGGATCATTCCGATACCGAAATGGGTTACCGCTAAAAGAAATAGTAACTTTTTCATGGTGCTAAGATTAAATCGGGCCCTGGTCCCGATGGTTTACACCAATAATGAATCAAACAGCGTGCCAAAAACCAATAATTGGTTGCTATGTACTGGTAAACAGGTAGTTACGATAATTCAGAACAACGATAGCATTTAATTTACCTTGCTTTTGGGGGGAGTTTACTTTTAAGATAGCTGCCGGTTACAGAGTTTTCATTTTCTGCAACCATTTCAGGAGTTCCTGCTGCAATGAGTTGGCCGCCATTTGCTCCTCCTTCAGGACCTAAATCAAGGATATAATCCGCACATTTTATTAGGTCTAAATTGTGCTCAATTACAATTACGGAGTGTCCCCGATCCAATAAGGCATTAAAAGCCGAAATCAGTTTATGGATATCGTGAAAATGCAATCCAGTGGTGGGTTCATCAAAAATAAAAACCCCTTTATCTCGGCTACTACCTTTCCCTAAAAATGAGGCCAGTTTAATCCGTTGTGCTTCTCCGCCGGAAAGAGTAGAGGAGGGTTGTCCTAGAGTCACGTATCCCAAGCCAACATCCTGCAACGGTTTGAGCTTTTCTGCTATTTTAGGTTGTTTGTGCTCGGCGAAAAATGCAATAGCCCGATCTATGGTAAAGTCGAGCACCTCCGAGATAGAGCATCCAGCAAATTTAACTTCCAAAACTTCCTTCTTAAAGCGTTTACCCATGCACTGATCGCATTCCAGATGCACATCGGCCATAAATTGCATTTCCACGGTAATTTCGCCGTCGCCTTTGCACTTTTCACATCTGCCGCCCTCTACGTTAAACGAAAAATGTTTTGGTTTATATGCCCTTAGCTTACTTAGTTTTTGATTGGCAAATAAATTTCTGATTTCATCGTAGGCCTTAACATAGGTTACAGGATTGGATCTGGAAGAGCGGCCAATCGGATTTTGGTCTACAAATTCGACGAATGTAATACCTTTAATATCACCGGTGAACTGTGTGTATTGCCCAGGCTTATCGCCGAAACCTATTAACTCCTTTTGCAATACAGGGTACAGGATATTTCGTATCAGGGTGCTTTTTCCACTACCCGAAACCCCGGTAATAACGGTAAGAGTTTGAAGTGGAATGTTTGCATCTATGTTTTTGAGGTTGTGTGCTCTGGCTCCAATAATTGAAAGTTGCCCTTTTGGAACGCGACGTGATTTGGGCACTGCAATTTCCAGGCTGCCATTTAAATATTTAGCCGTAAAACTCGTGGCTTCAAGTACATCTTTAAGTGTACCTTGAGCAACCACCTCACCCCCCAAAGTACCCGCTTCCGGGCCAATATCGATTATGTAGTTTGCCCTGCGCATTATTTCCTCATCGTGTTCGACTACAATGACGGTATTGCCGAGATCACGTAGCGCCTCTAGGACTCCAATAAGATTTTCTGTGTCTCTCGGATGCAGACCAATGCTTGGTTCATCGAGTATGTACATAGACCCAACAAGACTACTCCCTAATGAAGTAGCCAAATTTATACGTTGACTTTCACCACCGGATAACGTGTTTGATTTCCGGTTTAGGGTTAGGTACCCTAAGCCAACACGCATGAGATAAGACAATCTATTCCGTATTTCAATTAGAAGCCTATTGGCTATTTGAAATTCGAATTCCTGCAATTGAAGTTGCTCAAAAATTAAGCTAATAGTCCCAATTGGTAGGTCTACGATTTCTGATATGGACTTCCCTTGAATTTTTACATAATTGGCCTCTTTTCTAAGCCGCTTACCCTGGCATGTCGGACATTTTGTTTTACCCCGATAACGCGACAGCAATACCCGGTTTTGAATTTTATAGCTCTTTTCCTCCAATTGGGCAAAAAAGGTATGCAGTCCGGTAAAATAGGAATTGCCTTCCCAGACCAAGTTTCGTTGTACTTCTGAGAGTTCGTACCAAGGCTTATGAATCGGAAAATCAAATTTATAAGCATGTTTTACAAGTTCGTCCCTGTACCAGCTCATACTTTCACCTTTCCAGGGGAATATCGCATTGTCGTATACCGATAGTGCGGTATTGGGGATTACCAATTCTTCATCGATCCCAATAATATCTCCATAGCCTTCACAACTAGGGCATGCTCCGTAGGGATTATTAAAACTGAATAATGCCGTATTGGGTTCTGGAAAAGTTATTCCATCGCATTCAAAACGATTATTGAAATCCATTCGAAAACCATCTTCTACGCGCTCCAAGACACATTGTCCCTTACCTTCAAAAAAGGCGTTGTCTGCTGCCCCCGCCAATCGATATAAAAAATCTTCATCGTTTTGAACTACGATGCGATCTATTACCAATTCAAATTCTCGACCAATGTTTTGAAGTGATTCAGAAATACGTAAAACCTCACCTTGATATTTAATACGGGCAAAACCTTGTTTCGATAAAAATTGCAGGGATTTATCCACTTCGCGATCTTCCGAGATCCGAATAGGCGCCAAGAGTAACCACTTTTCACCGGGGGTACAACCTTTTATATAATCAACTAAATCAGAAACCGTATGTTTTTTCACCTCTTGTCCCGATAAAGGCGAAAAAGTTTTACCGATTCGGGCATAAAGTAATTTCAGGTAGTCGTAAATCTCGGTCGTTGTACCAACAGTAGAACGGGGATTTGTTGAATTCACCTTTTGTTCTATGGCTATGGCCGGAGCGATTCCGCGTATATAATCTACCTTAGGTTTATCCAATTTGCCCATAAATTGACGGGCATAGGCCGATAAACTTTCAACATATCGGCGCTGACCTTCAGCGAATAGGGTATCAAAAGCCAAAGTTGATTTACCCGATCCTGACATTCCTGTAATTACCACCAGTTTGTTTCTGGGAATAAGTACATCAATGTCTTTTAGATTGTGGAGTCGAGCTCCTTTAATAATAATATATTCTTTGGGATTGGCTTCGGCGAGTACCGGATTCATAGCAAATAAGATAATTTGTAAAGATAATATAAGTCTACTTGAATGACCACTCATCGAATAATCGTATAATAGACTTTCGTACTTCAAATTTATTTTTAAATTAGCTTTTGTAATCTAAATACTACACGCCTATAGTACAACATTACTTTTTTGAATTATCGTAGTTACCCCTATAGCAAGACCAAAGTTTTGCAGGGTTTTTTTAACCAAAAAAGTAAGGTGTATGTATGCAGCTGTAGATGATGCCAATCTAGTTGGCGCTTATTTAAAAGGCGATGAAAGAGCTCTGGAAGTTCTAATTAAACGCCATCGAAGAAGACTCTATTCTTTTATTTATTCCAAAGTATCCAATAGAGATGTTACTGAGGATTTATTCCAGGATACCTTTGTTAAGGTAATTAGGACCCTAAAAATGGGTCGCTATAATGAAGAGGGCAAATTCTATCCCTGGATTTCGAGAATTGCGCACAATATTATTGTTGATTATTTCCGAAAAAGTGGTCGAATGCCAAGCTATGACCTGGCCGAGGAACACGAAGTGTTTGAGGGTCTTCAAGAAAACACCTTGAATGCGGAAAAAAGAATTATTCAGGATCAAATAGATACCGATGTTAGGTGTTTAATGCGTCAATTGCCCGAGGATCAACAAATGGTATTGTATTTAAGGATGTACCGCGAAATGAGCTTTAAAGAAATTTCGGAGGCTACAGGGGTAAGTATCAATACTGCACTTGGTAGAATGCGTTATGCATTAATAAATCTTAGAAAGCTCATTGATCAGCATCAAATGGTTTTGACGAATTAACGAGTAGTCTGCCGATGGGTTCTTAAATGTTATTGTTGAGATTTATTTCTTTGTTTCCATAAGCGCTATAGCATGAAAATGGAATCAAATAATAAGCATTCAAAACAGGAAGAATTTAGGGTTTCTCCACATACCATTGCCTTTTTATTGGCGTATTCAAAATCGCTAACGGTGGTTAATACCTGTATGGGCACTTTAGACATACATCAGAATTGAAATGCTTTTCTGCTTTTAAGGCAATTTAGATTACCTGTATTTCGAATCTGAATCAGCATATAGGATAATTCCTACATTTTATTTTTGAATTTCATCGAAAGGTTCAACCTCAAAAATCCTGATTTGACATCAGGATTTTGTGTTTTGGCAACATACTTTTTCGTCGGGGAGGGTCTGTGGGTACTTTAGGCTTGTGTTTGAAAATCAAGCACATTAAATCGTGTAACCAAAGCCAACAGACCAATAATGGTCAATATAAACAAACCAAAAACACACCCTATGGAACTTCAAATTGACGATTCAGTACTGGTAAAAGAGTATGTAAAAGGCAATGAGCGCGCCTTAGAAACCTTAATTCACCGTCACAACCAAAGAATTAGCAGTTTTATTTATTCTAAAGTGTTAGATCGTGACGTAACCGAAGACATCTTTCAAGATACCTTTATTAAGGTGATTCAAACGTTAAAAAAAGGCACCTACAGTGAAGAGGGTAAATTTTTACCCTGGGTTATGCGAATTGCTCACAATTTAATAATTGATCACTTCCGTAAGAATAAGCGTATGCCAAAGTTCGAAGGCAGTGAAGATTTCAATATTTTCTCGGTGATTGGAGACGATCAGCCAAATATTGAACGTCAGATGATTCAGGATCAAATTGATTGTGACCTGGAAATGCTCATCGACGAGTTGCCCGAAGATCAACGTGAGGTATTGATTATGCGTATGTACAAGGACATGAGCTTCAAAGAAATTAGCGAGTGTACAGGAGTTAGCATAAACACTGCACTGGGTCGTATGCGTTATGCATTAATAAATTTGCGTAAGATTGTGGAGAAAAATAATATTGTGCTTACCAATATATAATTCCCGGTTTACAATATTTCCTTAGTAACCTCGTTAATAGAATATAACGAAGGCTACTTTTATGGAAAAACTTTACTCTGAAACAGCAGAAAATTGCCAACTAACCCAGGCAAAAAAAGAAACAATCGCATTTCTGCTTCAGTATTCGAAGACCTTACAAATCATAGATTTTGAAGGAATGCAATTTGAAGCAAATTTGAATTAAGATCTAGAGCTGCCCTTAGGGGCAGTTTTTTTTTGTGTCTTAAAATGATTTAATACGGATTTACGTCCTATGGTTTGGGTTATTATGTCCTTATCTAGATCCCAACCCCTGCTTGGACAATATTCTCTGCCGTAAAAAATAATTTGCAAGTGCAATTTATTCCATAGGGATTCCGGAAATAAGGCCTTGGCATCATGCTCTGTTCGGACTACATTTTTACCGGTAGATAAACCCCAACGGTACATAAGTCTATGGATATGGGTGTCTACCGGAAAGGCAGGAATACCAAAAGCTTGTGAAATTACCACACTTGCAGTCTTGTGACCTACTCCCGGTAATTGTTCCAATGCCTCCAAATCTTCGGGAACGCTACCATTGTATTTTTCAATCAGTATTTCAGAAAGTCCCTTAATGGCCTTTGATTTTGCAGGGGATAAACCGACAGGTCTAATAATTTCGCGTATAGTGTCTACTTCTAATTGTACCATTTTTTCAGGACTGTCTGCCCTGGCAAATAGCAGGGGAGTAATTTGATTTACCCGTACGTCAGTACTTTGGGCTGAAAGTAAGACTGCAATTAAAAGCGTATAGGGATCTTTATGATCTAGTGGAACCGGCACCTGCGGATAAATGGACTCCAAGGTCTTAATTACAAAGGCAGCCTTTTCTTTTTTGGTCATAATTGTTTAATTTTATTTCAAATTTAATAAACAAAAAAACGAATCGAATGAAAACCCTTCAAGTAGGTGATAAAGTACCGGATTTTACGGTAATGGACCAAGCCGGAAATACTATTTCAAACACGGATTATGCAGGTAAAAAGTGGGTGGTGTTTTTTTATCCGAAAGCGGATACTCCGGGTTGTACAGCTGAAGCCTGTAATTTGCGTGATTATTATCGGGAATTACAGGATGCAGGCTATGACATATTGGGTGTAAGTGCAGACCCTCAAAAGAAACAAGCAAAATTTCAGGAAAAATACAATTTACCTTTTCCCTTGCTTGCAGACGAAGAACGGAAAGTGATTGAAGGTTTTGGGGTTTGGGGACCTAAAAAATTCATGGGCCGTGAGTACGACGGAATTTACCGTACGTCCTTCGTGATAGATGAAAGCGGCATAGTGCAACGTGTGATCGATAAGGTAAAAACGGACGATCATGCGGCTCAGATTCTTGAGCATTAAAAGAAATTACCAGCATAAAAAAGGCCGATAAAACCGGCCTTTTTTATGCTAGGTGTTTTGCCTCATCCTTTTTAGGCAGAAATAAATGTTTCTCTTTAATTAGGCGTGCAACCCCATTGGGCAGCATTTCTTCCCAACCTGGTTCATCATTCACCAATTTCTTTAAAACGTCACGAGAGAATATGTCCAGTATCTCCGGTTCATAATCTATAATGTCCATGACCTTCCCATTGTATTTAAAGAATTTGTACAATTCTTTCATACGAGGATGAACTTTAATATTATTGCTGGTCATGATTTGACCGGTGTCTGCGTTTATCATGGGATAGAGGTATACCTTAAGATCTTTGAAAAATAATTTTCCAAAAGCCTCCAATATTCCACCGCTTAAATGCCGGTAGTATTTCTCGTCAAAAATATCCTCCAAATTGTTGACCCCCATTGTTAGGCCAATTTTGGCTTTGGTGTAATTGTTAAAGTATTCAACCAGTTTGTAGTATTCCGAAAATTTGGAAATCATTACCGTATGGCCCAGTGCACAAAGCAATTCTGCCCGATCCATAAAATCTTGTTCGTCAATTTCCCCGGAGGCCTTTAAATTCGATAAGGTGATTTCAAAAATGACCATAGTATTCATGGGGTCTACAGTCTCTTCTTGAACAAAAATGTTATACGATTTGTGTAACATGTCAATATTGACCTTAGTAACCGGTCGGAAACTACCCCGAAGCGCCAGAATGTTCTTTTTATACAAAACTGCAGCTGGCAATAAATTATTTCCATCCGGACCAAACATTACGGCATCCGTCATGTCATTTCTAATGAGTTGTAAACTCATTAAACGATTATCGACATGTGTAAAATTAGGGCCTGAAAAATTAATCATATCAATTTCAAGGGTGTCCTTATCAATATGATCGTATAAATATTTCAGTAATTTTCGGGGTTTATGGTATTTGTAAAAAGCACCATAAATCAAATTTACCCCAACAATGCCAAGGGTTTCCTGTTGTAGTCGGGCTTCGTTTTGTTTGAATCGTACGTGAAAAATGATTTCATCAAATTCCTTTTGTTTGGGATCCAGTTGAAATCGAATACCTACCCAGCCATGACCTTTATATCGCTTCGAAAAATCAATGGTTGCCACGGTATTGGCATAGGAAAAGAAGAGGCGGTTGGGATGCCGATCTCTACTTATACGCTCCTCCATGAGATTCATTTCATAGGAAAGCATTTTTTTAAGACGACTTTGGGTTACATACCGACCGTCTTCTTCCAACCCGTAAATTGCATCGCTAAAATCTTTGTCATAAGCGCTCATGGCTTTGGCAATGGTGCCAGAGGCACCACCGGCCCTAAAAAAATGTCGCGCAGTTTCCTGACCGGCTCCAATTTCCGCAAAAGTTCCGTAGATATCCGGATTCAGGTTAATCCTAAGCGTTTTGGCTTTAATGGAGGGGACGTTCTCGAATTCGATTTCGTTCTTTTGAACAGTAGCCATGGGCAAATTGCTTTCAGGTACAAAGATAACAAGATGCGAGTTTAGGAGTCATAATTATGTTATAAATTTGATATAAATCAGAAAATCCTGTTGAAAATTACATTTCTCGGAACCGGAACCTCACAGGGAATACCCGTAATTGGAAGTACCCATCCTGTCTGTCTAAGCAAAGATCCGAAAGACAAACGATTACGTGTATCTGTACTGTTGGAATTTGCCAACGGCGAAACTTACGTTATTGATTGTGGCCCTGATTTCCGACAACAGATGCTGCGCCAGCAGGTGAGTCGTCTAGATGGAATTTTGTTTACCCATGAGCACGCAGACCATACCGCAGGAATAGACGATATTCGACCGTATTTTTTTAGACAAGGGGATATACCCATTTACGCACACGCGCGAGTCATTGAATCATTAAAAAGGCGATTCGATTATATTTTTGCAGATGAAAACCGTTATCCCGGCGCACCTGCTGTGGCAGTGCATACCGTTGAACGCGGCACCGCCTTCAAATTGGGTATGCATTGGATAATACCTGTAGAGGCCTGGCACAATCGGCTTCAGGTATTTGGCTATCGAATAGGAGATTTTGCTTACCTCACCGATGTAAAAACCATTGAAAAAGAAGAACTTAAAAAACTAGAGGGGGTTCGCGTACTTGTATTAAATGCGTTGCGCCAGGAACCACATCATTCGCATTTAAATTTAGAGGAAGCACTTGCGTTTATTCAGGAAGTGAATCCCGAAAGGGCGTATCTAACGCATATCAGTCATAATTTGGGATTTCATAAAAAGGTAGAAGCAACGCTCCCTGAGCATGTTTTTTTGGCCTACGATAACCTAACACTAAATCTATGAAATGATTAAAAATATCTACTTATACCTTTTTGTTTTTACCGCCTTAATAGCCCTTTACCTAGGTGTCATGGGCAATCAAAGCATTGCAAAGTTGGAACAACAGCTAGAAAAATCAAAACAGGAAGTGTTGTCAACAAAAGAGGCCCTAAAGGCCGAAATGCACAAACGAATGGAGTTGGAGTATTTTTCTCTACAATTCAATGAAGATGCATTGGCATATACCGATGACTATATCTTAGAAAATCCCGCAGGATATATTTCTGACAAACTATTAGAGACAAATGAATCTCACGGTAACAACCCATTAGTGCCGTATGAGGGAATGAAAAGTTTTTTTAAAATAAATAAAATCAAGGTTTTAAATCACCGTTGGATCATTGCTGATTTTTCGGACGGGATGTATTGGGGTGAAATGTTCTTGAATTATGAAATCAAACCAGACCTAAGTGTTTCATTTACGCTTAAGGATCATTTATTGTACTCTAAATCACGTTAATACTTTCCAGCCATCCAGTTTTTAAATGACATGAAATTGTCTGCACATACTCCATGACCTACCGGGAACTGTTCGAATACATGCTGTAATCCCTTATCTTTTAGAAATTGAGCACTTTGTTCGGCCCAAATGGGAGGTATTACCGGATCTACCTGACCGTGGGAGGCGTATATTTGCAGGGCCTGATGATTTTTAGAGTTATATTCCGGCAGCAACATTTTTGCATCCACATAGCCGCTCAATGCAATCAAAGTTTTGAATCGTTCCGGGTATGAAAGTACAAGTGCATAGCCTAGAATGGCACCCTGACTAAAACCAAGTAATGATACACGGGTCGAATTTAGCTTATACGCGATTATGGCCTCGTCTATAAATTTTAACATTGCCTCCCGAGAACTTACTGCCTGATCTATATTACTCCATTTTCCGCGTTCGGCTTCAAAATTAATGGCATACCAAGCGTAACCGTAAGGTTGCAACTGAAAAGGTGCTTGTACGGATATAATAAAGAGATCTTCTGGTAATTCTTCGGAAAATGAAAAGAGGTCGGCCTCATCGCTTCCATAACCATGCATGAGAAATAAGACGGGCGGGAATTCAGATGCAGAAATTGCCGGTCTAATTACATGGTTAAGAGAGAGGGCTTTAACTTTCATGTCAACGAATAAAAGTGAACCATTTTTGAAAATAGGCTCCAATTAAGGGTAGTGGTTTTGCTTTACCTTGCAGTGCACCTATAAAACCGTAAATCCACAATAGAAAGTACATAAAATATAATCCTACCCAGGCATAAAAGCTAAATGAAGTACTTAAAAATAGGGCAAAACCCAAAAAACTGAGATGTAATCCAAAAGCCTGCCGACAATGGAAGCTGCCTAGTGGGTGCTTGGATTCTGCGTTCATGGTAATCGCGATAAGCGCCCCTACAAAAGTAAGATATGCCACTATGGCAACAGTTCTGCCTTGAGGTTGTTGTTCCATTTAAAGATTGGCTTTTGTTCCAACCACAATTCCGTACACTATACCTTTTAACGATTCTCCTATATACATTGAGTTTTTTGATGTTGAATTTAAAGTGTCGCTTGTTTCTGTAAAAGTGCCTTCTGGATTAAAAAGTGTAATATTGGCCGTTTCACCTTCTAATATTGCCGTTGATTTTATTCCGAATCGTTCGCGACCGCGGGTAAGAATTGCTGCGCAAGTATCTGCCGGATATAGGGTGCGTAATGCACCAAAAGTAGCTTCCAACCCTAAAGAACCAAAGGCGGCCCTATCGAATTCCAATCTTTTTTCTTCCAAATCCATTGGGGTATGGTCGGAACATAAAAGGTCAATACTACCATCTTTTAGGCCTGTTAATAGCGCTTGTCGGTCTGCTTCGGACCGCAACGGAGGCAATACCTTAAAGTTGGAGTCGAATTGTTCCAAAACAGTGTCTGTGAAATAGAGATTGTGAATGGCAACACTACACGTAACATCTAACCCTTTGCGTTTTGCGTCTGCAATAGCGCGAACAGATGCTGCTGTAGATATGGTTGGAATATGCAACTTGCCACCGGTGTATTCCAAAATTGAAAGGTCTCTGCTAACCCGAATGGCTTCGGCAAGCGCCGGTATGCCTTTTAATCCAAGACGCACTGCGGCAGATCCTTCATGAACTAGACCTTTATGGCCAAGTTGCGCATCCAAGGGAAATGAATGCACCAAACTTCCAAAATGTTGGGAGTAGAGTAGTGCCAATTTAAGGAGATTTGGATTTTCCAAGGTGTTTTTAAAATCGCTAAAGGCCACAGCACCAGCCAAATGCATATCATATAATTCGGCAAGGTCTGTTCCTTTTGCTCCAAGGCTTAATGCGCCCATAGGAAAGAGTTCACAAACTCCTTCTTTTGCCCGTGATTTTAAAAAGACAATATCACCGCTGGTATCCGGGACTGGTTCTGAATTTGTGTTGAGAACTATTCCGGTAAATCCGCTTTTAGCTGCAACCTTAAGACCGTTAAAAATAGTTTCGCGCTCTTCATGCCCAGGTTCCCCAAAACTAACGCTGGAATCGAACCAACCACTGGAAATGTGTAAATTTTCTCGTGAAATAACCTTACAGTTTTCCGGAGCCTTAATCTCGGGTGCAATTTGGCTTATTTTGCCAGCAACTATAAGAATGTCAAACGTTTTCCCATGGCGTTCAGGCTGGTTTTCATCCAATAATGTTGCCGATTTTAATAATAAGGTCATTTCCAAAATTTTTGAAGCATTGTTTCTGCCAGCACAAACAGCAGCGCAAAAATAACAAACCATTTCCAAAGCTGGTGAATCTCGAGCGCATTTCGATGCGCTGCGGCCAACTCCTCGAGGCTGTTGAATGTTTTAATGCCCTTAGGAAAAGTAAGGCTCGGATATTCCGGGGTACTTTGGTTTCGGATATAATTGAAACTTACATGGCCGTAACTCATTTCATTATGAATAATATCATAAGATCCATGCACGCTGGGTTCTTGTTCAAATTGTAATTTAACACCAGTACCAGTGCTTTGTTGAAGGGGAATACAATTGTAATCTTGGGATTTCAAACTTATAATTTGATCTGCAAAAGTGCTAATTGTAACATCTAGAGCAGCCTTTTCACCAACATTAAAATACAATCTCGGACCGGATTTGCTTATTCTCCCAAGATTGTATAGCGTGGGCACAATTAAAGGAGATTCCGTGATATTTGAAATGTCCCGATTTAAACCTGAGGCAAATACATAAATGTCATTGGATTCAACTAAATACGGTGATCCATTTTGAAAGTTTAATATTCCTGTATTGAGCGATTTTATAGGGTAATGTTGTTGTATTTCGGGATAATCAAAATTTTGTGCTTTTTCTGCGAAAACATTGCTATACAGCGGATGTTCAAAGGCAATATTAGTTACAAGTTCAGGGAGTGCCGAAGTAGGTTTCAAAGTAATCTCACTTATGGATTGTAATAGCTCATTATACGAATCAAGATCGATTTTCCCGGCAGGAACTACAAGTAGAGTACCCCCATTTTCTGCGAAGTTTCGCAGCACTTCGATTAGCGTTTCCGGAATATGGGGTAGTTCATTTAAGACCAGTAAATTTTGTGAATTTAACAGGCTGTAATCCAAATACATTAAGTTGGTTTGGTTATACTCAAATTCATTTGGCGTGTAAATTCTTCTAAAATAATCATCTGGTCCTGGCCCTACAACGTAAACCTTTGTTTTAGGCTGCTGCGTTAAGTTTAAGTACAAGGTGTTGTCGTAACTTAATCCCTGATCTTCTACCCGAAAATAACCCAGTAAGGATGCTTTAGCAGGAATGCTAAAGGTTAATCTGCCTGAATGTGCTCCTGTAATTTCAGGAATGCCTTTTGCCAATAGAGTATCTCTGTGCATAAAGGAAAGTGCAGCATTTTTTGTGGTGTCGTCCAATGTTACGAACACCTCGAATTCCTGTAAATCTCCTTCATGACGTACCATAGCAGCCGAATCAATGCTAATATTCATCCGTGATTCAGGCCTAATAACCACTGATTTGACCTGTCCTTCAGGAATTTCGATTAAACTATCTACATTAAGTTCTTGAAAATCAGAAATTATCCACAATTCGTGATCTGCGGATTTTTCCGATGCCATTAAATTCTCAAAACGCAACTTAAGCGTTTTAAAATCTAAAGATTCGGACGTAAAATCTAAATTCAGTAAGGATTCCTGGTATTCGGTTAAATTTTGATGTGGGTAGGTTTCGTTATTTGTTAAAAGTGAAAATTCAAACGTTTCAGGAAATTCACGGAATAAACTTTGAACAGCGTTTTGTAATGTAGAGGCTCCCTTCTCGGGAGCCTGCATACTAAAGGAATTATCCAGGTAGATAACGATTTTATTGGATCTAACGTTGGAGCTAGGCACTGTAAAGGGTTGGGCAAAGGCAAAAATCAGTGTTGTGAGAAATCCCAATCTGCAGCATAAAAGTACCCAACTTTTTATGCGGTTGCCCTTATTTGATTTCTGCAATACCTCCTGAAGTATCCGAACATTGGTAAAAGCGGTTTTTTGAAACCGTCTAAACTGCATCAAATGAATTAGCACCGGAATCAATAGCATCCAAAGTGCCCAGAGCATTTGAGCGTTTTTAAATAGCATACAAAGTAATTATTTATTTTTGGCTAAGGCTTTTGCAATTGCTGCTTCGGCTAGTGGAGCCATAATCTCATATCCTTTCACAGTTGGATGCACCTCGTCAGAAGCCAGGGTGCTATCCAAACCATTTCGATCGTCTGCCATAGCCGAGAAGTAATCCAGATAAATCATATCATGCGCATCTGCATAGTCGCGAATCATTGCATTTAATTTCATGACCTTAGGAGCCGGCTCCATACCGGGTCGCCAAGGGAAATCATAAGCTGGTAAAACAGACGACAGAACGGGTTCAATGCCATTCATGCGGGCCAATTCCGCCATAGACTTCAAATTATCCATGATTTGTTCGAGGGTGGTTGGTC